>NZ_MOMC01000026.1 GCF_001983105.1 Pseudofrankia asymbiotica | reverse complement strand
TGCGTGAACGGCCGCCCCAGCCGGGTCGGGCGGGTCTGGGCCGCCGCCACGAGGAATGCCTCGTCCTCAGGGCTGATCCGGCGGGGACGGCCACCCGCCCAGTGAGGGTCCAGGCAGTCCAGGCCGATCTCGTTGAACCGGTGGATCACCTGGCGGACCGTGTCCTCGTCCGCGGCGACCAGCCGGGCGATCGCCGGGACGGTGTTCCCACTCGCCGACGCCATGATGATCAGGGCGCGGCGGAACCGGACCGAGGAGTGCGTCCCCCGCCGCACGATCCTCAACAGCCGGCGGCCCTCCTCGTCGGTCAGCCGCCGTGCTCGCACGGGTTGCGCCATGACGTCCACCTCCCGGTACCACTCACACATCGGTACCGACAGTGCACACCCGAACACCCAGACAGGCGCAACCCGATCACCGCACTCCGCCCCAGCCAACGTAGGCGGTCAGCGCACTAGCGGGGACGGGCGCCGCCTCGACGCGGACGAGCGCCGGCCTTGGATAACCGTTAGGCGATCACCCATAGGATGGAAGGGTGGTGTCAACAGACGGTGCCCAGGGCACGGCGGCGACCTCGATCGAGGCGGCGCGGCCGGCGACCCGGGCGATTCCAGCGAAGCCGAGTCTCGACGGGGTCGAGGAGCACTGGTCCGCGGTATGGCAGGACCAGCAGACGTACCGGTTCGACCGCACGGTCGAGCGCGCGCGCGTCTACTCGATCGACACTCCGCCGCCGACCGTAAGCGGCTCGCTGCACGTCGGCCACGTCTTCTCGTACACGCACACCGACCTGATCGCCCGCTACCAGCGGATGCGCGGCCTTGAGGTCTTCTACCCGATGGGGTTCGACGACAACGGCCTGCCGACCGAGCGGCGGGTGCAGAACTTCTACGGCGTGCGCTGCGACCCCTCCGTCCAGTACGACCCGGAGTTCACCCCGCCGGCCAAGCCGGGCAAGGAGCAGATCCCGATCAGCCGGCGTAACTTCGTCGAGCTGTGCGAGGAGCTGACGCTCGAGGACGAGAAGGGCTTCGAGGAGCTCTGGCGTCGCCTCGGCCTGTCCGTGGACTGGACGCAGACGTACGCGACGATCGACACCCGCTCACGCGCCGTCGCCCAGCGGGCGTTCCTGCGCAACTACACGCGCGGCAACGCCTACCTGGCCGAGGCGCCGACGCTGTGGGACGTCACGTTCCGCACCGCCGTCGCCCAGGCCGAGCTGGAGGACCGGGAGCGCCCCGGGGCGTACCACACGATCGGCTTCCCCCGGTCGTCCGGCGACGGTGAAGTGATCATCGAGACGACCAGGCCCGAGCTGCTGCCGGCCTGCGTCGCGCTGGTCGCGCACCCGGAGGACGAGCGTTACCAGCCGCTGTTCGGCAAGACCGTGCGCACGCCGCTGTTCGGCGTCGAGGTGCCGATCGTCGCGCACCGGCTCGCGGCCCCGGACAAGGGCTCCGGCATCGCGATGATCTGTACGTTCGGTGACCTCACCGACGTGATCTGGTGGCGCGAGCTGAACCTGCCCGCCCGCGCCGTCATCGGTCGCGACGGCCGGCTGCTCGCCGACCCGCCGGCCGCGATCGACACCGAGGCGGGCCGGGCCGCCTATGCGGAGGTCGCGGGCAGGACGGTGCACGCCGCCAGGACCCGGATCGTCGAGCTGCTCACCGAGTCCGGCGCGCTCAGGGGCGAGCCTCGGCAGATCACCCACCCGGTGAAGTTCTACGAGAAGGGTGAGCGGCCGCTGGAGATCGTCTCCACCCGGCAGTGGTACCTGCGCAACGGCGGCCGCGACGAGGAGCTGCGCGCCGAGCTGCGCGCGCGCGGCGCCCAGCTCGACTGGCACCCGCCGCACATGCGGGTCCGCTACGAGAACTGGGTCGACGGCCTCAACGGCGACTGGCTGATCTCCCGGCAGCGCTTCTTCGGCGTGCCGTTCCCGGTCTGGTATGAGCTGGACGAGGACGGCGAGCCGCGCTACGAGGCGCCGATCCTCGCCGCCGAGGACAGCCTGCCCCTCGACCCGTCGACGGACATCCCGCCCGGCTACACCGCCGCCCAGCGTGACGTGCCCGGCGGTTTCACCGGTGACCCGGACGTCATGGACACCTGGGCGACGTCGTCGCTGACGCCGCAGATCGCGGGCGGCTGGGGCTACGACGAGGACCTGTTCGCCCGGGTGTTCCCGATGGACCTGCGCCCGCAGGCCCACGAGATCATCCGGACCTGGCTGTTCTCGACCGTGGTGCGCAGCCACGAGGAGCACGGYGAGCTGCCCTGGTCGGACGCGGCGATCTCCGGCTGGATCCTGGACCCGGACCGCAAGAAGATGTCGAAGTCCAAGGGCAACGTCGTCACCCCGCTGGGGCTGCTCCAGGAGCATGGCTCGGACGGGGTCCGCTACTGGGCGGCCTGCGCCCGGCCGGGCACGGACACGGCGTTCGACGTCGGCCAGATGAAGATCGGCCGTCGGCTCGCGATCAAGATTCTCAACGCGAGCCGGTTCGCGCTGGGCATCGTCGGCGGCGAGGGCGACGCCGTGCCGCCGGCGGGCATCGCGACCGGGGACGCGGCCGACGAGGCGACGCTGGCCGCGGTGACCGAGCCGCTGGACCGGGCGCTGCTCGCGAGTCTCGCCGACGTCGTCGACCAGGCGACCGCCGCGTTCGACGGCTACGACTACGCCCGCGCGCTCGAGATCACCGAGTCGTTCTTCTGGACGTTCTGCGACGACTACGTCGAGCTGGTGAAGGGCCGCGCCTACGGCGGCGCGGGGGAGGCGGGCGCGGCCTCGGCGCGGGCGACGCTCGCGGTGGCGCTCTCGACGCTGCTGCGGCTGTTCGCGCCGTTCCTGCCGTTCGTCACCGAGGAGGTCTGGTCCTGGTGGCAGGCCGGCTCGGTGCACCGGGCGCGCTGGCCGGAGGCCCCCCAGCTGCGCAAGCTCGCCGAGGCGGCGCCGGCGCGCCAGCTCGAGGTCGTCGGGGTGGTCCTCTCCGCGGTGCGCCGCGCCAAGTCGGAAGCCAAGGTGTCGATGAAGGCGGAGGTCGCCTCCGCCAGGATCACCGCCGAGCCCGACGTGCTGGCCCTGCTGGACCCGGTCGGCGCCGACCTGCGCAACGCCGGCAGCATCGCCGGCCTGACCCTGGCGGCGGGCACCGGCGAGATCACCGTCACTGTGGAGCTCGTCCCCAGGCCCACCACGGTCTGACCGCACCCGAGGCGCTCTTCGGCCGGCCATCGCCGACTGGCCGAAGAGCGCCTCGCGGGTTTCTCGGGCCCGCGATGTCACATCCCGGGTGGGTATCTCGTCCTCATCTCGACGCAGAAGCGCGGAGTTGCGGAGAGACCATGAACATCTTCCATGCCGGCGCGGCCGAGGACGGGGGCCGGCCCGCGCAGCTCGCGGCCGCGTTCGAGTCCGAACGCGGGTACCTGCGGGGCCTGGCCTACCGGATCCTCGGCTCGTTCGCCGACGCCGAGGACGTCGTCCAGGAGGCGTGGCTGCGCCTCGACCGCGCCGACGTCGAGCCCGACGACCTGCGCGCCTGGCTGACCGTCGTCGTCGGCCGGCTCTGCCTGGACGAGCTGCGCTCGGCGCGCGTCCGCCGGGAGTCGTACATCGGCCCGTGGCTGCCCGAGCCGCTGGCCGACGTCGGCGGCCTCGACGCGGTGGCGGTGTACGCGGCCGGCACGGCGGGGGCCGCGGGGGCGGCGGCCCAGCGGGCGGCCGCCGCGTCGCTGCCGGACACCGCGGCGGACCGGGTGACGCTCGCCGAGTCGGTGAGCATGGCGATGCTCGTCGTGATGGAGACCCTCAGCCCGGCCGAGCGGACCGCGCTCGTGCTGCACGACGTCTTCGGCTACGGGTTCGACGAGATCGCCGAGATCACCGGCCGCACCCCCGCGGCCTCCCGCCAGCTCGCGAGCCGCGCCCGCCGCCACGTCCGCTCCCGCGGCGCCCGGTTCGACCCGGACCCGGCCCACGGCTGGCGGGTCGCGGAGGCGTTCCAGCGAGCGGCGGACGGCGGTGACCTGGCCGCGCTGGTCGAGCTGCTCGATCCGGACGTCGTGCTGCGGTCCGACGGCGGCGGGGTGGCCCAGGCGGCGCGGCGGCCGATCGTGGGCGCGGACAAGGTCGCGCGGTTCCTGCTGAGCATCCTCGCGAAGGCCGCGCGGGATCCGGCCAGCGCGCGGATGATCGTGCCCGCCGAGGTCAACGGCGGCCCCGGCTTCCTCGGCTATATCGGTGGCGAGCTGACCGACGTGGTCGCCCTGACCACCGAGAACGGCCGCGTCCGGGCCATCGACCTGGTCGCCAACCCGGCCAAGCTGCACCACCTGCGCGGCACCTGACCCAAACCGGGCGCCGCGTGGTCGAGGCGTCAGTCGAGGCGGCGCAGCTCCTCGCGGAAGCGCTTGCCGTTCTCGACGTAGTGCTCGGCGGCCATGGCGATGCCCGCGGCGTTGGCCGCGCCTTCACGGATCTTGGCGGGGACGCCGAGAGCCATCGCGCCGGGCGGGACGACGCCGTTGTTGCTGACGACCGCGTTGGCGCCGACGATCGCGCCGGAGCCCACCCGGGCGTTGTGCAGCACGATCGAGCCGGAGCCGATGAGCGCCCCGTTCTCGACGGTGCAGCCCTCGAGGTGGGCGACGTGGCCGACCACGCAGTCGTCGCCGACGACCGTGCTGTGCAGGGCGGTGGTGTGCACGACCGTGCCGTCCTGGATCGACGTGCGGGCGCCGATGATGATCTTCCCGGTGTCGCCTCGCARCACCGCCCGCGGCCAGACCGACGACTCAGGGCCGATCGTCACCGACCCGATCACGGTCGCGTCCGGATGGACGTACGCCGACGGGTCGATGTCGGGAACCTGGTCCCCGAGCGCGTAGATGGCCAACTCTGCCTCCGAGGACATGAGCGCCCGCGGCCACGCGTCTCGCGTCTCGCGTGCCCGGCACGAATGTGACAGTGGGTGCGACGGCGGACCGCCACGTCCGGTGTCCGTCCCAGCTATCTTGCCGTCTACCCGGTTTCGGACGCCCTCGACAATGACGTGCGACGCTTTCCGCCGCCCAGCAGTGTGTGAGCCTCCGCCGACGGAGCCGCCGACGGTGGTGCCACTGACGGTCGGACAGCGGTGCCTACCGCGCGGGGAGCCCTGCAGGCCGACCGGCGCTCACCGCCGAGTTCGCCGGTCAGGTCAACGGAGCTCGGCGATGCGGGCGCCGGGAGTGGGCATCTGCGGGCGGCCGGACGTCGCTTCGGTGCCCGTGCCGTCGCCGTCCTCGTCCAGGCCCTCGACGTGGTCGGAGACCTCCTTGGGCAGCTTGAGCGGCAGGGGGTCGCGGACCGGCATCGCGTCGTCGCCGCGGACGACCACCAGCTGGCGCAGCGTCTCCTCGAGCAGCGGCGCCCGGGACGGGTCGAGCGCGCCGGGGCCGGTCATGACGGCGCGCACGAACCAGCGCGGCCCGTCGATCCCGATCATCCGGCCGGGGACCAGCTGGCCGGGCACCGGAGTCGGCAGCGCGAGCTCCAGCTCGCGGCCGTAGCGGCCGTCGACGGTGTGCGGCGAGCCGCCGTTCGCCTGCAGCTGCTCGATGATCTCCGCGCGGACGTCGTCCCACAGGCCCCGGGTCTTCGGGGCGGCGAAGACGGCCAGCTCCATGGCGCTGTGGCCGTCGGCGACGACCACGCTCATCGGCCGGCCGGACGCCTCCTCGACCTGGAACTGGATCTGCGCGCCCTCCAGCGCCGGCACCCGCAGGGCCCCGACGTCGAGGCGGTGGATGTCGTCACGCGGGGCGTCCTCGACGTCGTAGGGTCCCCGCGGGTTGTCGACCGTGCCGGCGTGCTCCTCGGGCTCCGGCTCCCCGTCGATGAAATCGGCCTCGTCGGCCTCCTGCCTGCGGCGGCGCCCGAATGCCATGGCCTTCCCTCTCCTGCCTTCTCGTCGAGCCAGTCCCGCTGGGCTCAACGAGCGATCACCCCGAATGGGTCCCGCCCCGGGCGGTCCCGGGCCGGTTGACGAATCTCCGTGTCGTCGGCCCCGGTCAGCGGCCGAGGCCGCCACCGGCGACGCCCGTCGAGCCGAGGCCGCCGTCGCCGCGCCCCGAGGCCGGCAGCTCGTCGACCTCGCGGAAGACCGCGTGCTCCACGCGCTGCACGACGAGCTGGGCGATTCGGTCGCCGCGGGACAACCGGATCGGCTCGCTCCTGTCCGTGTTGATGAGGATCACTTTGATCTCCCCACGGTAGCCGGCATCGACGGTACCGGGTGCATTGACCACGGAGAGCCCATGCCGCGCGGCCAGCCCGCTGCGAGGGTGCACAAAGGCTGCATACCCAGYCGGCAGCGCGATGGCGAGCCCGGTTCCGACGATCGCGCGCTCACCGGGGGCCAGCGTGACGTCCCGCGCCGTGACAAGGTCCGCGCCGGCGTCCAGGGGCTGGGCGTACCGGGGCAGYGGCAGCTCCGGGTCAAGCCTGCGCGCCAGCACCTCCACCGACGCGCGCCCGGCGTCGGTCCCGGGTCCTGGCACGTGCGCCGCCCCGCGGGACGCCACGTCCGCGGGGACGGCCCGCCGATCCGCGGGGACGGCCGGTGGGGCCGTGGGGAGAGCCGGCGGGCCCGCGACGACGACGTCGTCGGCCACCGCGCCGCCGGTCGCGGCGTCGGCTGCCGTCGGATCGAGGGCGGTCATGGCGGCTCTCCTTCTGGTCGACCTGGTCAACGGGCGGGTGCCGACGTGCGCGCGTCAGCCGCTGGTGGGCGCGGCCGGCGTGACCCATCGGCCAGGGACGATACTGGCTGCGCACACCGTCACTGGGTGGGTAGGTAGAGCAACGGCGGCACACGCGGACGGCGCCACACCGACGGTGGGACGCGGAGACGACGTCCGCGCGGACAGAGCGCGAACGACCGGCGCCGAACACGCGAGCGTCGAGGACATGGAGAGGTGCACGGTGGCGGGACCGGTATCCAAGGTCGGCTGGAAGATCGTCGGGGGAGCGGCCACCGTGGCGGGCGGCACGGCGGCCACCAAGAGCGTCAACGCCGTGTACCGGAAGGTACGCGGCGGCGAGCCACCCAAGAACCTGGCACACCCGGACACGACCTGGCGGGAGGCGATGTTCTTCGCGCTGCTGACGGCCGTCGCCGTCGCGCTCGGCCGGCTCGCGGCCGAGCGGGTCGTGGCGACCGGCTGGACGCGGCTGACCGGCGCGCTGCCGCCAGGCATGGAGGGCAGGGCGGCGGCCGCCTCGACCGACTGAGGCCGACGGGTTGGCGCAGGGCCGTGGCGCCGGCCCGGGACATGGGCCGGCGCGCGGTACGGGTCCGTCTCCCGATGCCGGTTCGGCGGGGGGTTCGGCCGGTGGCGGGGGCGGCGGTTGGCGGCTTCCGCCGCTGTCGGGGGGTCAATCGGGCAACCGTCGGCGAGAGGACGGAGATCGAGGTCACAAAACCTACGGCCCGACCCCCTTTGCCGGGGCACACTGCCTTTCAGGAGTGTTTCAAGCCGATGTCCACGGACTTGGCGAGAAACGCCCGGCGAGAAACGCTGCCTGGCATCGGTGGGTCAGATCGGAGGAGTCGTGGCTGAGCAAGGCGGCTGGTGGGGCAAGGTGGTGCACCGGCTGACGGCCGACGACGACGAGCTCGAGGCAGAAGACCTGCAGCGGGCGGCCCGTGCCGAGGGCGCGGTCCCGATCGGCGGCTGCCAGGACCACGAGGCCGCCTGCGTGGCCGGCACCGTCCGGTCCGTCACCGTGCGCACGCGGTCCGGCGCGCCGAGCCTTGAGGTCGAGGTGTACGACGGCAGCGGATGCGTCACGCTCGTGTTCCTGGGTCGTCGCCAGATTCCCGGCCTGGACGCGGGCCGGTCGTTGAAGGCCACCGGCCGGATCAGCCGGGACGACCGGCGGACCACGATCTTCAACCCTCGTTACGAGCTGCTCCCGGTCGCCAGCCACTGAGCAGTCATCAAGCAGCAACCAAGCAGTCACCAAGCAGTCACTGAGCAGCCGGTGGGCGGTCGCCGAGGCGCGACCGCCACGCCTGGTGACGGCCTCGCCGTCGGTGGGGACTCGCGCCGGGACGGTTACTCTTGCGGGAGCCGACCGTCCCAGGAGAGTGGGCCGACCTACCCGATGCCAGGACTGTCCCCTCGAGGGAACAACGCGTCCGACACCCCGCCGCCGGACGAGGACACCTCGCTCGACGTGACCCCGCTCGACGCGGCCGCTCACCGGGAGAGCCGGCGCCCACGGGCGGGCGGCCAGGACTCGACCGATGATCGGGACGCGGCGAGCCCCGAGTTCAAGGTCTCGTTCAGCGAGGCGATCGGAGGACCCCGCGGGATCGTCGACAGCTCGCTGCCGACGATCGCGTTCGTCGCCCTCAACAGCGCCGCCGGGCTGACCTCGGGGATCATCGGCGCGGTGGTCGTCGGCGTCGCGATCTTCATTCTGCGGATGGTCCGCGGCGAGCCGAAGCAGCAGGCGTTCTCCGGCCTGCTCGCCGTCGGCGTGGCGGGCTACGTCGCGTCCAGGACCGGCCGCGGCAAGGACTACTTCCTGGTCTCGATCCTGCGCAACGCGGGCGCCGTCGTCGTCGGGGTGGTCTCCCTCGCCGTCCGCCGGCCGCTCGCCGGCTATGTGATGGCCGGCCTCGACCAGCGGTACGCCGACTGGCGCGACCACCGCGACACCCTGCGGGCGGCGAACTGGGCCACCGGCGTCTGGATCGTCGTGTATTTCCTGCGGTTCGCGGTGCAGGGCGTGCTCTACCTCGCCGACCGGGACGGCTGGCTCGCGGCGGCGAACCTCGCCCTCGGGCTGCCGCTGTTCGGCCTGGCCGTGCTGGCGACGCTGGGGATCGTGCGCAAGATCGCCCCGGCCTCCCGCTTCGAGCCGCCCGATCAGGACGAGGCCGACCCGCTTCCGGCGGAGGCCGCCATCCGGAACGCGCCCGACGAGTAACCGGACCCGGCCGCCGCCCTACAAGGTGGACGGCGGGGTCGCGCCGAAGAGGGTGGCGAGCTCCGCCTCCGCGTCGGTGGTGACGGCGACGGCGAGCACCTCGTCGCCGGGCTCCAGCGTGCTGTCCGGGGACGGGACGACGGCCTGGCCGCCGCGCAGGATGACGACCAGCGCGCAGTCGCGCGGCAGCGAGATGTCGCCGACGGTCTGGCCGGCGACCGGCGAGTCCGCCGGCAGGGTGAGCTCGACCAGCGACGCGTCGGACTGGCGGAACTTCATCAGCCGGACCAGGTCACCGACGCTGACCGCCTCCTCGACGAGCGCGGTCAGCATCCGCGGGGCCGACACGGCCACGTCGACGCCCCAGCTGTCCGTGAACAGCCACTCGTTCTTCKGGTGGTTCACCCGGGCCACCACCCGGGGCACGCCGAACTCGGTCTTGGCCAGCAGCGAGACGACCAGGTTGACCTTGTCGTCGCCGGTCGCGGCGACCACGACCGCGCAGTTCTCCAGGCCGGCCGACTCCAGCGACGACAGCTCGCAGGCGTCGGCCTKCAGCCAGCGCGCCTTCGGAATCGACTGCGGACGGATCTTGGCGCCGTCCCGCTCGATGAGCAGCACCTCGGTGCCGTTGTCGAGGAGCTCGCTCGCGATCGACCGGCCGACCTTGCCGGCACCGGCGATCGTCACCACCTGGCGCGTCATGACCCTCAGGCTCCCTTGGGTGGGTTGGCGCGGGCGACGGCCTCGGCCTCGGCGACGCGTTTGCGAGCCACGGTGGCGTGCAGGATGTCGCCGTCCTGCACCATGGTGCGCCCGTCCGGGATGATGCCGTCGCCGTATCGGGTCAGGCAGGCGACCCGGATGCCGGCCGCCTGCTCGATCTCCTTGACCGGCCGGCCGGCCCAGCCCTTCGCGGGGGTGAACTGGGTCATCAGGGCGGCACCGGACGGATGGGTCCACTCCGGGGTGACCGCCTCGGGCAGCAGCCGGGCGAGCATCTGGTCGCGCGTCCAGCGCACGGTGGCCACCGTCGGGATGCCGAGCCGCTCGTAGACCTCGGCCCGGCGGGGGTCGTAGATCCGGGCGACGACCCGCTGGACGCCGAACATCTCCCGCGCCACCCGGGCGGAGATGATGTTCGAGTTGTCGCCGCTGGACACCGAGGCGAACGCCTCGGCCTTCTCGATGCCGGCCTCGATCAGAGTGTCCCTGTCGAACCCGACACCGGTGATCTTGCTGCCGGTGAACGACGGCGGCAGCCGGTGGAAGGCGGTGGGGTCCTGGTCGATGACGGCGACGCCGTGCCCGAAACGTTCGAGCTCGATCGCCAGGGCCGAGCCGACCCGGCCGCAGCCGAGGATCACGACGTGCATGGGGCGAGAGCGTAGCGGTGTCCGATGCCCTGGGTCGACGGACCGGCGCCGTCGCGTGGGCGGCGCGCGCCCGACGCGCCCGTGGCGCCCGTCGGCCTCGCTGCGCGGGCTATGCCGCGGGTCACATGCCAGGTGGTCGCGGCGGAGCGCCGGCCGGCGGGCGGCGACGTCGTGACGGGGCGCATGCGTGCTGGCGTGCTGGGCTTTCCAGGCACGGGATGATCACCGCGACGGTGCGCGCCGGGGATCCCGGGCGGTCCGCGCCCACCCCGGCACTCTGGCCGGGCCTTGGCGATATGTGCCGCGCCGAACAGATCGACAGGGTTGCTCGGTAGCATCTGCGCGTGGCGCTCACGGACCGGCTGAAGCGCATCTGGGTCGGCCGCCCCCTCGGAAGTGACCGGCTCGGAGAGACGTTGCTGCCGAAGCGGGTCGCTCTGCCCGTATTCGCCAGCGACGCGCTGTCCTCGGTGTCGTACGCGACCGAGGAGATCCTGCTGGTTCTCTCGCTCGGCGGCCTGGCGTTCTATCACTTCACGCCGTGGATCGCGCTCGTCGTCGTCGCGCTCATGCTGACCGTCGTCGCGTCCTACCGTCAGACCGTGCACGCCTACCCCAGCGGGGGCGGCGACTACGAGGTGGCGACGGAGAACATCGGCGGGCCGGCGGGGCTCACGGTCGCCAGCGCCCTGCTGGTCGACTACGTGCTGACCGTCGCCGTGTCGGTGTCCGCCGGCGTGGCGAACCTGACCAGCGCGGTCACCAGCCTCGCCCAGCACAAGGTGATCATCGCGGTGCTGCTCATCGTCGTGCTGACGATGATGAACCTGCGCGGCGTGCGCGAGTCGGGCACCGCGTTCGCGATCCCGACCTACGGGTTCATCCTCGGCATCTTCGTCATGATCGTCATCGGGTTCGTGAAGATGGCCTTCGGACACACTCCGCGGGCGGAGAGCGCCGACTACCACGTCGTCGCGGCCAACCACTACTCCGGGCTGGCACTCGCGTTCCTCGCGCTGCGGGCGTTCTCCTCGGGCTGTACGGCGTTGACCGGCGTCGAGGCGATCAGTAACGGCGTGCCGGCATTCCGCCCACCCAAGAGCAAGAACGCGGCATCGACGCTGCTGGCGATGGGCCTGATCGCCGCGCTGATGTTCATCGGCGTCACCGTGCTCGCGATGGCCAGCAAGGTGCATGTCGCCGAGGACGCGAAGAACCTCGTCGGTTCGCACGGCGAACAGCCGACGGTGATCGCGCAGGTCGCGGCGGCCGTGTTCGGCGGGGGCTCGATCGGGTTCGTCTACATCGCCGCGGTGACGACGCTGATCCTGATCCTGGCCGCGAACACGGCGTTCAACGGCTTCCCGGTGCTCGGCTCGATCCTCGCCCGCGACGGCTACCTGCCGCGCCAGCTGCACACCCGCGGCGACCGGCTCGCCTACTCCAACGGGATCCTGCTGCTGGCCGGCTTCGCCATCCTGCTGGTGGTGGTGTTCAAGGCCGAGACCACCCGGCTGATCCAGCTCTACATCGTCGGCGTGTTCGTCTCGTTCACCCTGAGCCAGTCCGGCATGGTGCGCCACTGGCAGCGGGTGCTGCGCGGCGAGTCGACACTCGCCACCACGCCGGGCGGGCGGCGCAGGGTCCGCCGCGCGCAGACGATCAACTTCTTCGGGGCCTGCATGACGGGCCTCGTGCTCATCCTCGTGCTGGCGACGAAGTTCACCCACGGCGCGTACATCGTCGTCATCGCGATGCCGGTGATCTTCGTGGCGATGCGGGCGGTGCGCAAGCACTACGACCGGATCGCCATCGAGCTCACCCCGCCGCCCGGCCCGCCGAAGCTGCCGTCTCGGGTGCACGGTGTCGTCCTGGTCAGCAAGATCCACGCGCCGACGCTGCGCGCGCTCGCCTATGCCAAGGCGACCAGGCCGCACAGCCTGGTCGCGGTGACCGCCGCCGTCGACCCGGCCGACGCGGAGCGGCTCACCCAGGAGTGGCACGAGCGCGGCATCACCATCGACCTGGTGACGCTCGCCTCGCCCTACCGGGAGATCACCGGGCCGGTGCTCAAGTACGTCGCGGACATCCGCAAGGACAGCCCGCGCGACGTCGTCGCGGTGTTCGTCCCGGAGTACGTCGTCGGCCACTGGTGGGAGCACCTGCTGCACAACCAGAGCGCGCTGCGGCTCAAGGCGAGGCTGCTGTTCCAGCCCGGGGTGATGGTGACGAGCGTGCCCTGGCAGCTGGAGTCGTCGTCGAACGCGCAGCGCCGCATGGACGGGGAGGCCGCCGGCGCCGTCCGGCGCGGCCAGGCCGGGCCGCGCGGACCCGGCGCCGTCGCCGCCGTCGGCGCGAAGGAGCCGTCGGCACCGTCGCCCGGCTCGACCGCGTTGTCCGGCCGAGCCGACGGGGCGGAGGGCTAGTGCCGCCGGGGACGCGGGGCCGCCGTCGGCCCGAGGCGGGACGTTCTCGCGCCTCCTCGGGCCATGGACCGGCCAGGACCGACCAGGCCGGCCCTGGCGGCGACCATCGCGCGGGTGCGCGGTGGGCCGACGAGGAGTACGACGGTGACAGGGACGGCGAGGGCGGCGAGGGCGGCGAGGACCACACGGGCGGCGAACTGATCGATCTGGAGGTGGGCCCGGTCGCCCACGGCGGGTCGTGTGTGGCGCGGTCCGGCGGCCGGGTGGTGTTCGTCCGGCATGCGCTGCCCGGCGAGCGGGTGCGCGCCCGCGTCACCGACCGTTCCCACGACCGGTACTGGCGCGCCGACGCCGTCGAGATCATCGAGCCCTCACCCGACCGGGTGGAGGCGCCCTGCCCGCACGCGGGGCCGCCCAGGCCGGCGGCCCCGGCAGAGGCGACGCGGCCAGGGGCTCCGGGAGGGGCACAGGGCGAACGTGGCCGCACTCCCCTCGGGCAGGGTGGCTGCGGTGGCTGCGACTGGCAGCACGCCTCACCCGCCGCCCAGCGGCGGCTGAAGGCCGAGGTGGTCGTCGAGGCGTTGCGCCACCAGGGGGGCCTGGCCGCCCACGTGGCCCACGATGGCGGGAAGGGTGACGAGCGGGGCGTCGCGATGGGCACGTCGGGGCTCGCCGTCACGGTCGAGCCGGTGCCCGCCCCGGGCGGCGAGGCGGATGACGTCGCCGCGGGCGGCCCGGCGCGGCAGGTGGGCCAGGGGGGACGGGCACGCCAGGGAGATCGCGCGGTGGCTCCGCCAGCCGGCGAAGGGCTCGGCTGGCGCTCTCGGATGCGTTTCGCCGTGACCGCGGACGGCGAGGTGGGGCTGCGGATGCACCGATCGCACCAGGTCGTGGCCACGCCCGACTGCCGGATCGCGCATCCGCTGGTCGTGGATGCCGTCGCCGGGCGGCGCTTTCCGGGGGCGGAGGCGGTCGAGGTCGCGGCGAGCGTGAGCTCCGGGCGGGTGGCTGTTCGCCCGACCGGCGGCACGTCGCGCGACGTCGGCCGGGCGGCTCACGGCGGCGGGCTGGTCGAGCGGGTGCTGGGCCGGGAGTTCCGGGTCGACGCGTCCGCGTTCTGGCAGATCCACCCGGCGGCGGCGCGCACGCTCGTCGGCGCGGTGCTCGCCGCGCTCGAGCCGCGGCCGGGGGAGCGGGCCCTCGACCTGTACGCGGGCGCCGGCCTGTTCGCGGCCTTCCTCGCCGAGGCGGTCGGCCCGGACGGCGAGGTGATCGCGATGGAGTCCGACGCCGCCGCGGTCGCCTCGGCGACCCGCAGCCTCGCCGATCTGCCGTGGGTGTCGGTCCGGCCGGTGCGGGTGACGGCGGCGACCGTGCGTCACTGCGTCGGCGGCGGCGCCCGTCCCGCCGACGGCCCGGGCGGGGGCGGAGGCGGCATCGACGTGGCGGTGCTGGACCCGCCGCGGACCGGCGCCGGCACGGACGTGCTGACCGCGCTGCTGGCGTTGCGGCCTCGGGCGGTCGCCTACGTGGCCTGCGACCCGGTCGCGCTCGGGCGCGACCTCGCCGCCGCGGCGGCGGCCGGCTACCAGGTCGACGGCGTGCGCGCCTTCGATCTCTTCCCGATGACCGCGCACATCGAGTGCGTCGCGCGCCTGGTCCCCATGCCCTAGCGCCAGGCCGGTCTCGCCTCCAGGGCCGGCCGGGGCGATCCGCGCGAAACCGGTCGGTCGGGCCGCGACGAAGCGGACGGTCGGTCCCGGCCCGCTCGTTCGTGGACCGGCGGCCGGTGACGGAACGCTGTCGCGCGGCGCGCCGTGTCGATAATCCGTGTACCGATTGCCCGGATGGCGTATCGGCATTGTGACGATGCGGTGTCGGTGGCTAACCCGGCCTTTCCGGGGGCGGCGCCGCCATCTTGGGGTGATGCGTTCCCCCGGACACGCTGGCGGCCGGACCAGGCCAGACCGGCGTCGGCGGGTAGTCGGATGACCGACATGGCGTGGCGGCCGAACGGCGGTAGGTTCAGCAGAGTACCGGTGCCGGGACGCGATGTTGCTATAGCGGAGTGTCGCCGCGGCGGGGAGCGGATTCTACCGCCAAAACGCGCGAATTCACCCGCGGCCGTGGTGATCTCACATGTCGGGTGCCGGTCCCTTGGCCGACATCCGGCCAGGCTAGGCTTTCCCGGACCCCGGGACCGATACCCCAGTCGGGGGAGGGAGTGCACGCCGTGCCGCTGCTGTCGACGATCAACAGCCCACAGGACGTCAAACGACTCAGCCTCGAGGAGCTGCCCGTCCTGGCCGCGGAGATCCGCGATTTCCTGATCCACGCGGTCGCGCGTACTGGTGGCCACCTCGGTCCGAACCTGGGCGCGGTCGAGCTGACGATGGCAATTCATCGGGTATTCGACTCGCCCTTTGACCGAGTCCTCTTTGACACCGGTCATCAGGCTTATGTGCACAAGCTGCTCACTGGCCGTGCCGACGGTTTCGAGAAGCTGCGCCAGCGTGGCGGGATGTCCGGCTACCCCAGCCAGGCCGAGTCCGACCACGACATCATCGAGAACTCGCACGCCTCCACCGCGCTCTCCTACGCCGATGGCCTGTCGCGGGCCTACGCCCTGCGCGGCGAGGACCGCCACGTCGTCGCCGTCGTCGGCGACGGCGCGCTCACCGGCGGCATGTGCTGGGAGGCGATCAACAACATCGCCGCCGGCGACCGCAAGGTCGTCATCGTCGTGAACGACAACGGCCGCTCCTACGCGCCGACGATCGGCGGCCTCGCCGACCACCTCGCCGCGCTGCGCCTGGCCCCCGAGTACGAGCAGGTGCTCGACGTCGTCAAGCAGGTCCTCGGCCGCACCCCGCTGGTCGGCGCCCCGCTGTTCGACGCGCTGCACGGCATCAAGCGGGGCATCAAGGACGTCGTCCAGCCGCAGGGCATGTTCGAGGACCTCGGCCTGAAGTACGTCGGCCCGGTCGACGGCCACGACTCCGCCGCCATGGAGCAGGCGCTGCRCCGCGCCAAGGACTACAACCGCCCGGTGATCGTGCACGCCGTCACCCGCAAGGGCTTCGGCTACAAGCCGGCCGAGCAGGACGACGCGGACCACTTCCACGGCCCGCCGGCCTTCGACCCGGCGACCGGCAAGCCGACCGCGAAGAAGGGCCAGTCCTGGACGAGCGTCTTCTCCGACGAGATCGTCCAGATCGGTTCCGAGCGACCGGACGTGGTCACGATGACCGCGGCGATGCTGCAGCCCGTCGGCCTGCACGCCTTCTCCAAGGCCTTCCCTGACCGGGTCTTCGACGTCGRCATCGCCGAGCAGCACGCCACCACGTCGGCCGCCGGCCTCGCGATGGGTGGTCTCAAGCCGGTCGTCTGCCTCTACGCGACCTTCCTCAACCGGGCGTTCGACCAGGTCCTCATGGACGTCGCGCTGCACCGCCAGGCGGTGACGTTCGTGCTCGACCGCGCGGGTGTGACCGGCGAGGACGGCGCGTCGCACAACGGCATGTGGGACATGTCGCTCATGCAGATCGTGCCGGACCTGGAGATCGCCGCCCCGCGGGACGAGACGACGCTGCGCACCCTGCTGCGCGAGGCGGTCGCCGAGACCGAGAAGCCGAACGTCATCCGCTTCCCGAAGGGGAGCGTCTGGGCCGACGTGCCGGCGATCGACACCGTCGGCGGCGTGGACGTGCTGTTCCGCGAGCCGGCGGTGGCGCGCCACCGCGAGGTGCTGCTGGTGTCGGTCGGCGCGATGGCGCCCACCTGCATGGACGTCGCCCGCCGGGTGGCGAGCCAGGGCATCGGGATCACCGTCGTCGACCCGCGCTGGGTCAAGCCGGTGCCGGCCGAGATCGTCGAGCTCGCCCGTGACCACGACCTGGTCGTCACCGTCGAGGACAACGGCCGCGTCGGCGGCGTCGGCTCGGCCATCGCGCAGGCCCTGCGCGACGCCGACGTCGACATTCCGCTGCGCGACTTCGGCATCGCCCAGCGGTTCCTCGACCAGGGCAAGCGCGACGAGGTCCTCGCCGAGGTCGGCCTCGCGCCGCAGGACCTCGCCCGCAAGGTCGTCGAGGCGATCGCCCGCCGCCAGCCGGCACTCGCCGGCGAGCCGGGCTCGCCGACCGAGACGGCCCCGGCCGTCGAGCCGGTGGTGCCGGAGCAGGCGGCCGCGAAGGCGGCCAAGGCCTCGCCGCGGCAGCGCCGCTCGGCCGAGTAGCTCGGCTACCGGCCGGATACCCGGCCTACCGCTCACCGCACTCCGACCGCCGGCCAGGTACCCGCCTGGCCGGCGGTTTCGGCTACCGGGCCGCGATCAGGACGGTCGATGCGGCGCGGGTCGGCCGATGATCCGGCGCGATGTATGCCGATCGGTGCGGACGGGGCATCGCGGCGCGTCATCGGCGCGCCCCTAGTCTGGACGGGTGCATGCTGACACCGCGCCGAACCAGGCGATGACCGGGCGGCACCGCCCGGGCCGTACCCCGGCCGCCAGCCGGGGCGCGGCCCCGGAGACGGCGGCGGCGTCCGACTCCTCGTCGGCATCGGGCCCGGTCGGCCCGGTCGGTCCGGTCCGTCCACCGGACGCCGCGTCCGCCGCGTCCGACGTGTCGGGCGACCAGGGCGCGCCGACAAGGCCAGGACGCAGGGGTGGGCCGCGGGCCTGGCTGGTGCGCGTGGCGCTGCTCGTGGCCGCGGGGCTGCTCGTGGTGGTCCTGGTCGACCGATGGCACGAGGTCAGCGCCTCGATCCGCGAGCTGAGTGTCGTCGGCGTGGTCGGTTCGGGAGTGGCGACGGTGGTCGCCGTCGGGCTGACGGTGCTGTCATGGCGGGCGGTGCTGGCCGGGCTGGGCGCGCGGCTGCCGCTGCGGGCGGCGACGCGGATCTTCTTCGTCGGCCAGGTCGGCAAGTACATTCCGGGCAGCGTCTGGCCGGTGCTCGCGCAGATGGAGCTGTCGCGCGACTACGGGGTGGCCCGGCCGCGCTCGGCGGCGGCCAGCCTGATCGTGCTGGCACTAGCCGTGCCGTGCGGCGGCCTCGCCGCCGCGGTGACGCTGCCGTTCGTGTCCCAGGACGCGCTCACCAGCTACTGGTGGGCGTTCGCCGCCGCGGCGGCGTTCATGCTGCTGCTCTGGCCGTCGGTGCTGCGCCGACTACTGGCGCTGGCCTTCCGTCTGCTGCGCCGCCCGGCGATGACCGAGCCGATCCCCGGACGCGCGGTGCTCGCCGGCGCCGGCTGGCTGCTGGTCAGCTTCGGCTGCTACGGCGCGGCGACCTTCCTGCTCGCGCGCGACCTCGGCGCGAGTATCGACGGGCCGCGGCTGCTCGTGCTCGCCGTCGGTGGCTACGCGCTGGCCTGGACCGCCGGTTTCCTCGTGTTGATCGTGCCCGCTGGCGGCGGGGTGCGTGAGGCGGTCCTGGTCCTGGTCCTCTCACCGGCGCTCGCCAGAGACCCCGCGCTGGTGCTCGCGCTGGTGTCGCGGCTGCTGGCGACCGTCGCCGACCTCGTCTGGGCCGGCGTCGGCGTGGCCCTCCGCCCCCGCACCGCCCCCCAGCCACCCCCCGACGGTTCCCCCCCGTCCCCATCCCCGGCCGCCGCCCCGCCGCCCCCCAGCATCCCCGCCCGCCACTGACAACCCCCGATTCCCGAACCGTGGTCGATGGCCCTGCCTATGGGGTTGCTGATCCGCCACGCTCTTCCACCATGGCTTCGGGGTGCGGCGGATGGCCGCGTCTATGGGGTTGCTGATCCGCCACGGTTCGCCGTCTGGACGGTGGGGCGGGAGCGGTGCCAGGGCCTGGGGAGGTAGGCCTCGGCCTCCATCATGGCGACGGCGACCCTGGGCAGGTCACGGCTGGTGGGGAAGCAGATGTAGCGCGGCTGCCAGGCCGGCTGGAACCGGGCGTTGAACCGGTAGAGGCTCTCGATCTGGAACCACCGCGACAGGAACACCAGCAGCCACCGGCCGCTCCTGGCCGCCGGGCCCGCGCCGAGCCGGCCGCCGAGCTCGAGGGCCTGGCGGAAGGCGGCGAAGTTGAGCGAGATCCGGCGCACGCCCAGCTCCCGGGCGGCACGGATGGTCGCCACGATGAGGTACTCGGTCAGCCCGTTGTCGGCCCGCGGGTCGCGCAGCATCATGTCGAGGGACAGGCCGTCGCTGCCCCAGGGAACGAAGTGCAGCAGCCCGCGCACCGCGCCGCCGGCTGGGGCGGCACTCCCGTCGGCCTCCGGGCCTCGGCCGGCCTCGGGCGGGCTGACGGCTGTCACGATGACACAGCCGGCGGCGCACGCGGCGACGGCGGCCTTGTCGTCACCGTCGCCGCCGCGACCGGCGCCGGCGGATCCGACCTGGCCGCCGGCATCCGCGGTGTTCCCGGCATCCTTGGTGTTCCCGGCATCCTTGGCGTTCGCGGCATCCGTGGCGTTCGCGGCGGACTCGGCGAACCGGCCGAGCGCCATCGAGAAGCCGCGCTCCCGCTCCGAGCCGCGCCAGGCGCGCGTCAGCCGCCTCAGCTCGGCGAGCTCCGCCGCCGGTAGGTCACGCGCCCGCGCGGCCTTCGCCTCGTAGCCGGCGCGCTCGACCCGGGCGACCGCCTGGCGGACCCCGCGCATCGCCCGGCCGTCCAGGCTGAAGTCGTCGACGTGGAGCACGGCCTCGTCTCCCAGCTCCAGCGCGGTCAGGCCCGCTCTCGTCCAGGCCGTGCCGCCGGGCGCCGAGCAGCCGATCACCGCCGGGACCCAGGCGTGCCGGCCGGCGACCCGCAGGAACTCGGTGATGGCGCCCGGCCATGCCTCCCGGTCGCCGAGCGGGTCACCGCTGGCGAGCATCACCCCGCCGACGACCCGGTAGGCGATCGCGGACTTCCCCGAGGGCGACCAGATCACCGCCTTGTCCCGGCGCAGCGCGAACCAGCCGAGCGAGTCGTCGCCGCCATGGCGGGCGAGCAGGTCCAGGAGCCGGGCCTCGTCGTCCGCGTCGTGGCGCGGGTGCGGCCGCGGCGGGCGCAGCGCCATCCAGGTCGGCAGTGCCACCGTCAGCAGGCCCATCGCGGCGAGCGTCCTCGCGACCATCCGGTCGATCCGGCCCGACGCGAAACCGACCGGTCCGTGAATCCCGATCATGCCGCCCAGCACGTGCTCGATCTGCTCGGACAGCGGGTACTCGCCGATCGACCTCGACCAGCCCAGGCGCAGCATGAGCAGGCCGCTGCCCACCGACAGGCCGAACAGCGCGGCGAAGGCGCCGACGGCCCGCCAGCGGCTCGACGGGTCCGGCTCGGCGTGGAAGTCCCGGTGGCGGTAGAGCAGCCAGCCGGTGACCGCGGCCGACCCGGCGGCGTCGTCGTAGTCGAGGCCCTTGAGCAGGTGCAGCACCGTGCTCACGGCGGCGAGCGCGAGCACGAGCTGCCAGGCACGCCGTTTGCGGCGCGCGAGCCCGTGCGCGAGCAGGACCAGCAGGACGCCGACGAGGACCGTCAGCGTCCGCGCGTGCTCCGGGATGCCCGTCGGCAGGATGGCGCGCAGCTCGGCCACCCTGCGATGTCCGGGCGGTGTGACCGCCGACAGGATGTCGATCAGGCCGAGCCCGTACGCGAGGAGCGCGGCCGCCCTCGGCGCGGCACCTCGCCGCCAGCCCGCCGGCGTCCCCGTGGGCATCCGGCCGCGATCGGCCGGGTTCCCGCCTCGGCCCTGACGCCGGCTCGCCCTGAGCCGTCCGGCGCCGGCGGGCACGCCAGTCGATCGCGGCCCCACTGCGGCGGCGTCAGCGGCGGCGCCGTGGGCGGGGGGTGCGGACGCGTTCACCGGCGCGGGGCCCGTCGACGATGGCCGGGAGACGGCATGTGCCCGTCTCGACGTTGCCCGGTTGGTCATGGGCCCATTCTGGCGTGATCCGACGATGTCCCGAACCGGCACCCGGTCGCTCGTGGCACGTGTTCAGGCGCAGGGCGAGGTCGCCGGTGCTGAGGACAGCTGGAGGACGTGCGTGGCCCGGCAGGAAGGAGCTCCTTCCTGCCGGGCCAGGCGCCGGTGCTGTCGTGGTCGCGGGAGACGCTGTCGGTGGTTGTCGCCGGCTCCGCGCCGGCGGGGCTGGCGGCGTGCGCGCCGCGCGGACGTTCGTCGCGTCAGCGGCCGGCCGCGAGCCGGCGCGCGCCCGCGCGCGTCCGGGCGGGGTCGGGAGCCGACTCGGCCGGGAACCGGGTGAGGTACTCGGCCTCCAGCTCGAGCATCCGCCGGGTGTGGTTCTCGAGCGCGTCCTCGCTGCCGCCGACCACGGTGTCGTGGCGGGTGGCGTGCAGCCGGTCGAGCTCGCGGCGTAGGTCATCGTCGCCGAGCTGGGTCGCGGGGACTCCGGTGGTGTGCGGGGTAGTGGTCATGGCGGCCAGGTACCCGGATCACCTCGATCTATCCCGCGCATCCGATGATCTCTCGACTGCCGGATGAATCCTGTTAATCATGGCGAGCCTCGTGTTAGTCGCGGCTCCGTGGGAATCGGGGGGAAACCGAACGAACCGAACGGAGTGGGCGATGGGCGTGCTGGACAGTCTCCTGACCGGACTCGACGACAAGACCCGGACGCGGACCCTCGACACGATTGCGCAGAGCATCGCCACCGATCGTGAGCGTGCGCCTGAGGCGTCGCACCGCCGTCACGTCGACACCGGCACCCGCACCCGCCGGTCCACTRGTCCCCGCGCCCGCCGCCACCAGCGTGTGCCCTCGGGAGACGTCTCATCCTGAACGCCCGTCGGCTCGGCCGCTGATCCGGGGCCGGAAGCCGTCGCGTCCACCCGAGTGTTCGGCGGGCAATGYGGATCCGGATGCCGCCGGCAAGGTCGACCGATGGCGGACCAATCGGACGGAATGGATTTTCCGCTCCGTGATTGGGAGCGGAGATCGTGGGAAGGGCGAACGCTGCACCCGAACCGAACGTCATCACAAACGAGGAGGGATCATGGCGATGAGTGAGGCCGACGTAGAGCGTGCCCGCGCGGCGCAGCTGCCTGAGGACGATGTGGTGGGAGTTCTGCTCGACCAGCACGCTCGTATTCGTGACCTGTTCGCCGAGGTGCGCACGGGGGCGGGCGAGGACAGGCGGCAGGCGTTCGACGAGCTGCGTGCGCTGCTCGCGGTCCACGAGACCGCCGAGGAGATGGTCGTGCGGCCCGTGACGAAGAAGGTCGACAAGTCCGTCGCCGCGGCCCGCAACGACGAGGAGGACAAGGCCAGCCGAGTGCTGCGGGAACTGGAGAAGATGGACCTGCACAGCGCCGAGTTCGATTCGAGGCTGACCGATCTGGAGCGGGCTGTGTCCGCCCACGCGGAGCACGAGGAGAGCGAGGAGTTCCCGCGTGTGCGGGCGGCCCGCGACGAGCACCAGCTTGAGGGCATGGGCCGCAAGCTGCGCACCGCGGAGAAGGTCGCGCCGACGCATCCGCATCCGTCGACCGCGGGTTCCCCCGCCGCGCAGTGGACAGTTGGACCGGTCGCGTCGGCCGTCGACCGCGCGCGCGACGCCATGAGATAACCACCCGCCGACGGCGTCGTCGACGAGATGCGGTGGGGCTGGTCGGCCAGGAGAACCTGGCCGACCAGCCCCACCGCTTTCTGCGTGGTGGTCCTGCCGCTGGCGGTCGGGACGGCCGGCCAGAGCGGGGCTGGGGATATCCGCCCCGGCGCCGTTCACCCGCCAGGCGTGCCGGCCGGCGACCGGGGATGGGACGCGAAGAATTCCGAGATGGTGCGGGTGGCGTCGAGGGCGGTCGAAGGGGTGCCGGCGCCGAGGACCTCCGCGCGGGGGTTGGGCTGTCCGCCGGGCCACTGGTGTCCCGCCCCGGCGATGGTGATGAGCTCGACGGCGCGGCCGGCCGGGCACTGGGCGGTCGAGGTCGTCACGTCACCAGTGGAGCTGGTCTGAGGCGCCGGGCAGTCGTCGGTCGTTCGCCAGGCGGCGGCGACGTCGGGCACCGGCGGTCCGTCGATCGGCGCCGAGCCAGGGCTGTAGGACCGGCCCGGGGCACCGTCGTATCGGATGATCGGGTCGGCGCTGCCGTGGATGTGCAGCACCGAGGCCGGCGCGGCGCCGGAGCACTCGACCAGCATCGTGGTCGAGTCCACGCCGACAGCCGCGAACAGGTCGGTCTCGCACGCCATCCGGTAGGCCATCGCGCCGCCGTTGGAGACACCGGAGATGAAGATCCGATCGGGGTCGAGGGTGGTCTCCCGGCCCAGTGTCGTGACCATCTCGGTGAGGAAGGCGACATCGTCGACGCCGGTGCGCGACGCCGGGCCGCAGCACCCGCCACCGGCGTTCCAGGAACGGTCGGTGCCGTCGGGGAAGGCCACGATGAAATCGCCGCGGTCGGCCGCGGCGTCCCAGTGGTAGGCGTTCTCCGCCTGAGTTCCGTCGCCATAGCCGCCGTGCAGCATGACGACGAGCGGTGCCGAGCCGGTGAGGCCGGTCGGGCGGTAGAGGTGCACCATCCGGGACTCGCCTGAGACGTCGATCGTCTGGGTGGATCTGCCGGTGGGAATGGCGGCGACCGTCGGTGTCGCCGTGACGCCAGGCGGCGCGACCGTGGCCGGCCCGGGCGAGCCGGCGGTGGCATCTCCCGGGGTGCAGCCCACGAGGCTGGCCATGATCGCGGCGGCCAGGGTGGTCAGCGCCGACGTCCGTCGTGACCGAAGACGACCAATCATGCTCATGTCGCGATGATAGGCAAGAGCCTTGCCTATTTTCAATGGCAGGATGACGGCGTGACAGACACGGTCCGGCCGGCCGGCGCGCAGACAACGCCGGCGCTGGTGCAGGCGCTCGCCCTGTCCCAGGGCGCGAGGGTGACGGCTGCCTTCGCCGAGGCCGGGCTGACCGGGCTGCGTCCCGGCCACGCGCGGCTGCTGGTCCCCCTGCTCGCGGGCGGCCGACGGGTGTCGGAGCTGGCCGACCAGCTCGGCGTCACCCGGCAGGCCGTCGCGCAGGTCGTCACCACCCTGGAGAAGGGCGGCTACATCACCCGGTCGGCTGATCCACTCGACGGCCGAGCGCGGGTCGTACTGCTGACTCCGCGCGGACGGGCCGCGCTGCGCGCGATGCGCCGTACCGCTCTGGCGGTCGAACAGGAATGGGCGGCCCGCCTGGGTGCCGACCGGCTGCGTGAGCTACACGCGATCCTTGTCGCCCTGCTCGTCGGCGAAGTGYCCGACGAGGCGCGCTGAGATCCTGGCGCCTTCGGCGCCCGTTCGCCTGACAGTGATTGGTCTTGCCTGCCGGTAGAACGCGTGCTAAACACTTCGAGCATCGCTGGGCAATCGTTCAAGGCCGCGCTGGTCGCGGCCGTCTGGTTGTGCCATCTATTTGGGGATCGTCTATTCATTCGACGCCGCCGCCTCGCTGAGGGATCTGGCCGAGGGGCCTCGCCGTCCTCCGCCGCGGCGGGAAGATGCACAGCTCTGTGGTCGGTTAATCGCTGCGGGGAGTCATTCGATGGACCCCGGGAAACAGTGTGCGAGACCATAAGTGAATTGCCGTGCACCCGGCGCCGCGCGCCCGCTGGGCTGGGATTTCCTGGTCCGGCTCATCGCTTTCGATCCGGAGGCTTCACCGCCACTTCGCCTCTCGGGCTTCTGCGCGGCCCGCCAGCCGCGCGACAGCGTTTCACGCTGTTGGCAGGGACCGTGAGGAACATCCGCACCACGACTGGAGACGGCGCACCATGAACCTGCCTCGATTACACGCGCGGACGGTCACCGTGGCCCTCGCCGTCGTGCTCGTCAGCGCGCCCGCCCTGCTCTCCGGCTGTAGCGCGTCGCGCGCGCCCGGCTCCTGCCCCGCGGTCCCCGGCGTGACGCCGGACTCCATCAAGATCGGCCTTGCGCTTTCCGACAGCGGCCCCGCCGCCATCGTGGACGCCTTCAAGGGGGTGCGCGGCGCGGTCGACGCCCGGGTGGACCTRCAGAACGCCCACGGTGGCGTCGGGGGCCGCAGGATCGATCTCGTCTGGCGGGACGACCAGGCCTCCGCCACGGGATTCTCGACGGCGGTGCACGGCCTCGTCGGCCACGAGCAGATCTTCGGCCTTATCGCGCTGACGGTCGCCTTCGGCGGCTCGGCCGCGTGGCTGCAGGCCAAGAACATCCCGGTCACCGGGTTCGCCTCCAGCGCCGACTGGAGCGACTACCCGAATGCCTTCCACTTCGGAAGCCTGTTCAACAAGGGAACCGTCTCGACGTTCGGCGAGTACATCAAGGCTCAGGGCGGCACCAAGGCCGTGGTCGTCGTCGACCCGAGCGCGGAGACGTCCCCGACCCTCGTCACGGCGCTCTCGGCCAGCCTGCGAAGCCGCGGGATCCAGGTAATCGACCAGGTCGACTTCACCCATGAGATCAGCAGCGTGTCGCGCGTCGCCGATGAGCTGAAGCAGTCCGGCGCCGACGCGCTGGTCGGCTCCGCGCAGGCCGGCGACTTCATCGACATCTACGCCCGGGCGAAGGATCTCGGAGCGGGGATCAAGGTCGCGCTGAACGCCGCCGGCTACAGCTCCTCCCTGCTCGAGACGTTCGGCCCCAAGATGGCGGGGATGACGACCATCTCGACCTTCGCCGCGCCGGGCTCGCCGGCGATGGTCGCGTACGACAACGCGATGAGCACCTACTCCCCGGAGATGGCCGACCCGAGCGACGAGATCGCGATCGCGTCGTACGTCGCGACCGACGAGATGATCCACGGCCTCGAGCTGGCGGGACCCTGCCCGACCCGCGACGCGTTCATCCAGAAGCTCCGCGCGGTGACGGACTTCACCGGCAGCGGCCTGATGCCCCCTGTCGACCTGTCGAAGCCCAAGGAACCGGTCGTCTGCGAGAGCTTCATCAAGGCCGACCAGGCGGGCCGCGGGTTCACCACAGTGCCGCCGCCGGCGGAGCTTGACCACGACGGCTACTGGTGCGGCGAGCTGGTCTCGGGCGGGTAGCTCCGTCCCGCGAGGACGGGACCCACCCGCGAGTCACACCTTTCCGCACCGCCACGAGCCACCAGCGGAGACCGCCGCGGGGTCCCCAACCACCCTGGAGACCCCGCGGCGGCCGGACGGCGAGTGCCCCGTCAGCGGACGGTGGCGACGCCGGGCGGGGTGAACCGGGCGCCGGTGATCTTCTCGCTGACGCCGACGCGGTCGAGGTACGGGGTGATGCCGCCGAGGTGGAAGGGCCAGCCGGCGCCGAGGATCATGCAGAGATCGATGTCGGCGGCCTCCGCGACCACGCCCTCGTCGAGGAGCAGGCGGATCTCCTGGGCCAGGGCCGAGAGCGCCGAGGCGCGGACCTCGTCGCCGCTGGGCGCGAGCCCCGAGCCGGCCGCCGCGCCGTCGCCCGCGACCGGGCCCCTGGCGAGTGCCGCGGCCTCGTCGTCTATGACCTGGGTGCCGTCCGGGCCGGTCGTGTAGACGCTGGCCTTGCCGGCGGCGACGACCCGGCCCAGGCCCGCGGGGGAGTGGAACCGGTCGGGGAACGCCTCGTGCAGCGTCTGGGCGACGTGCAGCGCCACCGGCGGGCCGACCAGCGCGAGCAGCGTCAGCGGCGACATCGGCAGGCCCAGCGGGTCGAGCGCCGCGTCCGCCTCGGCGACCGGGGTGCCGGCTTCGATCGCGCCGAGCACCTCGCCCAGGAAGCGGGTGAGCAGCCGGTTGACGACGAACGCCGGCGCGTCCTTCACGAGGACGGCGTTCTTGCCAAGCTTCCTGGCCACCGCGAGCGTCGTGGCGACGGCCGCGTCGTCCGTCCTGGCTGCCCGCACGACCTCGACGAGCGGCAGCACCGCGACCGGGTTGAAGAAGTGCAGGCCGGCGACCCGCTCGGGGTGCGCGAGGCCCGCGGCCATGTCGGTCACGGACAGCGCGGAGGTGTTGGTCAGCAGCAGCGCGTCGGGGCGCACGACCGCCTCCAGCTCGCCGAGCACCGCCTGCTTGACCTTCAGGTCCTCGAAGACCGCCTCGATGACGAGGTCGGCGTCGGCGAACGCGTCCTTGGTCAGCGAGCCGGTGACCAGAGCCTTGAGCCGGTTGGCCTTGTCGTGGGAGACCCGGCCGCGCAGCAGCAGGTTGTCGACCTCGCGGTGGACGTAGCCGACACCCTTGTCCAGCCGGGCCTGGTCGAGGTCGGTGAGCACGACCGGCACCTCGAGGCGCTGGGCGAACAGCAGCGCGAGCTGGCTGGCCATCAGCCCGGCGCCCACGACGCCGACCTTCGCCACCGGCCGGGCGAGCTTCGGGTCCGGCCCGCCGGCTGGCTTTCGGGCACGCTTCTGGGTGAGGTCGAACGCGTAGAGGCTCGCGGCGAGCTCGTCGGAGACCGACAGGTCGGCGAGCGCCGTCGTCTCGGCGGCGTAGCCGGCGTCGCGGTCGGCCGCCTCGGCCAGGGCCAGCAGGTCCAGCGCGCGGTAGGCGGCGGGCGCCGCGCCGTGCAGCTTCGCGTCGGCGAGCGCCCGGCCGCGGGCGAGCGCGTCCGCCCAGGCCTGGCCGCGTTCGACGGCCGGGCGGGCGGCGGCCGGGTCCGTCTCGCCGCGCAGTACCCGGCCGACCCAGCCGAGCGCCTCCTCCAGGAAGTCCGCCGGCTCCAGGAGGACGTCCGCCAGGCCGAGCCTCGCCGCCTGTGGGCCCTTGAGGGTGCGGTTGGTGTTCAGCGGGTTCTCGACCGCGAGGGTGACGGCCTTGTCCGCGCCGACGAGGTTCGGCAGCAGCTGGGTGCCGCCCCAGCCCGGCACCAGGCCGAGGAAGACCTCCGGCAGCGCGAGTACGGGGATGCCGGCGGAGAACGCCCGGTAGTCGCAGTGCAGCGCCAGCTCCAGGCCACCGCCCATCGCCGCGCCGTTGACGAGCGCGAACGTCGGCACCTTCCGCCCGCCGAGCTTTCCCTCGCCGACGCGGCGCAGCGCCGCGTGGCCCAGCTCGCCGAGCTTCTCGATCGCCGGCCGGATCGCGTCCGGATCGGGCTGTGTCTCTTCAGGCCGCCGGGGGCGCGAAGGAGAAGCATCCTCGCGCCCTCTTTGGCCTAGTGAGGACCGGAACGACAGGTCCGCCCCGACGCAGAAGATGAACGGCTTGCCGGTGACGGCGACCGCGGCGACCGGCGGAGTGTGCGCCTCGATCTCGTCCACCGCGGCCAGCAGCTCGCGCAGCCCGGCGGGGCCGAAGGTGTTCGGCCGGGTGTGGTCGTGCCCGTTGTCCAGCGTGATCAGGGCGACCGGGCCGTCGACCCCGGGAAGCTGGGCGTAACGGACGTAGGCGTGCGTGACGACCTCGTCCGGGAAGTCCAGCGCTACGTCAGGGCTGCTCATCACGGGGCTCCTGTCTGATTCGGTCGTCAGGCGGAGAAGTGGGGGTTTTCCCAGATCGTGGTGGCGCCCATGCCGAAGCCGACGCACATCGCGGTCAGGCCGTAGCGGACCTCGGGGTGCTCCTCGAACTCGCGGGCGAGCTGCGTCATCAGCCGCACGCCGGAGCTCGCCAGCGGGTGGCCGAGCGCGATCGCGCCGCCGTAGGGGTTGACCCGCGGGTCGTCGTCGGCGAGACCGAAGTGGTCGAGGAACGCGAGCACCTGGACCGCGAACGCCTCGTTCAGCTCGAACAGGCCGATGTCGTCGATCGTCAGGCCGGTGCGGGCGAGGGCCTTCTCGGTCGACGGGATCGGGCCGACGCCCATCACCTCGGGCGCCACCCCGACGAACCCGAACCCGACGAGGGACATCTTCTTGGACAGGCCCAGCTCGTCGGCGACCTCGCTCGCCGCCAGGATGCAGCCGGTGGCCCCGTCGTTGATGCCGGCCGAGTTGCCGGCCGTCACCTTGCCGTGCGGGCGGAACGGGGTCTTCAGCTGCGCCAGGCCTTCGACGGTCGTGCCCGGCCGCGGCGGCTCGTCGGCCGTCACGTACTCCCAGCCGGTCTCGGCGTGCCGCGCGGCGACCGGGACGAGGTCCGGCTGGATCTTGCCGTCCGCGTAGGCCTTCGCGACCTTCTCCTGCGACGCGGCGGCGTAGGCGTCGACGCGCGCCTTGGTGATGTCCGGGTAGCGGTCGTGCACGTTCTCGGCGGTCATGCCCATGACCAGGGCGGACGGGTCGACCAGCTTCTCGGAGACGAAGCGCGGGTTCGGGTCGACGCCCTCGCCCATCGGGTGGCGGCCCATGTGCTCGACGCCGCCGGCGATCGCCACGTCGTAGGCGCCGATGCCGATCGCCGACGCGGTGGTGGTGACGGCCGTGACGGCACCCGCGCACATCCGGTCGATCGCGTAGCCGGGCACCGACTCGGGCAGCCCGGACAGGATCCCGGCGACCCGGCCGATCGTGAGCCCCTGGTCGCCGATCTGGGTCGTCGCGGCGATCGCCACATCGTCGACCCGCTCCGGCGGCAGGGACGGGTTGCGCCGCATCAGGTCCCGGATGACCCGGACGACCAGGTCGTCGGCGCGGGTCTCGGCGTAGACCCCCTTGGCCTTGCCGAACGGGGTCCGTACCCCGTCGACGAACACGACGTCGCGGACTGCACCGCGGGATGCCTTGAACACGTGGGTCCTCCCCGGCGAGGAACGGCTCGGCTGGGCCGTGCGACCGGCGTCACCCGGCGGCACGCAGCCAGCCTACGACAGAGTTACCGATGAGTAGGTAACGCCCGCCAGGTGCCGTCCATGCCCACTGCGCCGGGTCCGCCCGCCCTCGCCCACCCCGCCCTCGCCCACCCCGCCCTCGCCCCGCCCGCGGCCAGGAGTCCTAAGCGTTGGTCAGCTCGCGGGGGACGGCCGCCCAGGAGGCTAGGAGACGGCCTCGGTGCCGCCGAGGGGACTGGCGCTCGCGGGGGCGGCGGACCGCCCGGCCCGGCGCGGCGGGCCGGGCTCGGCCGCGGGGATCTCAGCCGGCTCGGCGGGCTCCGCGAGGGCGTCAGCGATCGCGGCGGCGGTCAGGTCCACCTGCCAGGCGCGGGCGCCGCCGGCGCGCAGCGCGCCAGCCACGGTCGCGGCGGAGAGCTCCCCGGGCGGCGACCAGGCGACCCGCCTGGTCAGCGCCGGTTCGATCAGGTTCTCCACCGGCATGTTCTGCTTGCCGGCGACCTTGTTCAGGCTGGCGCGGACCCGGGCGAGCCGGGCGGCGGCGATCGGGTCGCGTTCGGCCCACCGGTTGGGCGGCGGCAGCCCGTCGCCGCCGGTGGACGCGGTCGCGGGCGGGAGATCCGCGTCCGCCAGCGCCGCGGCCTGGGTGAGCGCCGTCATCCAGACGCCGGCGCTGCGCCGCAGCCGCGGCCCGGAGAACACCGGCAGCTTGATCAGCTCGGTGGCGTCCGCCGGCGCGGACAGCACCGCGTCGATGATCGCGCTGTCCGGCAGTACCCGGCCGGGCGCGATGTCGCGGGCACGCGCGATCTTGTCCCGGGCGCTCCACATCGAGCGGACCGCCGCCAGCTGCCGGCGGCTGCGGGCACGGTGGATGCCGCTGGTGCGCCGCCAGGGCTCGGCCCTCGGCTCGCGCGGCGGGGCGGCGACAATCGCCGCGAACTCCTGCAGGGCGAAGTCCAGCTTGCCCGTCTCGGTGAGCTCGGCCGTGAGTTCGTCGCGCAGCTCGACGAGCAGCTCGACGTCGAGCGCCGCGTAGCGCAGCCATGGCTCGGGCAGCGGCCGGGTCGACCAGTCGGCCGCGGAGTGTCCCTTCTCCAGGCCGAACCCGAGTACCCGCTCGACCATCATCCCGAGGCCGACCCGTTCGTAGCCCAGCAGCCGGCCGGCGAGCTCGGTGTCGAACAGCCGCGTCGGGCGCAGCCCCAGCTCGGCCAGGCAGGGCAGGTCCTGGCTGGCCGCGTGCAGCACCCACTCGCACTCGCCGACCTCCTCCTGGATCACGCTCAGGTCGGGCAGCGTGACCGGGTCGATGAGCACCGTGCCAGAGCCGCGCCGGCGGATCTGGACCAGGTAGGCGCGCTGGCTGTAGCGATAGCCGGAGGCTCGCTCGGCGTCGAAGGCCACCGGACCCTCACCGGCCGCGAGCCGCTCGGCGACCGCGGCGAGTGCCCTCGCGTCGCAGGTGACGGGGGGCACGCCCTCGACCGGTTCCAGCAGCGGGGTGACGGCGGGCGACGCCGGCTCTGCCGCGTCGATCACGTCTGGTGTGCCACCCCCGCTGAGCTGCCGTGTTGAGTTCGGAACCGTCGACGTCACGATCGGCGATGGTACGTGTGAATCCCGCTGTTGGCAGGCCGGTCGACGGATCAAACGTACCGTTTATACGCTTCGTAACGAGGCTACCGGCACCAGTGACCGTCGTACCGCCATATGTATGCGGCTCGCCCACGGAGTGCACTCAGCGCCCGCCATCGGACGCTGAGTGCCTTCCCCGCGCTGTTCGTGGTTGATGCCGTATGGCGGCGGCTGACGGCGGCTTAGAAGTGGCGTCCCGGGAGCGGGACGACGCCGGCGATCCGCGGCGGCAGACCGGCCATCGCGGCCAGGAGATCGGCGAACGCGTGCAGGTGGGCGGCGGTCTCCTCCGCCGACCAGGGCGTCCCACCTTCCCCGCCCGGACGGGACGGGCTGGCTGTCTCCGCCCAGTTGGGCGACCAGGAGCAGCGCACCTCGACGTCGAAGCTGTCGCCGTCGGGTGCGAGCACCCCGAAACGGCGCGACGTCGTCGTGGTGACAGTGCCGCCGAGAGCGCGCGCGCCGGCGCCGTGGGCGGCCATCGCCTCGACCAACCAGGACCACGCGACCTCGGGCAGCATCGGGTCGGCCGCGACCTCGGGCTCGACGGCGGCGCGGGCGTAGCAGACCAGCCGGGCAGTGCCCTCCCAGGCGTTGTGCCCCGCCGGGTCGAACAGGAGGACGAGCCTGCCGGCCGCGAGGTCGTCGTCGTCACCGGCGAGGCTGGCCGCGAGCGCGAGCGCGTACGGGGCGACCCGGCTCGGCGGCGGCGCCTCCCGGACGGCCAGCTCGGGGCGCAGCGTGCCGAGCGCGTCCCGCAACGCGGTCGCCGCGGCGATGAACAGGCCCGGTCCGGCGAGGGCCGGCGCGGCCACCGCCGTCGCAGCCGCTCGCGCGGCCCCGGCGTCGGGGGACAACGGGGCGCCCATGGCGGCCACGTTAGGGCGTGGGCGCAGATCCCGCTGCCCGGATGCCGGAGCGTGCTGCTTCGACCCCGATGGGTGTGCCCGGTGGGGGATCGCGCGATGTGGGCCGACGGCGGCGGGAACGAGGCCGGGGGCGGCTGGCTCCGGCGCCGCGCTGTACAGGCTCACGCTCGTGACCGCGGGGCGCGCCCGGCGCTGGCCAGAGAACGCGCCGGCGACCCGCCACGGGACGAGGCGTCCGGCTCGCGGCCGGGCGCCGCCTGGCGGACCAGCCGCGGCCACCACGCCTCGTCGTCCGGCCCCGCGCCGAGCTGGGTCAGGGGCGCGACCAGGATCGCGGTACCGCAGTGCACGCAGGCCAGCTCAGGACAGTCCGAGCCGTGCCCGTCGAGGCATTCCGGCCGTTCGAACCGCCGCTCGCCGGCGCACTCGGGGCAGTGGTGGTACTCGGCGGCCGGCTCGCGGCCGTCGGCGACGGTGGCCGCTGCCCGCCGGTCTCCCGGCGCGAGGCGCTCGGGGTTCGCGCGCCGGGCGGGATGATCAGATTGATCGGGCTCGCGTCCAGGGAGCATGACCGCACCTCCTGTGGCCGGCTGGTTCTACTGGTCGGCATGGTCGTGAGCGCTGGAGGCCCGCCCGCGCGGCCCRCCGCCTTCCAGGCCTTTCGGACGGCTCAGACGGTGCCACGGCCGTGACTGATCTCCACGCATTCCCCCCGGCGTGTCGTGGCCAGACCATCTACGCACCGCCCGCGACACATGTGGCGACCGTCCAGGTTCCAGCCGTTGGGCACCCGATGTGCATTCTTTGGCATTGTTCCGGGCGCGGCTGGCGCGGCTGGCGCGGCTGGCGCGGCCGGGCGTGACCGGGGACAACTCGTCGAGATCAATACGGTTAGGCGTCGGAGGGAGTATTTTCTACTGGACGTAGAAGAGCTGGAGCCGCCACCTGAGAGGGCGGGCGGGTCCTTGGCTACGCGGGTTCGGGCACCCTCGGCCGGCGCGTGTCACGATCGGAGTATGGCTGTGGGAACTCCGTCCGATTTGGCCGCGTCTGTCTGGCCCCGGCGGGCCGGGCTGGCGCAGCGCGCGCCCCTGCTGCGCGCCGCCAGGGGAGAGCCGACCGACGTCACACCGGTCTGGTTCATGCGCCAGGCTGGCCGGGCGCTGCCCGAGTACCGGGCGCTGCGCGCCGGGGTGCCGATGCTGGACTCCTGCCAGGACGCCGCGCTGATCACCGAGATCACGCTGCAGCCGGTCCGCCGGTTCGGGACGGACGCGGCGATCTTCTTCTCGGACATCGTCGTGCCGCTGGTCGCGATCGGTGTGGGCGTCGACATCGTGGCCGGGACCGGGCCGGTGGTGGCCGAGCCGGTCCGCGACGCCGCCGGCCTCGCGCCGTTGCGTCCGCTGACGCCCGACGACGTCCCCTACATCCACGACGCGATCCGGCTGCTGCTCGCCGAGCTCGGCGACACCCCGCTGATCGGCTTCGCCGGGGCGCCGTTCACGCTGGCCAGCTACCTCGTCGAGGGCGGCCCGAGCAAGACGCACGCGAAGACCAAGCAGCTGATGTACAGCGACCCCGCGCTGTGGCACGCCCTGCTGGACCGCCTCGCCGAGATCACCATCGGCTTCCTGCGGGTCCAGGTCGACGCGGGCATCGACGCGCTGCAGCTGTTCGACTCCTGGGCCGGCGCGCTCGACGAGGCCGACTACCGCCGCTACGTCGCCCCGCACAGCGCCAAGGTGCTGGCCGCCTTCGAGGGCTCGGGCGTGCCGCGGATCCACTTCGGCGTCAACACCGGCGAGCTGCTCACCGCGATGGGCGAGGCGGGCGCGGACGTCGTCGGCGTCGACTGGCGGGTCGGCCTCGACGAGGCGGCCCGCCGGGTCGGCCCGGGCCGTGCCGTGCAGGGCAACCTGGACCCGACCGCGGTGTTCGCCCCACCGGACGTGCTCGCCGAGAAGGTGCGCGACGTGCTGCTGCGCGGGTCCAAGGCCGAAGGGCACATCTTCAACCTCGGCCACGGCGTGCTGCCCGAGACCGACCCGGGCGTGCTCGCCCACGTCGTCGACCTCGTCCATGGCGGCTAGGAGTCCGTCGGCCCCGCCCGCGGCGGCCGGCGACCCGGCCGCCGCGAGCGCCGCCGGCCGGAGAGTGCGCGACAGCGACGAGGCACCGCGCCCCCGCGGGCTCGTCCCAGGTCGTAGAGGGAGCGTTCCAGCGTGCGAGTGGTGATTGTCGGCGGGGGCATCGCGGGGCTCGCCGCGGCGCACGCGCTGGCCGGCCGGGCCGAGGTGACCGTGCTGGAGGCCGGCGGCCGGGTGGGCGGCAAGCTGCGCACCACCCCGCTCGAGGGGCTCGACGTCGAGGAGGGCGCCGAGTCGTTCCTGGCCAGGGTCCCGGAGGGGCTGCGGCTGGCCCGCCAGGTCGGCCTCGGCCACGACATCGTCCACCCCGACACCACCTCGGCGTCGCTGTGGATCAACGGCCGGCTGCGGCCGATCCCGCCGAACACGCTGCTCGGGGTGCCGACGGACGCGCTGGGGCTGATGCGCTCCCGGGTGCTGTCCCCGTGGGGGCTGGCGCGCGCCGCCGCCGACCTCGTGCTGCCGCGCGCGAAGATGCCGGACGACCCGACCGTCGGCGACTACGTCGGCGCCCGGCTCGGCCGCCAGATCGTCGACCGGCTGGTCGACCCGCTGCTCGGCGGCGTCTACGCCGGTCGGGCCGACGCGTTGTCGCTGCGCGCCACCGTCCCGCAGCTCGTGCCGATCCTGGCCGAGGACCGCTCACTGCTGCTCGGCGCCCACCGGGTGCGGGCCCGCACGGCGCCGGCCGCCGCGACGGCGCCCTCGCCGGTGTTCGCCTCGGTGCGCGGCGGACTCGGCGCCTTCGCGGCCCGGGTCGCCGAGGCCAGCGGCGCGACGGTGCTCACGGGGGTGCTCGCGCGCCGGCTCACCCAGCTGGAGGACGGCTGGCGGGTCGACTTCGACGAGTCCGGGCCGGCCGCCGACGCCAGCCCGGACGCCGTGACGGTCGGGCCGCGCGGGCGAGGCTCGCTGGACGCCGACGCGGTGATCCTCGCGGTCCCGGCCGGGGCGGCGCGCGAGCTGCTGGACCCGGTCGCGCCGCGGGCCGCCGCGCCGCTGGCCGGCGTGCCGTACGCCTCGATCGGGCTGGTCACGCTCGTCTACCGCGACGTCGACCTGCCGGCGGGCAGCGGCTTCCTGGTGGGCGCCCGGGAAGGCGCCACGATCAAGGCCGCGACGTACCTGACGTCGAAGTGGCCGCACGTGTCCGGGGGCGGCCCGCTGCGGGTGGTCCGCGCGAGCGTTGGGCGGGCGGGTGCTGACCAGGACCTGCGCCGCTCCGACGTCGAGCTCGCCGGCGTCGTGGCCGCGGAGATCGCGCACGCCACGGGCCTGCCCGCGCGCCCGGTCGCGAGCCGGGTCAGCCGGTGGGGCGGGGCGCTGCCGYAGTACCTGCCGGGCCATCTGGAGCGCGTCGTGATGGTGCGCCGGGCGCTCCCACCGGGGTTGGCGATCGCCGGCGCCGGTTATGACGGGGTTGGCATTCCCGCCTGCATCCGCTCCGGTGAGGCGGCGGCGGTGGCGGTGCTGCGGTCCGAGACGGATGCGGTCGGCGCGGTAAGCCGGTCCGCGAGCGAGGAAGAATAGGCGTATGTCGTCCACCCAGCCTTTGTCCACGTCACAGCCGGAGACCTCGTCCGAGCCGGAGACCTCGTCCCCGCGGCAGGAGTCGGGCGCTCAGCACGGTGAGACGGCGAAGTCCGCCCGCGACCTGAACGCGGAGATGCTCTACACCAGCTGGTCGGTGTTCGCCGCCAGGCGGCCGCTGCCGGCGGACCGGCCCGCCGTCGCCGCCGAGGTGGACGCGCTGCTCGACGGCGCGCTCGCCAAGGACGTCTACACCCGCGGCATCTACGAGATCTCCGGCTACCGCGCCGACGCCGACATCATGATCTGGTGGACGTGCCCCGACCCGGACGTGCTGCAGGAGGCCTACCAGCGGTTCCGCCAGACGACGCTGGGCGCGCACCTCGACCCGGTGTGGTCGGCCGTCGGCCTGCACCGGCCGGCCGAGTTCAACCGCAGCCACATCCCGGCCTACGTCCGGCGTGAGGACCCGCGCGACTACGTCTGCGTCTACCCGTTCAACCGCTCGCTGGAGTGGTACCTGCTGCCCGACTACGAGCGGCGCGGAATGCTCGCCGAGCACGGGATCATGGGCCGGGAGTACGAGGACGTGCGCGCCAACACCGTCTCCGCCTTCGGCCTCGGCGACTACGAGTGGCTGCTCGCCTTCGAGGCGGACCAGCTGCACCGCATCGTCGACTGCATCCGCCACCTGCGCTCCAGCGCCGCCCGCCGCCACACCCGGCTCGAGACGCCCTTCTACACCGGCGCCCGCAAGCCCATCGCGGACATCGTCGCCGCCCTGCCGTAACACTGGTTCGCTCCGTGGTCAGAGCCGGAGTCGGGCCGAGGTAAAAGTCGGACATGGCCGGGCGGGAAGGTTGTTGCTGGTTCGCTCCGTGCGGGCGGCGCGCTCCGGCCCCTTACTCGCTTCGCTCCCAAGGGACCTCCGCGCGCCGTCCTCCTGCGCTCACGGGCGCTCCGGCGACCTCGCTGCGGCCCGGCCCACGTCGCTTCGCTTGTGGGCCGGGCCTCCGCGAGGCGCGCCTCCGCGCCCAGCACGGTCACCTGACGCTGTGGCGTTGCTAGGCCGAAGCTGCGCCGGGCGTGGGGGCACTTCGCTTCGCTCGTGGGCGGGGTTTGCGCTCGATGAGGTCGGAGGCGCTGAGGCGCGGAACGACTTCGGCCCGGGACCGTCGCACGTGGTGGTCCCGGGCCGAAGGTGTGACTTCGAGCTCAGGATGATCTAAAAACGATCAAGCGTGATGTACCCGTGCGGCGCGGAGGCCCTCCTACGAGCGAAGCGAAGTGCCGACTATGCGAGTGCCGCGGCTTCGTTCTGGTTACGTCACAGCGGCAGGCGACCGTGCTGGGCGCGGAGGCGTACCTCGCGGAGGCCCGACCATGGAGCGAAGCGAACATGGTCGGGCCGCAGCGAGGTCGCCGCAGCGCCCGTGAGCGGAGGAGGACACGGCGCGGAGGTCCCTTGGGAGCGAAGCGAGTAAGGGGCCGTAGCGCCGTGCCCGGACGGAGCGAACCATCAACAGAGTGGGGTCGACGTCCGCCTGGGCGCCCCCACCCGCCGACGGACGCCGACCGCTCTCACCCTGGCCGTCGTCGCGGCCGGGGGGCTTCGCCCCGGGGCGTCGCCCCGGGTTTCGCGGACAGTAACACCTCGATGTCGTCGTGTAACTCATTGTCGAGGTGAGCGTCGGGTGGCGGCCGGGCGATGGCCTCGCCGCTCGCGAATGGCGGCGGGTCCCCGGTCGGCCGCGTCTGGCCAATAGTGCATTTCGTCATAAAAGTGATGTCGTCGCGCGCGGCTGGTGCGCGTTCGCGCATTGATGACTGTCATCGATCGGAAAGTGCGTTCTGCCACGTGGGGGCGCTGGTCAGGCAATCGTCCGGGACGGGTAAGTTTGCCCGCGTGACCACGATCTGATGGTCTCTTACACCCGCGCCGCCGCCAGTCGCCACGGTGGGACGGGGAACGCGGCTCGCCGCGGCGCGCGCCAAAGGGGGAGCGCTCCAGCATGGGTGTGTCCGCGCGGTGAGGCGTGGGGGGAGCCCGGTGGAGTCGCTCACCGCGGAGGAGAAGGTGCTGACGCTGCATGGGTGCGCCGCGCGCCGAGGCGCGGGGGGCGCTCGATGACGGCGACCTTTCCGAGCGGCCGAGGCCCGGCCGCCGCGCCGGACGGGGTTCCGCGTACCCGCGTGCCCCGGGCCGATGGGCAGACCGCCGGCGGACCGGCTCCTGGCGGACGAGCGGCCGGCGGCCCACCGGGTGGCGCGTCCGTCGGCGAGGGAGGCCTCCGGGCGCCGGCTGGCCGGCGGGAGGCCAGTCCACCGCCGCGGACGGCGCCGCCCAGTCGTGCCCCGCGGCGCGGCCAGACCATGCCGCCGGGCGGATACCGGGCCTACCTGTACTGGGAGCGCCGCTATGTCCGGGTGCTGATCGCCTTCGACGCCGCGGCCTGTGTGGTCGCGGCCGGCGTGGCGTACATCATTCGGTTCGGTGGCTTCCTGCACTTCGACTCGCCGGCCGCGTCACCACGGTGGTACCTGCTCGCGACGGTGCTGCTGCCGCTGGTCTGGATCGTCTCGATGTCGTTGAACCGGGCCTACGAGCCGCGGTTCCTCGGCGGCGGCTCGGAGGAGTTCCGACGGGTCGTCAACGCCGCCGTCCGGGTCGTCGCGACCGTCGCGACCGTGTCCTACGCGACCAAGGCGGAGATCGCCCGCGCCTACGTGCTGGTCGTCTTCCCGGTCGCGATCATGCTGACCGTGGCCGGCCGGATCGGCGGGCGCGGCCTCCTGCACCGGATGCGCCGGCAGGGCCGCTGCATGCACCGGGTCCTCGTCGTCGGCGCGGGCGAGTCGGCGGCGACGCTGGTCCGGCTCGCGCAGCGTGACCCGACAGCCGGGTGGTCGGTCGTCGGCGTCGTACTGGACCGCGCGCCCGGCCGGCACAGCAGCGACCGTCCGGAGCGCAGCGGCTTCGACCTGCTAGGCGTGCCGATCGTCGGCACCTCCGATTCGCTGCACACCTCGATCAGGGCGACCCGGGCCACCACGGTCGCGATCTCCCCGCAGGTGGACGGCGAGACCCTGCAGCGGATGCTGTGGAACCTGGAGGGCTCGGACGTCGAGGTGCTCGTCTCGTCGGCACTGACCGACGTCGTCGGCCCGAGGATCTCGATCCGGCCGGTGGCCGGGCTGCCGCTGCTGCACATCGAGGAACCGGAGCTGACCGGCTCGCGCCGGGTCATGAAGTTGCTCTTCGACCGGGTGGTGGCGCTGGCCATCGTCCTGTTCTTCTCCCCGCTGCTGCTCGGGCTCGCGCTCGCGGTCCGGCTCACCAGCCGTGGCCCGGCGATCTTCAAGCAGGTCCGGGTCGGCCGGAGCGGTCGAGAGTTCACGATGTACAAGTTCCGCTCGATGTACGTCGACGCCGAGGCGCGGCTGAAGGAGCTGCGGACGAGCAACGAGGGTCAGGGCCTGCTGTTCAAGATGCGCGACGACCCGCGGGTGACCGGGGTCGGGAAGTTCCTGCGCAAGTGGTCGCTCGACGAGCTGCCGCAGCTGTTCAACGTCCTGAACGGCACGATGTCGCTGGTCGGCCCGCGCCCGCCGCTGCCGCGGGAGGTCGCCGAGTACGAGGGCGACGTGCACCGCCGGCTGATGGTCAAGCCGGGCCTGACCGGCCTGTGGCAGATCAGCGGCCGCTCCGACCTCGCCTGGGACGAGTCGGTCCGCCTCGACCTGCGCTACGTCGAGAACTGGACGCTGGCCATGGACTTCGTGATCCTCTGGCGCACCGTCTTCGCCGTTCTGCGCCGCGAGGGCGCCTACTAGCCGTTCGCCAGCGGCGCCGGCAACACTGGAACAGGTTCCAGTGTTTTCTTGACAGGTTCAAGAAAACGGGGGAGAGTGGCGGCCATGGCCGCCGCCCTGGACTTCCAGCAGATGCTGCGAGGGGCCGGTCTGCGTGTGACCCGTCCTCGGATGGCCGTGCTGGGCGCAGTGTTCGCCCACGCACACGCCGACACGGACTCGATCATCGGCGTCGTTCGCCGGGAGCTCCCCGAGGTGTCGCACCAGGCCGTGTACGACTCGCTGCACGCGCTGACGGCCGCGCGGCTGGTCCGGCGCATCCAGCCGGCCGGCTCCGTGGCCCGCTACGAGTCGAGAGTCGGGGACAACCACCATCACGTCGTGTGCCGGTCATGCGGCGACATCGCCGACGTCGACTGCGCCGTCGGTGAGGCGCCGTGCCTGACCGCGTCCGACGACCGTGGCTACTCGATCGACGAGGCCGAGGTCAACTACTGGGGCCTGTGCCCGGCCTGCTCGGCCGGGCCCGTGCCCGATCGTGCCTGACCCATCTAGGCTCGGGAGGAATCCCATGTCCGAGACCCGCGACACCGCGCCCAACGTCAACGAAGCGAACAGCGTGGGGTGCCCGGTCGCGCACCCGCGTGCCCCGCACCCGACACAGGGTGGCGGCAACCGTGGCTGGTGGCCGAACCAGCTCAACCTGCACCTTCTCGCCAAGAACCCCGCCGTGGCCAATCCCCTCGGCGAGCGGTTCGACTATGCCGCGGCGTTCACCTCCCTCGACCTCGCCGCCGTGAAGAGCGACATCGCCGAGGTGCTGACGACCTCGCAGGACTGGTGGCCGGCCGACTTCGGCCACTACGGCC
>NZ_MOMC01000025.1 GCF_001983105.1 Pseudofrankia asymbiotica | reverse complement strand
AAGTGGTCGCTCGACGAGCTGCCGCAGCTGTTCAACGTCCTGAACGGCACGATGTCGCTGGTCGGCCCGCGCCCGCCGCTGCCGCGGGAGGTCGCCGAGTACGAGGGCGACGTGCACCGCCGGCTGATGGTCAAGCCGGGCCTGACCGGCCTGTGGCAGATCAGCGGCCGCTCCGACCTCGCCTGGGACGAGTCGGTCCGCCTCGACCTGCGCTACGTCGAGAACTGGACGCTGGCCATGGACTTCGTGATCCTCTGGCGCACCGTCTTCGCCGTTCTGCGCCGCGAGGGCGCCTACTAGCCGTTCGCCAGCGGCGCCGGCAACACTGGAACAGGTTCCAGTGTTTTCTTGACAGGTTCAAGAAAACGGGGGAGAGTGGCGGCCATGGCCGCCGCCCTGGACTTCCAGCAGATGCTGCGAGGGGCCGGTCTGCGTGTGACCCGTCCTCGGATGGCCGTGCTGGGCGCAGTGTTCGCCCACGCACACGCCGACACGGACTCGATCATCGGCGTCGTTCGCCGGGAGCTCCCCGAGGTGTCGCACCAGGCCGTGTACGACTCGCTGCACGCGCTGACGGCCGCGCGGCTGGTCCGGCGCATCCAGCCGGCCGGCTCCGTGGCCCGCTACGAGTCGAGAGTCGGGGACAACCACCATCACGTCGTGTGCCGGTCATGCGGCGACATCGCCGACGTCGACTGCGCCGTCGGTGAGGCGCCGTGCCTGACCGCGTCCGACGACCGTGGCTACTCGATCGACGAGGCCGAGGTCAACTACTGGGGCCTGTGCCCGGCCTGCTCGGCCGGGCCCGTGCCCGATCGTGCCTGACCCATCTAGGCTCGGGAGGAATCCCATGTCCGAGACCCGCGACACCGCGCCCAACGTCAACGAAGCGAACAGCGTGGGGTGCCCGGTCGCGCACCCGCGTGCCCCGCACCCGACACAGGGTGGCGGCAACCGTGGCTGGTGGCCGAACCAGCTCAACCTGCACCTTCTCGCCAAGAACCCCGCCGTGGCCAATCCCCTCGGCGAGCGGTTCGACTATGCCGCGGCGTTCACCTCCCTCGACCTCGCCGCCGTGAAGAGCGACATCGCCGAGGTGCTGACGACCTCGCAGGACTGGTGGCCGGCCGACTTCGGCCACTACGGCCCGTTCATGATCCGGATGGCGTGGCACTCCGCGGGTACCTACCGCATCGACGACGGCCGCGGGGGCGCCGGCAGCGGCCAGCAGCGGTTCGCGCCGCTCAACAGCTGGCCGGACAACGGCAACCTCGACAAGGCCCGCCGCCTGCTGTGGCCGGTCAAGAAGAAGTACGGACAGAAGATCTCCTGGGCCGACCTGATGATCCTCGCCGGCAACGTCGCCCTGGAGTCGATGGGCTTCGAGACGTTCGGCTTCGCCGGCGGACGCCCGGACGTCTGGGAGCCGGACGAGGACGTCTACTGGGGCCCCGAGTCGACCTGGCTCGGCGACGAGCGCTACACCGGCGACCGGGAGCTCGAGAGCCCGCTCGGCGCGGTCCAGATGGGCCTCATCTACGTCAACCCGGAGGGCCCGAACGGCAACCCGGACCCGCTCGCCTCGGCCCGCGACATCCGCGAGACGTTCCGCCGGATGGCGATGAACGACGAGGAGACGGTCGCCCTGATCGCCGGCGGCCACACCTTCGGCAAGACGCATGGCGCCGGTCCGGCGGAGAGCGTCGGCCCCGAGCCCGAGGGCGCCCCGATCGAGCAGCAGGGCCTCGGCTGGAAGAGCTCGCACGGCAGCGGCAAGGGCGGCGACGCGATCACCAGCGGCCTCGAGGGCATCTGGACCAACACGCCGACGACCTGGGACAACAGCTTCTTCGAGATCCTGTTCGGCTACGAGTGGGAGCTGTTCCAGAGCCCGGCGGGCGCCAACCAGTGGCGGCCGAAGGGCGGCGCCGGCGTCGGCACCGTCCCGGACGCCCACGACGCGTCGAAGACGCACGCGCCGACGATGCTGACGACCGACCTCGCGCTGCGCTTCGACCCGGTCTACGAGACGATCTCGCGGCGCTTCAAGGACGACCCGGACGCGTTCGCCGACGCGTTCGCCCGGGCCTGGTACAAGCTGACGCACCGCGACATGGGGCCGGCCGTGCGCTACCTCGGCCCGGAGGTCCCGGCCGAGGCGCTGATCTGGCAGGACCCGGTACCGCCGGTGACGGGTGAGCTCGTCGACGCCGCGGACGTGGCCGTCCTCAAGAGCCAGATCCTCGCGTCCGGCCTGACGGTCTCCCAGCTGGTCTCCACCGCCTGGGCGTCCGCCTCGACCTTCCGGGGCGGCGACAAGCGCGGCGGCGCGAACGGCGCCCGCGTCCGCCTGGAGCCGCAGAACGGGTGGGAGGTCAACGAGCCCGACCAGCTGGCCGTCGTCCTGCGTACCCTGACCGGGATCCAGGAGACGTTCAACGTGGCCGGGGGCCGGCAGGTCTCGCTCGCCGACCTGATCGTGCTCGCCGGTGGCGTCGGCGTCGAGCAGGCGGCGAGGAACGCCGGCTACGACGTCGAGGTCCCGTTCGCGCCGGGGCGCACCGACGCCTCGCAGGAGCAGACCGACGTCGAGTCGTTCGTCCCGCTGGAGCCGAAGGCGGACGGCTTCCGCAACTACCTCGGCAAGGCCCCGGCCCTGCCGGCCGAGTTCCTGCTGGTCGACCGGGCGAACCTGCTGACCCTCTCCGCCCCGGAGACGACCGTCCTCGTCGGCGGCCTGCGCGTCCTGGGCGCGAACTACCAGCAGTCGCCGCTCGGCGCGTTCACCACGACCCCCGGGGTGCTGACGAACGACTTCTTCGTCAACCTGCTCGACCTGGGTGTCACGTGGACGCCGACGTCCGAGGACGCGAGCACGTTCGAGGGCCGCGACGACGCCACCGGCGAGGTCAGGTGGACCGGCAGCCGCGTCGACCTGGTCTTCGGCTCGAACTCCGAGCTACGGGCGCTGGCGGAGGTCTACGGCAGCGACGACGCGAAGAAGAAGTTCGTGGACGACTTCGTCGCCGCCTGGGTCAAGGTCATGAACCTCGACCGGTTCGACCTGGCCTGATCCCGATCGCCTGGTCTCCCGTCGTCCGGGCCGGTGGCACGTGCCACCGGCCCGGACGGCGTTCGGGCATGGTCAGGCCGGGAGCCAGCCTTCGGTGCGCAGATAGGCGAGCACCGCGTCGACGGCGGCGTCGGGGGTGACCCGCGCGGTGTCGACGGTGACATCGGCGTCGGTGGGTTCCTCGTACGGGGCGGAGACGCCGGTGAACTCCGGGATCAGGCCGGCGCGGGCCCTGGCGTAGAGGCCCTCGCGGTCGCGGTTCTCGCAGACCTCCAGCGGGGTCGAGACGTGGACGAGCACGAATCCGGCGCCGCTGGATCCGACCAGCTCGCGCGTCCTCGCCCGGGCCGCCGCGTGCGGCGCTGTCGGCGCGCAGACGGCGATGCCGCCCGCGGCCGCGACCTCGGCGGCGACGAAGCCGATCCGGGTCACGCCCGCCTCCCGGTCGGCGCGGGAGAAGCCCAGCCCCCTGGAAAGCTGGGTGCGCACCACGTCGTCGTCGAGCAGGGTGACGTGCCGGTCGCCGCGCTCGAGCAGCCGGACCACCAGAAGGGCGGCGAGCGTCGACTTGCCGGAACCGGACAGCCCGGTGAACAGGACGGTGAAGCCACGGGCGCGCCGCGGCGGGTAGGCGCGAGCCAGCTGGGCGGCCACGCCCGGCGGGGTGAGCTCCGCCGGGATCGGCCTGCCGGCGGCGAGCAGCGCGGCGAGCTCGTCGCGCCCCGGCGCGCCCAACGCCGGCCCGGTGATGCTGCCGCCCAGGCCGTAGAACTCGGCGACGTGCGCGCGCAGGGTCACGAGCTCGGCCAGGCGGTCGGGCTCGCCGGGATCGCCGGTGGGCGCGCCGAACGGCGAGGTGGCTGTGATCCCGGGCTCGCGCGGGGCGGCGAGCTCCGCGCTCGGGACGACCGGGACCAGCACGAGCAGCGCCTTCGCCGGCTGCGCGTCGGAGGGGCGCGTGGTCCGGCCCGCCGCGGTCTCGGCGCCCGCGGGGGGCGCGGCGGGACCCGGCGGGTAGAACGACACGGCCGCCGAGGCGCGGGTGGCCTCGGCGGCGATCGCCTCGCCCGCGAGCGTCGCCTCCGTCGGGCGGATCGGCTCGTCGAGCGCGTCGAGCGCCGCGCGCAGGGCGCGGACCCGCAGGTGGTGACGCGGGTCGGTCGGGTCGGTCCCTCCCACGGGCGCGAGCACCACGCACCGCTTGCCCTGCCGGGTCAGCGCCCGGATGCGGGCGATGTCGGCCGTGTGCAGCAGGCCGTCGGCCCAGACCGCCCAGGGCGCCCGCCCGCCGGGCTCGAACCAGCCGCGCTCGCGCAGCAGCGCGCGCAGCTCGCCGGGCCGCGGCCGCAGCCCCGGGTAGTCGGGATGGGACGGCGGCCGCAGCCCTTCCACCCGGCCCGCGAGCCGTGCCTGCCCCGGCCCCACGGCGTCGGCATCGTCGTCCCGCGCGCCGGTCTCGCCGGTCTCGCCGCTCTCGCCGCTCTCGCCGCTCTCGCCGCTCTCGCCGCTCTCGCCGCTCTCGCTGGACGGGCGGACCAGGCCGACGTGCAGTGCGGCGATCATCACCCCCTCGGGATCGCGCAGCGCCACCGTGTCGCCCGGGGCGACGCCCGCGGCGGCCTCGGCCGGGACGACGAGCGCTGGCATCCGCAGGCCGTCGCGCGACGTCGTCTCCGCGTACCCGGGCACCGGGCCGAAGACGCCCAGCAGCAGTAGCTCCAGGTCGGCGAGCTGGGCGAGGGTGAGCGTGAGCGATCGCCAGGCCGTGGACGCGGTCATCAGCTCGGTGGCACGGTCCGCGTCGACGAGCGCCAGGGGACCCGGCGGTCCGTCGGGCGGGCGAGTGGTGGCGGGCACCCCGCGACCGTAGCGGTTGTGGCGACATACGGAGCGCGATCGGTGCCCGTCGCGCCGTCCCTTGTCGTGCTCTCCGGGGAGGGACGGTCGGCACAGCCGGACGGTCGGTACAGAATCGACGAACACCGTCCGTGGCCGGTCCTACCGCCCACTCGTGCCTGTTTCCACGGCGCACGACGGATGATTGATGGCAGCCATCTGCCATAGAATTTGAGGGTGATGAGCATCGACAGCACCACCGAGCTGACCGACGCCGCGCTCGCGAGCCGGCTCGCCACCGACGCGGGCCGCCGGCTTCTGGAGATCCGCGACGAGCTGGGCTTCGCGGACGGCGCCGGGCTGCGCGACGCCGGCGACGCCGGCTCCCAGAAGCTGCTCGCGGCCGCCCTCGCGCACCACCGGCCGGCCGACGCCGTGCTCTCGGAGGRGGCCGTCGACGACCGGGCCCGGCTCGCCGCCGACAGAGTCTGGATCATCGACCCGCTCGACGGCACCCGAGAGTTCTCCGAGTCCGGCCGCGCCGACTGGGCGGTCCACGTCGCCCTCTGGCAGCGGGGCGCCCTCACCGTCGGCGCCGTCGCGCTGCCCGTGCTCGGGGTGACGCTGTCGAGCGAGACCATCACACCACCAGCCCCGGCCGAGGCCGGGCCGCCGCGCCTGGTCGCGAGCCGGACCCGCGCTCCCAGACTGGTCACCGACGTCGCCGAGCGGATCGGCGGCGTCGTCGTCCCGATGGGCTCGGCCGGCGCCAAGGCCGCGGCGGTGATCCGCGGCGAGGCGGATGTCTACCTGCACGCCGGCGGCCAGTACGAGTGGGACTCGGCGGCCCCGGTCGCGGTGGCGCTGGCGGCCGGCCTGCACGCCACCCGCATCGACGGCTCGCCGCTGCGCTACAACCAGCCCGACCCGCTCCTGCCCGACCTCCTGATCTGCCGCCCCGGCCTCGCCGACGCGGTCCTCGCGGCGATCGGGGGGTCCGCCACCGGTTAGTCCGGCGGGCGGCCTGGTCCGCCGGGCGGACCACAGGTGTCGGCGCCGTTCGAGGTGCGGACCTCGGCTGAGATGCGGGCTGGGCTACCTGGACGCCTGGGCGTGGGCGCGTAGGAACGTGTCGACGCCGGCGCTGACGGCGGCGCGGACGCGCTCGTCGGAGACCGGTCGGGTGCCGTGCTCGGTGAGCTCGGCGATCTCCGCGCTGATGAGGGCGAGGAACTGGCGGGCGGCCAGGGCCGGGTCGGGCACGATGAGGTGGCCGGCGTTGCCGAGCATCGCGAGCCGGCCGGCCAGCGCCTCCAGGATCGGGGTCGCCGCCTTGACCCGCACCACCCGGTAGACCTCGGGGTCGCGCGCCGTCTCGGCGGCGATCATGCGGGCGAGGAAGACGGCGCACGGTGTGCGCTGGCACTCGGTGAGCTTCATGGCCAGGTCCCGCAGGCTCGCGAGCCACCCCTGCGCCGAGAGGTCCAGGCGCTGGATCACCTCCAGGACCTGGGCGTTCTGCTGGACGGCCGAGTCGGCGACCGACTCGCGAAACAGCTGCTCCTTGCCGCCGAAGTAGCTGTAGATCGTCGGTTTGGAGACGCCGGCCGCCGTGGCGATCGCGTCGATGCTCGCCCGTTCGTAGCCCTCGTCGCCGAAGATCGGCGCCGCCGCGTCCAGGATCACCCGTCGCTTGTCGCGTCGGGCCACCCGCCGTGCGTCCGTCACCGTCACCGCCCGAGTGTAACGCGATGTTGACGGATCTCGGAGGTTGCCACACTAAACGGTTTGGTTTAGTTTTGCGCCATGGAAGTAAGCGCAGACCCGACCGGCGACCCGACGACCAGTAGGCGGGCGCCCGCCGTCCCCCGCCCGGCGTCCCCGGGCGAGCTGGACTCCGACCGGCGGCCCCCGTCGCCTCGCGCCGAGGCGGCCCCGGAACCCGGGACGCTGGCGCCGCCGGCCACACGGGCCGGCGGGCAGCCGGACGGACCGCCGACCGCGCGGCGGGACGAGGCGGGGGGTGAGCGGCGGACGGCGCCTGAACGGCCGGCCGCTCCGGCCGGGGCGCCGACGGGCGCACTGGTGGTGCTCGGCCTCGCCGCGCTGGTGGCGGTGCTGGACGGCACCGTGGTCTCGGTCGCGCTGCGCACGCTCGCCACCGACTTCGACGCTCCGCTCACCACCGTGGTGTGGACGACCGTCGGCTACCTGCTCGCGGCGGCGACGATGCTGCCGCTGCTCGGCTGGGTCACCGGCCGGTTCGGCGGGCGGGCCGTGTTCCTCGCCGGCCTGGGGCTGTTCGGGCTCGGCTCGGCGCTCGCGTCGCTCGCCTGGTCGGCCGAGGCGCTGATCGCCTTCCGGGTGGTCCAGGGCCTCGGGGGTGGCCTGCTGGAGCCGACGGCGCTCCTGCTCGCCGCCCGGCTCGCCGGCCAGGACCGGGTCGGCCGGGTCCTCGGCACGATCTCGATGATCATTAACGTCGCGCCCGCGCTCGGTCCGATCGTCGGCGGCCTGCTCCTGGCCACCGGGCACTGGCAGTGGATCTTCGTGGTGAACGTCCCGCTGTGCCTGGTCCTGCTCGCCGTCACGCTCGTGTTCATCCCGGCCGACCGCCCGGCCCGTGGTGGCGCGCCGGATCAGGGCACAGGGGCCGGTGGCCCCACGCCGACGGCTGACGTGCGTGGGCTCGTGCTGCTGACGTCCGGCTACGTGGTGGTCCTGCTCGCGCTGACCAGGGCGGGCCAGTCCGGGGCGGGCCTGGTCGTGGCCCTGATCGCCGCCGCGGGGGTGGCGCTGCTCACCGGCTACGCCCGGCACGCCCTGACAACGCCCACCGCGCCGGCCTTCGACCTGCGCCTGCTGCGCCGTCCGGGGTTCGGCGCCAGCCTCGCGGTGATGAGCTGCGTCGGGCTGCTCATGTACGGACAGCAGTCGGCGCTGCCGATCTTCGGGGCCGACCGCCACCACCTGCACGGCATCGGCCAGGGCCTGCTCGTGTGCGCGCTGGGGCTCGGGCTGTTCGTCTCGATGTCCTTGGGCGGCAGGGTCAGCGACCGGACCGGGCCGCGCCCGCTGGTGCGGGTGGGAAGCGTGGCCACCGCCGCCGGGCTGGTGACCTTCGCGCTCACCCACGACCGGCTGCCCCTCGCGGCCGTGTTCGCCCTGTTCGTCGCCATCGGGCTCGGCTTCGGCATGACGRCCTCGCCGACGTTCGCCAGCGTCTACCGAACCCTGCCACCCGCCGAGCAGCCGCAGGGGACGACCGCGCTGTTCATGTCCGTACAGCTGTCGGCGTCGCTCGGTATCACCGTGCTCGGCCTGTTGCAGGCCAGGGCGGGCGACGACTGGCTCACCTGGCTGTTCGCCCTCATGACCGCCGCGGCGCTGGCGATGCTGGTCCTCAGCCGCCGCCTACCCGGTCGCCCCACCGAACCAGTGACTTGACCAGAGCTTCGTGAGTCTTCGCGGCGGGGCGTGTGACGGTGTTGCCGGATTGTGTGACCGTCGTGCGCCGCCCGCTTGTCGGTGGGCGATCATGGGTGGGTGGACCTTCCTGTGTTGCCTCCCGTGAAGCCGATGCTGGCCAGGGCCGTGGCGAAGATCCCCGCGGGGATGAGCTACGAGCCGAAGTGGGACGGGTTCCGGTCGATCGTCTTCCGGGACGGGGACGAGATCGAGATCGGGTCGCGGAACACGAAGTCGATCAAGAGATACTTCCCGGAGCTGGCCGAGGCCTTCCTGGCGGGGCTGCCGGAGCGGTGCGTGCTCGACGGGGAGATCGTCGTGCCGATGGGGGACCGGCTGGACTGGGCCGCGCTCGGGCAGCGGGTGCATCCCGCGGCCAGCCGGATCAGGCTGCTCGCCGAGGAGACGCCGGCGTCGTTCGTCGCCTTCGACCTGCTCGCCCTCGGCGACACGTCGCTGGTGGACACGCCGTTCGCCGAGCGGCGCCGGCTGCTCGAGGACGCGGTCGGCGCCACGGCGGCCTCGGTCGCGGCCGTTCACGTCACGCCGACGACGACCGACGTCGACGAGGCGGGCCGCTGGTTCGAGACGTTCGAGGGCGCGGGGCTGGACGGGCTGATCGCCAAACCGCTGGACGTGCCCTACCAGCAGGACAAGCGCGTCATGTTCAAGGTCAAGCACGACCGGACGGCGGACTGCGTCGTCGCCGGCTACCGGCCGTACGCCGCCGAGCCGACCGCCGTCGGGTCGCTGCTGCTCGGCCTCCACACGGAGGCGCCCGACGGGGGGACGGCGCTCGCCGCGGTCGGGGTGGCGTCGGCGTTCTCGCGGGAGCGGCGCCGGACGCTCGCCGCGGAGCTCGCGCCGCTGGTCACGGACCTGGCCGGTCATCCGTGGGCGCCGGAGCGGATGGGCGACATCCGCACGCCGTGGGAGGCGGGGGAGAGCCGCTGGGGCAAGGGCAAGGACCTCTCGTTCGTGCCGCTACGCCCGGAGCTGGTCGTCGAGGTCCGCTACGACCAGCTGGAGGGGCCCCGGTTCCGCCATACCGCCCAGTTCGTCCGCTTCCGCCCGGACCGCGACCCGGACAGCTGCACCTATGCCCAGCTCGAGGAGACCGTGCGCTACGACCTGAGCCAGATCCTGCGCTGAGCCGCCAGGGGGTGGGTCCGGCATGTCGTGGCAGGTGAAACGGGGCCGGAAAGTACGGTCGCGGCCCCGATTCGGGCTGCCTCGATGAAGATCGGGTTTCGAAGGCGGCTCAGTCGGCGGGTTGGGGGAGGACGGAGACGAGGATCGGGAGGCGGTCGTTGTTGGCGACCAGGGCGGGGCTGGCGAGCCAGCGCAGGTAGGCGGCGCGCCTGGCGGGGGACGTCCGCTCCGGGGCGAGGGGGCGGCCGGCGGCGTCGAGGAAGTCGTCGAGCGGGCCGGTGATGAAGCCGTCGGCGCGCGGGTCGCCGGTGAAACGGCGGCGCCGGCCGGCGGCGTCGGTGACCTCGACGGGAATGATCGGGTCGTCGGCACGGCGCAGCCAGACGGCGGTCGCCGACGCCACGTAGGCCGCCTGCCAGCCGGGCAGTGCCGCCACGGCGATCCGGGCCGAGTCGATCGCGGCCAGGGCGTCCGAGGACAGGATGGGCGCGCCGAATGGTTTGAGGTCGGCAGCCGCGCCGGCCACCGGCACGCTCACCGCGAGGCCCGTGAGCGTGCCGACCGGGTCCGCCGGCTTGATCGCGCGGACGATCGCGGCGAGCTCGTCGATCACCTTCGCGGTGTCCCTGGTGTCCTCCCGCGCGTCGAGCTCGGCGCGCAGGGTGAGCTGGTCGGCGGTCCGCGCGAGCGTCGCGCCGAAGAAGGCGAACAGCGCCGACTGGCGCAGCCGCCCGAGCGCGCGCGGGCTCGCCGGGTAGGCCGTCCGGCCGTCGCCCCGGTAGCCGCGAGTCGCGGCCCACTGGTCCTGCTCCCAGCGCCCCGCGACGAGTGCGGCATCGGTCGCGAGGGCGCGGGCGAGCGGCCCGCCGGCGGCCAGTGCTTCGCCGAGCAGGTCCGCCCACAGCTCGGCCGGGATCCGCGCCCCGTCGATCGGCCCCGTCAGACGCGTCGACCAGGGCCCGCTCGTGTCCGCGGCGGTATCAGAGGACGCGGCGGCCGGCCAGGCGGTGACCAGGGCTCCGCCGGAGGCGTCACGCAGGGCGTCGGCGGCGGGGAGCAGGCCGGTCACCGAGGCGTACATCTCCTCCCGCCACACGCCGAGAACCTCGCCGATGGCGGCGCGCAGGCCGGCGGGCAGCAGCCAGGAGGTATCCCAGCGGCGCGTCTGGTCCAGGTGGGCGGCTCGGTACTGGTGGACGGCGAAGCCGAGCCTGGCGACGAACGTCGCGGCGCCCGCCGGGTCGGCCCGGCGTGCCTCGGGCCCGCCGGCGCGCCTGGCCAGACAGGCCCAGGCGCTGGCGACCTGCTCCGGCACACCGGTCTGGACCGGCGGCGGCAGGGCGGCCAGCCGGGAGCCCGCCAGGATCTCCTCGACATGGTCGGTGGCGAAGCGCGCGACGAGGGCTGGCTCGGAGGCGATCGCGCGCAGCAGCGCGGCGGCGTAGGTCGCCCGGGCCGCCGGCGGCCCACCGCCGAACAGGCCGACGTCACGGGCATCGCCACCCGTCCCCGGGCCGGCGAGCGGTGCTGGGCGGACCCGGTAGTGGTCGCCGCCGACGTCCGTGCCGGCGAACAGCGCGTCGCCGAGCAGCCGCAGCGTCGCCGGGGCGTACCGGCCATGGCCGAGCAGAGGGCCGAGCAGGGTCGTCTCGGCCGCGCCTGCCTCGCCGTGCGCGTTGAACCGGGCCAGCCAGCCGGCGGTGAGCCGCCCCGCTCGGCTGAAGGTGGCGAGCGCGGCGCCGAGCGCCGCCGTCAGCGCAGCCGCGGTCTCGGCCGGCAGGCGCCTGCTGGGCGCGTCCACGAGCGTGTGTGGACCGCCGTGGCTGGCGTGGACCCGCGGGCCGCGCGCGGTCGCCTCGATGACATAGCCACCGCCGCGGACGCCCCCGACCAGGCGCAGGACGGCGGCGAGCCGGTCGGGGCCGACCGCGTCCACGAAGCCGGCGACCAGGTCGGGGTCGTTCGCGCCGACGCCCAGCCGGGCGGCGGCGCCGGCGATCGTCGCCACGTCCGGGGACACGCGCAGGGCGGCGCCGGCGAGCTCGACGCCGAGCAGCGTCCCGGCGGCCCGCGCGGCGTCGCCATCCCCACCGAACGGGTCAGGCGGCAGCGTCAGCGCGACCCGCCCGCCGCTCGCCGTGCCACCTCCTGTGCCAACCACCGCCAGCCGGCCGTCGGGTGTCGCGGCGTCGCGTGCCTCGTCGGAGGCCCGCACCAGCGCGAGCCGGCGGGTGAGCATGCGCTGCGCGTCGTCGGCCCAGGCGGCGGCGCGGCGCAGCTCCGCCGCCGGATCGCCGGGCCGGCCGAGCGGAGCGACCAGCGCCGCGATCACCCGCGCGTGGCGCCACAGCACGTCCCGCAGCGCCTTCAGCCGCTCGACGAGCGTTCCGATGAGCGTGGTGTCGAGAACGACGCGTTCGCGGGGACCTGGCACGGCTGATCACCGCCCGTCGAGCGGGAGGCCTGGAACCGACACCGGCCTGATCGCCCGCGGGTCATCCCGCGGCACCCACTCCGGCTCGGCCCTGGCGGCACCGGAACAGTCCAGCGCCGCCCCGGCGAGCGCCTCGGCGACGCCGGCGCGCGCCCGGGAGAGCTCGCCACCCCACGCCGTCGCCGCCCGGCCCTCCCAGGCGCCGCCACCGAACACCGTGGTGACCTGGCCGAACGCCGTCGCCACCTCGGCGTCCGCCACGCGCAGCGCCGCGGCCGCGGCCAGCAGCGTGCCGCGCCGCTCGTTGGCGACCAGCCCGGCGGGCGGCGGCGCGACGGGGCCACCACGACCGCCCGCGCCGCCCGAGCCACTCGCGTAGACCGACCCACTCGCGTAGACCGACGTGCCCGCCACGGTGCCCCACCCTTCGCCCACCGACCGGCTGCCCGGTGCCCGCACATCGCCCGGGACTGGCCGGCACGCTAGCCAGCCCGCGACGCGCTCGGAAGACGCCGACCGATGGCTGTGGACGACCGCTAACCTGTGGATATGACGTGGGGTAGCGACCCGTTACTGTTCGCGGGCGAGCTGGTAGCGGAGGAACAGCGCGCCGTCCTCCTCGAGGAGATGCGTCAGCTCCATCGGCCGTGCCGACGGCCAGGAGAGCCCGGCGACGATGCCCAGATGCCCCGGACCGCCGAGCAGCGGCGCGACTGTCAGGCACAGCTCGTCGAGCAGTCCGTCGCCGGCCAGCTGGGCGTGCAGCACCGGGCCGCCCTCCGTGAGCACCCGCGGCAGGCCGCGCGCGACCAGCTCGGCCAGGGCCACCTTCAGGTCCACCCGCTCCTCGCCGCAGACGACGATGTCGGCGACCTCCCGGAGCGCCGCCACCCGGTCCGCCGGCGCGCTCGCCCGCGTGAGCAGCAGCGGCCGGACCTCGGCGTCGAACAGGCGCGCCGCCGGGTCGAGCTCCATCGACCCGCTGATCACCGCGATCGGCGGGACGGGCGCGAGCCCGGCCGCGACCCGCGCCTCCCGCCGCTCGGGCGGAACGATCGCCGGGCCGTAGTTCTCGGTCCGCGCGGTGCCCGCCCCGACGACCACGACGTCGGCGAGCCAGCGCAGCGTGCGGAAGACCCACCGGTCCGCTGGCCCGCCGAGGGCACCCGAGCGGCCGTTCACCTCCGCGGCGCCGTCCGCCGAGGCGACGAAGTTCGAGCGGACGTGGGCCGTGCCGGGCGGGAGGACGGGCACGGCGTAGACGGCGTCCAGGTCGTCCTGGGCCAGGCCGTCCTGGGCCAGGCCGGGCTCGGCCAGCCCCGGTCGGGTCGGTGAGCCGGGTTCGGGCGGGGGCAGCAGGCGGCGCATCGGCCCGACCCTAGCGTCCGGCCCCGGCCGATGTGCCGGGTGTGCGGCGGCTCATGACGCGGCCCTGCCGGGACGTGTCAGCCTGCGGCGGCGCGGGGCCGGCTGGCGGCGGTGCTGCCGGCGATGTGCTCGCGGTACCGGCTGGCGCGGTAGACGCCGAGGATGCGGTAGTCGGCGAAGAAGGCCAGCTCCTCGAACGCCCGCGCGACGGCCAGCTCCTCCGGGCTGCCCTCGATGTCGGCGAGGAACTGGGTGGCGACGAAGTTGCCGCTCACCATGAAGCTCTCCAGCTTCGTCATGTTGACGCCGTTGGTGGCGAAGCCGCCGAGCGCCTTGTAGAGGGCGGCCGGCCGGTTCTTCACCTCGAAGAAGAACGTCGTCACCAGCTCGTGCACGCCGGCGGCGGCCCGCAGGTTCTCGCCGGAGAAGATGAGGAACCGGGTGGTGTTGTGGTCCTCGTCCTCCAGGTCCGCGCGCAGGATCGCCAGCCCGTAGACCTCGGCGGCCACTCCGGAGGCGATCGCGGCCCTGGTCAGATCGCCGGACTGGGCGAGCTCGCGCGCGGCCCCCGCCGTGTCCGCGTCCGGCACCGCCCGCAGGCCGAGCCCCCGCAGCGCCTCCCGGCACTGGGCCAGCGCCTGCGGATGGCTGTGCACGGTCTTCAGGCCGTCGAGCGTCGCGCCGGGCAGCRCCATGAGCTGGTGGTGCACTGGCAGGAAGTACTCGCCGATGATGTGCGCCGTCGCCTGCGGCAGCAGGTGGTGGATGTCGGCGACCCGGCCCGCGGTGGAGTTCTCCACCGGGATCATCGCCAGCTCCACTGTGCCGTCGTCGATCGCGGCGAAGCACTCCTCGAATGTCTGGAACGGCACCGCGTCGAAGTCCGGGTAGACGTTCCGACAGGCGAGATGGGAGTTCGCTCCAGGCTCGCCCTGGTAGGCGATGCGCTGCCGGGATTTCATCACGGACACGGTGGTCACAGTTCCTTTGTCGGGAATGGGTGGCTGGCGTGCCCCCGGGTGCGGCGGGTGCCGCCAGATCGTGGGACCGCCGGGCGGGCGGCGAACCGCCTGGTGACGGGGAGAGCCCGTGGTCAACGGTACCCAATCCGGTCCGTCGGCCGGCCCGAGCGGCCGGAGCCACGCCTGGGGCGCGGTGACCCCGACCGGTGATCTCCGCGTGAAGGCCTTTCGCGAAGGCCGAATCGGCTGATTCTCTGTTTGTCGGGCGGCCGACATTGCCGAGCCGAAAATCGCATGATCGGGCCTACGATGGAGTGGTGCCGGCCGAGGTTGTCTGGTTCGTGGTCGCGGGGGCGCTCGCGGTCGGTGAGCTGCTCACCGGCGGTCTCTACCTGCTCATGCTGGCGGGCGCGGCCCTCGTCTCCGCGCTGGTGGCGCTCCTCGGCGGCGACACGGCCTGGCAGGTCGTGGCGTTCGTCGTCGCGTCCGGCGGTCTGACGTTCGGGCTGCGGCCCATCGCCCGCCGCCACCTCATGGACACCCCGCTCACCACCACCGGCACGGACGCGCTGATCGGCGTCGAGGGCGTCGTCCTCGAGCGGGTCGACCGCGACGACGGCCGGGTGAAGATCAGGGGCGAGGTCTGGTCGGCACGGGCCTACCCGGAGGACGCCGTGCTCGTCGTCGGCAGCCGGGTGCGGGTGCTGCGCATCGACGGGGCGACCGCCGTCGTCCACCAGGAGGAGATCCCGGGGCCAGAGGCTCCACGAGGGGAATTGGCATGAGCGGTGGACTGATCGCGGCGCTCGTTCTGGCGTTCGTCGCGCTGATCTTCGTCGTCCGAGCGATCAAGATCGTCCCGCAGGCTCGCGCGATGGTCGTCGAGCGGCTCGGCCGTTACAACCGCACTCTCGTGCCGGGGCTGGCGCTGGTACTGCCGTTCGTCGACCGGATCCGGGAGCGCATCGACCTGCGCGAGCAGGTCGTCGCCTTCCCGCCCCAGCCGGTGATCACGGAGGACAACCTGGTCGTCGGCATCGACACGGTCCTGTACTTCCAGGTCACCGACCCTCGCGCCGCCACCTACGAGATCGCCAACTTCATCCAGGCGATCGAGCAGCTCACCGTCACCACGCTGCGCAACGTCATCGGCGGCCTGCACCTGGAGGCCGCGCTCACCTCGCGGGATCAGATCAACACCCAGCTGCGCGGCGTGCTCGACGAGGCGACCGGCAAGTGGGGCATCCGGGTCAACCGTGTGGAGATCAAGGCCATCGAGCCGCCGCGTTCCGTGCAGGAGGCGATGGAGAAGCAGATGCGCGCCGAGCGGGACCGTCGCGCCGCGATCCTCGGCGCCGAGGGCATCCGGCAGAGCGAGATCCTGCGCGCCGAGGGCGAGAAGCAGGCGGCGATCCTGCGGGCCGAGGGTGACCAGCAGGCGCAGATCCTGCGGGCCGACGGCGAGGCGAAGGCGATCGCGACCGTGTTCGCCGCCATCCACGCGGGTGACGCGGATCAGAAGCTGCTCGCCTACAAGTACCTGCAGACCCTCCCGGAGATCGCCCAGGGGCAGGCGAGCAAGCTGTGGATCGTCCCCAGCGAGCTGACCACCGCGCTCGGCAACGGCTTCGGCGAGCTGAGCGGCCTGCTCGGCAGGCCGTCGCCACCCGCGCCGCCGCCAGGCCCGGCGGCGCCCGAAGGCCCGGCTACGGCGGCGCCCCAGCGGTCCATCGGGCGGCTGGTCGACGTCAACGACCCGCACGCCACCCCGCGCCCCGACACCCAGCTCCCGGGATCGCCGGGCGCCGCCCCCGGGCCGGGCCCCCTGCCCGCCCCGTAACCGACGTCCCGGGGCCGTGACGGCCCCGTGACCTGTGGAGCCGTGGCGCGGCGTGCCGGCGGCGGGCAGCACGGACGAAGTAGTAAGCAGGCTGCTAAGGCGGCGGGTTTCTCAGGACATCTTCAGACGGCGTGGGCAGGGTCTGAGGTGATCTCCGTCTCGGCCGGCGCGCCGCGGCGGGCGGTCCACCACCTTCCTGTCCACCCTGCCACATCGGGAGGCCGCGTTGCCCGCTACCGTTTCCGGGCTTCCCACCCATGCCCTCATCATCCACGCCACGGTCGCGCTCGTGCCGCTGGCCGCGGTGCTGCTCGTCCTCGTCGCGCTGTGGCCCCGGCTGCGGCGCGCGCTCGGGCCGCTGCCCGCGATCGGGGCCGCCGTCGCGCTCATCCTGGTGCCGATCACCACGTCGACCGGGGACAAGCTGAAGGACCAGCTTGGCGTCGACAATCCACTGGTCAACCGGCATGCCGAGCTGGGGGAGCAGCTGCTGCCGTGGGTGGCGGCGCTGTTCGTCGCCGCGCTGGTACTGCTGTTCGCCGACGGCTGGCGCCCCACCGCCTGGGCGACGCCAGCTGCCGCCTCGGGGGCAGGCACGGCGACCGCGTCCCGGATGCGGATCGTCACGATCGTCGTCTCGGTGATCGTGATCGCTCTCGCCGTGGTGACGGTCGTCGAGGTGATCCGGATCGGCCACGCCGGCGCGGAGGCCGTCTGGCAGGGCGTGGGCTCCAGCTAGCGGCTGACCGGATGCCGGCCCGCGGCTCGTGGCCGCGTTCTCTCTCGGGATCTTTCGGGCGCCCGCAGGCGTGGGAGCGGTGCCGGCTGGGCACGTCTGACGATGGTCACGGTCAGGCCGCGGGCCTTGGCGGCCCGGCCGGCAGACCTGACGGACGGTGACAGAAGCCTCGCCGAACCGGCGGGCGGGGCGGATTTTCCGACGGCGGGCAGGGCGGCGACGATAGGGCCATGGCGACGTACGTGATTCTGCTGGTAGTGGTCCTGCTGTTCGCGCTGAGCCTGCTCGGGCTGCTGTACTTCGTGCTCCGCCGCGCCGAGAGCCCCGAGGAGAGCACCCGGCCGCGCTAGGCCGAGGGCCGCCGGCCCGGTGCAGGGCCGGCGGCCGGTTCGCGGCCGCGGAGCGTCACGCGAGCCGGCGGGGCAGCAACCGGGCGATCACCACCGACTCGCCGTCGGTCTCGACGCTGTCCGGCTGGTAGACGAACCCGGGGGTCGACGCCGCCAGCACGTCGAGCACGACTCCGCCCGGCCCGGGCAGGTCCGTGTCGTCGCCGGCCGGACCCGTCGGGTCGACGGGGATCGACTGCCGCGTCCCCGAGAGGTTGCACACCACCGCGACCTCGGCCGGCGGGCCGCCCCGGTACAGCACGAACCACCGGGCCTGCTCGTCGTAGGCGCAGCGCACGCCGTCCCAGGACGGGTCGGCGAGGTCCTCGACCGCGCGGCGCAGCCCGATCAGGCGCCGGTGCCAGTCGAGCAGGCCCCGGTGCGGCTCGGCCACCGGCTGTGACCAGTCCAGCTTCGAGCCGGTGAACGTGGCCTCGGCCTGTGGATCGGGCACATCGGCCGGGTTCCAGCCATGGGTGGCGAACTCGGCCCGCCGGCCGTCGCGGACCGCCTGGGCGAGCCAGTCCGCCTCGTGGTCGGTGAAGTAGGCCCATGGGGTGGTCGCGCCCCACTCCTCGCCCATGAACAGCATCGGCGTGAACGGCCCGGCCAGCAGCAGCGCGGCGCCGACCCGCAGCAGACCGTCGGACAGCGTMGCCGCCGCCCGGTCGCCGATGGCACGGTTGCCGACCTGGTCGTGGTCCTGCAGGAAGGTGACCAGCCGGGACGCCGGCACCGACGACGGGATCTTCCTCCCATGGGCGCGGCCCCGGAACGTCGAGTACGTCCCGTCGTGCACGAAACCGCCCTCGAAGGCCTTCGCGAGCGTCGCCAGCGAGCCGAAGTCGCCGTAGTAGCCCTGCCGCTCGCCGGACAGCGCCGTCCACAGGGCGTGGTGGATGTCGTCGGCCCACTGCCCGTCCATCCCGTGGCCGCCGGTCTCGACCGAGGCGATCATTCGCGGGTCGTTGAGATCGGACTCGGCGACGAGGAACAGCGGCCGTCGCTGGTGCGCGCCGAGGCGGCGGACCGCGGTCGAGAGTTCCTCAAGGATGTGCATCGCCCGGCTGTCGCGCAGCGCGTGCACCGCGTCCACCCGCAGCCCGTCGCAGTGGTAGTCCCGCAGCCAGCCGAGCGCGTTGTCGAGGATGAAGGCCCGTACCTCGTCGGAGCCGGCGTCGTCGAGGTTGACCGCCGTGCCCCACGGGGTGGCGTACCGATCGGTGAAGTAGGGGCCGAACCGGCCGAGGTAGTTCCCATCCGGTCCGAGGTGGTTGTAGACGACGTCCATGACCACGCCGAGGCCGCGGGCGTGGGCGGCGTCGACGAACCGCCGCAGGCCGTCTGGCCCGCCGTACGGGTCGTGGACGGCGAAGAGGCCGACGCCGTCGTAGCCCCAGCCGTGCTGGCCGGGAAAGGCGTTCACCGGCAGCAGTTCGACGGCGTCCACGCCGAGGTCCACGAGATGGTCGAGCCGGCCGATGGCCGCGTCGAACGTGCCTTCCGGAGTGAACGTACCGACGTGTAGCTCGTAGAGCACGCTTCCGGCGAGCGGCACGCCCCGCCAGTTGTGGTCCRTCCAGGCGAACCGCCCGTGGTCGACGACCCGGGAACGTCCGTGCACCCCGTACGGCTGCCATGCCGAGCGCGGGTCGGGCAGCTCGTCGGCGGTGCCGTCCAGCCGGAACGCGTAGTCGGTGCCATGCCCGGTGCCCGGCACCTCGGCAGCCCACCAGCCCCCCGGAGCCGCCGCCAGGTCGGTCACCAGGTCCGCCGTCGGCTCACCGCCGCCATCACCACTCACGTCCCCGCTGGGGCCGCTGACGGTGGCGCTGACGCCTGCGGTGCCGGCCTCGGGCGGATCGCCAGGCTCGGCGGTGACGACGACGACGGACTTCGCGAGGGGTGCCCACACCCGGAAAGTGCTCATCGCCTCTGTCATACCGCCCGAACCCCCACCCGCTAAACGCCAGACGTCACAACTACGTCGCGTGCCGCCTCGGTGGGCGACGACCAGCTGACGACCAACTGGGGTCRCTGGTCGCGGAACCTGGCCGCGGAACACGGCCTCGCCATCGCCGTGCGGGTAGTGGATGAGTGATCTCCCACCAACTCGTCCAGACGCTACGCCACCACACCCGTCGCCCCGGACGACCACCTGACGCGATCATGCGCCCACGTTGCCAGCCGACAACTTCGCCTCAGCCTGGGCGTTTAACGCACGGTGAAGTCAGCCGCGGCCGAGRTGTATGCCAAAGAGGGCGATTCTGTCGCAGGCGCACATATCGGTAGGTATCGTCCGTGCCCGTGGACACGCAACCGAGCGAAGCTGTCACGAACAGTAGCTCGCGAGGCGACCCCAGCCTCGCCCTGAGCACGGCCGAGTYCATCGCCGTCCTGGCCCGCTTCCGGGTCGCCGAAGGGGACAGTTACAAGAGCCTCGAGGTCCGAACCAACATCCCGAGCAGTACCCTGTATGACACTCTCAGCGGGCGGCGGAAGCCACGCCCCGAGGTGGTCGAACGGCTCGTACGTCTCTATGCGCGTGACGAGGAGCAGTCCGCCGAATGGCTCCGGGCGTGGACGTCGCTGCTGCTCGCCGAGCATTTCCCCGCCGATGACGGGCAGGACGACCTGGCCGACGGTGAGGGAGCGCCGCCCGGCCCACCGCCCCCCGTCCGTGAAGATGGGCAGCAGGCCGAATCCTTCACGCCGTCGCCATCCTTGACGCCGTCATCTTTGACGCCGTCATCCTCCGCGCCATCGGTCGCCCCGGTCGTGCTCCCGCCCCGGCGTCCATATCGCCGGTCCGTCCTGCTTGTCCCGGTCGTCTTTCTCGTCGTGGCCGGGCTGGTGGCCGGTTTCCTTGTCCTCTACAGCCGCGGCGGCAGGACGGACCGGCGGCCGGCGACGACCAACGCCTCCACGGAGCCGACATCCGGGTCCACCATCACGATCACGGTGTTCAACATCGAGGAGGCCTGCCGTTCGCAGCGCGTTCTCGAGTGCTCGCTCGGGCTGTCCCGTGATCCCTGGCAGCGGTCGAGTCCGCAGAATGTCGCTGGCCGGGTCTGGCACGGCGACCGGCTGGACGCGGACTGTGTGGTCTCCGACGGCCGGTTGATCACCGACGAGGTCGGGATGTCGTCCCATCGCTGGTACCGCGTAAGGGTTCCCGGCAGCGAGGTCCGTGGCTGGCTGCCGGGAGTCCGGACGCGCAACACCCAGGAGGTGCCGGACTGCGGCGCCCCGAACAGGCAGCCGCGGCCCGCGCTGCCCACCGCTGGCGGATGACCATCCGCGGGCGGCGGTCATCGCCGCACGCTCACCGCCGCGACTGGGGCTGGTGGGGCCGGGATCGGCTCAGGGGACGCGGATGAGCATGGTGACGGGGAAGTCGCGCAGGAGGCGCAGGACGTAGGCGGTGCCGCCGTCGTGGCGGCGGCCGGTGAGGACGTCGAGCCAGCGGCCGTCGGGCAGGGTGAGGGTGGTGTCGCGCCAGCCACCGCCGCGGCGCAGGCCCAGCACCAGTCGGGGCACCACGGTCACCACCGACTCGGCCCTGGTGAACGCCACCAGGTGCTCGGCCGCGGAGCCTGACGCCCACAGGGGCCGGTAGGACGACCCCGGCCCGAACCACTCGGGGTGCTCACGGCGCACCCGCAGCGCCCGGGAGACCACCAGCAGCTTGGCGGCGCCGGTGTCGTCCAGCGCCGGTGGGCGGCGCTGGACCAGCGGGTCGGTGCCGAGCTCGCCGAGCAGCTTGGTGCGCTCCCCGAAGTTCACCGGCCGGCGGTTGTCCGGATCGGTCAACGAGTGGTCCCACAGCTCCTGGCCCTGGTAGACATCCGGAATGCCTGGCGCGGTGAGCTGCAGCAGCCGGGCGGCCAGCGAGTTCTGCCGGCCGAGCTCGACGATCGTGGAGACGTAGTTCTCCAGCGCGGCGACGAAGTCCGGGTCCTCGAGGGCGGCGTCGACGTAGGTGGTGAGCGCGTTCTCGTACGCCGAATCCTGGTCGGTCCACGAGGTGTGCGTCTTGGCCTCGCGGACCGCCTTGAGCATGTACTCGCGGACCCGCTCGGCGGAGATCGGCCAGGCGCCGACCAGCGTCTGGATCAGGTGGTAGACGGTGACCRGGTCCGGCCAGCCGCGCTCGGCGTCGGTGTGCCGGTAGCCGAGCCGGCCGAGCTGGCGGACCACGTCCGCCCAGCCGCGCGGGTCCTCCGAGAGCACCGCCAGGCGCGCCCGCACGTCCTCCGAGCGCTTGGTGTCGTGGGTGGACAGCGTCGTCATCGTCAGCGGCCAGGTCCGCGCCGTCGTGACGTTGGCCTCGTGGAACTCGTGGACGGCGCTGCGCGGGTGGCCGGGCGGGAAGGCCGGGTAGGCGCCCGGGTCGCCGCCGACCTCGTTGAGCGCGACCAGCTGGCCGAACCGGTAGAACGCGGTGTCCTCGACGCCCTTGGCCATCACCGGGCCGCAGGTCTGCTGGAAGCGGACCACGAACTCCGCCGGGCCGCCGAGCGCCAGGTCCTCGATCAGGTCGATCTCGGTGGCGCGGCGCGGGAGCCGGCGGCGTGCCTCCTCGCAGGCCCGGACGACGTGTGAGCGGGCCTCCAGCGACGGGGTGCCGTCGGGGCGGGCGTAGGCGCGGTAGACGCCGAAGCCGGCGAGCACCTCGCGCAGCGCCTCGCGCAGGCCGGTGCGAGTCAGGTCGGCGCGGTCCCGGCGGGCCTCGGTGAGCGCGAGCGCCGTCAGCCGGTCCAGCTCGGGGCGCAGCACGTTGTCGAGCACGTCCAGCTTGGCCTGGTGCGCGGTGTGCGCCCAGTCGGGCGCCTCGCCGGAGACCTCGGCGTAGAGCGCCGCCAGCGGGCGGGCGGCGTGCGGGTCGAGGAAGAGCCGGGTGATCCTGTTCAGCGCCTCGTAGCCGGTGGTGCCGTCACAGGCCCACGCCTCGGACAGCGACTCGTCGCCCTCGAGGATCTTCTCGACGACCGTCCACACCCCGCCGGTCGCGTCCGAGAGCCGGCGCAGGTACTCCTCCGGGTCGGCGAGGCCGTCGGGATGGTCGATGCGCAGCCCCTCGACGGTGCCGCCGCGGACCAGGTCGATGAGGAGGCGGTGGGTGGCGGCGAAGACGTCGGGGTCCTCCTGGCGCAGCGCCGGGAGCGTCGTGATGTCGAAGAACCGCCGGTAGTTGAGCTCCGTGCCGGCGGTGCGCCACCAGCACAGCCGGTAGTACTGGGCGTCGAGCGTGCCGGCCAGGTCGTCCGGGTCGGCGGTGCCGGGAGCGACCGGGAGGACGTGGTCGTAGTAGGTGATCACCCAGTCGTCGCCGTCGGTGTCGTCGTCGGCGCGCCCGTCGCCGAACCCGGTGAGGTCCCCGGCACCGGTCTCCGCGGCGTCGGCGGTCCTGACCAGGGCGATCTCGCCGGCCTCGAGGCAGTCGTGCAGCGGCTGGCCGAGCAGCGGCATCAGCACCTTGCCCGGGTTGTCCGTCGACGCCCAGTCGATGTCGAACCAGCCGGCGTACGGGGAGTCGGGCCCCTCGCGCAGCACCGACCACCAGACGGGGTTCGCGGTCTGCGGGGTCGGGATGGCCATGTGGTTGGGCACCACGTCGACGACGAGGCCCAGCCCCGCCCGCCGGCAGGCGGCGGTGAGCCGGCGCAGCCCGCCGACGCCGCCGAGCTCCGGGCTGATCCGGCCGTGCTCGACGACGTCGTAGCCGTGCATCGAGCCGGGCGCCGCCTCCAGGACCGGCGACAGGTACAGGTGCGAGGCGCCGAGCGCCGCCAGGTACGGCACGATCACCGCGGCGTCGGTGAAGTTGAACTCCAGGTGCAGCTGGAGCCGGTAGGTCGACGTCGGCACGACCCGGGTGCGCTCGTCGCCCATCGCGCCGTCATTCATCGAGACCTCCCGCCCATCCGCCCGCGGCGGCCAGTCTGGTGGCATGGGCCCGCGTCAGGTGGGGTGAGCCGCCGAGGCGCCTGRCCGGGCGCCGGTCGGCATGGGGCCGAGTTGGCCGGGGTCCCCGCCGATTCGCCACACCGACCCCGAGAGGGCAGCGCATGACCGACCGCGTGGCTCGGGCGAATCGGCGGGGGGCTTCAGTCGGCACGGCGCAGGACGAGGGTCGAGCGGGCGTCGAGGGGGATCGCGTCGCCGGCCTTGATCAGGTGGGGCTCGGAGGCGGCGCGGGTGTCGACGACGATCTCCCAGCTGGATCCGAGCTCCGCCGGTGGCGCCTGGAAACTGACCGTCTCGTGATGGGCGTTGAAGAACATCAGGAACGAGGTGTCGACGACCGGCTCGCCGCGTTCGTCCGGGTCGGGAATGCCGTGGCCGTTGAGGAACACGGCCAGCGACCGTGCCGTGCCGGACTCCCAGTCGTGGTCGRACATCTCGCCGCCGTCCGGGCGCAGCCACACKATGTCCTTCAGGGGGACGCCGTCGTCCTTCTGGGCCGTGCTGTCCTTCGAGGCAGTGCCGTCCTCGTACTCGCCCTCGCCCGTGCCCCGGATCGGGGCGCCGTGGAAGAACCGGCGGCGGCGGAACACGGGGTGTTCACGGCGCAGCCGCGACACCTCGGCGGTGAACCGCTCCAGGTCGGTGTCCCGGGCCGCCGGCGACCAGTCCAGCCAGCTCGTCTCGTTGTCCTGGCAGTAGCCGTTGTTGTTGCCGTCCTGGGTGCGGCCCATCTCGTCGCCGGCGACGAGCATGGGCACCCCCTGGGACAGGAACAGCGTTGTGAGCAGGTTACGGGCCTGCGACCCGCGCAGTGCGAGCACCGCCGCGTCGTCCGTCGGCCCTTCCACCCCGCAGTTCCACGACCGGTTGTCGTCGGAGCCGTCCCGGTTCTCCTCGCCGTTCGCGTCGTTGTGCTTGCCGTTGTAGGAGACCAGGTCGGCAAGCGTGAAACCGTCGTGCGCGGTGACGAAGTTGATCGAGGCGATCGGGCGGCGGCCGTTGAACTGGTAGAGGTCGCTGGAGCCGGTCAGCCGGGAGGCGAACTCGGCGATGCCGTGGTCGGYGCCGCGCCAGAAGTCGCGGACGGTGTCCCGGTACTTGCCGTTCCACTCGGTCCACAGCGGGGGGAAGTTGCCGACCTGGTAGCCACCCTCACCGACGTCCCACGGCTCGGCGATCAGCTTCACCTGGGAGACGACCGGGTCCTGCTGCACCAGGTCGAAGAAGCTCGACAGGCGGTCCACGTCGTAGAACTCGCGGGCGAGCGTCGCGGCGAGGTCGAACCGGAAACCGTCGACGTGCATATCCGTCGCCCAGTAGCGCAGCGAGTCCATGATCAGCTGGAGCACGTGCGGGTGGCGGACGTRCATCGTGTTGCCGGTGCCCGTGTAGTCCCTGTAGTACCGCGGGTCGTCCTCCATGAGCCGGTAGTAGGCCCCGTTGTCGATGCCGCGGAAGCAGAGCATCGGCCCGAGGTGGTTGCCCTCGGCGGTGTGGTTGTAGACGACGTCGAGGATCACCTCGATCCCGGCGTTGTGCAGGTCCCTGACCATGCCCTTGAACTCCTGCACCTGCTGGCCGAGGCCACCGGACGCGGAGTAGGCGTTGTGCGGGGCGAGGAAGGCGATCGAGTTGTAGCCCCAGTAGTTGCGCAGCYCCTGGCGTACCAGGTGCTCGTCGTRCACGAACTGGTGTACCGGCATGAGCTCGACGGCGGTGACGCCGAGCTTCTGGTAGTGCTCGATCATGAGCGGGTGGGCGACACCGGCGTAGGTGCCGCGATAGCCGTCGGGCAGATCGGGGTGGCGCATGGTCAGGCCACGGACGTGCGCCTCGTAGATGACCGTCTTCTCGTACGGGGTGCGCGGCGGCCGGTCGCCGTTCCAGTCGAAGAACGGGCTGATCACCACCGACTTCATCACGTGCGGCGCCGAGTCCGTGGAGTTGAGGCTGTCCGGTTCACCGAAGGTGTAGCCGAAGCACGCCTGGTCCCAGTCGATCTCACCGTCGACGGCCTTGGCGTACGGGTCGAGCAGCAGCTTGTTCGGGTTGCAGCGCACACCGTGGGYCGGATCGTGCGGGCCGTGGACCCGGTAGCCATAGCGCTGTCCCGGGCCGACTCCTGGCAGGTAGCCATGCCAGACGAAGGCGTCCTTCTCGCGGAGCTCAACCCGCCGTTCGGAGCCCGCCTCGTCGAACAGGCACAACTCGACCCTCTCGGCCACTTCGGAGAAGATCGCGAAGTTGGTGCCGGATCCGTCATATGTGGCGCCCAGGGGATAAGGGTGGCCAGGCCAGACCTGCGACATACCCGCGAAGCCTACGGAATCTACCCCCTCATGGGTCCGGTGCCCGTCCGCGCGCCTGGTGTTCCGTGGACGGAGAAGCCTGCGAGGCCGCCTGGGCGAGCGGGATCGCCCAGGCGGGGAACCCGACCGGTACCAACGGCGACCAGCGTGTCGTGGCGCACGGGGCCGTCCGGGCGGAAGCGGGTCGAAGCCGGCCCGCCACGGACTGATGCGCTGCGACACCGCCCGGACACGCGCCGGAGACCTGGACGACACCTCGCCTGGACTGTCACCCGGATCGCGGGTGAGATAACTCGTTTGGGTGGCGAAACCGGTGGTCCGCGACCCCCGCGACATGGCACGATCGTCCGGTACACGGAACAGGCCACCACTGACGAGACGCAAGGGGAAGGCGTTCCTCGTCGACGGAGGTACTCCGTGGTCATGTCGTCAGCTCATGGGCTGTCATCCAGCTCGACATCGAACGTGGTGCCGGGCATGTTGTCGGTGCTTGCCTGCCCGCCGGCGCTGTGCCCGCACCTGGAGTTCGCCGTGTCCGCTGCTCTGTCGGCGACGGTGTCACTCACCTGGTCGCCGCAGCCTGCCCGGCCGGGCCACCTCTACGCCGGGCTGGAATGGCGGGGTGCCCCGGCGACCGCCGGCCGGCTCGCGACCCGGCTGCGCCGCCTCGGTCACGTCTCCTTCGAGGTCGTCGAGGGCCCGTCACCCGGCTGTGACGCGGAGCGCTACTCCTACACCCCCGAACTCGGCCTGCACCGGGCCGGCATCGCCGCCAACGGCGACGTCGTCATCGGCGAGGCCGCGCTGCGCGCCCTGCTGGAGCGGGGCGAGGGCCGCGACACCCTCGCCCGCGGGCTGCACCGGCTGCTCGGCACCGACTGGGACGACGTGCTCGAGCCGCTGCGCCGCGGCGGCCACGGAGCCCCCGTGACCTGGCTGCGCCGCACCGGCTAAGGCGTTCCCCGTTGTCGGCGGGATGACAGCGGGGCCACATGGCGTCCGACTGGGCCGGTGCGGCGTCGGGGTCGGTGGGTGAGGTGCGTACATTGCTCGCCAGAACGACGTCAGCTTGCCCTGGTCGGGCTTAGTGCTGGCGTAGGTTCAGCTGACACCGGGGGCCATCGAGCGCTTGGCGGCGTCGCGGCCGTGGGCCGCACGACCACGCTGCGCGGTGACCCGGTCGTATCGTGTGGCGAAGGCCACAGGAAAGTCCTGGGCTCAGCCTGGGCACATTGCCAGACAGTCGTGCGTTGTGGGTTGGGCACGAGGAGCGCAACCTACGGAATCGGCTTCGCCGATTTCGCAGGGACCCTGACCATCTGGGAGAAATCAAGTGGCCACCGACTACGACACCCCCCGTACCGCGGATCTCGAGGATGCCCCCGAGCAGAGCCTGGAGGCCCTTAAGGCGCGGCGGGCGGACGCGGCGGCCGACCTCGGTGATGAAGTCGACCCGTTCGAGACCGAGCTCGACCTGCCCGGAGCTGACCTGTCCGGCGAGGAGCTGAACCTGCGGGTACTGCCTCGCCAGGCTGACGAGTTCACCTGCACCAGCTGCTACCTGGTTCACCATCGCAGCCAGCTGGTAGACGCTCGTCGCATGATCTGCCGGGACTGCGCCGCGTAAGACGATCCGCCCGTAAGGCACGGAAACCGCACGTCCATACCGCGCAGGCCCGGTCGCCGGGGCTCCGAGGTCCATCCCGATCGGTGAAGCCGATCGGGAGGTCCACGCCCCCGGCCCGGGACCCGCGCCCGGCTAAGAGATGACGTCTGACCTCGCTGGCGGGGCACTGTCCACCCGGACGCCCGCGGCGCGCAGCTCGGCGACGGCGCGTTCGTCGTCGCCTGGCTGGAGGTTGACGAACCGGGTGAGCTCGAGCGGGACGACGACGTCCAGCCCGAGACGCCTGGCGTCCAGGGCTGTCTCCTTGACGCAGTGGTCGCCGGCGAGACCGACGACCACCACCTGGCCGCAGCCGGCCGCCATGAGCCGGTCACCAAGCACGGTCGACGTCCGCACGCCCGACCTGGGATCGCGCACCGAGAACCCCGAGTAGCCGTCGGTACCGTCGACACCCTTGCGGATCACCTCACCGGTGACCCGCGCATCGGCGTGGAACTCGGCGCCGGCCGTCCCGGCCACGCAGTGCGGCGGCCAGACGCCTCCGGACGTCACGAAATGCGGCGTGACCTCAGGGTGCCAGTCCTGCGTCCAGAAGACCGGCGAGCCGGCCGCGGTCGCGCTCTCGGCCTGCGCGTTCACCGCGTCGACGATCTCCTCGCCGCCGTGGACGTAGAGGCTGCCTTCCCTCGTCGCGAAGTCGTTCTGCAGATCGACGACGATCAATGCCACCCCGGGGCCATACGTCGTCATCGGCGTGTTCCTCCCGTGCCGCCCGGTGTGCCCGCGTGGGGCCACTCGTGCTGTGATCCTAGGGTGTCGGGTATGCGTAGCCGCGACTATGGCCGGGACGTCCTGGCTCCGTCCGCGAAGAAGGCGCCGGCAGCCATACCCGTTGTCGAGGCCGAGCCGGACCTCGTCGTCGAGGACGCGGCGAGCGGTTTCTGCGGCGCCGTCGTCGGCCTGGACGCCACCGGGGTGACGCTGGAGGACCGGTTCGGCGTCCGCCGGCTCTTCCCGCTCGAGGACGGGGCGTTTCTGCTGGAGGGCCGGCGGGTCACGCTGGCCCGGCCGCGAAGGGCCGTGCCCGCGGGTCCCGGGCGGACCGCGTCCGGCTCGATCGCGGTGCCGAACGCGCCGGCGCGGGTCGCCAGGGCCGGCCGGATCTACGTCGAGGGCCTGCACGACGCGGCGCTCGTCGAGCGGGTCTGGGGCGACGACCTGAGGGTCGAGGGCGTCGTCGTGGAACCCCTCGACGGAGTGGACGAGCTGCCGGCGATCGTGGCCGCGTTCCGGCCGGGTGCCGGGCGCCGGCTGGGGGTGCTCGTCGACCACCTGGTCGCCGGCTCAAAGGAAAGCCGGATCGCGGCATCTGTCACAGGCGAGCACATCCTGGTGACGGGCCATCCCTACGTTGACATCTGGCAGGCGGTGAAGCCCGCCTCCGTCGGCATCCAGGCCTGGCCCGAGGTGCCGCGCGGGCAGCCTTGGAAGGAAGGCGTGTGTCGCGCGCTCGGCGTGCGCGAACCCGCCGAGATGTGGCGGCGCGTGCTGGCGTCCGTGGACAGCTACAGCGACCTCGAGGTGGGTCTGCTACGCGCCGTCGAGGAGCTCATTGACTTTGTCACCACCGGCTGATTCCTCCCCGTCCGCGAGCCGGCCGCCGTCCGCGAGCCGGCCGCCGCCCGCGGGCGGCGGCCGCCAGGCGGGCGGCCGCCGCCCGACCGGCGCCCGCGCGGCGCCCGCGCGGTGGTCGCGGCCGCGGCAGGCGGTCGGGGGGCGCCGGAGAGGGCTGTCCCAACGGAACCAGCGCAGTCATGCGCTCGCGGGACGGTCGCCGCTCGCGGGTAGGGGAGTGCCGCGGCCCGTGCTGGCGCTGACGGCGGCCGTGGTGCTGCTCCTGGCGGCACTGGTGGCCGTGCTGGTGGGCGGCGCCGCTGGCGGGGGCCCCTCGGCGGGGCACGCCGCCGTCAACGGGGCGGCGGGCGCGAGCGGGGCCGGCGATGTGCCGGCCCCGGCGCTGCCGGATGGGGTCCCGTCGGCGACGGCGGTCCCCAGCCCGGCGGTTCCCAGCTCGGAGGCCCCAGGCGCGGTGCCGCCGGGCGACGACCTGCGCGGGCGCGCGATCGTGCTCGACCCGGGGCACGACGGCGGCAACGGCGCGGCCTCGGCGCAGATCGACCGCAAGGTCGACGCCGGCGGCTTCCTGAAGGAGTGCGACACCGTCGGCGCGAGCACCGACGCGGGCTACCCGGAGCACGCCTTCACGTGGGACGTGGCGAACCGGGCGGCCCAGCTGCTGCGCGGCCGCGGCGCCACCGTCGTGCTGACGAGGAACAACGACACCGGCGTCGGCCCGTGCGTCGACGCGCGTGCCCGGGCCAGCGCCGACGCGCACGCCGACGCCGCTGTCTCCATCCACGCCGACGGCGGCCCGGCGGACGGCTTCGGATTCCACGTCATCGCCCCGGACCGCGCGCCCGACAGTGTGAACGCCGGCATCCTGGTCGCCTCCGGGCGGCTGGCGACCCAGTTGCGCGACGCCTTCGCCTCCTCGACCGGCCAGGCGCCAGCCAACTACCTGCCCACCCACCAGGGCATCGTCGACCGGTCCGATCTGGGCGGGCTGAACCTCTCGACGGTCCCCAAGGTGTTCGTCGAGTGCGCCAACATGCGCAACCCGGCCGACGCGGCGCGCGTCAGCGACCCCGCCTGGCGCCAGCGAGCCGCCGACGGCATCGCCTCCGGCATCGCCCGCTACCTCACCGCGCCGGCGAGTTAGCGCTGTCCCGCGACCGGACAGCGCTGATGCGCCACCACCACCGATGGCTGGGGCGCGTTTGCTGGGTGCCTGAGGCCTGAGGGCGGGTGGAGACGGGCGGGCGCGCCGCTCCGAGCGGGGAAGATGCCTCACCCGGGTACCCACGACAGACCGATGACGCGGGGTATCGCGCAACATCTGGACGACGGTTGCGCGCTGTTCGACGATCGGGCCCAGCGTCCGCTAGAGTTCCTCTTGCACCCGACGGGGGCGGCAAAGGCAGGCAAACCGGGGCAACCCGGGCCTTCTGCTAGACTCCGGAGGGCGGCGAACCTACCGGCCGCCGATCGAGATCGTGAGACGCGGTCACGGCGACAGGATCTGGATCCTGTAAGGTAGGCAAGCACGCGGACGTGGCTCAGTTGGTAGAGCATCACCTTGCCAAGGTGAGGGTCGCGGGTTCGAATCCCGTCGTCCGCTCGGAAGTAGCGAGGTCACGAGGTCACGCCCATAAGGCCTCCTCCGGCGGAGTGGCCGAGTGGCTTAGGCAAGGGCCTGCAAAGCCCTGTACGCGGGTTCGATTCCCGCCTCCGCCTCGCACTTACACGGGTGTAAAAACCCTTTCGGGCGATTAGCTCAGTGGGAGAGCGCTACCTTGACACGGTAGAGGCCACTGGTTCAATCCCAGTATCGCCCACGAGCCGGAATTCGGCTGCTTGCCAACCTTTGGTTGGCTTCGCCGCCGGCCGCGATGTCTGCCCAGGGGGGCGCCCCCCTGGAACGTCTGCCCAGGGGGGCGACCCCCTGGAACCCCCGTGTCAGGGGGCTTCACCCCCCGACACCCCCGGCCGCTCGCGCTTCGCGCGTTGCGGCCTTTCTTTTTCTTGCGTTGCGTTGTTCGGGATGTACGGTGCCGGACTGTCGGGCTTGTGGACGATGCTTCGGCCCTTGGTGGGTTCCGGCCCTTTGGTGGGCGTTTTGGTCGCTCTGTTGTGGGCTGCCGGGCTTGCCGGGCTTGCCGGGCGTGGTGCGGTGGGTCGGTGGGGCTTGCGGGGTTTGGCTTGGTGAGGGAGGGCTGTCGGCCCGGGGCCCGGCGTCTCGATGAGCCTGGATGTGTGGGCGGTGGGGCGCCTGAAAGTGGTGGGTCGGGCCGGATGCCGCCGGAGGTGGGGCGACTGGCCGGGTGGTCGTGGGGGAGCGGTCGGCGGCGCTGGCCGCGGCCTGGGCGCGGCGCCGTGTCCGCGCGGGGTGGTGACCAACCGGACTGTGGGGCGAAAAAACCCGTCCGGTGGAGGGTCCCACCGGACGGGCCTGGCGATATGTCGTTCGCCGGACGGTGCCCGCACCGGAATTCGCGGGTCGGGCCCTGATGGCGCCCGACCCGGGTGCATCACCGGTCGGGGCCACCCCAGATAAGGAGAGCCAGCTCGGCGTCGAGGTCGATCACGTCGCTCTCACTGCCGAGAGGGACGGCCGCGTAGGTGCGGCGTAGGAACGCCAACACCTCTGAGCGGGGCATCTCGAACAGGGCGTGCCCTGATGGGCTCGACAGCGACAGGCAGACGATCCTGCCGCCCGACTGCGCCGCGGGCCAGACTTGGACGTCCCCGTCGCCGGCCGGGCGACGGACACCGTCGCTCAGGAGCTGCCGGGCGAAGGTCCACTCGACAACCTCGTCCGCTCCGGTGCGGAACCCGATGCTGACCGCATATGGGTCGTCAGGCTCATACCGGACTGTCGCGGCGACTGGGACCGGGGCACCCCCTGGCACGACGAGCCGGAGGGCGAGTTCTGCGGTGATCGAATCGTGACGAATAGTCATCGGGCGGCCTCTCAGCGGTGCGGTGGTGCGGGCGAGCACCCGTGTAACGAGATAGTTCCCACTCTGCGTCTCGTAGGAAACAAGGTTATGCCAAGACAACATCTGTTACGACGGTTCGGGCGAGTTGCCCGTCCGGGGAGCCCTGGATCCCAGGGATCCRCTTCGCGGATCTCGAGGGAGGCGCCCACATCCGTCAGGTCCCCGTCGCGGGGGGCCCGGCGTCGGTCCGAGCCACCGGGAGGCGGCGTCGGTCCTCGTTGCGAACCCCCACCGGGAACCTCCCGGACACGGACCCCACTGCCGTGGCCGTGCCCCGACATCGTTCCCCGCGGGGCGGTCCTCAACCACGGCGAGTGCCGACCAACGCCCACAGGACCCCCAGTGGCCGAACATCAGCCAGACATGGGACGGACATGCCCCGGACGCGGAGCTCGACCCGTGCGGAGCCCATGCGGCACGCCGTTTCGTCCCTCCCATCGGGTTGTGTAAGCTGAGGCCCGCAGCCAGTCGATCGAGAGACTGATCGGCGGAGTGCTTGATCGACGGATGACCGGTCGGAATCGCCCGACCATCCACCCAGAGATCGAGTCCGGCTGCGCCTAGCGGGCGTATAGCTCAGGGGTAGAGCGCTGCCTTCACACGGCAGAGGTCCGTGGTTCGAAACCACGTACGCCCACGAGCCGGGATTCGGCTGCTTGCCGCTTTTGGCGGCTTCGCCTCCGGCCGCAATGTCTGCCCAGGGGGACGACCCCCTGGAACCCCCGTGTCAGGGGCTCCGCCCCCGACACCCCCGGGCCGCTCGCGCTTCGCGCGTTGCGGCCTTTCTCGTTTCTTACGGGGCCATGGGTTGGCGCGTCGCGGTGGGCTGCCGGGCCTGTGTGGTGCTGGTGGGATGCGTCGCCTTGGCCGCAGTCTCTCAAGGCACTGGCCGGGGATGAGGCCTTGGCTTTCGTGCTTGCGCGGTCATCGTGGGGTGCGTCGCCTTCGGCTTCCGGCGTTGTACGGCGATGTTTGGGGGCGTCGCCTTGGGGTGCCGGACCTGTATGGCGTTGTTTGGGGGCGTCGCGAGGGAGCTCTGGGCTTGCGCGGCGGTGGGTGAGTGCGTTGTGAGGCGGGGCTTTGGAGGGAATCAGGGGTGAGATTTCCTTTGCTTCCCGTTTGCTCGGGGACTTGGTCGCGCTTGGGCGGCCGGGGGTCATGAGTCTCCTCGGGTCGGGTGTCGGTCCGAGTCTGGACGGTGGCCGAGTTGGTGGCCACTGATCGACTGGCGCTATGCCCCGGTCTGGGCGGAGCGGGGGGCGGGTCACCCTGGGCGGGACGGCGGCAGGCCGGGCGTCACCCTGATGGGGGCGGCTGCCGGCGGGTGGGCAGCTCGGCCTGGATGGGCGGTGGGACGGCCGGGGCGGATCCGGGAGTGGTGCCGGTACGTCGTCGGGACGTCGTCGCGGTGCGCGACCGGCTGCCCGGCGGGCAGGTGGACGGGATTCGGGCCGGGCTGGTGGGGCCAGTGGGGCTGGTACGGTCGGGAGCGCGGTGCGGGATGGCAGGGGATGTGAGGTAGGCGGTTGAGCGGGATGGCGGACGGCTCGACGCCGAGCGGGATCTGGCTGGATGAGCAGGCGGGCGTCGGGATGCCGGACGCGTTCCGGCGGCTGTACACGCCGCACCGGATGGCCTACATCAAGGGCGAGGGACGGTYGGACAGCGACGGCTGCCCGTTCTGCCTGATTCCGGCGATGACCGACCAGGACGGGCTCGTGGTGGCCCGCGGCGCGGTGGTCTACGCGGTGCTCAACCTCTACCCGTACAACGCTGGGCATCTGATGGTGGTCCCGTACCGGCACGTGGCCGACTACGCCGACCTCACGCCGGACGAGACGACCGAGATGGCGTTCTTCATGCAGCGGGCGCTGCGCGCGCTACGGCTGGCCAGTGGGGCGCACGGGTTCAACACGGGGATGAACCTCGGGTCGGTCGCCGGCGCGGGGATCGCGGCGCATGTGCACCAGCACGTGGTGCCGCGCTGGGGTGGGGACACGAACTTCATGCCGGTGATCGGGGGCACCAGGGTGCTGCCCGCGCTGCTGGGCGAGACCAGGACGCTGATCGCCGATGCCTGGGAGAAGACCACCGACGAGGGCTGACGACGGCATGAGTCCGTCGTCCGCTCCGGTCGAGGCGGGGTGCCTCGACCGGAGCGGAACGGTTAGGTGGCGCGGTCGCGGATCATCGTGGACGCCACGTGGTCGGGCATGGGCTCGTAGCGAGCCGCGCAGCGGGTGAAGGTGCCGGTGCCCTGGGTGAGGGAACGCAGCTCGATGGCGTAGCGGATCATCTCCAGCTCGGGGACCTCCGCCCTGATGACGGTGCGACCGACGTCGCCCGCGCCCAGGGGCTCCATGCCGATCACGCGGCCGCGGCGGCCGGAGAGGTCACCCATGACCGCACCCACATGCTCGTCGGGCACGAGGACGGAGACCTCCAGGATCGGCTCGAGCAGCGCCACCCCGGCCTTCGCGGCGGCGTCGCGAAGGGCGAGGCCGCCGGCGATCTGGAACGCCATGTCGGACGAGTCGACGCTGTGCGCCTTGCCGTCGACGAGGCGGACCCGGATGTCGACCATCGGGCAGCCGGTGGCGACACCCCTGGCCATCTGGGCGACGATGCCCTTCTCCACGGACGGGATGAACGAGCGAGGGACCGCGCCGCCGACGATCTCGTCTACGAACTGGAGGCCCGAGCCGGCGGGGAGGGGCTCCGCCTCGATCTGGCAGATCGCGTACTGGCCGTGCCCGCCGGACTGCTTGACGTGCCGGCCGAGGCCGTGCGCCGCGCCACGCAGGGACTCGCGCAGCGCGATCTTCGGCTCGCCGCGGTCGACGTCGACGCCGTACCGGCTCGCGAGCCGGTCGAGCAGCACGTCGACGTGCGCCTCGCCCATGCACCACAGCAGCAACTGCCCGGTCTCGGTGTCGGTCCGAACGGTCACCGTCGGGTCCTCGGCCGCCAGGCGCGCGAGCGCCCCCGGCAGCTTGTCCTCGTCGGACTTGGTACGCGCCTCGATCGCGATCGGCAGCAGCGGCTCCGGCATCGACCACGGCGCCAGCAGGCGAGGGTCGTCCCGGTCGGAGAGGGTGTCACCGGTCTCGGCGGTGCCCAGCTTCGTGACCACGCAGATGCCGCCGGCCGGGCAGGCGTCGACCGGGTGCAGCGCGGTGCCCTCGGGCAGCGACAGCCCGCCGATCTTCTCGTCGACGTCGTGGTCGGGGTGGCCGGCGGCGGCGCGGCCGTGGCCCGAGACGTGCACCGTGGCGTCGGGGCGCAGCGTGCCGGAGAAGACCCGCACGACCGACATCCGCCCGACGTAGGGGTCGGTGGTGGTGCGCACGACCTCGGCGAGCAGCGGCCCGTCCGGGTCGGCGGAGATCCCCGGGCAGTCCGATCCGTCGCAGCGGGTGAGCGGCGGCATCGGGTGTTCGGCGGGGGAGGGGAACGCGTCGACCATCATGTCGAGCAGCTCGACCGAGCCGACGGGCGGGCCGGCGCCGTTCGTGGCGCGCGCGAACGGAAGCACCGGGTGGAAGGCGCCGTGCGCGATCGCGGTCTCGGCGTCGTCGAGCAGCATCTTGGGGTCGAGCTCCTCACCGCCGAGGTAGCGGTCGAGCAGGCCCTCGTCCTCGCTCTCGGCGATGATGCCCTCGATCAGCGCGCCCCGGGCCGCCTCGAAGGCGCCGTTGAGCCCGCTGGGTTCGTCGATCTCGTGCCGGCCACCGCGGCCGTACTCGACGACGCGGCCGGTGAGCAGCCCGACCAGGCGGGCCTCCGCACCGGCCTGGGGGGCGCCGTCGGGCAGGAAGACGGGCAGGACGCCGGTGCCGAAGGCGTCCTGGCAGGCGGCGACGGCGGCGGTGAAGTCGGCCCTCGGGTGGTCGAGGCGGGTGACGACGACGGCGCGCGGCATGTTCACGTCCGAGCACTCGGCCCACAGCGCCCTGGTGGCGCCGTCGATGCCGTCGACCGCGCTGACGATGAACAGCGCGGCGTCGGCGGCGCGCAGCCCGGCGCGCAGCTCGCCGACGAAGTCGGGATAGCCGGGGGTGTCCAGCAGGTTGATCGTCATGTTCCGGTGGCGCAACGCGGACAGCGTGAGGCTGATCCCGCGGGTCGAACGGTGCTCGCCGTCCCCGTGGCGGGCCTGCTCGCGGCTCTGCCCGGCGCTCGGGGCGCCGGTCACGGTGAGCAGGTCCTCGACCAGCGCGGTCTTTCCCGCGCCAGTGTGTCCTACGAGGACGACGTTGCGGACATTAGCCGCGGCAGACGGCATCTCGGCCTCCGTTCGGTCCAGCCGAACGCCCCTGGTTTTCTGACGGCCGGGGCCTCCACGCGCGCGGCTACGCCATGATCGCGCGCCCTTTGGCCTTCTTATCGCGCCAAGAGCCGATGTTCCGGGGGTCTGGGTTCCAGGGGGCGGGGGCCGCCGCGCGCGGAAGGAAAGAGCATGTTCGTTCGCGCCTCCTTTGGCCTCCTGCGCTCGGACGGGTGCTGACGTCGTCGCCCAGCCTGCGCTCATGTGACCTAAAGCACAAGACCAGGTGAACTCCAAGTTAGTTCCCCGCAACACCCCGTGTGGCACCAAGTGCTGGCGTCCCGTACGCGGGACCATGGTCACCTCAGGTGCCGCCCGTCGGCCCGGACCCGGCCAAGCCGTACCAGTCCGGGCACTCCTTGCCCAGACCGGCGACCGCCGTAGGGTGAACTCGCGCGAATGACACGGCGCCGGACACGACGGGATGGACATGCTCGCTAGCAAGGCGCGGCCGCAGATCAACCGGCTGCTGGAGCCGTTCAGCCGATGGGCGGCCAGGACGTCTCTCTCCCCGGACCTGGTGACGATCATCGGCACGGTCGGAGTGGTCGGCGGCGCGCTCGGCTTCTTTACCCGGGGCGTGTTCTTCCTCGGCACCATCGTGATCACGCTGTTCGTGTTCTCGGATCTCATCGACGGCACGATCGCGCGGGCCCGCGGGATCTCGTCGAAGTGGGGCGCCTTCCTCGACTCCACCTCCGACCGGCTGGGCGACGGCGCGGTCTTCGGCTCCCTGGTGCTCTGGTACGCGGGCGACGGCGACTCGCTGCCGCTGGCCGGGGCGGCGCTGATCAGCCTGGTCGCGGCCGCCGTGACGTCCTATGTCAAGGCGCGGGCGGAAAGCCTCGGTTTCACCTGCGACGTCGGCCTCGCCGAGCGTGGCGAGCGGCTGCTCGTCCTGCTCGTCGCCTCTGGTCTCTACGGCCTGGGCGTGCCGTACCTGCTGCCGATCGCGCTGTGGGTGCTCGCCGCGGCGACCGTCGTCACGGTCATCCAGCGGATCTGGCACGTGTACCGGCAGTTCCAGCGTTCCGGCGGCGCGGGCGCCGCCGCGGCGGTCCCGGCGGCAGCGGGCGCCGCCGCCCCGCCGGCTGGCGAGCCTTCGGCTGCCCCGCCCTCGGCCAACGGGGCGGCGGCCGACGGGGCGCCCGCCCACGGGGCTCCGGCCGATCGGACCGCCGGCCCGGTGGGCTCGAGGGCCGTGGTCGGCGCGGTCGTCGGCGTCGAGGCGGCCGGTCCGGTCACCTCGGCCGGCTGACCCGGGGGCCGCGCGTCCCGTGCCCTCCTCCGGACGGTTCACCGACCTCTCCTATGCCATGGGCTGGCGCGTCGTGCGCGCGCTGCCCGAGCGGATCGCCGCGCGCGGCTTCGACGCCGGGGCCGACTGGGCCAGCCGTCGCGGTGGCAAGGGAGTGCGGCGGCTGCGGTCGAACCTCGCCAGGGTCGCGCCCGAAGGGACCGATCTGGACGCGCTGACGAAGGCCGCGATGCGGTCGTACGCGCGTTACTGGCTGGAGGTCTTCCGGCTCCAGGACATGCCGCCCGAGCGCTGCATCGGGGACATGTTCATCCACGACGAGCACTATCTGCGCGATGCCTACGCCGCCGGCAAGGGCATGATCCTTGCCCTGCCGCACATGGGGAACTGGGAGCAGGCCGGCGCCTGGCTCGCGGGCACCGGCGTGCCCTTCACCACCGTCGCCGAGCGGTTGAGGCCCGAGTCGCTGTTCGACCGGTTCGTCGCGTTCCGCGAGTCGCTCGGGATGGAGGTCATCCCGCTCACCGGCGGCGCCGAGCCGCCGTCGGCGCTGCTCACCGAGCGGCTCCTGGCCGGCGGCTGCCTCTGTCTGCTGGCCGACCGGGACCTGTCCGCGCGCGGCGTGCCCGTCGACTTCTTCGGCGCGCGGGCGCGGATGGCGGCGGGGCCGGCGGCGCTCGCGCTGCGCACCGGCGCCGTGTTGCTGCCGACCACGCTCTGGTTCGACGGAAACGGGTGGAGCGGCCGGATCTTCCCGCCCGTCGAGCACACCGACGTGGCGACGATGACCCAGGCGATGGCCGACGCGTTCGCGGCGGTGATCGCCGAGCACCCGGCCGACTGGCACATGCTGCAGCGTGTCTGGCTGGAGGACGAGCCGGCCGGGGCGGTGCCGGAGCGGGCCGCCGGCCAGGCGGCGCCTGGTGGCGCGGTCGGGGGGAACCGCGACATCGCGCCCGGCGGTGACGGCGACGCCGAGGCCGGCGCTGACGGCGATACCGAGGCCGGGGGTAACGGTGACGCCGGGACCGGCGGGACCGGCGGCCCGGCGGGGCCGGGAGCGCGGTGAGGGTCGGGCTGGCCTGTCCTTACACCTGGGACGTCCCGGGCGGGGTGCAGGTCCACGTCCGGGACCTGGCCGAGACGCTGATCGCGGCCGGGCACGAGGTCTCGGTGATCACTCCGGTCGACGACGCGGACGCGCTGCCGCCCTATGCCGTCGACGCCGGCCGCGCGCTGCCGGTGCCGTACAACGGCTCGGTGTCCCGGGTGCTGATGGGCCCGGTCTCGGCGACGCGGGTGCGCCGCTGGCTGCGTGAGTACGACTTCGACGTGCTGCACGTCCACGAGCCGACCGCTCCGAGTGTCGGCCTGCTCGCCTGCATGCTCGCCGACGGCCCGATCGTCGGCACCTTCCACACGGCCAACCCGCGTTCGAAGATCCTCACCGCCGCCCAGGGCGCCCTCCAGCCGTCGCTGGAGAAGCTGCGCGCCCGGATCGCCGTCTCCGAGGCGGCCAGGCGCACGATCGTCGAGCATCTCGGCACCAGCGCGGTGCTGATCCCGAACGGGGTGCGCGTCGCCGCGTTCGCGGGCGCCCGCCCGCTGCCCGGCTACGAGCCGCCGCGGCACACCGTGTGCTTCCTCGGGCGCATCGACGAGCCGCGCAAGGGGCTGGACGTGCTGCTCGCCGCGCTCCCGGAGCTCGCCCGCAGGGTGCCGGGCGTGCGTCTGCTCGTCGCCGGGCCGGGTGACGTGGCCGCGGTGCGATCCCGGCTCGACCCGCCGCTGCGTGACCGGGTGGACCTCGTCGGCCTCGTGTCGGGGGAGGACAAGGCCCGGGTGTTCGCCTCCGCCGACGTGTACTGCGCGCCGAACACCGGCCAGGAAAGCTTCGGCATCGTGCTGCTGGAGGCGATGGCCGCGGGAACCCCCGTCATGGCCAGCAACCTCGACGCGTTCCGCCGGGTGCTGGACGACGGCCACGCGGGGCGGCTGTTCGACGTCGGCGAGCCGGCCCAGCTCGCCGCGGGGCTCGCCGACCTGCTCGGCGACGACGGGGCGCGCGCCGCGCTCGCCCGGCGCGGCCGGGACCTCGTCGCCGGCTACGACTGGCCGGTGATCGTCGAGTCGATCGTCGACATCTACCGGATGGTCACCGCCGGTGCGGACCCCGTCTCCCTGGCCTCCGCCGTGGACGCCTGAACCGTCCTGGGCGGAAGGTTCTGTGATGCTTGGGACGTCTCGGACCTGGCGGTCACCTGGTCGTCTACGCTGCCCGGAATGACAGTCGTCGTGGCCGTGGTCGCCGTCGTGGTGGCGATCGCGACCTACCTCACCTGGATCGCCCGTCGGCTTGACCGACTCGGCGTACGGGTGGACGCGGCCCGGGCCGGGCTGGTCGCCCAGCTCGCCGCCCGCGCCCAGGCGGCGGTCGCGCTGGCCGAGAGCCGCGGGCTCGTCTCGCTGGCCGCGGCGGCCGAGCAGGCGCTGGCCGGGCATGCGGCGCTGCGGGCCGGCGCGTCGCTGGACAACGGCGTCGAGGACACGGAGAACGAGCTCAGCCGTGCGCTGCGCGCGCCCGAGGTGGGCAGCGCCGGCCAGGGCGCCCCGGAGCTGCTGCACGCCGTCGACTCGGCCGCGGCCCGGGTGGCACTCGCGCGCCAGCTGCACAACGACGCGGTGCGCGACCTGCGGGCGCTGCGCGGCCGGCGCCTGGTGCGGATGACGCGCCTGGGCAGCCGGCGCCCGCTGCCGGCCTACTTCGAGATCGACGACGCCCTGCCGGCGCGAGGCGGGCCGCTGGGCGCCTCCTCGCCGGGCATGGGGCGCCCGGCCCGGGTGGTTCCAGGCGGAGCCATATAGCGCTGGTGGCGGGGACCGCGGAGTGGCCGGAGGTGCCGGCCGCCGGGAGCGCCAGCAGCCGAGGGTGATCAGCGGGACGTGTCGTGGTGAGGGATGGGCGCGGCGTCCGGCCGTACCATGGTGGTGGTATGTCCGCCCGGGGCGCGGTGAGGGCTGGCCGTGACGGCCGGCCGGGGATCACCTGAGGCCGGTCGGGTAGGCCGGCCGAGGGCTGGGCACAGCCCCGAACCGCCTTCCAAGACCTGCCCTGTCCGGCCCCGACGCGCGGGTTCTGTGGTCCATCGGGACGGCGGGAGCCGCGCGGCCGCACGGCCGAGGGCCACCGGCGCCGGACATGACCGGAGTACCTGACCGTGTCGAGGACACCCGAGAGAGATGGATCGCCATGCCTGCCGGAGCCACGCCAGCTGGAAACCCCGCCGGAGTCCCCGCGCCCGCCGGGCCGGCGAGGCAGGCCGGCACCGTGCCCGTCAAGCGCGGTATGGCCGAGATGCTCAAGGGGGGTGTGATCATGGACGTGGTCACACCTGAGCAGGCCAAGATCGCCGAGGACGCCGGTGCCGTCGCCGTGATGGCGCTCGAGCGGGTCCCGGCCRACATCCGCGCCCAGGGCGGCGTCGCCCGGATGAGCGATCCCGACATGATCCAGGGCATCGTCGAGGCCGTCTCCATCCCGGTCATGGCGAAGGCCCGGATCGGGCACTTCGTCGAGGCGCAGGTGCTGCAGGCGCTGGGTGTCGACTACGTCGACGAGTCCGAGGTGCTCACCCCGGCCGACCCGCACCACCACATCGACAAGTGGGCGTTCACGGTCCCGTTCGTCTGCGGGGCGACGAACCTGGGCGAGGCGCTGCGGCGGATCTCCGAGGGCGCCGCGATGATCCGCTCGAAGGGCGAGGCGGGCACCGGCGAGGTGTCCAACGCCGTCGTGCACATGCGCACCATCCGCGCGGAGATCGCCCGGCTCTCGGCGCTGCCCGCCGAGGAGCTCTACTCCGCCGCCAAGGAGCTGCGCGCGCCGTATGACCTGGTCGCGGAGGTGGCCCGGCTCGGCAAGCTGCCGGTCGTGCTGTTCACCGCCGGCGGTATCGCCACCCCGGCGGACGCGGCTCTGATGATGCAGCTCGGCGCCGAAGGCGTGTTCGTCGGTTCCGGCATCTTCAAGTCCGGCGACCCGGCCAAGCGCGCGCGGGCGATCGTCGAGGCGACGACGATGTACAACGACCCGGGCGTGATCGCCAAGGTCTCTCGCGGCCTCGGCGAGGCCATGGTCGGCATCAACGTGGGTGAGCTGCCCGCGGCGGCCCGCTACGCCGACCGCGGGTGGTGAGCTCGGAGGAGACCGCTCGCATCGGGGTGCTGGCGCTGCAGGGGGACGTGCGGGAGCATGCCCGGGCGCTGGCGGCGGCCGGGGCTGAGGCCGTCGAGGTGCGGCGGCCCGAGGAGCTCGCCGCCGTCGACGGGCTCGTCCTGCCGGGCGGGGAGTCGACGACGATCGGGCGACTGTTGCGGATCTTCGGGCTGCTCGATCCGCTGCGTGCCGCGGTCGGCGACGGCCTGCCGGTGTACGGCTCGTGCGCCGGGATGATCCTGCTCGCTCAGGACGTGCTGGACGGCCGCCCGGACCAGCCGCTGATCGGTGGGCTCGACGTCGTCGTGCGGCGCAACGCCTTCGGCCGGCAGGTCGACTCGTTCGAGGCCGACCTGGAGGTGGAGGGCCTGACCGGTCCGCCGCTGCATGCCGTGTTCATCCGCGCGCCATGGGTGGAGAAGGCCGGAGATGGGGTGACGGTCCTCGCCAGGGTCGGGGAACACCCGGTGGCGGTCCGGCAGGGCCACCTGCTGGCGACGTCGTTCCACCCGGAGCTGACGGGGGACATCCGGATGCACGAGCTGTTCGTCGACCTGGTGGCCCGCCGGCTCGCGCGGGGCTGACGGCGACCGGCGCGGGTTCACCAGCTAGCCGTGGATGCGGCGCTCCGGCCGGCTCCTCGGACGCCGGCGACGGCGCTCCGCGGGCCGTCCCGGTCGTCGAGCCTCGCTCGACCCGAGGGGCTGGGCGCCCCGAGGTCGTTGCGAAGATGGTAGGAGGAAACACTACGTTCACCCGGTCGGCCGGCTACGGCGCCCGCCCGGCGTGACAGCCAGAACTTGGCCTTCGATGCGCGAGGCTCCGCCATTCTCGCGCACTCACCGGCCTTGTGGGATCATGAAGTTTCCCGTGCCGGGAACGGCCGGGCCGACGGACTGGCCGAAGGAGGCGCGACCGTGCTGCGTCGTCGCGTCGCCGGAGGCGTTGGGTCAACAGAGGGGCAGGCATGAGCGGTCACTCCAAGTGGGCGACCACGAAGCACAAGAAGGCGGTCATCGACGCCCGTCGTGGCAAGCTGTTCGCCAAGCTGATCAAGACGGTCGAGGTGGCCGCGAAGACCGGCGGTGGGGACCCGGCCGGTAACCCCACCCTCGCCGACGCGATCGCGAAGGCGAAGTCACAGTCGGTGCCGAACGACAACATCGAGCGGGCGGTCAAGCGTGGCTCCGGCGAGCTGGCCGGCGGCGTGACCTACGAGTCGATCACCTACGAGGCCTACGGCCCGAGCGGGGTCKCGGTGATGGTCGAGTGCCTCACCGACAACCGCAACCGCGCCGCCTCCGACGTCCGGGTGGCCGTCACCCGCAACGGCGGCACGATCGCCGACCCGGGCTCGGTCTCCTACCTGTTCAACCGCAAGGGCGTCGTGCTGGTCACCAAGACCGCGGGGCTGACCGAGGACGACGTGCTGATGGCGGTTCTCGACGCCGGCGCCGACGAGGTCAACGACCTCGGCGAGGCCTTCGAGGTGGTCGCCGAGGCCACCGACCTGCACACGGTGCGGGTCGCGGCGACGGACGCGGGCCTGACGGTGGAATCCGCCGAGATCTCCTGGCTCCCGAGCGTCAGCGTGCCGCTCGAGGCCGAGCCCGCCCGCAAGGTGCTCAAGATCGTCGATGCCCTCGAGGACCTGGACGACGTCCAGTACGTCTGGTTCAACGCCGACATCTCCGACGAGGTCATGGAGCTGGTAGCCGGTTGACCGACCGCCTGTCGACGCGCGGACCCGCGTAGGACGGGCCACGAGCGAAGCGACGTGGTGGCCCCGCGGGTGCTGCGCCCTCGGTCTGGTGACGTTCAGCGGCGGGTGACCGTGCTGGGCGCGGAGGCGCGCCTCGCGGAGGCCCGGCCCCGGAGCGAAGCGAACGGGGTCGGGCCGCAGCGAGGTCGCCGTAGCGCCCGTGAGTGTAGGAGGACGGCGCGCGGAGGTCTCTGGGGAGCGAAGCGAGTAAGGGGCTGGAGCGCGCCGCCCGGACGGAGCGAACCAAAGACACAGCGTGTCTGACGATGTCCGACCCGTCCCGTACTAGGATCCGAACAGGCGTTCGCCATCTCGGTGAATGCCGTCGTCCTGGGTGGAGGTTCGACGGGTGCGGGTGCTCGGTGTCGATCCCGGGCTGACGCGGTGTGGGCTTGGGGTTGTGGACGGTAGGGGTGCGGGGCAGCGGGCGACGCTGGTCGAGGTGGGGGTCGCGCGGACGCCGGCGGATGAGGACGTGGCGATCCGGCTGCGGGACATCTCGCTGGAGATCGACTCCTGGCTGGACCGGCACCGTCCGGACGCGGTCGCGGTGGAGCGGGTGTTCGCCCAGGCGAACGTGCGCACCGTGATGGGCACCGCGCAGGTCGGCGCGGTCGCGATCGTGCTCGCGGCGCGGCGCGGCCTGCCGGTCGCCCTGTACACCCCGAGCGAGGTCAAGGCCGCCGTCACCGGCAGCGGCCGGGCGGACAAGAGCCAGGTCACATTCATGATCACGAAGCTGCTCGACCTCGCGGCGCCGCCCAGGCCGGCGGACGCCGCCGACGCGCTCGCGCTCGCGCTGTGCCATGTCTGGCGCGGGCCCGCGCTCGCCCGGGTGCGCGCCGCGGCGGCCGGCGCGAACGCCGCCCGCGCCGCCCGCGTCGGCGGCGCCGCGCCGCGGCCGGCCGGGGGACCGGCGTGATCGCGTCGGTCGCCGGCACGGTGCTGTCGGTGTCGCCGACGGCGGCCGTGGTCGAGGTCGGCGGGGTGGGGCTCCTGGTGCAGTGCACCCCGGCGACGCTGGCCGGGCTGGCGGCCGGCGAGCCGGCGCGGCTCGCGACCGCGCTGGTGGTCCGCGAGACCGAGCTGACGCTGTACGGGTTCGCGGACGCGGACGAGCGGGAGGTCTTCGAGATCCTCCAGGCCGCCGGCGGCGTCGGCCCGAAGCTCGCGCAGGCCGTCCTCGGTGTGCTGTCGCCGGACGACGTGCGCCGCGCCGTCGCCGAGGAGGACCTGGCGGTGCTCACGAAGGTGCCTGGCATCGGTCGCAAGGGCGCCCAGCGGATCGTGCTGGACCTCAAGGGCAAGCTCGGCCCGCCGGCGGGCGGTGCGGCGCCGCGTGCCGGCCTCGGCGCCGGCGCCTCGGGACGGATCATGCCCACGCCGCGGACCGCCGCCGAGCAGGTGACGGACGCGCTGGTCGGCCTTGGGTACTCGAACCGCGAGGCGGCGGAGGCCGTGGAGGCGACGGGCGACGGCGCGGAGGGCGACGTCTCCGCCCTGCTGCGCGCCGCGCTCGCCGTCCTGCGGCCGCGGTAGGCGGCTCCTTGTGGACCATGGCCGCGCTCGTCGAGGCTGGGTACCGGGCCCGCGTCACGCGGGCCCGGTGGCCGGGCGGTAGGGAGTGAACGGGACAGTGGGGGGCATGGGAGGCGAGGAAGGGCTTGTCACGGCCGCCGCCGACGCCGAGGAACGCGCGTTCGAGGCGGGGCTGCGGCCGAGGACGCTGGCGGAGTTCGTCGGGCAGCGCAAGGCGCGGGAACAGCTGTCGATCATGATGGCCGGCGCCCGCGGCCGGGGGCACCCGCCGGACCACGTGCTGTTCTCCGGGCCGCCCGGCCTCGGCAAGACCAGCCTCGCGATGATCATCGCGCAGGAGATGGCGGTGCCGCTGCGGCTCACCAGCGGCCCGGCGATCGAGCGGGCCGGTGACCTGGTCGCCGTCCTCACCGCGCTCGCCCCGGGCGAGGTGCTCTTCATCGATGAGATCCACCGGATCGCCCGCCCGGCCGAGGAACTCCTCTACTCCGCGATGGAGGACTTCCGCGTCGACGTGGTGCTCGGCAAGGGCCCGGGCGCGACCGCGATCCCGCTCGACGTCGCCCCGTTCACCCTGGTCGGGGCCACCACGAGGGCGGGCCTGCTGACCGGGCCGCTGCGCGACCGTTTCGGCTTCACCGCCCATCTCGACTTCTACGACACCGACGAGTTGACGGCCGTGCTCACCCGCTCCGCCCGGCTGCTCGGGTTGGAGCTCCGGCCGGAGGGGGCGGTCGAGGTGGCGGGGCGTTCCCGCGGCACCCCCCGGATCGCCAACCGGCTGCTGCGCCGGGTCCGCGACTACGCCGAGGTGCGCGCCGACGGGATCATCACTCTGGAGGTCGCGAGGGCGGCTCTGCGGGTGTACGACGTCGATCCGCTCGGGCTTGACCGGCTCGACCGGGCGGTGCTCACCGCGCTGGTCAAGCGGTTCGGCGGCGGCCCCGTCGGGCTCACCACGCTCGCGGTCGCCGTGGGCGAGGAGCCGGACACCGTGGAGGACGTGGCCGAGCCGTTCCTGCTGCGTGCCGGTCTGCTCGCCAGGACAGCCCGCGGCCGCGTCGCCACCCCGGCCGCCTTCACGCACCTCGGCTACGACCCTCCGGCCGACCCACTGGGCCGCTCCCAGACCCTCCCCACGCCCCTCTTCGAGCCGGGCTTCGAGGCCGGTACCGCCTGAAGACCCGGAATGCCACACTCGGTTGGCCCTGTGGGTGCCGCCCGACGCAGGGGCCTCCCGTCGTGTCACCGCCGACGGTACGTAACATCGGCCGCGACACCTAGGAGGAGCAGGACGTGCACGTAATGGCAACCGCCGCGATCGCGGCCGGCGACATCGCAGCCGACGACAAGGGCGGTGGCGGCGCCGGCAGCTGGCTGCTGCCGATTCTGATCATTCTCGTTGGGGTGTACTTCTTCACCATCCAACGCCGCCGATCGCGGGCCAACCAGCAGGAACAGTCGAAGCTCGGCCCAGGCAGTCTCATCATCACCCGCGGCGGGCTGTACGGGACGGTCGTCGAGGTCGACGGCCAGGACGTTCTCCTGGAGGTCGCGCCGGATGTCGTGTGCCGGTTCAGCCGGGGCGCGATCGGCCGGATCGTGAGCACGCCGGCGACCGGTGTCGACGAGGACACGACGGAGACGCCGGATGACGAGGCGTCGACCGCCGACTCCGTGCCGACCGGAACGTCCACGGACGAGACGGGCGAGACGACGAGCGAGGAGCGTCCCGCGGCCGACGACGCGAGCAAGGCGCCGAAGAAGGAACTGTAGGCGTCCGCGCGTCGTAAGAAGAAAGACGCATCCGACGCATTCGACGCAGGCTGGGTGGCTAACGTCCTCATCCCGCCGCCCGTCGGATACGTTTGGCTCCGGCCGGGATCATCGTTGACCCGGCGGGCAGAAGGGAAATCCGTTGGCACGTCGGTCGACGCGATCGCGCGAGACGCGGCCGTTCTGGGTCCGGCTGGGTCTTCTCGGCGGCGTGCTCGCGGTGCTGTACGGGATCATGGCCCTGACCGGGACGCTCACGCCCCGCCTCGGCCTGGACCTGCAGGGCGGGACGAGCGTCATTCTCACGCCGAAGTCGACGCAGGCGGGCCAGAAGGTCAACAGCGGCGCCGTCGACAAGGCGGTCGACATCATCCGTCAGCGAGTCGACGGCCTCGGCGTCGCCGAGTCCGAGGTCAAGCGCAGTGGCAACCAGATCGAGATCTCGGTGCCCGGCCGCGGCCGGTCCGACGTGGTCAACCTCGTAGGCCAGACCGCCGAGCTCCGGTTCCGCGAGGTGTCCACCTCCGGTGCCGCGGCGCCCGCGCCCAGCCCGACGGCCACCCCGAGCGCCGGCGCGACCGCCTCGGCGTCGCCGTCGGCCGGTTCCACGCTGGCGCCGGCGAGCGGGCAGCCGACCGCCGGCACCACCGCGTCGCCGACGTCATCGGTGAGCCCCGCCGCCGCGTCGTCACCGACCGCGACGGCGCCGCCATCGCCCACCGCGACGCCGGCCGCGAACGCCGCCGCCACCCCGGCCGCGACGCCCACCCCGGCGCCGTCGGCGAGCGCCAGCGCGGCGGCCGACCCCAACACGCCACCCGCCGCGGTCCAGAAGAAGTACGACGAGCTGACGTGTGCCCCGGCGGAGCTGCGGGCCTCCGGCACCGCGACCGACGCGCCGGGTGACTGGACCGTCGCGTGCGACCGGACCGGCACCGTGAAGTACCTGCTCAAGCCGGCGAAGGTGATCGGCACCGACGTGAAGACCGCGTCGGCGGGCCTGCTGTCGAGCGGCGGCACGACCAACGTCACGACCGGTGAGTGGGTCGTCAACGTCGACTTCACCGGCTCGGGCCAGAAGAAGTTCACCAAGCTGACCGACGACACCGTCGGCAAGCAGGTGGCGATCGTGCTCGACGGCGTCGTCCAGTCTGCGCCGACGACCAACGAGCACATCCCCGGCTCGGCCCAGATCTCCGGTACTTTCACCCAGTCCGACGCCAACGACCTGGCCAACGTCCTGAAGTACGGCGCGCTGCCGCTGGCGTTCGAGAAGTCGCAGGCGGAGTCGATCTCCCCGACACTCGGGCGCCACGAGCTCAAGGGCGGCCTGCTGGCGCTCGGGATCGGTCTCGGCCTGGTCATCCTCTACTCGTTCTTCTACTACCGGCTGCTCGGCATCGTCGTGATCTCCTCCCTCGCGGTCAGCGGCGTGCTGATCTACGCCACGGTGACGCTGCTCGGCGACGCGATCGGGTTCACGCTCACCCTCGCCGGCATCGCCGGCCTGATCCTCTCGGTCGGCGTGACGGCGGACTCCTTCGTCGTCTACTTCGAGCGCATCAAGGACGAGGTCGCCCAGGGCCGGACCACGCGGGCGGCCGTCGAGCGGGCCTGGCCCGCGGCGCGGCGCACGATCCTGTCCGCGGACACGGTCTCGTTCCTCGCCGCCGCCGTCCTCTACATCGTCTCCATCGGGTCGGTGCGCGGCTTCGCCTTCACCCTGGGGCTCTCGACGCTGTCCGACGTGGTCATCGTGTTCGTCTTCACCAGGCCGCTGGTGACCCTGCTGGTCCGCCGCCGGGTGTTCACCTCGCCGAAGTGGTCGGGCCTCAACCCGTCGAAACGCGGCAGCACCGACGGCCGGGAACGGCCCCGGCTCTCCCGCCGGGTCGGCACCGTGCCGGCCGCCGGAGTGCCGGCCGGCAACGCCACACCCCAGGGAGCGCCAACCGGGGTGCCGCCCGGCCAACGGCCGGGGGCGCGTGCCGCCAGACCCGGACAGAAGCGGGAGTCCTGAGATGTCGGCGATCACCCGGTTCTACCGCGGCGAGTTCTGGTTCGACTTCATCGGTCGGCGCAAGATCTGGTACCTGTTCTCGGGCATCCTGCTGGCGATCTGCATCATCAGCATGATCGTGCGCGGCTTCTCGCTGGGCATCGACTTCTCCGGCGGCGCCGTCTTCCAGTTCCCGGCGAACGGCCACTCGGTCGAGGACGCCCGCGGCACGCTGAACTCGGCCGGGGTGAACCCGAACGACACGGTCATCCAGCAGCTGGAGACCAGCAAGCAGCTGCGGGTCCAGACCCCGGTGCTCACCGACGCCCAGACCGACGCGGTCACCAGGCAGGTGGCGGAGGACTTCGGGGCGAAGGACGCCGACATCGCGGTGTCGACGGTCGGCGCCTCCTGGGGATCCACCATCACGAACAAGGCCATCGAGGGTCTTGTGATCTTCCTCGTGCTGGTGATGGCCTACCTGACGTTCCGGTTCGAGTGGAAGATGGCGGYCGCCGCGATGGTGGCGCTGATCCACGACCTTGTGGTGACGCTCGGCATCTACTCGCTCGTCGGGTTCGAGGTCACGCCGTCGACGATCATCGCGCTGCTGGCCATCCTCGGCTTCTCCCTGTACGACACCGTCGTCGTCTTCGACCGCATACGGGAGAACACCGCGGGGTTCGCGACGTCCAGTAAACGGACCTACCCCGAGGCGACCAACGACTCGCTCAACGAGACCCTGATCCGCTCGCTGAACACCTCGTTCATCGCGCTGATCCCGGTCGCCTCGCTGCTGTTCGTCGGCGCCGGCCTGCTCGGCGCCGGCACGCTCCAGGACCTGGCGCTCGCCCAGTTCGTCGGTATCGCCTCGGGCACCTACTCGTCGCTGTTCCTCGCCGCCCCGCTGCTGGTGGACTTCAAGCAGCGTGAGCCCGCGGTGCGGGCCCTGCAGGCGCGGGTGCTGCGGGCGCGGGCGAGCGCCGCCCGCGCGGCGGCCGACGCCACGGCGCCGGGCAGGAGCACGGGCACGGCACCGCGCGTCCCGCGCCTGGCCGGGGCGGCCGGTGAGGTGGACGCCGGCGTGGCCGACGTCGGTGAGGAACGGGAACCCGCCTCGGCGGGGGTGCCGCGCCGTGCGGGCGCCCGCCCGGGGCAGCCGGCCGGGCGCGGACGCGCCGCGCCGCGCCGTGGCGGAGGACGCCCCGGCGGGAAGCGGCGGCGGTAAGAAGGCGCCATGACGAGCATCGAGACTCCTCTCACGGGCCGCGTGGTGCCCGAGCCGGCCGCGGCGGCCGGCGCCGGCCTCGAGAAGGCCGCGGCGGCGCTGCGCGCCCACGTGCGCGACGTTCAGGACTTCCCCCAGCCGGGCGTGGTGTTCAAGGACATCACCCCGCTGCTGGCGACCCCGGCCGCCTTCGGGGCGGTGCTCGACGCGCTCGCCGCCACGGCGAGGCGGCTGGGCGCGACCGTGGTCGCCGGCATCGAGGCCCGCGGCTTCCTGCTGGCGGCGCCGGTCGCCGACCGGATCGGCGCGGGGATCGTCCCGATCCGCAAGCAGGGCAAGCTTCCCGGCCCGACGGTCACCGAGTCGTACACGTTGGAGTACGGCACGGCCGTCCTGGAGATGCACGCCGACGCCGTCGGCGCCGGTGACCGGGTGCTCATCATCGACGACGTCCTCGCCACCGGGGGCACGGCCGCCGCGGCCGCCAACCTGGTGCGTCACAGCGGCGCCGAGGTGCTCGGCCTCGCCGTGCTCATGGAGCTCACGTTCCTGGCCGGCCGGAGCCAGATTCCGTCACTGGAAGTGACCACCCTCCTGGCGATCTAGGTCATTGGCTCCCGCCGGGCGCGAGCGTCCACCGTCGCGCGGGGCCGCGCCCTACCTGCCCGCTCGATCGCGATCAGGGCATGACCTCGGGGCTTCAGCGTCGGCTTGGTTGGGTTGCGGAAGGCCCGCGGCTAACCCAGCGTTAGTCTCGAAGTCAGACTTTCCGGCAGGAGCGGCCCAGTGCCCGACGCAATCCCGGTGACAACCGGCGGCGGACAGCTCCCGGCGTCCGGGCCCACGACGGGCCCGCCGCCGGAGCGGCGCCGTGGGCTGCCCAGAACCGGGACCCAGGGCGGCGGCACACGGGCGGCCGGCGAGGACGCGGGCGCCGCCGCTCCGACGGGTGCCGAGCGGCCCGCCACGGAGCCGGAGACCGCCGGGAACGGCGCCCCGGTCGCTGGCCCGGCCGCGGCCTCCGGCCCGGCTGGTGGCGACGGTGGCGCTGGCGGTGACTCCGCTGGCGGCGCCACCAGCGGTAATGGTGGTGCCGCCTCAGGCGCGTCGGTCGTGGCGGTCGGCGGGGGCGTCCTGGCCGGCGGGCCGGTGCCGGACGAGCTGCCCGAGGACGGCGCCCCGGTGCAGCCCCGGCTGGGCCACGAGTCGCCGCCCCTGCCACGGCGGCTGCGCAGCCGCCTCTCGCGCCTGTCCCCGCATCGCGAGACCCCGCCGTCCGCGCTGGACCCGGTGCTGCGCGGCCTGCTCACCAACCACCCGAAGGCGGACATCGGGCCGGTCCAGCTGGCCTTCCAGGTGGCCGACGAGGCGCATGCCGGGCAGGTGCGCGCCTCCGGCCACCCCTACATCACCCATCCGATCGCGGTCGCGAGCATCCTCGCCGACCTGGGCATGGACGTCCCGACGCTGTGCGCCGCGCTGCTGCACGACACCCTCGAGGAGACGACCCTCACCGTCGACGCGATCCGGGAGCAGTTCGGCGACCAGGTCGCGCTGATCGTCGACGCCGTCAGCCGGCTGCAGAAGGTCAACGCCGGCGAGATGGCGCAGGCGGAGATGATCCGCCGGATGGTGATCGCGATGGCGCGCGACCCGCGGGCCCTCGTCGTCAAGCTCTCCGACCGGCTGCACAACATGCRCACGCTGCGGTTCCTGCCCGAGCACCGGCAGGAGCGCAAGGCCCGCCAGACGCTGGAGGTCTACGCGCCGCTCGCGCACCGGCTCGGGATGAACTCTCTGAAGTGGGAGCTGGAGGACCTCTCCTTCGCCGCCCTGTACCCGAAGCGTTACGACGAGATCGTCCGACTGGTCGCCGACCGGGCCCCCAGCCGCGACGTCTACCTCGCCGACGTCACCGCGGGGGTGCAGTCCTACCTCTCGGAGGCGGGCATCCCCTCGGTGGTCGTCGGCCGGCCCAAGCACTACTACTCGATCTACCAGAAGATGGTCGTGCGCGGCCGGTCCTTCGACGACATCTACGACCTGGTCGGCATCCGGGTGCTCGTCGACTCGGTCCGTGACTGCTACGCCGCTCTCGGCACCGTCCACGCGAACTGGAAGCCGATCCCGGGCCGGTTCAAGGACTACATCGCGATGCCGAAGTACAACATGTACCAGTCGCTGCACACGACCGTGATCGGCCCGGAGGGCAAGCCGGTCGAGCTGCAGATCCGCACGCACGGGATGCACAACCGGGCCGAGTACGGAATCGCCGCGCACTGGAAGTACAAGGAGGAGGGCCGGGCCGCCAGCCGCCGCCGAGGTGGTGGCGACGAGCCGGACCTGGCCAGGAGTCGCCGCCGCGGCGGCGGCGAGCCGGACCTGGCCAGCTGGCTGCGCCAGATCCTGGACTGGCAGCGCGAGTCCGCGGACCCCGGCGAGTTCCTCGACAGCCTGCGGTTCGAGGCGCCGGCCGACGAGGTCTTCGTGTTCACCCCGAAGGGTGACGTCGTGGCGCTGCCGGCCGGCTCCACCCCGATCGACTTCGCCTACGCGGTCCACACCGACGTCGGTAACCAGTGCGTCGGCGCGCGGATCAACGGCCGGATCGTCACGCTGGACACCGAGCTCGACAACGGCGACACCGTCGAGGTGTTCACCTCCCGGGCGCAGGGCGCCGGGCCCAGCGAGGACTGGCTGACGTTCGTCCGCTCGTCGCGGGCCCGTTCCAAGATCCGCCAGTGGCACGCGCGCGAGCGCCGCGAGGACGCGGTCGTCGCGGGCCGCGACGCGATCGCCAGGTCGCTGCGCCGCCACAACCTGCCACTGACCAGGCTGATGACCGGCGAGGGCCTGCTCAGCCTGGCCAAGGATCTGCGTTACGCCGACGTGAGCGCGCTCTACGCGGCGGTCGGTGAGAACAACATCAGCGCGCAGGCGGTCGTGAACCGGCTGCTCACCGCGATGGGCAGCCCGGAGGCGACCGAGGAGGACGTCGCCGACACCGCGCTGCCGATCCGCCCGTTGCGTCGCTCCGCCGGCGACCCGGGGGTGCTGGTCTCCGGGGCGTCCGACATCTGGGTGAAGCTCGCCCGGTGCTGCACCCCGATGCCGGGCGACGAGATCACCGGTCTGGTCACCCGGGGGCGCGGTGTGTCGGTGCACCGCACCGACTGCGCCAACGTCGGCGACCCGGCGAACCCGACGGCGGACCGGCAGGTGAGTGTCGAATGGGCCCCATCCAGCGGCTCGGTGTTCCTGGTGGTGATACAGGTGGAGGCGATGGACCGCGCGAAGCTGCTCTCCGACGTCACCAGGGTGCTGTCGGACCATCACGTCAACATCCTGTCGGCGTCGGTCACCACGAACCGTGAGAACGTGGCGATCAGCCGGTTCACCTTCGAGATGGGGGACGCCAAGCACCTGGGGCAGGTGCTTGGCGCGGTGCGCCGGATCGAGGGCGTCTACGACTGTTTCCGGGTCACATCTGGCGTACAGGCGTAGGCCTGCGGCGCCGTAGAGGAGGGCGGGGGCGATGGACGCTGGGGCGCGGGCGGCACTGCCGGCCGGGGGAAGTCTGTCGCCTGGGGTGACGACGCCGTTTGGTGACGACGCGCGCCCGCTGCTGGCCGCCCGCCAGGCCAGCCATCGGCTCGCGCACCTGGCCCGCCGGGTGGCCGCCGGCCGCGGCGGACAGATCCCGCCGGAGCTGCGCGGCATCGTGGAGGCGCATCGCGACTTCCATCCCAAGGCGGAGATAGGCGCGATCGTGCGCGCGTACGAGGCCGCCGAGCTCTACCACCGCGGCCAGATGCGCCGCAGCGGAGACCCGTACATCATCCACCCGCTGGCCGTCGCCGAGATCCTCGCCGATCTCGGCGTGGACACGACGACCCTGGTCGCCTCCCTGCTGCACGACACCGTCGAGGACACCAGGGCGACCCTGGAGCTGCTCACCGAGGAGTTCGACAGCGAGGTGGCCAACCTCGTCGACGGGGTCACCAAGCTGGACAAGAYGCGCTTCGGCGAGGCGGCCGAGGCCGAGACGCTGCGCAAGCTGATCGTGGCGCTGGCCAGGGACTACCGTGTCCTGCTGATCAAGATCGCCGACCGGCTGCACAACATGCGGACGCTGGGCTTCATGTCGCCGCCGAAACAGGCCAAGATCTCCCGCGTCACCCTGGAGATCCTCGCGCCGCTCGCGCACCGGCTCGGCGTCAGCGTGATCAAGCGCGAGCTGGAGGACCGGGCTTTCGAGGTGCTCGACCCGGACGAGCACCGGCGCACCAAGGTGCTCGTCGACGACTTCATCGCGGCCGAGCGGGAAAGTGGGCAGCTCACGGCCGTCGTCGGCCGGCTGCGCTCCGGCCTCGGCGAGGCGAAGATCGCCGGTGAGGTGTCCGTGCGCACCAGCCACCTGTTCTCCATCCACAAGCGCGCCCAGGAACGCGGCCGCCCGCCCCGGGACTCCTACGACATCGTCCGGGTGCTGGTGCTCGTGGAGGACGTCCGCGACTGCTACGCCGCGCTCGGGGTGATCCACGGGCTGTGGCGGCCGGTTCCAGGCCGGCTGCGCGACTTCGTCGCCACGCCGAAGTTCAACATGTACCAGTCGCTGCACACGACGGTCACCGACGCGACCGGCCACGCGGTCGACATCCAGATCCGCACCCGCCAGATGCACGTCCTCGCCGAGACCGGCATCGTCGCCCGCCCCGTCGGCGCCGGCGCCGACGGGGCCCGACTGGAGGGGCTGGCCTGGCTGCACAGCCTCCTCGACTGGCAGGACGAGGCGAAGGACCCGGGGGAGTTCCTCGAGTCCCTGTCGAGCGACCTGGACGCCGACGAGGTGCTCGCCTTCACGCCCAAGGGAAAGGCGATCGCGCTGCCGGCCCGGTCATCGCCGGTGGACGTGGCCTACGCGGTGCACACCGACATCGGCCACCGGGCGATCGGTGCCCGGGTGAACGGCCGGCTGGTGCCGCTGCACACCCGGCTGCGCAACGGCGACGTCGTCGAGATCCTCACGTCGAACCTGCCGCACGCCGGGCCCAGCGAGGACTGGCTGTCGTTCGTCAGGACCGCGCGTGCCCGGGTGCGGATCCGGCGCCGCCTCGCCCGCGGCCGCCGCGACGCCGTCGAGACCCAGGGCACCCAGCCGCCGACGCCGGCCACGGGCACTTCGCCGGCGGGCGCCTCGCCGTCGACAACAGAGGCGAACACCTCGCCGTCGGCTCCGGACGCGAGCACTCCGCCGTCGACGGCCATGGCCACGGCCGTGGCCGTGGCTGGGGCCGCGCGGACCGGCGTCTTGGCGGGTCGGGAGACGAGCGCCCCTGCCGCGGAGCCGACGGTCGGGGCCGGCCCCGACTCGCCGAACCAGTCGGTCGCCCCCACGCCCCCCGCCGTTGCCGGTACCACCGCCGGAGCCGTGGCCACCGCTGGGCCAGCCGCCACCGCCGCGGCGGGAACCGCCGCCCCTGCCGAGATCGCCGCCGTGGCGGGGACTCAGGTCGCGGTCCGGACCACGACCCCGGCTGAGACCGCCACGATCCCGGCCGTGGCCACGACGGGCGCCGGCGGCGTCGGCCAGCGGGCCGGAGCCGCGTCCACGGCGGACGGACCGACCGCGGCCGGCGAGTCCTCCGCTGGCTCGCCGAGAGAACGACCGGTCCCCGCCGACACAGGCGCGGCGGTCCACGCCCAGATGACGCCCCGGGCGGCAGGCACGCGGGACACCGTGGGCGAGCCGGCCGCGTCAGCAGCGGTGCCCGCCTCCGTCAACGCCGCTGTCTCCGCCGCCGGGCCGACACCCGCCGCCGGGCCGACGGCCGCCGCCACCGCTGCTCCTGGCGCTACAAGCGCCGGCGCCGGCGCGCGGCCGGCGGCAGCCGACGCGGACACGGCCTCCGCACACTCCTCCACCCGTACGCGAGGGAGTCGCGGGGAGCGGCCGGCCGGCGCGTCGGTAGTGGGCAAGCGGCCTACGCCCGCGTGGGCGGGTATGGCGTCGCTGGAGGGGCAGACGGACGACGCGCCGGTGCGGATCGCGCGATGTTGTCTCCCGCTGCCGGGGGACAAGCTGATTGGCTTTGTCACTAACCAGAACGCGAACCACAGCGCGGTGACGCTGCATCGCGCCGAATGCCCGAACACCCGGCCAGCAGGCCCAGCTGGGCCAGTCAGGGAGCCGGTGGCGGTGCTGTCCTGGCGATGCCCGGAGTCGCACACCTTCCCCGCGGAGATCGCCGTCGAGGCCTTCGACCGGTACGGCCTGCTCGCCGACATCACGGAGGTTCTCTCCGACACGGCGGCCGGCCTGCGCGCCGCGTCGACGTCGACCTCGGAGGACCGCGTCGCGCATGCCCGCTTCACCGTCGAGGTGACCGGCCCAGACCAGCTCGACGCCGTACTGGCCGCCGTCCGCACCGTAGGCGGCGTCTACGACTGCTTCCGCGCCTGTACGGGGCCGTAGCGCGCCGCCCGGACGGAGCGATCCAGAGACACAGCGGCCGGGCGGACCTAGTATTCACGTCGCGACACTGCCACGAAAACTGGTGGACCGAGCCTGAGGTGGGCCGATCGAGGTGGAGTCCGACTTAGCGTCAGCCGAGCGCTTCCTGCCTGGCCCGGCGGCACCTGTTGTGACGCCGGAAGGCCCGGGGCCTTTTCCCGGTGTCGTCCTCGGGGCGGAGGCCTACGGCGTCAACCCGTTCATCCTGGACGTCCAGCGACGGCTCGCCGACCTGGGCTACGCCTCGACGGTGCCCGACTACTACCGGGGCCAGGGCCCGGCCAGGACCGAGGCCTACGACGATTTCGCCGAGGTCCGGGAGCACGTCGACCGGCTCGACTTCACCCGCGGCGCACGCGACCTGGCCGCCGCCGTCGACGCCCTGCGCGTCCATCCCGCCGTGGACGCGCGCAGGGTCGCGGTGTGGGGCTACTGCACCGGCGGGACGCTGGCCTGGCTCGCCGCCTGCGGGCGCGGCGACGTCGCCGCCGCGGTGCTCTTCTACCCGAGTCAGCCCCGCTTCCACGAGCTCGGGCCGCGCACGCCCGTGCACGCGCTGGACCTGCTCTGGCAGCTGACCTGCCCGGCGTTGTTCCTCTACGGCGAGGCCGACCCGGTCGTGCCACCGGAGCTGCTCGACGAGCTGAGGGCCCGGATCGAGCGCTGGGGCGTCGACGCCGAGATCCGCCGCTATGCCGGCGCCGGCCACGCGTTCAGCTCCCCGTGGGGCCCGATGCGGAACGAGGCGGCGGACCGCGCGGCCTGGGGGGACGCGACCGCGTTCCTCGACCAGCGCCTGCGGCCCGCTCGGAGCCCCTGACCAACCACCTTCGGACGAACCATTCCTGACTGACCACCGGATCACCGGCCGGGCACCGTCTGCGGTGCTCCTCGGGCCGCTCGGGCGCCCGCCGCCCTCGGCGCGGTTGGTGCCCACTCTGGCTCCTCGGGAGCATCTCGGACGGTGCCGGCCCGGATCCGGGTGGACGGCTGAGACGAAAGGTCTAGGCGCGGCTCATGCAGGCTCTTGACGGTGTTCGGGTGCTGGATCTGACCGGTGGGATCGCCGGGCCGCTCGGCGTGCTGCAGCTCGCCGAGCACGGAGCTGACGTGATAAAGATCGAGCCGCCGGGTGGCCGGCCCGGGCGGGCCGAGCCCGCGTCCGTGGTCTACGACCGCAGCCGGCGCTCGGTGACGCTCGACCTGAAGAGCGCCGACGGCGCGCGGCTGTTCCGGGAGCTGCTCGCCACCGCGGACGTGCTGGTCGAGGCGTTCGCCGCCGGGACGATGGCCGGCCTCGGGCTCGACTACGCCGACCTGCGCGACGAGTTCCCCCGGCTCGTCTACTGCGCGGTGCCGGCCTGGCCGTCCGGAAGCCGCTTCGCGGACCGGCCAGGCTACGACGCCCTCGTGTCGGCACGGGCCGGGCTGCACTGGGAGGTTCCGAGCCACCGCCCCGGGCCGGTGTTCCAGCACAGCCCGGTGGCGAGCCTCGCCGCCGCGTACCTCGTCCCGGTAGCGATCATGGGCGCGCTCGTCGCCCGGCAGCGCACCGGCCGGGGCCAGCGGGTCGAGGTGTCGCTGCTCGCGGGGGCGATGTCGCTGACCACCCAGAACTGGAACTGGACCGACTCCGGCCAGCACGGCCTGCCGAACTCGTTTCCCTCCATCCACCAGGCCGGCATCTACGAGTGCGCGAACGGCGAGTGGATCCACGCGGCGATGGTGACCGGCGGGAGGCCGACCCGTACGGAAGGCGAGATCCTCGGCATCGAGGACGTCCCGCCGGCCGTCGTCTTCGCGATGTCGCCGGGCGAGCGGGCCGCGCACGAGACCAAGAAGGCGGCGGCGTTCGCCCGCCGCGACCGCGCCGAGCTGATCGACGAGCTCCACGCCGCCGGGCGCAACGCCGAGCCGATCGGGCCGCCTCACGAGCGGTTCCGCCATCCGCAGCTACTGGCGACCGGGTCGGTGGTCGAGGTCGTCGACCCCGAGGCCGGCCGCACCACCCAGGTCGGCCCGGTCGTCTTCCTCGAGGCCACCCCGGGCGCGGTGGCGGGGCCGCGCCCGGTGGCCGGGGCACACACCGACGAGGTGCTCGGCGCCCTCGGCCACGACGCCGCCGAGCTTGCCGGCCTGCGTGCCAAGGGAGTGATCTGAGGTGTCCGGGCCCCTCGAAGGCATCCGCGTCATCGACTTCGGCCAGTTCCTGGCCGGTCCGTTCGGACCGATGCTGCTGGCCGACCTCGGCGCCGAGGTCATCAAGGTCGAGTCGATCCACGGCGACGGCATGCGCCACCACAACGTCGGCCCGTTCCTGGGCTGCCAGCGGGGCAAGCGCGACATCGCGCTCGACCTGAAGAAGCCCGAGGGCCTGGACGTCGCGCTGCGGCTGGTCGCGACCGCCGACGTCGTCCACCACAACATGCAGAAGGGCATCGCCGACCGGCTCGGCATCGGCCACGAGCACTGCAGGGCAGTGCGACCGGACGTCCTGTACTGCAACACGTACATGTACGGGCCGGTCGGGCCGTACTCCCACCTGGGCGGCCTCGACCCGCTTGGCCAGGCGGCCAGCGGCATCGAATGGGAGCAGGGTCCGGTCACCGAGGGCAACCCGCCGCTGTGGTACCGCTACGGGCACGGCGACATCGCCGCCGCCATCCCCTCGGTCTTCGGCGTCCTGGTCGCGCTCTTCCACCGCGCCAACACCGGGGTGAGCCAGTCCGTGTGGACGTCGATCCTGCACGGCAGCATGCTGCACACCGCCGACTCCTGGCTCACCGCCGACGGCACCCCGTCGCCGCGCGGCACGCTCGACCGTGAGCAGCTCGGCCTGGGCGCGCTCTACCGGCTCTACGAGACCCGGGACGGCTGGCTGCAGCTGGCCGCGGTGCGCCCCGAGCACTGGCCGGCGCTGTGCGCGGTGCTGGGCCGCGCCGAGCTCGCGTCCGACCCCCGGTTCGCCACGCCGGACGCCCGCGAGGAGCGCCGCGCCGAGCTCACCGCCCTGCTCGCCGAGGCGTTCCGCGCCGACCGCGCGCTGGCCTGGGTGCGCGCCCTGGACGCGGCCGGGGTGCCGGCCGAGATCTCGGCGGACACCCGCGACGGCGAGACCCTGCTGTTCGACGAGGACCTGGTACGCCTCGGCCTGGTCACCGAGCACGCCCACCCGCTGCTCGGCCGGGTCCGCCAGTTCGGCAACCTCATGACCTTCAGCGACACCCCGACCCGCCCGGAACGGCCAGCACCGCTCTACGGCGAGCACACCCGGGAGATCCTCACCGAACTCGGCTACGACGAGTCGGCCGTCGACGACCTCCACGCCCGCGGAGCGGTCGCCTCCGCGCCCGAGAAATATCCCTATCCGGTGTGAACGCTCATTTTCCGGGCTCAGTATTTCGGGTTCGGGCTCCGGCCCCATTCGGGTTCGGCGGGTTCGCGTCGGTGCCGGAATACGCTGCCGCCGGACAAGGGAGAATCCGGTACCCGGCGCCGGCCAACCCGGTTATTCCACGGGCGGGGCTGTATTTCTGGTTCGCCCGGAGCGCGCCGCCCGGACGGAGCGAACCAGCACATTCACACGAGGGCGCGGAGTTGTTCGTCGAGGTCCCGGACGGGGACGGTGGACTGCCACGGGGCCAGCCGCTGGCGGACTCGCTGGACGCGGCCGAGGCCCAGGGAGAAGTCCGTCTGCGCGACGATGGCCAGCGCGTCGGCGGCGAACCGGCAGGAGCTGTCGATGTCGCGCCGCTGGAGGTGCACCTCGGCGATGTCGGCGAGCAGGAGGGATCGCTTCTTGGTGGCGGCGGGGCCGGCGGCGCGCAGCGCGTCGCTCGCCGCCGCGTAGGCGGCGGTCGGGCGGCGCAGCCGCATCATCGTGGTCACCCGCAGGCCGTCGAGGCGGCCTCGGTCGAAGAACCCGGTCCAGACCCGGTCCGGCGTGTCGGCCTTCGCGAACGCCTCCTGCGCGCGGTCGATCGCGGTGGCCGCCGCGCGGCCGTCGCCGCGCGCGGCCTGCTCCTCGGCCTCCCTGGCGGCGAGCCATGACCTGGTCAGCGGGTTCGCGCCGCGCCCGATCCGGCGCTGTGCCTCGGCGAGCAGCGCGCAGGCCTGGTCGTGGCGCCCGGCCGCGCCCGGCTGGTAGCTCTCGTAGCCGAGGACGCACGCCCACAGCGCCGGGTCGTCGGCCTCTCTGGCGGCCTCGATCGCCACCCGGTAGTAGGCGAGCGCCGAGGCGCTGTCGTTCATGTCGAACGCCAGCCAGCCGGCCAGCGCCGCCGTCTCGCCGGCGGTGCTGGCGAGCTCGCGCCGGATCGGGGAGCGGGTCGTCGACTCGAGCAGCTGGGTGAGGGTGGACAGGTGGCCGGTGACGCGGCCCAGCAGCGTGCGCGCGGGTACCCGCTCCTCCAGGCCGAAAAGCCCGGCGGTGTGCTGGCCGAGCTGGTGGGCGAGCTCCGGGGTGACGGGGCTGCGCTGGCTGAGGGCTGCCGAGAGCCGGTCCCAGGGGGGTTCGTCGGCGGCGCCCGCCGTGGTGCCGATAGGGACGACGGCGACACCGCCGGCCGCCATCATCCGCAGGAATCCGCGCCGCTCGACCGGAATACCGTGCGCGTCCTCGTCGGTGCGCAGGACAATCGGCGACGACGGGTCGACGTGGTTTCGGGAGCTGTTCGTTGCCATGGTGCCTACGACGTGGGGGTCCACGACATCGGCGATACCCAGAATTCCCGCCGTCATGCCCGCCGCGGACGCACCCGTCGACGGGTCGTCGTCGATGAACCCGAGCTCCGCGGATGAGCGGTGGAAAAGAGCGCGCAGCAGTCGCTGGTAACGCAGGCTTGGTTTCTTGTCGCCCTTTTCCCACTTGCAGATCATGTTGCCGGTGACGCCGGCCTCTCGGCCCTCGTGCAGAACCGCGAAACGGCGCAGTTCGACCGCGAGCCGCTCCTGGGACCAGCCTTTCTCCTCCCGGCAGGCGCGCAGTCGGCCGTTAGGCGTGCGCGCGGGTGCCGGCCTCGCCGCGTCCATCTCGGAATCGGGCGGGCCAAGGGGAGGAAGGGGCTGGCCGGGCTGGCGGTGAGCGCCCTGGCCATGGGCGCCACGGCCGGCGGAGCTCTGGCCTGGCGTACCTGGGCCGGCGGTGTTCTGGCCGCGGTTGCCCTGACCGGTGTGGGCACCCCGGGCGACCGTGACGCGACCGCGGTCGGCGGCCAGCACGCGACGCGGTTCTGTCGCAATGGGACGGGCCTCGGTCCCGACTTGTGCCGRCATCGCGCAACCTCCAGGTCAGGCAATRGACACGATCAGCGTAGCCGGTTGGAAAGACAGGTCCACCGGTGCCAGCTTCGGATTTGTTCACGGAACGTGCAGGCCCGAGTTTCGGCAAACAGAATGTAGCCGCCCGTTCGGCACTCTGTATTCAGCCCGTGGCCTCCATGTGGCGCACCGTGACTGCAGGTGCATCTTGTCGTGCAGATGGTCGTCACCAACGCCCGTGCCGCCTACCGTGCTGGAAATTTTCACCCCCTCAATGTGGCGCAGATCACTCTGTTTCACTCTCAGTGACAACCCCAGGTACCAGGCCCGGGCGACCCGCGCCGGCACGGTCATCGCGCCGCCACCCGTTCCGTGCGCCGGGGCGTGCCAGGCCGGGCCGCGCGCCGCGCCGCGCCGCCCGTGCCGGGGGTGGGTGGTTGTCGGTGGTGCCCCATAGAGTCAGAGCCCGTGAGCGTCCGTCCCCAATTCGAGCCAACCCGGCAGATACCGCGGCCGACCGTCGAGACCGTTCCTGGTCCGCGAGCCCAGGGACGCCCGCTGCGGCAGTGGCAGCGGGTGGCGCTGGAGCGTTACCGCACGACCTCGGCCGCCGGTGGCCGCGACTTCCTCGCGGTCGCGACGCCGGGCGCCGGCAAGACGACGTTCGCCCTGACGGCCGCCGCCGAGCTGCTCGCCGCCGGTGTGGTGACGACGGTGTCGGTCGTCGCGCCGACCGAGCACCTCAAGCGGCAGTGGGCGGACGCCGCGGCGGTTGTCGGCATCTCCCTTGACCCGAACTTCCGTAACTCCGCGGGCGCGACCTCGCGCGACTACACCGGCGTCGTGCTCACCTATGCCCAGGTGGCCGCGCATCCAGCACTGCACCTGGCCCGCACCAAGGCCAGGCGGACACTGGTGATCCTCGACGAGATCCACCACGCCGGCGACGCGCTGTCCTGGGGCGAGGCGACGCGGGAGGCGTTCAGCCCGGCCACCCGCCGCCTGGCGCTCACGGGAACCCCCTTTCGCTCCGACGTGAACCCGATCCCGTTCGTCACCTACGTGCCGGGGCAGGACGGGGTGACGCGCAGCGTCGCGGACTCCTCCTATGGCTACTCGGAGGCGCTGCGCGACGGCGTCGTCCGTCCGGTGCTCTTCCTCGCGTACTCGGGTGAGATGAGCTGGCGCACCAGCGCCGGCGCCGAGCTGTCCGCCCGGCTCGGCGAGCCGCTGAACAACGAGCAGACGGCCGCCGCGTGGCGTACGGCGCTGGACCCGAGGGGCAACTGGATCCCCGCGGTGCTCGCCGCGGCCGACATGCGGCTCACCCAGGTCCGCCGCGGCATGCCGGACGCGGGTGGCCTGGTGATCGCGACCGACCACGCGAACGCCCGCGCGTACGCGGGGCTGCTGCGCCGGATCAGCGGCACCGAGCCCACGGTCGTCCTGTCCGACGACCCGACCGCCAGCGACCGGATCGAGGCGTTCCGCCGCTCGACCGCCCGCTGGATGGTCGCGGTGAGGATGGTCAGCGAGGGCGTCGACGTGCCACGGCTGGCGGTCGGTGTCTACGCGACGTCGGTGGCTACGCCGCTGTTCTTCGCGCAGGCCGTCGGCCGGTTCGTGCGCGGCCGCGGCCGGCCGGAGACCGCGTCGGTGTTCCTGCCCAGCGTGCCCGTGCTGCTCGACCTCGCCGGCCAGATGGAGGTCCAGCGCGACCACGCGCTGGACAAGCCGATGCGCGAGCCGGACGGGTTCGACGACGACGCGCTGCGCGAGGCCAACCGACGCCGCGACACCCCCGACAAGCCGGACTCGCCGTTCACCGCGCTGGACTCCTCCGCCGAACTGGACCGAGTGATCTTCGACGGCGGCGAGTTCGGCTCGCCTGTCGCGGCGGGCTCGGCCGAGGAGGAGGACTTCCTTGGCCTGCCCGGCCTGCTGGAGCCCGATCAGGTCGCCACGCTGCTGCGTCAGCGCCAGGCCGCACAGCTCGCCGCCGAGCGTGCCCGCAAGTCCAAGGCGGCGAAGGACACCGCGGCGGGCATGACGCCACCGGCCCAGGCCGGCCCGCCCGCGGCCGAGGAKGACGGCGACCGCCCGGTCCACGAGGTGATCGGCGAGCTGCGCAAGGAGCTCAACCGGCTGGTCGCGGCCAACAACCACCGCTCCGGCCGCCCCCACGGCATGATCCACGCGGAGCTCCGCCGCGCCTGCGGTGGCCCGCCCAGCGGCCAGGCCACCGCGGCCCAGCTACGCGCCAGGATCGACACCGTCCGGAAGTGGAACTCGACCTGACCCGACCGCCTGGGCGGGACCACCGCGCGAGGTCCTGAGACGCCGCCGGGGCTGATCTCGGAGGAGATCAGCCCCAGCGGAGTTGTCGGGTGGCTCGCGGCCCCGGTCAGGCCGTCAGGACGTCGGGCTGGCGGTGGCTGTCGGAGCCGGCGACGCGGCCGGGCTCGTCGCGGGCGCCGGCGACGCGGACCCGGTGGCCGCGGGCTGCTCCTGGTCGATGGTGATCGAGGTGATCTGGGGCTTGGACACGGGAGCGCCGTCCGAGCCGCCCTCCTCAACACCCGGGCTGGTGATCTTGTCGAGGATGTCCAGGCCCTGGGTGATCTGGCCGAAGACGGTGTAGCCGCCGGCGAGCGCCTTCGCGCCCTCCTCGCTCGGGTCGGCGTAGTTGATGAAGAACTGGCTGCCGTTGGTGTCCGCGCCGGCGTTGGCCATGGCGAGCACACCGCGGTTGTAGTTGACGCCCGCGGTGTTCTCGTTCTTGTAGGTGAAGCCGGGGGTGCCCGAGCCGGTGCCGGACGGGTCGCCGCACTGCAGGACGTAGATGCCGGCCTCGGGCCCGAAGGTCTCGCGGTGGCAGGGGGTGTCGTCGAAGTACTTCTGCTGTGCCAGCGCGTACAGCGCGTGCACCGTGCACGGCGCCTTGGCCGGGTCGAGGGTCGCGACCATCGTGCCCAGGTTCGTGTTGATGGTCATCATCGCCGGCTTGGTGCTCACGGCCGGCGCCGCGGCGGGCATCGAGACTTCCTTCGCCGGCGCCTGGCCGGAGGTGTCCTTGGTGTAGACGCAGTCGCCGACCTTGGTGGTGGCCGCGTTCGCGCTCGCGCTCGGGCTCGCGGTGGCCGTGGCGGTGCCGCCGTCACCGGTGGTGGCCAGCACGACGGCCGTGATCGTGCCGCCCAGCACGACCACCAGCGCGGCCGAGACGATGGTGATGATCCGCTGCCGCCGGCGACGGGCGGCCTGCCGGCGCTCCGCCGCTCGCTGCGCTCTGGCCATCTCCAGCTCGCGTCGTCGTCGTGTCTTCGAGTTGCTCACCTACCGGGCCTCCCTGCCCTCCGCGCGCCCTGCTCCTACCGTCCGCGTCCCTGGCCGATCCTGGGGATCAAGGCTGCCGGGTAAGCGAAGTAAGATCTTTTTCGCATACCCTTCACCCTCAGGCCCGCCGACCCGCCCTAGCCTCCTGAGTCCGGCTAAGTGCCGCCTTGGCGTTGCCTTAGCGGAACCTTGGAGACACGGAGTGTCCGACGGTACCCGTCGGCGAAGTTACCGGATGAGGTGCGTTGGCCCCAGCAGCCCGGCCCTGGAGCGAAGGGATCGTGGTTGGGCCAGTTGATGGCCGGCCTTCGTGAGGTTCAGCGGCGGGCGACCGTGCTGGGCGCGGAGGCGCGCCTCGCGGAGGCCCAGCCCACGAGCGAAGCGACGTGGGTCGGGCCGCAGCGAGGTCGCCGTAGCGCCCGTGAGCGCAGGAGGACACGGCGTGGAGTGGTCGTCCGAGCCGCCAGGCGAGGACGGCGCCGGAGCGCCGCGCCCGGACGGAGCGAACCAATGTCACAGCGTTTCGCGGCCGCCCAGGTAGGGACGGAGTACCTCGGGCACCCGCAGCGTGCCGTCCGCCGTCTGGAAGTTCTCCAGCACGGCGGCGAGCAGCCGGGGGGTGGCGACCGCGGTGTTGTTCAGGGTGTACGCGAAGTGGATCTCGCCGCTCGCGGTCCGGTAACGCACGTTCGCCCGCCGCGCCTGCCAGTCCTTCAGCGACGAACAGCTGTGCGTCTCCCGGAACAGCCCGAGCGACGGGAACCAGGTGTTGATGTCGTTCATCCGATACTTGCCTACGCCCATGTCGCCGGTGGCGCACTCGACGACCTCGTAGGCCAGCCCCAGGGCCTGCAGGATCGACTCCGCGGTGCCGAGCAGCTCCGCGTGCCAGCGGTCCGACTCGTCCTGGTCGTCGGCGCAGATGACGAACTGCTCGACCTTCTCGAACTGGTGGACGCGCAGCAGCCCGCGCACGTCCCGGCTCGCGCTGCCGATCTCCCGGCGGAAGCACGGCGAGATGCCCGCGTACCGGATCGGCAGCCGCGCGGCGTCGAGGATCTCGCCGGCGTGCAGGCCGACCAGCGACACCTCGGCGGTGCCGGCGAGGAAGGCGTCGTCGGCCGGGATCTCGTAGATCTCGGCGCGGCCCTTCGGCAGCATGCCGGTGCCGACCAGAGGGGCCTCCTTGACCAGCGAGGGCACCGACATCAGCCGGAAGCCGTGGCCCTGCAGCAGGTCGAGGGCGTACGAGTGCAGTGCCCGCTCCAGCAGCACCGCGTCGCCGCACAGCACGTAGGCCCGCTCACCGGCGACCCGGCGCGCCCGGGCGAACTCGGCCCAGCCGCGCTTCTCGGCGAGGTCGACGTGGTCGAGCGGGGTGAAGTCGAACGTGGGTGGGGTGCCCCAGGCGCGCACGACCGTGTTCGCGGACTCGTCCGCGCCGACCGGCGCGCCCTCCCACGGGATGGTCGGCGTCGCCAGCATCAGCTCGTTCAGCTGGGCGCTGGTCGCGGACAGCCGCTCGCGCAGCTCGGTCAGGTTTCTGTCGAAGTCGGCCTGCTCGGCCCGCAGCTCGGCCTTGCGGGCCACGTCGGCCTTGGCGAACTCCTTGGACCGGGACTTGCGGCTGGCCTGCGCTGTGTCGACCTCGAACTGCAGCTTGCGGCTGTCCTGGTCGAGCTGGAGCAGCTCGTCGACGTCAAGGTCGAGTCCCTTGACGCGCACCGCCTGCTTCACGACGTCCGGGTTCTCCCGGATGAAGCGCTTGTCGAGCATGAGGTCCCGTCGTTCCTGAATGAGTTCGGGGCCGGCGCGCTCTCGGCAGCGAGCGGTCGATAGCGGCGTGGCCGACTGGTACCTAGATGACACAGCTAGGTATACCTAGACGACACGGCTAGGCATCGGCCACGCTATCAGCGCGGCGCAGAGACCATCGGTGCCGTCGAGTGGTTATCAGGTGCCCTTCCGCGGTGACGATGGGCGCTGACGCGGCACGAGGCGTCGTCCCTGGCTGCGCAGCAGGGCGCCGCCGGCGACGGAGAGCCGGCGCGGGGTGCCGACCGCGACCCGGCGGGAAAGCACCTGGTAGTCGGCCTTCTCGATCTCGTCGAGGATGCCGCCGTAGAGCCGGGCCGCCGTCCACACGCAGTCCCGCGAGGTGGGGTGCAGCAGCCGGATGCCGGGGGTGGCGCCGCGCAGCAGCTCGCGGGCCCGGCCGATCTCGTGCCGCAGCAGCCGGCGCACGGCACCGTCGACCACCCCGGTCGCGAGCCTGTCCCGGCTGACGCCGAACAGCTCCATCGACTCGCGCGGCAGGTAGACCCGGCCGCGGCGCAGGTCCTCGCCGACGTCCCGCAGGAAATTGATCAGCTGGAAGGCGGTGCCGAGGTCGCCGGCGTACGGGGCCGCGGCGGGGGAGGAGGGCCCCAGGACCGGCAGCATCTGCAGGCCGATGACGGTGCCCGAGCCGTAGACGTAGGTCATCAGCTCGTCGAACGTGTCATAACCGGTGACGGTGAGGTCCATCGCCATCGACGCGAGGAACGAGTCGAAGTAGCCGATGGGCAGATCCCAGCGGCGGATCGTGTGGATGACGGCCGGTAGCACCGACACGTCCTCCCGACGCGGCGATCGACCGCGACCACCTCTGTGGCCCGTGCCCGGGGAGCCGGCATATGGGTAGCTGGCATCCGGATAGTCGACGGCCGCGGCGCCCTCGGCCACATGGCTCGCGACGGCGTCCGCGCCGCGGCGCAGGGTGTCGACCAGGCGGCCGCCCCAGTCGGCGAGCCACGCGGCCCGATCGGCGGCGGGCAACTGGGAGTCCAGGCTGTCGACGATGTCGTCGGCGTACCGGGCGAACCCGTAGAGGGCGTGCACATACGGCCGCTTCCACGCCGGCAGAAGGAGAGTCGCCAGGTAGTAGGTGCGGCCGTGCTCGGCGTTGAGGCGGCGGGCGGCGGCATACGAGCGGCGCAGCACCGGCTCCGCCGCGATCGCGGCCAGCTCGGCGTCCTGGGCGACGCTCACGGCCCCGACGCTACGGCCTCCCCCGCCGATTCGCCAATGCCCGGCCGGGCGTGATTCCGTGCAGCCGGACCGAAAGGGCAGCCGGACCGACAGGGCGGCCGACCCGGCGGGGGTGGGCGTTCAGGGGAGTCGGCGGCCGAAGGCGAGGCCGAGGGCACCGGCGGCCAGCCCGAGCGCGAGGCTGGCGCCGACGAAGGCCGGGGTGATCTCGCGGAACTCCTTGCGGTAGCCGATCGAGCTGCCCAGGCCCTTGTACACCGAGGTGAGCTCGTCGCCCGAGGTCGCCCGATGGTGTGAGCCGCCGGTGAACTCGGCGATCTGGCGCAGCGCCGGCTCGTTCACCGGCACCGGGATCAGCTGCCCGCCGACGTCGAGCGTGCCGCCGGCGGTGCCGTAGGCGATGGTGTCGACGGGGACGTGCGCGTCCTTGGCCGCCGTGCCGGCCTGGGTATTGGGCCGGCCCCTGGTCGTCTCCCCGTCGGAGAGCAGCACGATCGCCGCTGGCGGCGGGGACTGGCTGGCGTCGGACAGGCGCTCGCCCGCGCTGCTGATCGCCTGCAGCGACGCGTAGATGCCCTCGCCGATCGCGGTCGCCGGGCCGAGCTGCAGGCCGTTGATCGCCGCCCGGACCGCCTCCCGGTCGGTGGTCGGCGGCACCAGCACCGCGGCGCTGCCGGAGAACGAGACGAGCCCCAGGTTGATCCGCGGCGGCAGCTGGTCGACGAACGCCGCGGCGCCCTGCTTGGCCGCGGCCAGCCGGTTCGGGCTGATGTCGGTGGCCGCCATCGAGTTCGACACGTCGATCGCGAGCATGATCGTGGCCCGCTCCCGTGGCACCCGCTGCGTCCTGGCCGGTCGGGCGAGCGCGAAGACCATCCCGGTGAGCGCGAGCAGCATGAGCGCGGCCGGCACGTGCCGGCGCCACCACTGTGGCCGCATCGGCAGCACCGAGGCGAGCGTGGAGGCGGACGCGAGCCGGGCCGCGTAGCCGCGGCGTCGGACCGAGACGACTATGTGCCACGCGAGCAGTGCCGCGACGGCGAACAGCAGCCACAGCCACGGGGCGGACAGGAAGCTCATGTCGTCGTATCGCCTGTTCGGATCGGGCGGACCGTGGCCGCCGGGCGGCGCTGGTTGGCCGCCTCCTTGACGGCGCGTGTCCTCGCCGTCCCGCCTCCGCCCCTGGCACCGCCGCCAGCTCCGCGCAGCGCGGCCTGTCCTCGACGGTTCGCCGCCGCGTACCGGGCGATCTCGATCAGCCAGTCCGTGTCGGTGCGCAGCCGCAGGTGCGCCGCGCCGGCGCCGCGCAGCGCCGCGGCCACGTCGTCGCGGTGGCTGGCCGCGGCCGCCTCGTAGCGCTCGCGGAAGCGGCGCGAGTGGGTGGGCAGGTCGAACAGCTCGCCCGTCTCCGGGTCGACGACGGCGAGCGGACCGACGTTGGGCAGCGCCAGCTCCAGCGGGTCGACGACCTCGACGGCGAGCATGTCGTGCCGGCCGGCGAGCGCCCGCAGCGGTCGCGCCCAGCTGAGGTCGACGGACAGGAAGTCGGACACCACGACCACCAGCCCGCGCCGGCGCACCGGCCGCCGCAGCGCCTCGATCGCCTCCGCGAGGTTGGTGCCCGTGCGGCGGCTCCCCGGCGCCGCCGCACGGCGCGCGGGGGATGCCTGCTGGTGGGCGGGGCCCGCCGGCTGGCCGGCGAACCGGGACGCCCGGGCCGGACGGGTGGCCGGCGCGGCGTCGGGCGCGCGGCGCCCGAGCGTTCCCCGTCCCGGTGGTATGGCGGAGGGCTCGATGGTCAGCAGGGTGCGCAGCAGCGCTCGCAGGCCGGCGCGGCCGGGCCTCGCCGGGATCAGCCGGGTACCGGCGTCGGTGAGCGCGATCGCCCCCATCCGGTTGCCGGTCCGCGCGGTCAGGAAGCCGACGGCGGCGGTGGCGGCGATCGCGAGCTCGCGCTTCTCGCAGCGGGCGCTGCCGAAGCTCTGGCTCGCGGTCAGGTCGACCAGCGCCCAGGTCTCCAGCTCGCGGTCGGCGATCAGGTCGTGCACGTGCGGGACGGTCGTGCGGGCGGTGACGGCCCAGTCCATCCTGCGGACGTCGTCGCCGAACTGGTACTCGCGGCTCTCGGCCTTCTCGCTGCCCTGCCCGGGCAGGATCCCGAGGTAGTCGCCGAGCAGCAGCCCGTCGAGCCGGCGCAGCACGGTCAGCTCCAGGTGGCGCAGCGTCCGCTCCACCACCGGGTCGGTGACCCGCACGTGTGCCCGCCCGCCCGCCGCGGCGGTGCCGCCGGTGCCCTCGGGACCGGTGGTCCCGGCTGGCGCGCGGGTGGGCGTGCCGGACGCCGGGTCGGGGCCCGGCGCGGTCCCGGCCCACGGCCGGCCGATGCCCGGGGTGGGCGGAGAGCCACCCCCCGGAGGTGACCCACCGGAGGACCCCGCGGTGAGCCGGGCAAGCCAGCCCACGCCGGGCCGGGGGTCGGTCATGCCGGCCGGTCCTCGTCCTGGTACTCGGGAAAGCCGGAGGTGACGTTCGGGGACCAGCGGCCATAGGCACCGACCGGGACGCGCGCCCCCGCCTGCTGGCGGGGGGCGACCTGCGGAGCCGGTATGCCGGCGACGATGCGGGCCGCGATGTCGTCGGAGCTCAGACCGTCGGCGAGCGCGTCGTAGGAGAGCACGAACCGGTGCGGCAGGACGTCAAGCGTGACCGCGCGCACGTCGTCCGGCACGGTGTAGTCCCGCCCGCGCAGCAGCGCGAGCGCCCGCGCGGCCGCGATCAGTCCCAGCGAGGCGCGCGGCGACGCGCCGTAGGTCAGCACACCCGCCAGGTCGGGCAGGCCGTGCGCCTCCGGCGCGCGGCTCGCCAGCACCAGCCGGACGGCGTAGTCCATGATCGCGTGATGGACGAAGACCTCGTCGGCCCGCTCCTGCAGGCGCACCAGGGTCGTCGGGTCGAGCACCCGGTCGGCCTTCGGGGGGCGCACCCCCATCCGCCGGACGATCTCCAGCTCCTCGCCCGCCGTGGGGTACGGAACGTTGACCTTCATCAGGAACCGGTCGCGCTGCGCCTCGGGCAGCGGGTAGACGCCCTCGGACTCGATCGGGTTCTGGGTGGCCAGCACCAGGAACGGGACCGGCAGCCGGTGGGTGACGCCGCCGAGCGAGACCTGCTTCTCCGACATGACCTCCAGCAGCGCCGACTGCACCTTCGCCGGTGCCCGGTTGATCTCGTCGGCGAGCACGAAGTTGGCGAAGATCGGGCCAAGCTCGATGTCGAACGTCTCGCGGCTGGCCCGGTAGACCCGCGTTCCGACGATGTCGGACGGGACCAGGTCGTTGGTGAACTGGATGCGCACGAAGCTGCCGCCCACGACGTCGGCCAGCGTCTGCACGGCCAGCGTCTTCGCCACGCCCGGCACACCCTCCAGCAGGCAGTGCCCACGCGCCAGGAGCGCGACCAGCATCCGTTCGACCATGTGGTCCTGGCCGACGATGACCTTCTTCACCTCGAACAGCGCGCGTTCCAGCAGCGCCGCGTCGCTGGTCGTGTCCGGTGCGGCCAGCGCCTCCTCCCGATCTTCCATGGGTCCATTCTCCCAGCCGCCCCGGGAAACCGGCAGGGAAAGCCAAGGCTCGGCGGGGCTCGTCCCGTTTGTTTACGGTTTCTTAAGGCGGTTACGGTTTCTTAAGGCGGTTAGGGGCGCGCGCGTACTGGCCGGGAGTAGCCGGGCGCCGCGGCTCCCGACGACACGTTCCGCCGCCAGCCGCCCGGAGATCAACACCATCGGCACGCCGACGCCCGGACGGGTGCCGCTGCCGGTGAACACGACGTTCTCCAGGCCGGGAGCCAGGTTTCCAGGCCGGAACGGGCCGGTCTGCCGGAAGGTGTGCGCCGCCGCGAACGGCGCGCCGGCCGTCATCCCGCGCGCCTGCCAGTCCGCCGGCGTGGTGATCGACTCCACCTCCACCGAATCGCCAAAACCCCGGTATCCCTGGCTCTCCAGGGCCGCGACCACCTCTTCGCGGTAACGCGGGCCAATCACCGACCAGTCCAGCCCCGCCCCGGTCACCGTGTTCGGCGTCGGGAACAGCACGTGGAACGCGTGCCCGCCCGCCGGCGCGAGCGCGGGCTGGGTCACCGACGGGACGCTCACCAGGAACGACGGGTCGGTCATCAGGTCGCCCCGCCCGATGATCTCGGTGAACGTCCGCCGCCAGGCATGCCCGAAGTGGATCGTGTGCTGGGCGGCGGCCTGCGGGCGGCCGGCGTCGGGATGGGCGGCGGCGCTCGCCCCCGCGAGCAGCAGGAAGCATGACGGCGAGTAGCGCAGCCGGGCCAGCCGCGCCGGCGCCACGGCCGGCGGCAGCAGCTCCCGGTAGGCGGTCGGCAGGTCGGGATTGAGAACCACCACGTCGGCCGCGATCCGCTCGCCGTCGGCGGTACGCACCGCCACCGCCCGCCCGGCCCGGACCTCCACCTCGGTGACCTCGGTGCCATAGCGCAGCGTCACGCCGTGCTTCGCCGCCGCGGCCGCCATCGCCGTCGGCACCGCGTGCATCCCACCCTCGGCGTGGAACACGCCCGCCACCGAGTCCATGTAGGAGATCACCGCGTAGACCCCGAGCGCCTGGCTCGGCGCCAGGCCGGCGTACATCGCCTGGAACGAGAACAGCCGGCGGGTCCGCGGGTCACGCAGGTGGGCGCCGACCAGCCGGTCGAGGCGGCGGAAGGCCCCGAGCGCCGCCAGGCGCGCGAGCGACGGGCGCAGCAGCCCCAGCGGCGAGTCGAGCTGGGCGTCGATGAAGTCGCGCATCTCGGCCCGGTAGATCGCGCTCACCAGCTCGACGAAACGCCGGTAGCCGGCGGCCTCCGCCGGGCCGCACAGCGCCTCGATGCCGGCGGCCGTCGCCTCCGGGTCGGCCCGGACGTCGAGCGTCGACCCGTCGGCGAAGCGCGCCCGGTACATCGGGTCGAGGGGACGCAGCGTCAACCAGTCGGCGAGGTCCTCGCCGACGGCGGCGAACGCGTCGGCGACCAGGTCCGGCATCGTCAGCACCGTCGGGCCGGTGTCGAACTGGTAGCCACCGGCGCGCCACACCCCGGCCCGCCCGCCGGGAACGTCCGCCCGCTCCAGCACGGTCACCCGCCGGCCGGCCCCGGCCAGCCGCAGCGCCGCGGACAGCCCGCCCAGGCCCGCGCCGACCACCACCACATGGTCCGTCGGCCCAGTCACCGTCCGCACGGCTGTATTTCTGGTTCGCTCCGTGCGGGCACGGCGCTACGGCCCCTTACTCGCTTCGCTCCCAAGGGACCTCCGCGCCGTGTCCTCCTGCGCTCACGGGCGCTCCGGCGACCTCGCTGCGGCCCGGACCACGTCGCTTCGCTTGTGGGCCGGGCCTCCGCGAGGCGCGCCTCCGCGCCCAGCACGGTCACCGTGCGCTGAAACGTCACCAGAACGACCTCGCTTCGCTCGTGGGCTGGGCTTCCGTGAGGTGCGCCTCCATGGCAAGCACGGTCATCTGCCGCTGAGACGTCACCAGTGTCACCTCGCCTTGCTCATGGTGGGTTTCCGCGAGGTGTGCCTTTGTGCCCGRCTCGGTCGCTCGCAGCTGTAACGTCACTCTGTCGCTTCCCTGGTGGCCGGGGCTCCGTGGAGACGCGCCTTCACGCATCCGTCCCCCATCCATACCTGTATGGAGCTTCCGTCGTGTCCGGTCCCGTCGGCAACGTGCTCGTGGTGGTCCTCGGTGCCGTGCTGCTCGCGGTCGCGGTAGGCGGGCTGCGGCTGCTGCGCCGTCCGCCGCTGTCCGCCGTGCGCACCGTCGAGGGCGTGCGCGCCGTGGAGGTCCGCCTCGCCGCGGGCCGGGTGGAGATCGGAGAGGACGACCGCGCCGACACGCGGATCGACCTGACCGTACGTCGCCAGATAGGCCGGGAGGTGCCGCGGCTGACGGTGGTCGACGGGACGTTGCGCMTGGACGGCGAGGCGAGCGAGGCCAGGCTGCGGCTGCGGCTGCCGCGCGCGACGCCGGCACGTGTCGAGCTGCGCTCCGGCGAGGTCAGCATGTGGGGCTCGGCGGGGGACCTGGTGGTCGTCACCGAGACGGCGACCATCGCCGCGCGTGAGCTGTCCGGGGCGGAGGTGACCGCGCGCAGCGGGGCTGGGGACATCAGCCTGCACTTCACCGGCCAGCCGCGGCGGCTCGCGATCACCGGCGGATCCGGCGCGATCACCGTCGTGCTGCCGGATGGCCGTTACGCGGTCGAGGTCGAGTCCGCGGACCCCGCGAGCCCGGCGCGCGTCGACGTCGACACCGACCCCGACGCCCCGAACTCCGTTCTGGTCCGCAGCCACGGCGGCCCAGTCCGCGTCGGCACCCCGGCGGCCGGCGGCACCCGCCAGATCTGAGCGCGGCCGCCGCGGCGGGGTGCGGCGCGGTCTTGACGGGGTGACGTGCGGCGGCGGGTGACCGTGCTGGGCGCGGAGGCGTGCCTCGCGGAGGCCCGGCCCCGGAGCGAAGCGATCGGGGTTGGGCCGCAGCGAGGTCGCCGGAGCGCTCGTGAGCGCAGGAGGACACGGCGCGGAGGTCCCTTGGGAGCGAAGCGAGTAAGGGGCCGGAGCGCTGCGCCCGCACGGAGCGAACCAATGTCACAGCGCTGCGCCCGCACGGAGCGAACCAATGTCACAGCGCCGTGCCCGGACGGAGCGAACCAGAAACACAGCGGGGTAGTTGCGGTGGCGGCGGGCATTCCGGCTACGCTCATGGGTCATGACAGCGGTGGGGAGCGGTTCTGTGACCTTGTCTCCGAGGACACAGTCTCCCGCGGCGGAGCGGCCCAGGACGGTGCGGGACTTCCTCGCCGCCGGCGAGACCTCGTACTCGTTCGAGTTCTTCCCGCCGAAGACCGCGGACGGCGAGCGCGCGCTGTGGCAGGCGCTGCGCGAGATCGAGGCGCTGCACCCGTCATTCGTCTCCGTGACCTACGGCGCCGGCGGGTCCACCCGCGACGGCACGATCCGGGTCACCGAGCAGATCGCCACCGACACGACGCTGACCCCGATCGGGCACCTGACGGCGGTGAACCACTCGGTCGCGGAGCTGCGCCAGGTGATCGGCAACTATGCCGGCGCCGGGGTGTGCAACGTGATGGCACTGCGCGGCGACCCGCCGGGCAACCCGCAGGGCGAGTGGGTCGCCCACCCGGATGGGCTGCAGTACTCGAGCGAGCTCGTCGAGCTGGTGAAGTCACTCGGCGACTTCTGCGTGGGTGTCGCCGCGTTCCCGGACAAGCACCCGCGCTCGCCAGACCTGGAGAGCGACGCGGACTTCCTGGTCGGCAAGTTCAACGCCGGCGCCGACTACGCGATCACCCAGTTCTTCTTCGGTGCCGACAACTACTTCCGGCTCGTCGAGCGGGTCCGCGCGCGGGGCTGCGAGGCGCCGATCATCCCGGGCATCATGCCGGTGACCAACGTCGCGCAGATCGAGCGGATGGCGCTGCTGTCCGGCGCGGATCTCCCCGCCGACCTGGTCACGCGGCTGCGCGCCGCGGCCGACGACCCGGCGGCGGTGCGGGCGATCGGCATCGAGGTGGCCGTCGACCTGTCCGAGCGGCTGCTCGCGGGCGGCGCCCCCGGCCTGCACTTCATCACCTTGAACCGATCCAGCGCGACCCGAGAGGTCTGCCAGGCGGTAAGGCGGGGCGTGGCCGCCCCCTGAGCTGCCGGATCGGTTTCACCGATCCGGCAGGGATCCCGGGCGCCCGCTGAGGCGCCGTCGCCAGGGTGGTTGGCTGCCGCTTCTGGCTGAGCGGGTGAGCGTCGCGTGCCTGGCCGGGCCTGGGTGTCCTAGTCCTGGTCCTCATAGGCGTCGAAGACGCACAGGAGGTATTCGTCGCGCAGGGGCTGCTCGCGGACGAGGGCGAACCCAGCCTCGTTCGCGGCGTCCACGACGGCCGTCACCAGGTTCAGGTCGAGCGTGCCGAAGACCGGCGTGATCCTGACCGCGAGCACCACCTGATCGCGGCTCGCGTTGAAGAACTCGGCTGGGTCAAGGTCGTCGGGGCTTTCGACGACGCCCGAAATCTGCTCGCTCACGCGGGGAACTCTACGGGGAGGCGACGATGGGCCGCGTGCGTACCCCCGTGCCCGGACGGATCGACTACTTCGCCGCGTGGGCGGTGACGCACGGTGGCTACGACCCGGCTACAGGGGGAGCGCTCGTCCGCGGCTGGCTGACCGTCACCTACCTGTTGGCCCGGCCGCTGGCCACCGCCCGGACGCCACCGGCGGCCGTCACGGCCGCCGCGATGGCCGTGACGGCACTCGCCCTGCCCGCCGCGGCCGGCGGGGGTCGCTGGCCGCTCCTGGCGGCGTTTGTCGTGGCGGTGAGCGGCCTGTTGGACAATCTCGACGGCGCGGTGGCGATCCTGCGGGAAAGGGTGAGCGCCACCGGCTTCGTGCTGGACTCGGTGGCCGACCGGGTAGCCGACGCGCTCTACCTGGTCGCGCTGTGGCTGCTGGGGGCGCCGGGCTGGCTCGCCGTCGCGGCTGGCGCGGCCATGGGCCTGCTGGAGTACACCCGTGCCCGCGCCGGAAACGCCGGCTTCGGCGAGATCGGCGTCGTCACCGTGGGGGAACGGCCCAGCCGTGTGATCATCGCCACCGCGGGGCTGCTCGCCGCCGGCGTCCTGCCGTCCCTTCGCGGCCCCGTGTCGACCGCGGCGGCCGCCGCCTCCCTGGCCGTAGCCGTCATCGGCCTCGGCCAGCTCACCATCGTCCTGCGCCGCGTCCTGCGCGGCCGTTAGACGGCGGCCGCCTCGTGGGCTGCGCTCTTCATCGTGTCGGCGAGCAGCGTGTAGGCGTTCGTCCAGGCGTCCCGCACCGGTGGGGTGAAGGCATCCCCGAGGCCTTCGGCGAGGGTGGCCAACAGGGCGGCGGCGACCGTGTCGTAGTGCGCGTCGGTGACGCCGTAGCCGGCGTGCCGCACGCCGAGGGACTGCACCGCCGGCACGATCGAGTCGAGCCGGGACAGGCCGTTCACGGCCACGGCCAGCATGTTCATGAGCTTGCCGCGCTGCTCGGTCAGGTCGGCCGGGAACATCGCGCGCAGGGCCGGGTCGAGCTCGAACAGCCGGGTGTAGAACAGGGTCGCGACCGCGTCGGAGGCCGGCGCGACGGCGCCGAACGTCTCCTGGACCAGCCGGATCTCCTCAGGGCTCATGATCTCCTGCTCCGGGGTGGGTGTGTGTCGGGCCGTGCACCGTCGCGTGGCCCCTGCCGACGCCCAGTGCACTGCGGCGCGGTTACGGTACGCGCCGTCACGGGTCTCGAGCCAGTGAAAGTCCTCTCACGGTGGGCCACCCGCCGATGTGAGACCGGCCGGCGAGCGCCCGGCACGACAAGCCGACCACGCGGCGGCCACACGGTGACCACGCGGCGACCCTGGGATCGTCATGCCGACGTGCCGGCGGCTGGTGGTCCATCGGCCTTGGTCCATCGGGCCGGCCGGGCGAGGACGGCCTGGGCACGGCGGGTGTCCTCGGCTCCGGCCGGCACCTGCAGGACGAGGAGCAGGTCCGGGTACTCGACCGGCCGGAGCTGGTAAAGGTCAAGAGCGATCCGGCCAGCCACCGGATGGTCGATCACGACGGTCGCCGGCCTGAAGTCGCGTACGGGGTAGCTCGCCCACCACCGCCGGAACTCGGGGCTGGCGTCAGTGAGCGCCGAGACCAGCTCGGCGAAACGCGGGTCGTCGGGCCGCCGCCCGGCGGCGGCGCGGAACTGGCCGAGCACCGCGCGCGCGGCCGGTTCCCAGTTCACCATCCGCCGCCGGTTCTCGGTGTCGGTGAACATCATCCACAGCAGGTTGCGTCGCGGCGGTGGCATCGAGCCCGGGTCGTGCCGCAGCCGGACGTAGGCGTCGTTCCACGCGATGAAGTCGTAGTACCGGTCGTAGAGCGAGGCGGCGTTCGGGGCGGCCGCGTCGACGAGGCGCCGCAGCCGGGGGGTCGCCGTCTCGGTGGGCGTCGTCACGGGTGGCGTCGGCAGGTCGGCGAGAACTCGCAGGTGGCGGTGCTGGTCGGGGTCCAGCCGCAGCGCGCGGGCGAGCGCGTCGACGACCTGCGCCGACGCGGGGATCGGGCGGCCCTGCTCCAGCCAGGTGTACCAGGTGAGGGACACGCCGGAGAGCGCGACGACCTCTTCGCGGCGCAGCCCGGGGGTGCGGCGCCGGCCATGGCCGGCTGGCAGGCCGACATCGGCCGGGCGTAGCCGCGCGCGCTGGCTGCGCAGGAAGGCGGCGAGCTCGGCGCGTCGGGCCGTCGCGGATGGTGGTCCCTGGTCGGCGGCCGTCTCGTCGGTCGTCATCCAGGACCGCCCCGCGGCTGTCTGGCTCCTTTGCCGCCCGGCTCCGAGCCCATTCAGCCGACTTCCTCTCCGCCTGGCGCATTCGTCTGCCGAGTACGTTTCGTCGCCGATGCCTGGTGGCGATCGCACCAGGCTAAGAACGGCACAGACACCTACTGTTCCGGACATGACGGATGGATCACAGCCGATTCTGGTGATCGGCGCGACGGGTCAGCAAGGCGGTGCCGTGGCGCGCGCACTGCTGKAGCGAGGCCGCACCGTGCACGCCCTGGTCCGCGACCCGGACCGGCCCGCGGCCCGCGAGCTGCGGGACGCCGGCGCGGTACTGGTCACCGGTGACCTCGACGACCGTGCGTCGCTGCGTACGGCGATGACCGACACGCCGGCGGTCTTCCTCGCGCTGACCATGATGACCGGCCCCCGGGTGACCGACGCGGGCGTGGCCGCCGAGCAGCGGCGTGGCCGGGCGGTCTGCGAGGTGGCCGCCGAAGTCGGCATCCAGCATCTTGTGTACAGCTCGATCGCGGGAGCGGACCCGGGCGCGGCCAACACGACCGGTGTTCCTCATGTCGACAGCAAGAGCCGGATCGAGGCCCACCTCGCGGGGCTCGGCCTCGCGACGACCATCCTGCGGCCGGTGTTCTTCATGGAGAACTTCGCCTCGTTCACCCGGCCGGAGGCCCGCGACGGCGCGCTGACCGTCAGCCTGGCGGTCCGACCGACCACCCACCTGTCCATGATCTCCATCAGGGACATCGGCGCGCTGGCCGCGATCGCCCTCGACGAGCCGGAACGGTTCGCCGGGCCGACGGTCATCGCCGGCGACGTCCTGACCGGACCGGACATCGCCGAGCGGTTCGCCGCCGCGTCCGGCCAGTCCGCGCGCTTCCGGCAGACCCCGCTGGCCGACCTGCGCGCCTTCGACGGGAACGTCGCCGCGATGTTCGCGTGGCTCGACGCCGGTGCCAGCCAGCGGCCGGACCTGCCCGCCCTGCGCGCGCTGCACCCCGGCCTGTTGACGCTGGCCGACTGGCTCGGCGCCACCGGCTGGGGAGCACCCGGCGGGGAAGCGCCCGGTGGGGAACCACGCGGCGGCCGGGGACCTCGGAGCGCGGGTGCGGCGGCATGACCGACGGGCTTGTCCTGCCGCCCGGCGCGGGCCGGCGCCTCCAGTCGGCGGGAATGACGCTGAAGATCGGCGCCGAGGTCTCGGCGCGCTGGTCGGTGTTCGAGGCCGACGTGCCGCCGGGCTTCGACGTCGGCGCGCACCGGCACGGCGTCGCCGAGGAGATCTTCTACATCCTCGACGGCGAGCTCGACCTGCTCGCGTTCGAGCCGCTCGCGCGGACCGCGGGGGACTGGCGGCGCTGGGAGGGCGCGGATGGCCAGAAGATCGCCCGCGGTGGGCCCGGGAGCCTGATGCACGTCCCGCCGGGCTGCCCGCACGCCTTCGCGAACCCCGGCCCGGTGCCGGCCCGGATGCTGTTCGTGGTCGCCCCGTCCGGGCACGAGCGGTACATGCGCGAGCTGGGCGAGTTGCTGACGGCCGATGGCCCGCCCGACCCGGCCGAGATCGTCGCCCTGCGCGCCCGTCACGACATCGAGCAGCTCACCCCCCTCGTCCCTGGCCTCCCCGTCCAGCCCGTCTCCGGCGGCTGACCTCTCGGATCTCCTAAGCGGGGCCGACCAGATCGGCGACGATGCGGGCGGACAGGGTGACCAGCGGCAGGCCGCCGCCGGGGTGACTGGAACCGCCGACGAGGAACAGCCCCGGCACCGAGGTCCGGTTCGCGGGGCGCAGGAAGGCCGCCCTGGCGCCGTTGGACGACGCGCCGTAGATCGAGCCGCCTGGCGTGCCCGTGCGCCGCTCCAGGTCGGCCGGCGTGATCGTCTCGTACCAGCGCAGCCGGTGGCGGACGTCGAGGCCGCGGGCCGCCATCAGGTCCAGGACGCGCTCGGCGTAGGAGGCGGCGAGACCGGGCCGGTCCCAGTCGACGCCGGTGCGGGCCGGGCCGGGCCGCGGCGCGTGCGGCGGGGCGTTGACCAGGACGAACCAGGCCTCGCAGCCGGGCGGCGCGAGCGTCGGGTCGGGCGGCGCGCAGACATACACGGTCGGGTCGGTCGGCAGCCGGCCGCGGAAGACGGCGTCGAACTCGGCGTCGTAGTCGGCGGGGAACAGCACCGTGTGGTGACCGGGGTGGCCCGGCTTCCCCGGCTTCCCCGGCCCTCCAGGCACGGTGGGCCTCCCGAGGCCGACAGGGCGGCCTCGCGCTTCGGGGGCGCCGGGGTCGTCAGGGCGGTCAGCGTCCCCAGCCTCGCCGGAGCCGCCGGGGCGGGTGTCCGGGCCGAGGGCGAGGAGCAGGGCGAAGCCGGACAGTGACGGCGTCGGCCGGGGCATGAGCCGCCGGCCCACGCCGTCGCCGCGCGTCCCGGCGAGCAGCCCGCCGTACACCGCGTCCGCGTCCGCGTTCGCCACCACGACATCCGCGGGCAGCCGGCCGCCGTCCGCGAGCATCACCCCGTCGGCCCGGCCGCCGGGCTCCCTGGTGATCGCGACGACCGGGGCGTCGACGCGGATCCTCGCCCGGCGCTCCCTGGCCCGCTGCGCGATCGCCTCGCCGAGCTGGAAGAGGCCGCCGGGCACATACCAGCCGCCGTAGCGGCGCTCGACGTGCGCGATCACGGCGAGCGCGGCGGGGGCGCGGCGAGGGTCTGAGCCGGTGTAGGTCGCGTAGCGCTCGGCGAACATCCGCAACCGCTCATCGGTGAGGTAACGGGCGGCCAGGCCCCGCAGCGTCCGCCCCGCGGCCACGGCGGTGATCCCGCCGGGATGGCGGCCGGCGAGGCGGGCCAGCCGGCCGGCGGACATCGGCTGGCCGAGGAACGTGTCCCTGGTGATCTCCCAGACCTTGGCCGCGTGCGCGTCGAACCGGGCCCACTGCTCGCCCGCCCCGTCGTACAGGGTGTCGTCGAGCTCGGCGTGGAACTCGTCGTCGCCGGCACGGGCGGCGAAGCCGGAACCGTCGGCGAACCGGTAGGTGGCGATCGGGTCGAGCCGGCGGAACTCCAGGCCGGCCGGTGGCGGGCCGCCGGTGGCGGTGAACAGCTCCTCGAAGACCTCGGGCATGGTCAGGAGCGACGGGCCGGTGTCGAAGGAGAACCCATCCCTGCTGTACCAGCCGAGCTTGCCGCCGATCTGGGAGGACTGCTCGCACACCGTGACGACATGTCCGGCGGCGGCCAGCCTGGCCGCCGCCGCGAGCCCGCCGACCCCGGCGCCCACCACCACGATCCTGGCCACCCGCCGACTCTACCGACCTCGATCATGGCGATCGCCGGTTTCGGGTGACCGCCGCCGCTCGCCGCTCATGGTGGCTCATGCGTCGGTAGCGCCGCTCCTGGCCGGCTGGGTTGGTCAGCGTAGAAGGCGGCCCTTCCAGCTGAGGGTGCCGCGGTGGTGGCGCCACCAGGACAGCGCGGTCAGCCAGCCGAGGGCGCAGATCGACAGCGGGTGCGCGGTGGCGTCCGGCCAGGCACGCCCGCCGGTGGCGCGGGCGGTGACCACCCGGCCGGCGACCCCGGCGAGGTAGCCGACGAGGCCGGCGCGCGACCCGCGCAGCGCCGCGGCGGCCGGCAGCACGAACAGCCAGCCAAGCAGCCCCACCTGGCCGGCGCTCGCGGCCACACGCCCGCCGCCGGCGGCCCACAGCGACTTGGCGTAGCCGTCGCGCAGCTCGGCGGCACCCGTGTACATCCGGGTGGCGGCGAGCCGCGTCCCGTCGGCGACGACACCACGGCCGCCGGCGCGCTTGACCGCCCGCAGCAGCGCGATGTCCTCCAGCACCTCGGCACGCACCGCCGAGTGCCCGCCGGCGCGCCGGTAGGCGGCCGCGTCGACGCAGAGCAGCTGACCGCCCGCCGCCGACAGGGACGGGCGGGGCGAGCGTTCGGCCGCCCGCAGCGGCAGCAGCGCCAGGAACGACCACTGCAGCAGCGGCTGGACCAGCCGCTCCGCCAGACCTACCGCCTCCTGGCGCGGGTAGGGGCTGACCAGGTCCAGCCCGGTGTCGCGCAGCAGGGCGACGGCGCGGGCGAGCGCGTCCGGAGCGAGTGTGACGTCCGCGTCGACGAACACAAGAACGGTCCCGGTCGCCGCCTCGGCCGCCCTGGCACAGGCGTGCGTCTTGCCGAGCCAGCCGCCTGGCGGGCCCTGCCCGCGCTGGAGCACCACCCGTGGATCGGTGGCGGCGACGGCGGTGACGAGATCCGCGGTGGCGTCCGTCGAGGCGTCGTCGTGAACGATCACCTCAAGGTCGCGCACGCCGGTGGCGGCGAGCACGGCGGCCAGGCACGGCCCGATCATGGCCGCCTCGTCGCGGGCGGGCAGCAGCACCGAGACGCGTTCGGCGACGGGCCGCGCCGGCGGCGGCCGTCGCCACAGCCGCGTGTTGACGGCGGTGTGCGCCGCGACCAGGACCGCCCCCGCGGCCCCGGCGCGCACCCCGGCGCGCACCCCGGCGCGCGCGGCGCCGCGGGCGGCCATCCGCACGGGCGTCTGGGCATCTGTCATCTGTGCCGCCCGGGCGACTCGGGTGGCCTGGACGGCGTGGATGGCCTGGACGGCCCGGTGCTGGCGGAGGCATCGGTCAGGTCGAATGGCGGGATGCGCGGTTCGTCCGGCCTCGCGGGCGTGGGCCGGTACGCCAGGCGGCGGACGGCTCGCGCGGCGGCGCGCGGCGCTCGGGGGAGCAGCGGCAGGGCCATGCCGACGCCGCCGGCGAGCGCGACCATGGGCTGGTCGAAGAAGACCAGGCAGGCGAGCACCCAGGATCCGTACGTCCAGCAGAGCAGCGCCAGCGGGACGCCGTCGCCCGCCGGCCAGCGGCTGGTCTCCCGCCCCGGCCGGCGGGTCGGGTCCGGGAGCCGGTCGACAAGGGCCACCAGGACCGTGCCGACGCACAGCCATCCAACGGCGTTGGTCAGGGGAATCCCGTTGAGGGCCGGCCCACCGCCGGGTGCCCATCGCCAGAAGTCCTCGGCGACCATCCGGGGGTCGAGGAACAGGTCCCACCCGGCGAGCAGCATCCCGCCGGCAACGGCGGTCGCCACCGCCCGCCGCCAGGTCCCGCGTGCCCGGTCATCCACCGGCCACGGGTCCGCCATCCACCCATGGCGACCGAGGATGCCGCTTACCGCCAGCACGTCGGGGCTGTGCTTTCGCGGTGCGTGCGCTGGAGGCTGGGTCAGCCGGCGGGCGAGCAGAAGGGCCGGGTAGGTCATCATCGCCCAGCCGAGGAGGATGAGCGGCGGGACGCCAGCGATCGCGGGGCCGAGCCTGCCGGTGTAGGTGTAGCGGCCGAACGGCCAGCCGGTGCGCACGCCGACCGCCTCGGCGGTGAAACCGAGGCCAATCGTGAGAGCCAGATACCCGGCGGTGAAGGCGCGGCCGCGTCGCAGGGCCGCGTGACTCACCGAGGCGACGAAGAACGCCAGGATCTGGGCGGCCGTCAGCCAGTGCCGCCCGCGCCCGCCCGCCGGCAGCAGCGGATAGGGAATCTGGGCGGCGACCACCAGCACGGCCGCGAGCCGCGGCACCCAGACCCACGCGGACAAAACCCGCACCCGCCGTGCCGGCGGGGGCCCTGATGGTGACAGGGGCGGCCCGCCCGCGGCACCGAAGCCGTGGGCCACGAGGGCGGCCCGCCTACAGGGCGCGGGCGGGACGGCCGAAGCGGGCCGTCACAGCGCCGCGCCGACGCCTCGAGGCCGGCGGTGGCAGCTCCCTGCCGAGCACCGCATAGGGGGTGTAGCTGCCGGGAAAGCGGAAGTTGGACAGCAGCGGGACGAACCCCTCGCTGGCGTAGAGCCGGCGGGCCCGGCTGTCCGGCAGCTCCAGCGCCGAGAGCGCCGCGGTGCGGTGCGAGTCGTCGCGCAGCAGCTCCCGCAGCAGTTCGCGGCCGATGCCCTGGCCCTGGTACTCCGGCAGGACGTGGAGCTCGACGATCTCCAGGCAGTCCTCCAGCCAGTACCCGGCGGCGGCCGGGGACAGCGCCGAGGCCACCACGTCGTGCCACCACTGCCCGACCCGGCCCGGCATCGCGTAGGTGATGCCGACCAGGACATCGTCGGCGGTCAGCGCGGCCACGGCGCGCAGGTCGCGCCGCTCGGTGTGCCGGCGGGCATGGGTCATCCGGTCACGCGCGGCGCGCGCCGGGTCGGCCTCGTGGACGTCCAGGAAGGCGGCCTTGTAGACGGCGATCACCTCGTCGAGGCGGGCCCGCATGCGGGCGGGCGTMCAGCGCACCAGCCTGATGTCGGCACTCGCCAAGGGTCGCCTCGCAGGGGTTGGGCGCCTGGCCGAAGGAAGCGCGACAAGCTCGTCCTTCGCGCCTCCGTGAGCCAGGTTTCGGCGTGGAGTCGGGAGGTCGACGATAACCCGCCGCCGCCTTCGCGCGCCCGGCGACGGGTGGGGTGGACCACGAAGAGGACAGAGGGCCATCAATCGATTACATCGTCGCAATAGCCGGACTATCCGTCAGTGGGGGTCGCGGCGGCGAAGGCCCGCCTCGCCGCCGGGGATTCGTGATCGGCGCGGCCCGGCGGGCGCTACTGGCCGCCGGGGCGCAGGGGGTCGTGGCCGTCGAGGGTGCCGTGGGCGGCGAGGACGGTGAAGCGGGCGAACAGCTCCTCGGTGTACCAGCCGATCTCGGGGGTGCGGCGGACGACGGCGGCGTGCGCGGGGCGCCCGTAGGCGAACGCGCGGACGGCGGCGAGGTCCGGCCAGACGCTGAACGTCCCCTGCAGGCCGATCGGGGCCTCCCCGATGCCGATCGCGAGTCGCGGCCCGGCGGGGTCGGCGGCCAGGGCGGCGAGGTCCGCGGCGACCGGACGAGCCGCGCGCCAGAAGGTGACCGCGCGCCGGGGCGTGAGCCGGGCGCGGGTGAGCACCGCCACCGGACCGGGCGGCACCTCCTCGGCCGCCCGGCGTCCGGGGGCGAGACGGCCGAAGGGCTCGCGGCCGGACCAGCGGCCCCTGGCGGCGACAGGCCGTAGCCGCAGGTGGAGATGCTCCTCGGCGGCGCGGGCCCAGGCGCGCGCGACGGCGGAGGTCGTGAACGCCTCGGCCGCCCGCTGGCTGTCCCAGACGGCCACCAGCCCCCAGCGGCGCGGCTCGGCGTCCAGCGGGCCGAACGCGCCGGGGACGCCGGTGCCGACCAGCCTGGCGAAGGTGAGCCCGGGGACGCGGCGCAGCCGCGCCCTGTCCAGCGCCATCCTGACCAGCGCCCCGCCGACCCGCCGGGTCGGCACCCGCCACAGGTCGACGGTGACCAGCGGCGGGACGGCACCGACGGCATCGGCGGGCGTCACCGTCACCGCGGGGCGCCCCGGCCGTGCCCGGGCACCCCGGCGGCCCCGCCGTCGGCGGGCGGCTCGGTCTCCGGCGCGGGAGGGGGAGCGGAGCCGGCGGGAAGGCCGTCCCCCCAGGGGGAACCCGCGGCTGAGAGCGGCCGTGGACCGGCCACCGCGGCGGCCCGACACGGCGTGACCAGCGACATTGACGCCTCCTCTCAGTCGGGCTACCTTCAGTTGTGTTCGAACCTTTGTTCGAACAAAGTGGGGCGCCGGGTCGGCGGCACTGACAAGGCCAGCACTGACAGGACCAGCGCTGACGACGCCAGCGAGCACGACGCCAGACCGGAGGGTGGGACATGACCAGCCAGCCGACTCCACACCAGCCAGCTCAGCCCGCGCCGCGTCACCCGGCCGTGCGCCAGCAGTCCGTCCCGGGGCCCCCGCCGGATCGGCGGAGCCGATCTGGCAGGTCCGAGCAGCCCGTGTGCCAGCAGCCCACCCTGTACCCGGTACGGCACCGGCCCCCGCAGGCACCACAGCCCCCGCTCTCCCAGCAGTCTGCCTCGGGGGTGCGACAGGGCTCCTCCGATGATCGCCGCGTGGCGGTCCCGGCGGCCGGGATGCCGCGCCGTTCCCGGGACGACCTGCTGGCCGCGGCCAGGCACGGGCTGGCCGAGGCGGCGTTCGCCCATCCGGCGGGGGAGCGGTACGCCCTCGCGCACCTCGCCGCGCTGCGGGTGGCCGCGGCCGTACTGGCGGACCGGGCGAAGCCCCGGCCGGGCCGGCGCGGCCGGCCGGTGAGCGCCTGGCGGCTGCTGGCCCAGGTCGTCCCGGCGCTGGACGAGTGGGCGGACTTCTTCGCCGCGGGCGCGCCGCGGCGGGCGGCGGCGGAAGCCGGGCTGTCGGTCGTGACCGCCCGCGAGGCCGACGATCTCGTCCGGCAGGTGGAGATCTTCCTTGGCGTGGTGGAGGAGGTCCTCGGCCTGCCATCCCAGCCGGCGCTCACCGGGACGGTGCCGGGGACGGCCCGTTCCGGGACGGAGTAGCCGTGGCACCCGCCAGGGCGGCCGATCCGGTCCGCCCCTCTCCTGGCGGTTCCTCTCGCGAGGGCCGGAGTGTCCGCGACGCCCGCGACGCCCATGCGGCTCGTGAGGCGTCCCCGGGGGAACGGCCCGTCACCGGGCTCGCCGCGCCGGTGGTGGCCGCGCTGCGTGACCTGCGGGAGCTGCGTGACCTGCGGGAGATCGCCGGCGGCCCGGATGGTCGGGCCGACCCGCCGGACCTCACCGATCCGGACCGGATGCTGCCGGTGCCGGCGGCGCTGGCCGCGCTGCTGCCCCGGCGCGGGCTGCCGCGCGGGGCGACGGTGGCCGTCGAGGGGTCGGCGGCGCTGCTGCTCACCGTGCTCGCCGAACCGTCGAGGGCCGGGGCATGGTGCGCGGTGGTCGGCTGTCCCACGCTCGGCCTGCTCGCGGCGGCCGAGGCGGGGATCGCGCTGGAGCGGCTGGTCCTGGTACCCGAGCCGGGGCCGCGCTGGCCGGTGATCGTCGCCGCGCTGATCGACGCCCTGGACGTGGTCGCGGTCCGCTCGCCGGCGCGGGGCGGCGCGGCCGGGACGGCCAGCGCGCCCCGGCGGCTCTCGGCCCGCGCCCGGGAGCGGGGCTGTGTGCTGCTTCCGATCGGGGAGGGATGGGACGGCGCCGACCTGCGGCTGGCCGCCGAGGAGCGCTCCTTCCACGGCCTCGGCCAGGGGCACGGCCACCTGCGCGGGGCCCGGCTGCTGGTCCGGGTGTCCGGTCGCGGTGCCGCCGCCCGCCCGCGCCACGGCTGGCTCGCCGTCGCCGGCGCGGATCCCGTCGCCAGCCTGGACGGCGTCGCCGCCCGCGACGGCGGCGCCGGCTCGCCACCCAGGGAAGAGGCACGGCCCGCGCCGGGCCCGCCCTCCGTCGAGGGGGCGGCGTAGATGCCTGTGCGAATGCTTGCCCTGCACTGCGGGGACTGGCCGACGACGGCCGCGGGAGCCAGCCCCGAGGTGCCCGCCGCTGTCATCGAGGCGAACCAGGTCGTGGCGGTGACCAGGGCCGCCCGCGCCGCCGGCGTGCTGCCCGGGCTGCGCCGTCGCGACGCCCAGGGGCGCTGCCCCGAGCTGCGGCTGCTTCCCGCCGACCCGGAGCGGGACGCCCGGGTGTTCGAGCCGGTGGTGGCCGCCGTCGAGACCGTGGTGCCCGGCGCCGAGGTGACCCAGCCCGGCGACTGCCTCATACCCGTCCGCGGTGCCGCCCGCTACTTCGGCGCCGAGGCACTGGTGATCGCCCAGGTCCGCGGCGCGGTCGCCGCCGCGCTGGCCGCCGTGGCGGCCGGTGGGGCCGCCACGGCCGGCGGGCCGCGCGGCTCGGCCCGCCGGAGTGGCCCGAGAGGCCTGGGTGACAGGGCCGGTCTGGCTGACGGGGGAGGTCAGGGCAGGGGCTCGGCCGCGGTGGCGCTGTGCTCCTTCGGAATCGCCGACGGGCCGTTCGCGGCCGCGGTGGCCGCCCGGCTCGGCGAGACCGTGCCGGCCGGTGCCGGTGCGGGCTTCCTCGCGCCGCTGCCGGTGGAACTGCTCGACCGGCCCGAGCTCGCCGGGCTGCTGCGCCGGCTGGGGTTGCCCACCCTGGGCGCGTTCGCCGCGCTGCCCGCGGGGGAGGTGCTCGCCCGGTTCGGCCCGGACGGGGTGCTCGCGCACCGGCTCGCCCGCGGCGATGACGAGCGGCTGCCGGCGCCGCGGGTGGTCCCACCGGATCTCACCGTCGAGACCGAGCTCGACCCGCCGGCCGACAACGTCGACCAGGTCGTCTTCACCGCCCGCCGGCTCGCCGAGGACGCCCACGCCAGGCTGCTGGCCGCGGGGCTGGCCTGCGCCCGGGTCGCCATCGAGGCCGAGACCGAGCACGGCGAGCACCTGCGCCGGGTCTGGCGGCATGACGGCCCGCTGACCGCCGCCGCGATCACCGACCGGATCCGCTGGCAGCTCGACGGCTGGCTGTCCGCCGCGAACGCGGCCGGCGGGCCAGCGGGGCGGGCCGCCCCAGCCGCGATCATTTCTTCCCCGTCGCGGGTGGGGCGGCCTCCCGAACCAGCCCGGATCATCAGGATCCGGGTGACCCCGCAGGACCTGCTCGCCGCCGACGGCCGCCAGCTGGGGCTGTGGGGGGAGCCGGGAGCGGCCGACGGCCGGGTGCGCCGCGCCCTCGACCGGGTGCAGGGGCTGCTCGGGCCGGAGGCGGTCCTCACCGCCGAGGTGCGCGGCGGACGGGACCCGCTCGCGGCGGTCCGACTGGTGCCGTGGGGGGAGCCGCGCGGGCCGCGCGGCCCGGCCGAGGCCGAGCGGGCCGCCGCCCCGTGGCCCGGCCGGCTGCCCCCGCCGGCGCCGGCCACCGTGCTCGTCGAGCCCCGCCCCGCCGAACTGCTCGACGCCGCTGGCGAGTCCGTCGTCGTCAGCGGACGGGCGACGGCCACCGGGGCGCCCACCTGGCTGTCCGTCGACGGCCGCCCGCCGGTCCGGGTCGTCGGCTGGGCCGGGCCGTGGCCGGTCGACGAGCGGTGGTGGGAGGCCGCCGGCCGGCGCCGGGCCCGGTTCCAGCTGGTCACCGAGAACGGCTCGGCCTGCCTCCTGTACGTCGAGGCCGGCCGCTGGTGGTGGGAGGCGTCATACGGCTGAGGGAGGAGAAGTGTCCCGCCGGTGGGCAAGATCGCCGGCGGGTGGGGGGATGACTCGTCCCAGTCGCGTTGACGGATTGGTCATGGTTTGGCTAGCCACAGCGGCAGGTAGCCGCGCAGGCGTTCCCCACGAAGCCCGCCCGCCGCGAGCGAAGCGATGTGGCCCCACGGACAAGCCTGCCGTGGATTGGTGAAGTGAAGCGGCAGGTGACCGTGCTGGGCGCGGTGCTCGCACGGAGCGAACTAGGAGACATGGTGAGTTGGTGGAACCCGGCGGTTTCGTGGATGGAGCTGGAGCGGCGGATGTCCGGCCGGCCGGCGCGCCCGGGCGAGGAGCGGGAGGCGCCGGCGGGTGACGGTGGGGACGCCCCGGCGTGGACGCGGCATCGCGAGGCGTTCCGGCCCTCCCCGGAGCTGGTGGCCACGGCGGCCGCGCGCGGTGGTGACGGCGCTGCGCTGGCGGGCGAGCCATACGCGGAGCTGCACTGCCACTCCGCCTTCAGCTTCCTCGACGGGGCCAGCCAGCCGGAGGATCTTGTCGAGGAGGCCGCCCGGCTGGGGCTGTCCGCGCTGGCCCTCACCGACCACGGCGGCATGTACGGGGTGGTCCGGTTCGCGGAGGCGGCGGGCGAGGTGGGCCTGCCGACGCTCTACGGGGTGGAGGTCTCCCTCGACCTGGCCGCCCCGCGCCCGGGCACGCCCGACCCCGACGGGGAGCACCTGCTCGTGCTGGCCCGCGACCCCGAGGGATACCGACGGCTGTCCAGGGCCGTGTCCGACGCGCACCTGGCCGGCGGGGAGAAAGGCCGCCCGCTGACCAGCCTGGACGTGCTCGCCGCCGCGGCGGGCGAGGGACACTGGCAGATCCTCACCGGCTGCCGCAAGGGGGTGGTACCGGCCGCCCTGGCCGCCGGCGGGGTCGACGCCGCCCGGGACAGCCTGGACGGGCTGGTCGCCCGGTTCGGCCGGGACAACGTCGCCGTCGAGCTGTGGGACCACGCCCAGCCGCTCGACTCCGCCCGCAACGACACCCTGTACGAGCTCGCCCAGGAGGCCGGGCTGGCCTGCGTCGCCACGAACAACGTCCACTACGCCACCCCGTCGGCGGGCCGGCTCGCCGCCGTGATGGCCGCGATCCGCGCCCGGCGCGCCCTCGACGAGATGGATGGCCACCTGCCCCCGGCCGGCTGTGCGCACCTGCGGTCCGGCGACGAGATGGCCGGCCGGTTCACCCGCTACCCGGGCGCGGTGGCGACGGCCGCCCGGATCGGCGCCGAATGCGCCTTCGACCTTCGCCTCGTCGCGCCCCGGCTGCCGGACTTCCCGGTGCCGCCCGGGCACACCGAGGCCAGCTGGCTGCGGCTGCTGACCACGCAGGGCGCCGCCCGCCGCTACGGCCCGCCGGGGCGGGAACGGGTGGACGGCGCCTACGACCAGCTCGCCCACGAGCTCACCCTGATCGAGTCGCTCGGCTTCCCCGGCTACTTCCTGATCGTCCACGACATCGTCGAGTTCTGCCGCCGGGAGGACATCCTCTGCCAGGGCCGCGGCTCGGCGGCGAACTCGGCCGTCTGCTACGCGCTGGGCATCACCGGCGTCGACGCGGTCTCCTTCGGCCTGCTGTTCGAGCGCTTCCTCGCCCCGGAGCGCGACGGCCCGCCCGACATCGACCTGGACATCGAGTCGGGCCGGCGCGAGGAGGTCATCCAGTACGTCTACGGCCGCTACGGCCGGGACCGGGCCGCCCAGGTGGCCAACGTCATCAGCTACCGGTCCCGCTCGGCGGTGCGGGACGTCGCCCGCGCGCTCGGCTTCTCGCCCGGCCAGCAGGACGCCTGGTCCACCGGCATAGACCGCTGGTCCCCCCTGCCCGCCACCACGGCGGCGACCATCCCGGCGCAGCCCACCCCGCCCCTGCCCCAAGCCGCCACGGCCGCCACGGCCCCGCCCATTCCAGCCCGGGCGGCGGCCCCCGCCGTGGTGATTCCGGTCAGCACGGCGAGAACCGCCCAGACCGCAGGTGAACCCGCCGCCGCCCCGGCCACGCCCTCCGGCCCCGGCATCCGCTCAGACGGTGTGGAGGATCCGCTCAGGCGCCATGGGGTCGAGGAGGCCCGGTCACGCCCCACACCGCCTGACAGGACGGGTGCCCGCCCCGAGCCCCCTGGCGGAACGGCTGTTCCCCCCGAGCCACGGGACCGGATCGGGCCGGAGATCCCGGATGAGGTGGTGGGGCTCGCCGGGCAGCTGCTGGGGTTTCCCCGGCACCTGGGCATCCACTCGGGCGGGATGGTGATCTGCGACCGGCCGGTGGCCGAGGTGGTGCCGGTGGAGTGGGCGCGGATGCCCGGGCGGACCGTCATCCAGTGGGACAAGGACGACTGCGCGGTCGCGGGGCTGGTCAAGTTCGACCTGCTGGGCCTGGGGATGCTCGGCATGCTGCACGGCGCGTTCGAGCTGATCCGCGCTCACCACGGCCGCGACCTGGACCTGGGGGAGCTCCCGCAGGAGGACATGGCGGTCTACGACATGCTCTGCGACGCAGACTCCATCGGGGTGTTCCAGGTGGAAAGCCGCGCCCAGATGGCGACCCTGCCCCGGCTGCGCCCGCGCCGCTTCTACGACCTGGTCGTCGAGGTGGCCCTCATCCGGCCCGGCCCGATCCAGGGCGGCTCGGTACACCCCTACATCCGGCGCCGCAATGGTACCGAGAAGGTCACCTACCCCCACCCCCTGCTGGAGCGTTCCCTGAAGAAGACCCTGGGGGTCCCGCTCTTTCAGGAGCAGCTGATGCAGATGGCCATCGACATCGCCGGGTTCACGGCGGCCGAGGCCGACCAGCTGCGCCGGGCGATGGGCGCCAAACGGGCGRCCGAGCGGATCGACCGGCTGCGGACCCGCTTCTACGAGGGCATGGCCGCGAACGGGATCCTGGGGGAGGCGGCCGACGAGCTGTACACGAAGCTCGCCGCGTTCGCGAACTTCGGCTTCCCGGAGAGCCACTCGGTGAGCTTCGCGTTCCTCGTCTACGCCAGCGCCTGGATCAAGCTCTACTACCCGGCGGCGTTCTGCGCGGCGCTGCTCAACGCCCAGCCGATGGGCTTCTACTCCCCGCAGAGCCTCGTCGCCGACGCCCGCCGCCACGGGATCACCGTCCACGGCCCCGACCTGAACGCCTCCGCCGCCGGCGCCATCCTGGAGAACCTCCCATCCCCCCGCCAGCCCGAGGCCGATGGTCCCGCCGGACCCGGAGCTCCCGCCGGATCCGGAGCTCCCGCCGGATCCGGAGCTCCCGCCGGATCCGGGGTTCCCGCCGGATCGACGGAGCTCGCGGATTCGTTCCGGGAGGTCCGGGCGCGCCGGAGGCCGGCGTTCCGGGAGATCCGCTGGGAGGCCATGGCGCCGACCGGCCCGCGCGAGGCAGATGAGCCCGGACCAGGACCCGGACGTGTCGATCCGGTGAGAACCCCCGCGGCCCCGGCCCCGGAAGCCCCGGCGGTGACGCTGGGAAGCCGGGACGCCGGCTGGCTGGTGAACGCCGACCAGGCGGCCGGCCGGTACCCGGCCGTTCGGCTGGGCCTCGCCGGGGTGCGCCTCATCGGCGCGGCGAACGCCGAGAAGATCGTCACCGCCCGGGAGAGGGACGGCCCCTACCGGGACCCGGCCGACCTCGCCCGCCGGACCGGCCTGGCCGCCGCCCAGCTGGAGGCGCTCGCCACCGCCGGCGCGTTCGGCTGCTTCGGGATGGCGCGGCGGGAGGCGCTGTGGGCGGCCGGCGCCGCGGCCCAGGCCCGCCCCGGCCGGCTCGAGGGGATGACCATCGGCGCCGACCCGGCGGCGGTCGCCTCCTGTCTGCCCGGGATGACCGACGCCGAGGAGGCCGTCGCCGACCTGTGGGCGACCGGGATCACCCCTGGCCGGTACCCGACCGAGTTCGTCCGGGACCGGCTGGACGCGCTCGGAGTGGTCGTCGCCTCGGGACTGGCCGGGCTCGACGCGGACCGGCGGGTCGTGGTCGCCGGCGTGGTCACCCATCGACAGCGCCCCGCGACCGCCGGCGGGACCACCTTCCTCAACCTGGAGGACGAGACCGGGCTGGTGAACGTCGTCTGCTCGCGCGGGGTCTGGGTCCGCCACCGGACGGTCGCGACATCCGCGGCCGCGCTGATCGTCAGTGGGAGACTGGAGAAGGCCGACGGCGTGGTGAACGTGATCGCCGAACGCCTGGAACGCCTCCCGATCGCCGTCGCCCGCCGCTCCCGGGACTTCCGCTAGCGCCGGACAGCGGACGCTGTCGCCGTGTCACTTCTACTCGATTACCATCGGTTACTTTGGGGGAGCCGTTGTTACCGAGCGTAGGGGTGGCCGATGTCCCGGTGGATGATGGCGGTCGCCGGTGTCTCCGTGGGTGGGCTGGTCGTCGGCGTGGTCATCGGGTTCTCGCTCCCGGCCCGATGACGGCCGCCCGGCCGCCGGTCCCCTCGTCGGACCCACGGCACGCGGCCGTGTGGCGGGCGCTCGCGGACGTCCTCGCCGTCTCCGGTCCGGTCGGCGAGGGGCTCACCGTCGTCGATGCCGGCGGGGGCAGCGGCGGCTTCGCCGTGCCACTCGCCCAGCGCGGGCATCGGGTCACGGTCGTCGACCCGAGCCAGGACGCGCTCGCCGCGCTCGCCAGGCGCGCCACCGACGCGGGCGTCGCCGACCGCGTGACCGGCCGCCAGGGCGACCTGGCCGAGCTCGCCTCCGCCGCCGGCCCGGCCGTCGCCGCCGCGGGTGGCGCCGATCTGCTGCTCTGTCACGCGGTCCTGGACCAGGTCGAGGCCCCCGAGCAGGCGCTCGCCGCGGCGGTACGGGTGCTGCGCCCCGGCGGCTGGCTGAGCCTGCTTGTCGCCGGCCGGCCCGGTGCCGTGCTCGCCAGGGCGCTCGCCGGCCGGTTCGGCGAGGCGGCTCGGATACTCACAGACCCGATGGGCGAGCCGGGGCCGGGGGAGCCCACCCGCCGCTTCGACACCGCGGAGGCCATGTCCCTGGTGCGCGCGGCCGGCGCCGAGGTGGTCGCGGTCCACGGCGTTCGGGTCTTCGCCGACCTCGCGGCGCCGCCCCCGCCCGCCCGCGGCGAGGGCGAACGGGAGCCGCCCGCCGCCTGGGCCGACCAGCTTGCCGACCTGGAGGCCGCCGTGTCCGCCCGTTCGCCCTATCGCGACCTGGCCGCCCAGCTGCACGTGCTCGCCCGCCGCGCCCCAGCCGCCCCATGACCAGCGAGGCCGGCCCGATGGGTCCCATGGGCAGCGACATCCTGCACGTCGACATGGACGCGTTCTTCGCCGCGGTGACGCTGCTCGGCCGCCCGGAGTTACGCGGCCAGCCGGTGATCATCGGCGGCGGCCCGCGCGGAGTGGTGCTCTCCGCGACCTACGAGGCGCGCGCCTACGGCGTCCACAGCGCCATGCCGCTCGCTCGCGCCCGTCGGCTGTGCCCGTCCGCGCTGGTGCTGCCGCCGGAGCGGGACCGTTACCAGGAGGTCTCGCGACGGGTGATGGCGGTCCTGCGGGACGTGACCCCGCTGGTGGCGCCGCTGTCCGTGGACGAGGCGTTCCTCGATGTCTCCGGCGCCCGACGGCTGTTCGGGACCCCCGTCGAGATCGCCAGGATGATCCGCGCCAGGGTGCTCGCCGACGAGGGGCTCACCTGCTCGGTGGGCGTCGCGCCGACGATGTTCGTCGCGAAGATCGCCTCGACCAGGTGCAAACCGGACGGCCTGCTCGTCGTCCCGCCCGGCGATGTGCTCGCGTTCCTGCACCCGTTGCCGACGTCCGCGCTGTGGGGGGTCGGGCGGGCCACCGAGGCGGCGCTCGACCGGCTCGGCCTGCGCACCATCGGTGACATCGCCGACTGCCCGCTGCTCACTCTGCGCCATGCCCTCGGCGACGCCGCAGCCCAACATCTGCACGCGCTCGCCCACGGCCGCGACGAGCGCGCTGTCGACCCGGACACGACCGAGGTCAGCGTCAGCGCCGAGCACACGCTGTCCGTCGACGTCGCCGAGGCGGACCAGCTCGCGCGTGAGCTGCTGCGCCTGTCCGGCCAGGTGGCCCGCCGGCTGCGGGCACGCGGCCGGGCCACCCGCACGGTCGGAATCAAGATCCGGTTCGCGGACTTCACGACGGTCACGAGGGCGCGCACGCTGCGTGAGCCCACCGACGTCAGCCAGGAGATCTACCGCACGGCACTGGCGCTGTTCCGCGAGGCGGGGATAGCCGGGCGAGCGGTCCGGCTCGTGGGTGTGCGCGCCGCGAACCTCACCGAGGCCGGCGCCACCGGCCACCAGCTCGCCATCGACGAGCGCCCCGCCGCCTGGTCCCAGCTCGACCGGGCCACCGACGCCGCCGGCCACCGCTTCGGCGCGGGCGCCGTAGCCCCCGCAAGCCTCCTACCCCGCCAGCCCCCACCGCCACGCGCCCCGAAGCCCCACAACCCCTGACCGGCCCGGCTCCGCCTGCTAATTCTCCCAGCGTCGGCGCCAGCGTTCCTCGAAGCGTTCGGTGATGCTGGGCCGGGTGCGGCGGCGAGGGGCCCCGCCGGCGCCACGGCGGCCGTGATCGGCGCCCCGGCCGCTCATGCGGCGCAGGTCCGCGGAGCCGCGCAAGGCGGCGGCCAGCATGATCGAGAAGCCGAGAATGCCCAGGACAACGGTCAGGACCGGCATCTGGCTGAGTACGACGCCGACAATCAGCATCGCGAGCCCGAGGACGAACAGTACCGCGTTGCGGCGAATCCGGCGCACCAGATAGGTACGCGGAGTAGCCGAGCGGACAGTGCTCGCAAACTTCGGGTCGTCCTCGACAAGAGCGCGCTCGATCTGCTCGAGCATGCGCTGCTCGTTCTCCGAGAGCGGCATCGACGCTCCTCCCACGGCCGGTAGGACGAACCTAACCAAGGATAGGCATCCGAGAGCGGGCGCGGTAGGCAACCGGCCATCCTAGGTACCCAGCCGTAACACCGAATAGGTACCCCGAGGGCACGCGGGCCCCCGGGTGCGTGCTTCTAGTTCATGGTCGCGTCCCGTTGGGCCGCCTCTGGCCGGTAGGCCCGAGTCAGCCGAACCTCGACACCCCTGTGGACCCAAGCGTAAACAAAACCGTCGGGTGTGGGGTCCCGGGGACTGCCCGACCCGTGTCCGGATCCTGACCTGGCCGGCAGCGGCCTCCGCGCCAGGCGGCTCGGGCGGGCGGGACACCTCCGACGGTGGACCGCCGCGAGGTCAGCCGGCTAGGAACGGCTCGGTCAGGAATGGCCAGGTCAGGACCGCCCGGCAGGCTCAGGGGGCTCCGCGGACTCGCGTTCGGGAGCCGGACCCGCCGCCGGCGGCGAGGCCGGATCGGCGGAGCGTCGTTGCCAGGCGCGCTCGTCGGCCGCGTACGCGCCGGACCGGGTCAGTCTGCGCAGAACGGACGGCGGGGCGACCTGGGCGACCAGCCGGCGGCTGCGCGGCGCCACGGCCAGCAGGGTGTCGATCGCCGTGGTCACGTCGGCCCCGATGGTGTCCGCGCCCTCCCCGAGGGGGGTGCCCGGCGGGGCGTAGCGGACCCGCTCCTCGGCCCAGCCGATCCGGTTGAGGGCCGCCCGAGCCGCGATCACCCGCTCGTCGTCCTCCGCCTCCGGCCCCGCTGACAGATAGGAGGACAGCCGCGCGACCACCATCCGCGGCGAGTCGCTGGGCCGCAGCGGGATGCCGAGGTCCGTCGACACGTCCAACAGCTCCGCCCAGCCGGCCCGCACCCGCGCGCTCGCCCGGGCGGGCGCGTCGCCGGCCGTGCCAGCGGTGACCGCCTCCGCCCGCGGGCCCACCCGCAGTCGCCTGCGGCGGATGACCCGCCGCGCGATGGCCGGCGCGAACAGCAGACCGAGCGCGGCGAGGGCCACCACCAGCCAGATCCCGACCCACAGCGCGATGTGCGCCGCGTGTCCCGTCCCACCCTGTTGGTCCGCCTTGCCGGTACCGGCGCCAGTGTCGACGCCAGGAGTCGCGGTCGCGGCCGGTTGTTGCCCGGTCTCGCTCTGGTGCTGGTCGGGTCCCGGTGCCCAGGTGCTGTCGCCGAGCCCGCGCAGGTCGCCGACCGGGGTCGGGTTGAAGCCGATCCAACCCGTACCGGGCAGCCAGACCTCCGTCCAGGCGTGCCTGTTGCCATCCTTGTAGAGCAGCGTGCCGTCGGCTTGCGGGACGCCGAAGGCGAAGCCGGTCACGACCCGGGCCGGGATGTCGAGCGACCGGGCCAGCGCCGCCATCGCCGTCGCGTAGTCGACGCAGAAGCCGCGTTTCGTGCCGAACAGGAAGTCGGTGAGCGTGCCGGCGACGGCGTCCTGGTCGTAGGTGAACGCGGGCCCGCGCAGGTAGCGCTCGAGCGCGTTGGCCTTGTCGTAGCTGCCGCGGTAGTTCGCCGTCACCTGCCGTGCCAGCGACGCGACCCGCGGGTCGATGGTGGCGGGCAGTTCCCTGTCGACGGCCAGCTCGGCGGGCACCGTGCCGACGGCGGCGCGCTGGGCGGCCGTCGGCGCCGGGATCTGGGCCTGGACCGTGTAGGTGGCGCCGGCGGCCGACGTGCCGACCGCGGCGTAAAGGGTGCTGGTGGCCTTGTTCAGCCACCAGTCGCCCTGGAGCCCGGTGACCGACGTCGGAGCACCGGGCACCGGCAGCTCGGTCTCGCGGAAGCCGGGGTGGACGGCGACCGTCGCGGTGACCGCGGTCGTCGCGACGCCCGCCACGGGACCGGGCAGGCCGGCGGCCAGCTCCGTGTCGTCAGCACCGGGAAGCCGCACCGACGTGAAACTCTGGCCGTCGAACGTGTCCAGCGCCGTCTCCCGCAGGAACTGGAACGCGGCCGGGTTCGCGGTCCGCACGCTCAGCCTCGGCGCGCTGAGGTCGGTCTGGCGCAGGGTATCGGCGAGGTCGGCGGTCGACCGGCCCTCGGGGTTCGCCGGCTGAGGCTCGTCCCCCGGGCCCGCGCTCCGCGTCGCGCCCGGCTGGTCCCCGCCGGCCGCCGGGGTCGCCGGCTGGGTCTGGCCCGGGGTGGACGTGCCCTGGCCGGCCGGGGCCTGGCCTGGGTCGGGCGCGTAGTTCGGCGGCGGGGTGGCGCCGTCGGAGCGCGGGGTGGGCTCGAAGGCGATCCAACCGGTGCCGGGCAGCCAGACCTCCGGCCAGGCGTGCGCGTCGCCGTTGCGGATCAGCCGGCTGCCGTCGGCCTGGCGGACGCCGTCGACGAAGCCGACAGCCACCCGCGCCGGAATCCCCAGCGAACGGACGAGCACCGTCATCGCTGAGGCGAACTGCTCGCAGTAGCCCCGCTTGCTCCCGAAGAGGAACTCGACGAGTGCCGCCGGCTTGTTCGTCGGCGCGCCGTTCAGGTCGTAGGTGAAGGTGCCGCCGCGGAAGTAGTCCTGGATGGCGCGGACCTTGTCGTAGCTGGTGGAGCGCCCCTGGGCGATCTGCCGCGCGAGCTCGGCGACCCTCGGGTCGAGGCTCTTCGGCAGCGTGACGTCGATGCCGAGATCCTGCGGCCGTGGCCCCGCGGCGGTGAGCTCCTCGGGGGTGGGCGTCGGGACGGCGGCGGTGACGGTGTAGGTGATGCCGGACGCGTTGGCGTGGGCGGCGAAGATGGTGTTGGTGTCGCGGTCGAGCCGCCAGTCGCCGGTGAGGTCCTTGACCGACGTCGGGAGGCCGGGCACGGGAAGGTAGACGTCCGGGTAGCCGGGCCTGATGGAGATCGTCGCGACGGTCTCGCTGGTGGTCAGGCCGGCGGGCGGGCGGGGCAGGCCGTGCTCGATGCGGTCGTCGGTGGTCGCCTCCAGCTGTCGCATGTTGAAGGCGCTGCCGTCGAAGTCGTCCAGCGCCACCTGCCGCAGGTGCAGCGAGGCGTCCGGGTCGTTCGGCCGCAGCACGGTCATCACCGGGCGGTCGGGGTTGTCGTGCAGCCGCTGAGTGAGCGTCGCCATCGGCGGGCTCACCTTGGTCTGCGAGCTTCCTGGGCCGTTCCCGCCTGCCGCCCCCTTGTCACGGTTGACCAGGCCGTTGCCGTTCAGCGATGGCGTGACCACCGGGACCAGCACGGCGAGCAGCACGGCGCCGAAGGCGACCCGGCCGGCCAGGCCCCCCAGCAGCAGCTGGGAGCGTCCCTGGCCGTGGGTGGTGACGAGGCGTCCCCACCGCCCGATCACGGTGCGCCCGTCGAGCATGAGCAGCGCCAGGAAGCCGAGCACGCCGAGGGCGAACGGCACCACGCCGACGCCGCCCGGCAGCACGGCGGCCGGCACCGCGAACAGCCCGAGCAGCGGCAGCCCGGCCAGCGTCGGGCGGCGGGCGGTGACCGCCAGCAGGTCCACGACCAGTGCGACGAGCGCGACGCCGAGAACGGTCAGCACGACCAGGCCCGTCCGGCTCGGCACCGGCGCGGCCAGCCGCGACATGTCGCTTCGGCCGTCGGACATCAGCTCCGTCAGGCGCGCGAGGCTCGCGCCGTTCGGTATGAAGCCGAGCCAGGCCTCCGCGCGCGTGCACAGCCCGGTGAGCGTGAGCAGGAGACCGGCGAGGCTCAGGACGATGGTCGCGGACGGCCCGAGGCCGGCGCGGCGGCCGAGGGCGGCGAGCCCGACGACCACGAGGACGGCCAGCAGCACCGGGCCGAACCACCACCACAGGCCACGGAACAGCGGTGTGAGGGCGAGCGCGCACATCACCGAGGCGAACGCGCCGACGGCCGTGGGCACCCACTGCTCCCGCGCGCTGGAGTGGCCGGCGCTCAGCAGGGTGGTGAGCCGGCGGCCGGCGCTCGCGCCGCCCGGCTGGCGGGCGGCGGGCATGGCGGGCCGAGTCATCGTGGCACCTCGTTCATCGCGGCACCTCGTTCATCGCGGCACCTCGTTCATCGCGGCGCTTCGTGAGTGTCGCTGTCGCCGTCGCGCCCAGCCCAGCGGCGTTGCCGGCGCTCGTCGATACCGGGACGGGCACGACCGCCTGGGACACCGTCGCCAGCGGTCAGGATGGTGGCGCCCGCGCCGTCTGCCGGCCCGGTCTCCGGGGTCCTGGCCGGGCCGTCGGTTCGGCCGTCCTTCCGGCCGACCCAGGGGGCGGCTCCCAGCCAGGGGGTGCCCGGCTGGGAGCCGGCGCGCGACCAGCCGGACGCGTACCGGACGGCGGGCATCGTCACCCGCGGCCACTCGTCGGCGAGCCGGCTGCCGCGCCCGGCGACGAGCACCCGCCAGCCGGCGCGGGTGAACGCCAGCTCGCAGCCGGCGAGGTCGGTGGCGGCCGCCGGGTCCTGGCCCCAGCGGGACAGGTCGACGAGCACGGCGACGGCCGGCGCCGAGCGCGGCCGCATCGCGCCGAGCTTGCGGGCCACCGGCGGCGAGGTGTGCCCGAGGACGAGCACCAGCGTCCCGCCGTCGCCGGCCGCGACCGCCGCGTACGCCGCGTTCGGGTCGAACGTCGGGACCTGAGTCACCGTCGAGAGCTCGTCGAGCAGCGGGTTCACGTTGCCGGCGGCCGCGACGGCCGCGAGCCCGCGATGGGTGACCAGCCGGACGCCGTAGCCGCTGCGTGCCAGGTGAGCGCTGATCGAGCCGGCCGCGCTGACCGCCCACTCGAACGGTGATCCCGGGCCGACGTAGTGGCCCCACGACCCCAGATGGTCGTCGAGCAGCACCGTCGCGCCGCCCACCCGCGGCTTCTCCTCCCGGCGGACCATCAGCTCGCCGACCCGGGCGGTGGTGCGCCAGTGCACCCGGCGCAGGTCGTCGCCGGACCGGTAGGGCCGGGTGGTGACCTCGTCCTCGCCGTGCAGTGCGGAGCGACGCCGCGTGGAGACCGCGGCGTGCGGTTCCGCGCGGGTGGCGGGCAGCAGCTCGATCTTTGGCGTCACGACCAGCTCGTCGCGGCTGCGGAACGCGCGGGTCAGCTCACAGAACCCGAACGGGTCGGCGAGGCGGATCGACATCGGGCCCAGCTGGTAGCGCCCGCGGTGCGTGGCGCGCAGCTCGTAGGACAGGTCCCTGGTGCCGCCCGGCTCGATCCGGTCGAGGACGAAACGGGCCTGGGCGCCGAGCGCCTCCGGTACCCGGTCCTCGACGAGCAGCACCGACGTGGGCAGCCTGYTCATGTTGTCCAGCCGGACATGCACCTGCGCGGTCCGGCCGGCGGCGACCCGAGGCGGGTCGATCCGTCGGGTGCAGGCGAGCCGGTAGCGCGTCCTGGAGACGAACACGGCGGCCGACAGCGGCAGCAGCACCAGTAGAAGAGCCACCCGCAGCAGGTCCTGCTCGCCGAGCACCAGCGCGGAGACGGCGCAGGCACCGCCCGCGGCCAGGAACGAGCGGCCGCGGACGGTCAGTCCGCGCAGGGCGGCGGCGAGGTCGCGCACCGCGGTCCGTCAGTGCCCGCGTCGCGGCGGCCTGGCGGCCGGGCCGGGACGGGGGATCGGCGTGCGGGCGACGATGTCCGCGAGCAGCCGGGCGGCGATGTCGACGACCGGGTCGCCGGACATCGCCAGCTCCGGGCGCAGCAGCAGCCGGTGGGCGAGCACCGGCACCAGCAGCGCCTGTATGTCGTCGGGCAGGACGAACGACCGGCGGTCGAGCGCGGCCGCGGCCCTGGCCGTGCGGATCAGGTGCAGCGCCGCGCGCGGGGAGGCGCCGAGCATGATCTCGGGATGACGGCGGGTGGCGCCCACCAGCTCCACGACGTACTGGCGGACCTCATCGGCGACGTGCACCCCGCGCACCAGGGAGCTCATCTTGGCGATCTCGGCGGCGGAGGTGACCGGGACGACGTCCGCCAGCGGATCGGCGTTGCCATGGTTGTCGAGCATCGAGAACTCGGCGGCGGGCGACGGGTAGCCCATCGAGATCCGGGCGGTGAAGCGGTCGCGCTGCGCCTCGGGCAGCGGCCGGGTGCCCTCCATCTCCACCGGGTTCTGGGTGGCGATCACCATGAACGGTGACTCCAGCCGGTAGCTGACGCCGTCGACGGTGACCTGCTGCTCCTCCATGCACTCCAGCAGCGCGGACTGGGCTTTCGGCTCGGCGCGGTTGATCTCGTCGCCGACGACGATGTTCGCGAACACCGGGCCGGGGCGGAACTCGAAGTCGCGGGTGCCCTGGTTGTAGACGCTCACCCCGGTGACGTCACCGGGCAGCAGGTCCGGGGTGAACTGGATGCGGCGCACCCGCGCGTCGATCGAGCGGGCGAGCGCCTTGGCCAGCATCGTCTTGCCGACGCCGGGCACGTCCTCGATGAGCAGGTGGCYCTCGGCCAGCAGCACGACGAGCGCGGCTCTGATCGCCTCGGGCTTGCCGTCGATCACCGCGGCCACCGAATGCTGGATCCGGTCGGCCACGTCTGCCAGCTGGCCGAGATCGCCAGCCGGGTCGCGCCAGTGCAGGACTCCTGGCTCCGTAGCCACCTAAGGCCCTCCTCCGGGATCAACGGATCGGTCCGGCCCCCGGCGGGAGCTCTCCATTCCCGAGTGTGACATCCCAACGGGCCATCCTTGCGTGCAAGGGGCGTCAAACCGTCATCCGGGGGAGGCGCCTCGCGCCCGTGCGTGGTCGCGTGGTGCGCCGTAGTGACACCAGTGGCCGACGCCATGGGGCGCTGGTTCCGGTCGGGACCGGTCTTGGACTCGTGACGTCCAAGCGGCACGCGACCGAGCTGGCGCGGAGGTCGCCGTAGCGCGCCGCCCGCACGGAGCGAACCAACAACAACCTTCCCGCCCTACCCGGAACCTGCCGGGACGATGGGAACGCGGGATGGCGCCGGGAAGTCCCGACACTTCTGGCGCACTTCTGGCGCGCCGTCCTGGCTCCRCCCATGTCGGTGGACTCCATCACGGAACCTGTGTGGCACCTGTGCGCCCTATCGGTGACGGTGATGGCCCGTGACCAGATTGTGCCGCCTTTACGTCCGTCGAATTGGCGCACTTCTTCGCTGTGCGGAGCCTGGTCCTCCCGGGAGCCGGAGGGCACGCGGAACGGCGTCGTGCCAGCCCCGCGGCGCGGTGGGGGAAGCCACCTCCTCGGGGTGTCGCGGGGGTGTCGGGTGGGGGATAGTGGGGTACAGTGGCGCGCAGTGGGGGAACGACGACGGACTGATGGGCTGTTTGCGGGACCGATGAGCGGGATCTGTGGGGAGACCGTCGGCCGCGGCGCATGACCCCGTGCTGGTGAGCGAGGAGGGGCGCCGGTGTTTCTCGGTAGCCACTCCCCGCGCCTGGACGACAAGGGCCGGCTCACGCTGCCCGCGAAGTTCCGTGAGGAGCTGGAGGGAGGGCTCGTGATTACCAAAGGGCAGGAACGCTGTCTTTATGTGTTCCCCCTGGCCGAGTTCTCCAGAATCAGCGAGTCGCTGCGTACTGCGCCGGTTACGACGAAGTCGTTGCGCGACTACAGCCGGGTCTTCTTCTCCTCGGCGAGCGATGACGTTCCCGACAGACAGGGCCGGATCAACATCCCGCAGGCGCTGCGTGAGTACGCCGGGCTGGCCCGCGACTGCGTCGTCAACGGTGCGAACACCCGGGTCGAGATCTGGGACGCGCAGCGGTGGACGACCTACCTGACCGAGCAGGAGGAGAGCTTCGCGGAGCTGTCCGAGGAGGTGCTGCCCGGCGTCATATAGCGCTCCAGGGCACGTGCTGCCCAGGGACGCTCGCAATACCAAGCTCCAGGAGCACCCGCACCTCTGGGTGCTCCCCGCGGCCCGCGGCCCCGACCCGCGGCGGGCCCGGCTGGCCGGCGAGGACGCGACCAGGTGACCCGACGGGTGACCCCGCCCCCCGGTGGCCTCAGCCAGCGGAACCCTCAACAAGCGGAACAGACGGCCGTCGCGTGTCGAGTTCTCCCCCCGCCTGCCTCCGGGCGCCACTTCCCCGGCGCCCGGCGGCCCGGCGGGGCGGGACCTGGGCGCACGCCGAACCTGCTCGTTCCTCCCGCGGGTGCGCCGCCTCCGGTACGCGCCCAGCGGCCCTCGGCCATCCCACCGGATGGCGTCGACACGGGCAGTCGCGTGCGTGCGTGCTCCGTCCGCTGGGCGCCCCGGCCGCGAGGGACCGGTCAGGAAGGGTCCAGTCGAGAAGGGCGGCGAGCGGTGCAGGCCAGCCACATCCCGGTCCTGCTGGACCGGGTCCGCGCGCTGCTCACCCCGGCGTTACGCCAGCCTGGCGCCGTCGCCGTCGACGCCACCCTCGGCCTCGGCGGGCACGCCGAGGCGCTGCTGCGCGAGCTGCCCGAGCTGCGGCTGGTCGGCCTGGACCGTGACCCGCAGGCGCTGGCCGCCAGTCGCGACCGGCTCGACTTCGCCGCCGGGCGGGTCGAGTTCGCGCACGCCGTCTACGACGAGCTGCCGGACGTGCTGGACGGCCTGGGCATCCGGGCCGTGCAGGCGGTGCTGTTCGACCTCGGCGTCTCCTCGCTGCAGCTGGACACCGACGACCGCGGCTTCGCCTACTCGCGGGACGCCCCCCTGGACATGCGGATGGACACGACAGGCCCGCGCACCGCGGCCGACATCCTCAACACCTACGACGAGGCATCGCTCGCCCGGGTGCTGCGCCGCTACGGCGAGGAGCCGTTCGCCCGGCGGATCGCCGCCGCGGTGGCGGCCGAACGGGCCAGACAGCCGTTCACCACCTCGGCCCGGCTCGTCGAGCTGGTGCGCGCGGCGATCCCGGCGGCGGCGCGGCGCACGGGCGGGAACCCGGCCAAGCGCACGTTCCAGGCGCTGCGCATCGAGGTCAACGGCGAGCTGGACGTGCTGGACCGGGCCCTGCCCGCCTCGCTCGACCGGCTCGCGGTGGGTGGCCGGATCGCCGTGCTCGCCTACCACTCACTGGAGGACCGGATGGTGAAGCGGGCGCTGGTGGAGGTGACCACCAGCCAGGTACCACCCGACCTGCCGGTGGTACCCCCCGAGGCCGAGCCGACCTTCCGGCTGCTCACCCGTGGGTCGCAGGCCGCGTCCGAGGAGGAGGTGACGGCGAACCCGCGGTCCGCGTCCGCCCGGCTGCGCGCCGCCGAGCGGGTCCGCCCAGCCGCCGCAGGAAGACGCCCGGCCACCGCCACGGGAAGAACGGGAAGCTTCAGGGGAGGAACCTCATGACCGCCGCGCCGAACGACGAACAGCTGCCGATGTCGGCCGGCGCGACCGCGTTGGCACCGCAGTCGTCCCCTGCCCCGGCTCCGGCGCCGCGCCCGGCTCGCCAGCCACCGGCACGCCAGCCGCGACCCCGCCGCGTGGGGCAGTCGGCCGCCGCCGCCGCGCCGGCGGCGCGGCCAGCCGCCAGGCCCGGGCCGCGGGCCACCCCGGCGCCGGGACCGACGGCGCTGGCGCGAGCCCGGGCCAAGGCCGCCCGGTCGCAGCGGGCGCCTCGGGCCCCGTTCGTGATCCTGCTGCTCGTACTCATGGGCAGCGGGCTCGTCTGCCTGCTGCTGCTGAACACCTCGCTCAGTGAGAACGCGTTCCAGGAGCACTCGCTGCAGAGCACCTCCTCCGCGCTCGCGGACGAGGAGGAGGCACTCTCGGTCCAGTCCGACCGGCTGTCGGCGCCGGGCGCGCTCGCCGCGCGGGCGCAGGCCCTCGGGATGGCGCCCGGCGAGTTGCCCGAGTACCGGCCGCCTGGCGCCCCGCTGCCGTCTGGCGCCCGGGTGGTCGCCGGCGGCGGGGACGCGAACGGCGGCGTCATCCTCTACGTCGTCCCGGCGCCGGGCCAGCCGGCCGCGACCGCGACCCCGGCCAGCCAGGGACAGGAGCAGGGGCAGCCGGCCGCCGACGGGGCGGCCGGGCAGCCCTCCGGCGCGGGGACCTCCGGGCGGTGAGCTCCACGCTCCTGCCGCCCGGGGGCCGCACACGCCTGCGGCTGGTGACGGAGGGGACGCGGACCGGCTCCGCGCGTGCCGGCCGGCCGACCAGGAGCGACCACGCGCGCACGGCCGCGGCCCGCGCGGCGGCGGCGCGGGCGGCCACCGGGCGCCGGGTTCCCGGTGACCAGCGGCCGCGGCGCCGGCCCGCGCGCGGGCCGCGCCGGCGCGCGCTGGCCAGCTCGCGGCGCAGGCTGCGCATCGGCGTCGTCGTGCTGGTGCTGGTGCTGCTCGTGCTCGCCATTCGGCTGACCCAGCTGCAGGGCTTCAACGCCGGCACCTACGCCCGTCAGGCGGAGCAGCAGCGGATGCACGAGGTCACGCTGCCGGCGGTCCGGGGCGAGATCACCGACCGGCACGGGGCGACGCTCGCCCAGGACATCGACGCGCGTTCCGTGTACGCCAACCCCAGCGTCATCGACGACCCCGCCGCCGTCGCCGCGAAGCTCGCTCCTCTGGTCGGGCTGCCGAAGGACGCGATCGAGAAGCGGATCACCCGGGACCGCAAGCTGCTGTTCGTCTACATCGCCAGAGGGCTGGACCCCGACGTCGAGGCGAAGGTAACGAAGCTGAAGCTCAAGGGCGTCGGCGTGCTCGACGAGCGCCGCCGGGTCTACCCGAACGACACGGTGGCGGGGGGCGTCGTCGGTTACACCCGCTTCGGCGACAACGACCTGCTGGTGGGCAACGGCGGGATCGAGCTCGCCTATGACAGCGTGCTGCGCGGCAAGGACGGCGTCAGCCGGCTGGAGACCGACCCGGCCGGCCGGGAGATCCCGTCGGCGGGCAACAGCGAGAAGGCTCCCGTCGAGGGCTCCGACCTGCGGCTCACCCTGGACACCGACATCCAGTGGGAGGCGCAGACGGCGATCGCCGACGCGGTGCGCGAGAACCAGGCCGCCGCCGGCACCATCGTGATCTTGGATCCGCGCACCGGGGACATCCTCGCGATGGCCGACTCGCCCGACTTCGACCCGAACAACGTCGGCAAGGCCAATCAGGACGTGCTCGGCAATCGAGCCACCGGGTTCGCGTTCGAGCCCGGCAGCGTGGAAAAGGTCATCCCGATGGCCGCCGCGCTCGACCGCGGCCTGATCACCCCGACGACCCCGGTCACGGTCCCCCCGAGCATCCGCCGCGGCGGCTCGTCGATCGGCGACTCGGAGACGCACGGGACGCTGCAGCTCACCGCCGCTGGCGTGCTCGCGCACTCCAGCAACATCGGCACCGTGCTGATCTCGGAGAAAGTCGGCGCCGTGGGCCTCGAGGCGACGATGCGCGACTTCGGCCTCGGCCAGCCCACCGCGCTCGGCTTCCCCGGCGAGAGCGGCGGGCAGCTCGCCCCGTCGACGAAGTGGTCGACCTCGCAGGCGGCCACCATCGCCTTCGGCCAGGGGATGAGCGTGACGGCCCTGCAGATGGCGTCGGTCTACGCGACGATCGCCAACGGCGGGGTGCGGATGACGCCGCGGCTGGTCGACGCGATCGGCCCGAGCGGCGGCGCGATGGTCCCGACTCCGCGGGCGCCCGGCGTGCGGGTCGTGAGCGAGCAGACCGCGCGCACGCTGTCCGACATGCTCGAGCAGGTCATCACGACGCACGGCACCGCGCCCGCCGCCGCCGTGCCCGGCTACCGGGTCGCGGGCAAGACCGGCACCGCCTACCAGATCGTCCCGTCCTGCGGCTGTTACCTCGGCAAGGACGGGCGAAGCTACGTCTCCTCGTTCATCGGTTACGCCCCGGCCGACCACCCGCGGGTCGTGATCGCCGTCGTCCTGGACAACCCGAAGGTGGAGCACTTCGGCGGTGTCGCCGCGGCGCCGGCGTTCCAGAAGGTGATGACCTTCACCCTCGCCACGCTGGGCGTGCCGCCGGCCGGCGCCGCGGCGCCCCACCTGCCGCTTACCCAGCCCGGCGCCGCCGCCGACGGGGAGGCCACCGGCCAGACAACGGCCGGCGGGGCCGGTGAGGCCGCCGGCGGCGTGGCGCCTCCACCAGGCGGGTCCCCGGCGGATGCCGCCGTCCAGGGGACGAACCCGGCGGCGGGCGGCTCGCCGCCAACCGGATGAGCGGGCGGCCGAAGCGATGAGCGCGCGTTGGAGGGGCAAAGGATGTACGAGAACGCTCTTCCTTCGCGTGCCCGGCGACCGGCTTTCTCAGGGCTGCCGACACGGCCACGCGGCGACACCCACGGCAGGCGTCGGGCGTCGTCAGGTGCCCTACTAAGGTCGACAGCGTGACCTCTCCGGCCCTGCGCCCGGCCCACTCGCCGGCGCGGACGCTCACCGAGCTGCGCGGTCTGCTCGCCGGCCTCGGGAGGCTCGCGTCCGCCGGCGCGCCCGGTGCCCCGGTCCTCGCCGCCGACGACGCCGTGCTGCGCGGTGTCACCCACGACTCCCGCGCCGTGCGCCGCGGCGACCTGTACGCCGCGCTGCCCGGTGCCCACGCGCACGGGGCCGCGTTCGCCGCCGCCGCCCTCGCCGCGGGCGCCGAAGCGGTCCTCACCGACCCGGCGGGCGCGGCGATGCTCGGTGACGCCGCCGCCGTGCCGGTGGTCGTGACCGCGAGCCCGCGCCGCGACCTCGCCCAGGTCGCCGACTGGCTCTACGGCCAGCCGTCACGCCAGCTCACCCTGCTCGGCATCACCGGGACCAACGGCAAGACCACGTCGGCGTTCCTCGTCGACGCGGGCCTGCGGGCCGCCGGCCACCGCACCGGGCTGCTCGGCACCGTCGAGACCCGCGTCGGCGACGAGCGGATCGACTCGGTGCGCACCACCCCGGAGTCCGCCGACCTGCAGGCGCTGTTCGCGGTGATGGTCGAGCGCGGAGTCACGGCGGCGACGATGGAGGTCTCCAGCCACGCGCTGGCCCAGCACCGCGTCGACGGGCTGCGCTTCGCGGGCGCGCTGTTCACCAACCTCAGCCAGGACCACCTCGACTACCACCCGACGATGCGGGACTACTTCGAGGCGAAGGCGAAGCTGTTCGAGCCGGAGCGGTCCGCCGTCTCCGTCATCGGTACCGACGCGGCGGCCGGCGCCTGGGGGGCCGAGCTCGCCGCCCGGATCCCCGGAGCCGTCACCTACGCGCTCGAGCCGCCCGCCGACTGGTGGCCGGACGACCTGGCCATCGGCGAGCGGGGCAGCACATTCACCGCCCGGGGGCCCGGCGGGCTGGAGGTTCCGGTCCAGGTCCCGCTGCCCGGGCGGTTCAACGTCGCCAACGCCCTCGGCGCGCTCGCGCTGCTCGTCGCCGCCGGGGTTCCGGCCGAGGCGRCCGCCGCCGGGATCGGGGAGCTCCCCGGCGTCCCCGGCCGGATGGAACGGGTGGAGGCCGGGCAGCCCTACCTCGCGCTGGTCGACTACGCGCACACCCCGGACGCGGTGAAGACCGTGCTCACGTCGGTGCGTGGCCTGGTCACCGGCCGGCTGATCGTCGTCCTCGGCTGCGGCGGTGACCGGGACCGGGCCAAACGCCCCCTGATGGGCGCCGCGGCGGCGCGGCTGGCCGACCTCGCGTTCTTCACCAACGACAACCCACGCTCCGAGGACCCGGCGGAGATCCTCGCCCAGATGAGCGCGGGCGCCGCCCAGGCCGGGGGCACGGTGGCGGCGAAGGTCACCGTCATCCCCGACCGGGCCGAGGCGATCGCCGCCGCGGTCGCCGAGGCCGGCCCCGGCGACGCGGTCGTCGTCGCCGGCAAGGGCCACGAGCGCGGGCAGGAGCAGCACGGCGTGGTGACCCCGTTCGACGACCGCGAGTCGCTCGCCGCCGCGATCGCCGCGGCGCCCGGCGGCCCGGCCGGCGCTGGCGGGACCGCCGGCGGCGCGGGCACGGGATCACCGGGGGTGCGCCGGTGATCCCGGTGACGCTCGCCGAGGTGGCGGCGGCCACCGGCGGCCGCCTCGACGGTGGCGCCGACCCTTCCGCGCTCGTCACCTCGGTGGTCGTCGACTCGCGGCTGGCGCAACCGGGGGCGCTGTTCGTCGCGCTGCCGGGCGAGCGGGCCGACGGGCACGACTTCGCCGCGACCGCGGTGACCGCCGGGGCGGTGGCGGTGCTCGCGGCCCGCCCGGCAGGCGTCCCGGCGGTGCTGGTGGCCGACCCGGCGGCCGGGCTGGCGGCTCTCGCCGGGCATGTCCGGGACCTCGCGAAGGCCGCGGTGCTGGCGGTCACCGGCTCGTCCGGCAAGACGACCACCAAGGACCTTCTCGCCGACCTGCTCGGAGCGCTCGGCCCGACGATCGCCCCGCCCGGCTCGTTCAACAACGAGATCGGGCTGCCGCTGACGCTGCTGCGCCTCGAGGAGAGCACCGAGTACGCCGCCCTGGAGATGGGCGCCCGCGGGATCGGCCACATCGCGGCGCTGTGCGAGATCGCCCGGCCGCACGTCGGGCTGGTGCTGAACGTCGGCTCGGCGCATGTCGGCGAGTACGCCGACGGGCGCGCCGGCATCGCCCAGGCCAAGGGCGAGCTCGCCGAGGCCGCGACCGACACGGTCGTGCTCAACGCCGACGACCCGCTGGTCGCGGCCATGCGGGCTCGGGCGACGGGCCGGGTGGTGACGTTCGGCCTCGCGCCGGACGCCGACGTGCGCGCCGAGCGGGTCGAGATCGATCATGCTGGCCAGGCCTCGTTCGACCTGCTCGCCGACGGCGAGCGCCACCGGGTGGCGCTCGCGCTGGTCGGCGCCCACCAGGTGAGCAACGCGCTGGCCGCGGCCGCCGCCGCGGGCGCCGTCGGGATGACGCCCGCCGCCGCGGCCGCGGCGCTCGCCGCCGCTCGGCCGCGCAGCCGCTGGCGCATGGAGGTGACGACCACTCCGGCGGGGCTGGTCATCGTCAATGACGCCTACAACGCCAACCCGGAGTCGATGCGCGTCGCCCTGCGCGCGCTCGTCGACCTCGGCCGCGTCTCGCCGGACCAGGTCGACCCGGTCACGGACCCGGACGCCGCGCCCGGCGGAGCCCGGCGCCGTCGGACGTGGGCCGTGCTCGGCCCGATGGGGGAGCTCGGCGCCGCGGCGGACGACGCGCACGCCGAGCTGGGCCGGTTCGCCGCCGAGCTCGGGATCGACCAGGTGCTGGCCGTCGGCGAGGTGGCCCGCCCGCTCGCCGAGGCCGCCGCGGCGGCCGGCGCGCGAGCCGCCTGGGTCAGCGGCCTCGACGAGGCGGCTGACCACCTCGCAGGGGCCGGCCTGCGTGCCGGTGACGTCGTGCTGGTCAAGGCCAGCCGGTCCTACGGGCTGGAGCGGCTCGCGCGGGTGCTCGCCGAGCCTCGTGGCGACCAGCACGGCCGGGGCGACGGCCGGGGCGACGGCCGGTGAGCCGGCGCCGCGGACCGGCCGGAGGGATGACAGGGTTCCCGCCGGATCCGGGGTCCCTGCCGGATCGACGGAGCTTGCGGACGGGGTCCCTGCCGGATCCGGGGTTCCTGCCAGATCGACGGAGCTTGCGTAGTCGATCTGGGAGGTCCGGAAGCCGATCTGGGAGGTCGTGATCTGGGAGGTCCGGAAACGAATATCTGGAAGGTCTGCTGGGAGGTCGGCGATCGGGCCGGGCTCGCGGGGGCGACAGGAAGGCACAGACGGCGGAAGAGACGCCGTGATCGAGGGGACGTGGGAAAGGGTGTTTAGCAGGGCCCGCGGGCCACAGGACGCGCCGGCAGCCCCGAGGGCCGCCGACCGGGGCGGCCACGGGTGAGGGGTGTTCTTGTCGCGGCCTCGGTCGCGTTGGTGGTGTCGCTGCTCGGCACGCCGTGGGTGATCCGGCTCTTCCGCCGCCAGGGGTATGGCCAGGAGATCCGCGAGGACGGCCCGTCGACCCACCTGAAGAAGCGCGGGACGCCGACCATGGGCGGCACCGTCATCGTCACCGCCACGCTGATCGGCTATTTCGTCACGCACCTGGTCACCGGCGCCGGGTTCACCGCGTCCGGCCTGCTGGTGCTGATGGTGATGACCGGACTCGGCGGGGTTGGCTTCCTCGACGACTACATCAAGATCCGCAAGCAGCGCAGCCTCGGCCTGACCGCGCGGACGAAGTTCGCCGGCCAGGCGATCGTCGCGCTCGCGTTCGGCCTGCTGGCCGTGCGGTTCAAGAACGCGAACGGGCTCCTGCCCGGCTCCACGTTCATCTCCGTCATCCGGGACACCGACATCTCCATCGGCATCGTCGGCTTCCCGCTGCTCGCCTGGATGGTCATCGCGGCGACGTCGAACGCGGTGAACCTGACCGACGGCCTCGACGGGCTCGCGGCCGGCACGTCGGCGATGGTCTTCGGCGCCTACGTGGTGATCTCGTTCTGGCAGTTCGGCAACCTGTGCGAGCCGGGCAACCTGGAGGCCGGCTGCTACCTCGTGCGCGACCCGCTCGACGTCGCGCTGGTCGCGGCGTCGGCGATGGGCTCCTGCTTCGGCTTCCTGTGGTGGAACGCCAGCCCGGCGAAGATCTTCATGGGGGACACCGGCTCGCTCGCGCTCGGCGGCGCGTTCGCCAGCATCGCGATCGTCAGCCGCACCGAGCTGCTGCTGTTCGTCCTCGGCGGGCTGTTCGTCATCGAGACGGTGTCGGTCATCGTGCAGGTCGCGGGCTTCAAGCTGACCAGGAAACGCGTGTTCAACATGGCGCCGATCCATCACCACTTCGAGCTCGCCGACTGGCCGGAGACGACCGTGATCATCCGGTTCTGGATCGTCTCCGGGCTCGCGGTCGCGTTCGGGCTCGGTCTGTTCTACGCCGAGTTCCTCTCTCATGGCGGCAGCCTGTGAGCGCGGGGCCGCGAGGCCGGTGAGCCGCCGCCGGCCCGGGGACCGGCCGGGTGCCGTGCTCCTGATCGGGCGTCAGGCGGGCGAGATCATGACGGCTCTCGCCCGACACGCCCCCGATGTCCCCGTGGAAAGGGCCACGGGCATGGACGATGCGGTGGAGGCCGCGGCGCGTCCGGCTGGGACGGGCGACACGGTCCTGCCCGCGTCCGCCGCCGCCTCGCTGGACATGTTCCATGACTGCGCCGAACGTGGCGATCTGATCGCCGCGGCGGCCAGTCGCCGCAGGGCCCGGGGGACCGTTACCCCGGAAAGATAGGGCCGGGGGCCGCGGGGCCGATCCCCGCAGCGACGGAGTCGAGGAGGCTGGCGGCAGCGTGCGCGAGGCGCCGAGCTCCAGGTCGGGTGCCGGGTCCGGCGGAGCCGGTTCCGGCTCCGGTTCGGCGTCCGGCCAACGCGCCCGTGCCAGACCCACCGTGGCCACCCGCGCCGGCGCGCCGCGGGCCGGGTCGGCCACGCGCCCCCGCGCCTCCGCCGGTGACGAGGGCCCCGCCGGCGGCCAGGCTCGCCCGGCGCGGCGCGACGGACAGGGACAGGGACAGGGACAGTCCCGGGATGTGCGTGCCGGCACTCGGGACAAGCCGCCCGGGGCGCCAGGGGCGGGCGGCCCGCCGGCCGCGTCGGGGAGGCGGGCGACCAACCTGCGTGACGCGATGGCGCCGGCCGTGCGCCGTCCCGGGGCGCCGTCCGGATCGGGTTCCCGGGTTCGTGAGACGCCGGCCCCGACGCGCCCGGCCGGCGAGGAGACCGGCCGGCCGCCGCGGCGGCGCTCACCGAGCGGCGACGCGGCTGGCAGCTCGGCCGATCGGGCCGGCGCGGCCAGGAGCGGCGCGGCCAGGGCCGTCGCGCTTCGGCCCGGACAACGGCGGCCCCTGCTGCGCCCGGTGCCGGACCTCGATGCCCAGGGCTCGGCGCTGGCGAAGCTGCCGCTGCTGGAGCGGCCGTTGGCCTCCTACTACCTGCTCGGCTCGTCGGCCGGGCTGTTGCTGCTGCTCGGCCTGGTCATGGTGCTCTCGGCGTCGAACGTGCGCTCGTACGAGGCATTTGGCTCCTCCTATACGATCTTCGTCCGGCAGGCCACCTGGATGGGCATCGGCCTGCCTGTGCTGCTCGCCGCGAGCCGGATGCCGGCGCGGGTCTTCCGCCGGGTCTCGTATCCGCTGATGGCGCTCACCCTGCTGCTTCTCCTGGCGGTGCTCTCGCCGCTGGGGGTGTCGTCCAACGGCGCCCAGCGCTGGCTCGGCCTCGGCTCGCTGAGCCTGCAGCCGAGCGAGCTGGCCAAGCTCGCGCTGGTGCTCTGGTCGGCCGACCTGCTGACCAGGAAGCGCCGGCTGCTCGGCGACTGGAAACACCTGATCATTCCGATCGTGCCGGTGACGGCGCTGGTCGGCGGCCTGATCATGCTGCAGCCCGACATGGGCACGACAATCGTCGTCTTCTCGGTGCTGTTCGTCGTCCTGTGGGTGGTGGGCACGCCCGGCCGGGTCTTCGGCGGCCTGCTCGGCGCGATCGGGGTCGTGGGCACCATCCTCGCCGTGATCTCGCCGTACCGGCTGGAGCGGCTGTTGTCCTACCGAGACCCGTTCGACAAGGCCCAGACCACCGGCTGGCAGGCCGTCCACGGGATCTACGCGCTGGCCTCGGGCGGCTGGTGGGGCGAGGGCCTGGGGGCGTCCCGGCAGAAGTGGCCCGACCTGCTGCCCGCCTCGTACACCGACTTCATCCTCGCGATCATCGGCGAGGAGCTGGGCCTGCTCGGTTGCCTGCTCGTGGTGATCCTCTTCGGCGTCTTCGGCTACGCGGGGCTGCGAGTGGCGCACCGTAGCGACAACCAGTTCGTGCGCCTCGCCGCCGCCGGGTCGACGGGCTGGATCCTCACCCAGGCCGTCGTGAACATGGGCGCGGTCGTCGGGCTGCTGCCGATCACCGGCATCCCGCTGCCGCTGGTCTCGTTCGGCGGCTCGTCCCTGGTGCCGACCATGCTCTCGATCGGCATGCTGCTCGCGTTCGCCCGCTCGGAGCCGGCGGCCGCCCGGCTGCTGGCCGAGCGTGCCCGCGAGCGGCGGGAGGCCCGCCGCGCCCGCCAGGGCCGCCGCGGCTCCGGCCGCCCGCGCACTGGAGGCCGCGAGGCACCAGCCGGCACCCGCGCCACGCGTCGCCCCGACCGCGCCGCTCAGGAGAGCAACCCCGCCAGAGGCGCCAGAGGTGCCGGCGGCAAGGACGGCCGCCGTGGAGACGGCCGCCGTGGAGACGGCCGGCGCGCGAGGGAACGAGACCCGTCCGCGGGTGCCCGCGCTGGCGCCGACGGCGCGAGGGACGCTCGCCCGGCGCGGTCGCCGCAGCGCCCGCGCTCCGGATCCGCCTCTTCGGCCCGCCGCGCGCCGCGTGTCCGGTCAGGCGAGGACGGCGCCAGGAGCGCCCCCGCCGCGAGGAAGGCCGCCTCCCCCCAGCCCGTCGAGCCGGGGCCCTACCGGCGCCCCCGGCGCCCGGATCCCGACGGGCCGCCCGCCGCCGGCTGAGCCCGCCGTGGCCGGTGGACCAGGCTGTGGCCGGGCGTGGCCGCCAGGCCGGGCACACGGGGAGTCGACGGGTATAGCGGGCCGGCCGCTCCGGGTGGCCGGCCGGTGTGCCATCGTGAGAGCCGATGCTGAAGAGTGTGCTGCTCGCCGGCGGCGGTACGGCCGGCCATGTCGAACCCGCGCTCGCGGTCGCGGACGCGCTGCGCGCGGCCGATCCGCGGATCCGGCTGACCCTCCTCGGGACCGAGACCGGCATGGAGGCGCGCGTCGTGCCCGCGCGTGGCTACGAGCTGGCGACCGTTCCGAAGGTGCCGCTGCCCCGGCGCCCGTCCAGGCAGGTGCTCACCGTGCCCGGCCGGCTCGCGGGCGCCATCTCCCGCGCCGGCGGGATCATCACCGAGACCCATGCCGACGTCGTCATCGGTTTCGGGGGCTATGTCTCCGTGCCCGCCTACCTGGCCGCCCGCCGCCGCGGGGTCCCGATCGTCGTCCACGAGGCCAACCCGCTGCCCGGGGTGGCCAACCGGCTCGGTGCCCGGCTCACCTCGCATGTCGCCATCTCCTACCCGGGGACGCCGCTGCGCGGCGGCAGGCTCACCGGCATCCCGCTGCGCGCGGAGATCCTCACCCTCGACCGGTCCCCGGCCGCCATGCGCGCCGCCAGGGCCCGTTACCGCCTCGACCCGCACCGCCCCACCCTGCTCGTCTTCGGTGGCTCGCAGGGCGCCCGCTCGCTCAACCAGGCGATGGCGGGGGCCGCCCGGGCGCTCACCCAGTCCGGGGTGCAGGTGCTGCACGCCACCGGCCCGAAGAACTTCGACGAGGTGGCGGCGGCGCTGCCGCCCGGTCTGCCCGCGCCCTACGTGCTGGTGCCCTACCTGGACCACATCCCGTCGGCCTACGCCGCCGCGGACCTGGTGCTGTGCCGGTCCGGGGCGATGACCTGCGCGGAGCTCGCCGCGGTGGGCCTGCCGGCCGTCTACGTGCCGCTGCCGCATGGCAACGGCGAGCAGCGGCGCAACGCCCTGCCGACGGTCGAGGCCGGCGGCGGGCTGCTCGTCGACGACGCGGAGCTGTCCGCCGACTGGATCGCGCGTGAGGTGCTGCCGGTGCTCACGGTGCCGGAGCGGCTGGCGAAGATGAGCGCCGCCTGCGCCGGCATGGGCCACCCCGAGGCCGCCCAGACGATCGTCGCGATGATCCACGAGGCCGCCGCGTCCCGCCGCCGCGCCGGCGGCCGCCACGCCGCCCACTGACACGCGGCGGAACACACCGCACACCGACCCGCCGGACGTCGACGCCCGGGCCGCGCGCCCGGACGTCGCCCGCGCGGGTCAGTGGGCGAGGGTCAGCCCGGCGAGCAGGTGGGGGCCAAGCTCGGTGATCGTGCCGGCGCCGAGGGTCAGCAGCAGGACGTCGTGGCCGGGCAGGTCGGCGGCCAGACGCGCGGGCAGCTCGGCCCGGCCGACGTAGCTCGTGTCGGCGGGGGTGCGCACCCGCTTGGCGAGGTCAGCGGAGTGCAGGCCGAGGTCGTCATGCTCCCTGGCGGCGTAGATGTCGGTGACGTAGAGCCGGTCGGCGTCGACGAAGGAGACGGCGAAGTCGTCCAGCAGCGCCGCGAGGCGGCTGTAGGTGTGCGGCTCGACGACGGCCCAGACCTCCCGGCCGGCGGCCTTCTGCCGGGCGGCGGCGAGCGTCACCCGGATCTCGGTCGGATGGTGGGCGTAGTCGTCGATCACCTCGACCGTGCCGCCGGCACCCGGCAGGTCCGCCGCGCCGACGCGCTGGAAGCGCCGGGCGGCCCCGGTGTAGCCGGCCAACGCCGAGAGCGCCGCCTCGACGGGCACCCCGAGCTCGCCCGTGGCGGCCAGCACCGCGAGCGCGTTGAGGACCGTGTGCCGGCCCGGCAGCGCCAGGCGCAGCGTGCCGACCGGCTCCCCGTCGCGCAGCACGGTGGCCCGTGTCACGACGGCCGGCGCGTCCCCGGGGATCCCGCTCAGGTCCTGGCTGCCCGCGGACCCACCAGTGGTGCCATCGACGGCCGTGACGTCCGTCGCGCGCCAGGTGAGGCCGTCGCCCAGGCCGTAGCGCACGACCCGCGGGCCGCCGCCCGGCTGCTCGGCCAGGGCGCTGAGCACGGAGGCGACCCCAGGGTCGTCGCCACAGGCCACCAGGACGCCACCCGGGCGGACCCGGGCGGTGAAGGCGGCGAACGTCGCCCGCACGGCCGCCTCGTCGGGAAAGAGGTCCGGGTGCTCCCACTCCACGTTCGTGACCACGGCGAGCGCCGGGTCCAGCGCGCCGAAGGCACCGCCGTACTCGTCGGCCTCCAGCACGAACAGCTCGCCGGAGCCGACCAGCGCCCCGCCGCCGAGCTGCGGCACCTCGGCGCCGATCACCGCAGTCGGGTCGGCGCCCGCGGCGCGCAGCGCGAGGGTCAGCATCGCGGAGGTGGTCGTCTTGCCGTGCGAGCCGGCGACGGCGACGAGCTGGTAGCCGGAGGTCAGTTCGGGCAGCCAGTCGGAGCGGCGGCGCACCGGCAGGCCGGCGGCCCGCGCGGCCGCGACCTCGGGATGGTCGTCGCCCAGGGCGCTGGAGGCCACGACGACGTCCACGCCGGCGAGTTCGGCCGCCAACTCCGCCGGGCCGGGTACGGCGCCGGTGCGCACCCGGGCGCCCAGTGCCCGCAGCGCCTCGACCCGCGCCGAGGGCTCCTGGTCGCTGCCGGAGACGAGATGGCCGCGGGCCAACGCGATCCGGGCCAGCGGGGCAAGGCCCGAGCCGCCGATACCGAGGAAGTGCACACGCGTGCTCACGGACGCCATCCTCCTCCACCGGCTGGCCAGCCAGCGGTTCGGCTCGCGACCGGTGCGGGCGGCCGCTCGCCCATGGCTGGCGAGGACATCGCACCGGAGCCAGCTACCAGGGGCGGGGAGGAGGAAGCGGACAGATGGGGATGCCCGCCGGGAGGGGAACCATGCGTGTGGAGGGTGTGACGAACGGGACGGCGAATTCCATCGGTTGACTCGCCGGGAGGTTCCTTGACCCATGCGGACGCCATGCCTACTGTCCAACCACAGTCGCAAGTTGACATAACTCTAACCGTCTAGTGGACGGTGAAGGTTGGAGCTCGGCGGCTACTTCTCCCGTCTCGTCCCGGTGGAGCCGTCCCGACGGTCCTGCCGTGCGAGCCGGGCGTATGCCCGCCCGCCCCACCGACGCCGCTGGAGGACCGACCCCGCAATGGCTGCCCCGCAGAACTACCTAGCGGTCATCAAGGTTGTCGGCATTGGTGGTGGCGGCGTCAACGCCGTGAACCGCATGATCGAGGTCGGTCTCAAGGGCGTCGAGTTCATCGCCATCAACACCGACGCCCAGGCGCTGCTGATGAGCGACGCCGACGTGAAGCTGGACGTCGGCAGGGAGCTCACCCGTGGCCTCGGCGCCGGCGCCGACCCGGAGGTCGGCCGGCAGGCGGCCGAGGACCACCGCGAGGAGATCGAGGAGGTCCTCAAGGGGGCCGACATGGTCTTCGTCACGGCGGGCGAGGGCGGCGGGACCGGCACCGGCGGGGCGCCGGTCGTGGCGAACGTCGCGCGCTCGCTGGGCGCGCTCACGATCGGCGTGGTGACCCGGCCGTTCACCTTCGAGGGCCGCCGCCGCGCGAACCAGGCCGATGCCGGCATCGACACGCTGCGCAACGAGGTCGACACCCTCATCGTCATCCCGAACGACCGCCTGCTGGCGATGACCGACCGCGACATCAGCGTGCTCGACGCGTTCCGCAGCGCCGACCAGGTTCTGCTCTCCGGTGTCCAGGGCATCACCGACCTGATCACGACGCCAGGTCTGATCAACCTCGACTTCGCCGACGTCAAGACGGTCATGTCGCACGCCGGCAGCGCGCTCATGGGCATCGGGCGTGCCCGCGGTGACGACCGGGCGACGGTCGCCGCCGAGCAGGCGATCGCCTCGCCGTTGCTCGAGGCCAGCATGGACGGCGCGCAGGGCGTGCTGCTGAACATCTCCGGCGGGTCCGACCTCGGCCTGTTCGAGATCAACGCCGCCGCCGAGCTGGTCGCCGACGCCGCCCACCCCGAGGCGAACATCATCTTCGGTGCCGTGATCGACGACGCGCTCGGCGACGAGGTACGGGTCACCGTCATCGCCGCCGGCTTCGACACGGTGCCCGACCGCCGTGCGAAGGGCATCGCCCCGCAGCGCGCGCGGCCCACGGCGCCGCCGGCCGCGGCCGCCCCGGCGCCCACGGGCGCGCTGCCGGCGATCCCCGTGGTGGCCCCGACGCCGCCGCCCGCGCCGCGGCCGACCCCGAGCTACGCTCCGCCCCTGGGCCCGCCGCCGGCCGCGCCGCAGCCCGCGCCGCCGCAGTACATCCCCGAGCCGCTGGACCCACAGCCGGACCTGGACGAGCCGCCGGCCCGCTATGCCGCCCAGCACGCGCCCGGCGAAGGCCAGGGGCCGGGGGGCGGCTACGGGGCCGACCCGGCCGGCGTCCGCCCGGGAGCGCGGCCGAGCTACCCGCCGCCCCGGCGGCCGGTCCGGCCGATCGCCGACGAGGATGACGAGCTGGACGTCCCCGACTTCCTCAAGTAGCCGGATCTGCGCCGTTCACCGACCGGGCCGGCGGTGTCCCGACCGGCCCGGACAGCGAACGGGAGGGGCCGGCGGGTGTGACGGTGACGTCGGATGCTGACCTGGCGCGGCTGCGGGCGAACCTGGGCGAGGTCCGGGAGCGGATCACCGTGGCGGCGCGCGCCGCGGGCCGTGAGCCGGCCGAGCTCACGCTCATCGCCGTGAGCAAGACCTGGCCCGCCGCGGACGTGTTGACGCTGCACGCGCTGGGCGTCACGCACTTCGCGGAGAACCGTGAGCAGGAGGCGGCCCCGAAGGTCGCGGACGTGCTGTCCCGGCTGGGCGCGGCTGGGACCCCGGGCGCGGCCGGGGGACTGGATGCGGCCGGGGACGAGGACATGCCTGGGACCGCGGCCCGGTTGCCCAAAGGGGCGCCCTTGTGGCATTTCGTCGGTCAGTTGCAGCGGAACAAGGCGAACGCGGTCGCCCGCTGGGCCGACTGGGTGCAGTCCGTCGACCGGCCGGAACTGGTCACGAGCCTGTCCAGAGCGGCGGCGAGCCGGGGCCGTATGATCGCGGTCTGCGTCCAGGTGTGTCTGGACACACCCGGCACGACCGGCCGGGGCGGCGCGGCTCCGGGCGATGTCGCCCGGATGACAGATCTCGTCGCCGAGGCCCCGGGGCTGCGGCTCGCGGGTGTGATGGCGGTGGCTCCCCGGGGGGAACCCCCACAGCCGGCGTTTGCCCGGTTACGAAGAGTCGCCGAAGGGGTGTGGCGGAACCACCCCGAGGCGCGGGTCATCAGTGCCGGAATGTCGGGCGATCTTGAGGCCGCGGTGGCCGAAGGCGCGACACACCTACGGATCGGCACCGCTTTGTTCGGTGAGCGGCGCCCTGTCCCTTAGAGTCGCGCCATGGGGCTCGGGCGCAGGGCGATGGTCTACCTCGGTCTGGCCGAGGAGGACGACGAATATCTCGACGACTACGACGACGACGATGGTCAGGACGACCGGCAGGATGACCGGCGGGACGTGCGCGAGCCCGTTCCGTTCGACCGGACTGTGCGGCGTATCGACGCACGCGAGGAGCCGCCGACAATGGCCAGACGTTCCTCCTCCGTCGAACCGCTGCGCCCCTCCGGACCCGTTCCGATGCGGAGGGTAGCGGCCGTCGAGGAAGCATCCCCCTACCGGATCACAACGCTCCAGCCGCGGAGCTACAATGACGCCCGTCAGATCGGTGAGGAGTTCAGGGACGGCACGCCCGTCATCATGAACCTCACCGAGATGGACGACGTCGAGGCCAAGCGGCTGATCGACTTCGCCGCTGGACTGATCTTCGGTCTGCACGGGAGGATCGAGAGGGTGACCAACAAGGTCTTCCTCCTGACCCCCTCGAACGTCGAGGTCACCGAGAGCGACAAGCGTCGTATCGCCGAAGGTGGCTTCTACAACCAGTCCTGACGCCGCGGTGCCTGACCGCTGGCGTCCGCCAGGCAGGGAGAGGCAGCCATAAGCATCTTCGGCACYGTGATCTACTGGGTGCTGACCGCGTACCTCCTGCTCCTGATAGCGCGGATGGTCATCGACCTGCTGCAGTCGGTGAGTCGCTCCTTCCGACCCACCGGCCCGTGGGTGGTGCTCTGCGAGGTCGTCTATACGGCCACGGACCCGCCGTTACGATTGCTGCGGCGCTTCATCCCGCCGCTGCGCGTGGGGGCTGTGGCCTTCGACCTCGGTTTCCTGCTGTTGTTCATCGTGATCGTGGTGTTGCAGAACTATKCGACGAGGTTGTGACGGGGTCGTGTGCACACCGCTGACACGAGCGCGGGAGACTGCCCGTAGACCGCCCTCTCTTCGGGGAGCGGCGATGCCGCAAGAGGAGGCGACGTGGCGCTGACACCACAGGATGTGCAGAACAAGGTCTTCAGCCCGACGAGGTTCCGGACCGGGTACAACGAGGACGAAGTCGACACCTTCCTCGACGAGGTCGAGGCCGAGCTGACGCGACTGCTGGACGAGAACTCCGACACGCGCCGCCAGCTCGACGAGGCGCGCCGCACCGGTGGCGGCGGCCCCGGTGTGCCCCCCCAGATCCTGGAAGAGAACCAGCAGCTGCGCCGGCAGCTCGACGACGCCCGCAGGGCGGCGGCCCAGGCCCAGGCCGCCGCCCAGCAGGCGCAGGCACAGGCGCAGGCGGCTGCCGCCCGAGGCCCGTCCACCTCACCGGTGCCCATCCCCGGCGGAGCCACCCAGGTCATGCCCGCCGTCGGCCAGCGCGGCGGCGGCAACGTGCCCGCCACGACCGGCTCCCAGGGCGCCCAGCTCGACGCCGAGATCGAGCAGCGGGTCGCCCGCACCCTGGTGCTCGCCCAGCGGACCGCCGACGAGGCGCTGCGTGAGGCGCGCACCGAGTCGGAACGGGCCCGCCGCGAGGCGCGCTCGGACGCCGACCGCATCCTCGCGGAGGCACGGGCGCACGTGGCCGAGCAGCTCGGCGGTCTGGAGGAGGACAAGCGCCGCCTCGAGGGCCAGGTCGAGCAGCTGCGCGCGTTCGAGCGTGAGTACCGCACCCGGCTGCGGGCCTACCTGGAGATGCAGCTGCGTGACCTCGACGGCATGCCGACCCAGCCGGCCGTCGGCGCCGGCGGCCCACCCCGCCCGGGCCTGAACCCGGGTCAGGGCGGCCAGCAGCAGCCCCAGCAGCCCCAGCCCGCGGGCGTCGGGGTGCCGGCCGCGGCCTACCAGGCCGGCCCGCCCGCCATGGGCGGCCAGAACGGTGTCAACCACGCGGAGCGCGACCCGCGCGCCGGCGGCATGCAGGAGTTCTGACCCCCTGGCTCACTGACCCCCTGGCTCACTGACCCAGCCAGGGTTCGCCGGGCGGCGGACGATGAACCGTGTCTTCTTCCGGCCGGCGGTCCTCCGGCGCGCACAGGAACTGGTGGTCGCGCCGGCGCTCCTCAGCGGGCGGTGCCGGCCGGCGGTCCTCCGGTCGCCATGAGGTGCCGCGCCGGTTTCGTCGCGTCGCCACGCGGCGGCGCGCTCGGCGCGTGGTCGACGGTGCGGGGTTCTCGCACCTGCCGGCATCGACGGGCGGCCATGGGCGGACGGGGTCGTGGGGCGGGTTCCTGGCGTCTCGCTTCCCGGTGATCGCGGGGCGCGCGCATGAGCGCGCCCGCGTCCGGCTGTCTCCGTCAGCGCCTCACCTGCCGGGACGTCGCCGGCGGGGACAGTGGTGAAACGACGGAGGTGGTCAAAGTGATCGTTCTGAGCGGCGCGGCACTGGTGGTCGCCGCGGTGTTGTTGGCCGTCGGCGTGGTGGGCCCGACCGCCTGCGTCTATGCCTCTTTGGCCTTGATCTTCCTCGCGGCTGGCGTGCTACCGCTGGGCGCCGCCCGGCGGGTCCGCCACGCCGAGGCCCGGGGTCCCGTCAGCTCCTGAGCCGCCTCCGGCGGCCCGCCCGCCACCCGCCAGGTCGGCCGCGGGCGCTCGTCACGGGTGGCCGGGAATCACCAGGACTCGGGGGGCACCGGGATGAAGCGGACGGCGTTCTCCAGGGTGGCGGGTGGGGCGGCGTCGATGACGCGGACCGAAGGGTCCTGACGCAGCGCGAGGAGCCGGCCGGCGGACGCCCGTACGACGGCGGCGAACAGGCAGGAACAGCTCCGGCCGCCGCGCATCGTCTGCGCCTGCGCCGACGCGCGCGCCCGGGCCGCCGGGTCGGTGGTCGTCGCCGATCGCCTCGACGACTCGGCCGCCTGCGCGGCGAGCGCCGCCAGCACATCGTCCACCGGGGTGCGCACCGCCGCCTGGTGCACCGTGCCCGACCCCGGCACGGTGAAGAAGACCTGCGTGACCCGGTAGGTGGCGAGAAGCGCCTGCAGGCCGTCAGGCGTGCGGTAGCCGGCCAGACTCACCACCGCCAGCAGGTCCGCCTCCGGCGCGGCCTCGGCGAGCGCCGCGAGCGACTGATCCGCGCCGCCCACGTAGTCCGCCATCGACTCGCCCGACGTCGGTCCGATCGTCACGCTGGGCACGACGGCCGCGTCGGCCGGCCCGGCCGGTGCGCCGCCCGCCGGGCTTGTCGGCTCGGTGCCGCCCCCGTCGCGGCGCTGGCCGTCCATCCCGGGCAGCAGGGCCGCGGCGGCGCTTAACACGATCATCGCGACGAGGCCGAGGACGGCGATCCGCGCACCGCGCTCCAGCAGTGCCCGGCCGACCGAGGGCTCCTCCGCCGTAGCCACAGCGGAGGATTCCCGCGTGGCGGGGGACGAGCTGGCGCTGGCGTCTGGGCCGGGCGCGCCGCCGCCCGCCGGCCGGGGCCTGGGCGGCGGTCCGGGCCGCCCGGGCAGCAGCCGGGCGCGCAGCACGAGACGCAGCAGGCCCGCCGTGACCGTCCTGCTGGTGGCCGCGGCGGCACCGACCACCGCCTCCAGCGCCTGGCCGGTCCTGGGGACGAGCGCGTCGTCGAGCCGGTCGAGCACCGGCCCGGCCCGGTCCGCCGCCTTCGCGAGCCCGGCGCCGCCGGCCGTCGCGGCCTCCACCACCGTCGCGGTGGCCCGGCGCGTGACCGTGTCCGCCGCGTCGCGCGCCGAACGGGCCCTGAACGACCAGAGGGTGCGCGAAAATGCTCTTCCTTCGCGCACCCGGCCGGGGTTCCTGCCGGATCGCGAAGCCGGGGTTCCTGCCGGATCCGGGGTTCCCGCCGGATCGACGGCGCTTGCGGACGGGGTCCCTGCCGGATCGGCGACAGGGTCCCTGCCGGAGCTGCGAAGCAGATCTGGGAGGTAAGCGATCTGGGAGGTCGTGATCTGGGAGGTCTGCTGGGAGGTCCGATCGTCGCCGGGGTCGCTGGTGCGCACCGTCGGCGGAAGGGGGCTCACGACATCGCCCGGAGCCGCTCCAGCGCCTCGGCCAGGTCCGGCGGGTCGGGGCTCGTGAACGTCACCCGCCGCCCGTCTGCCGGGTGTTCGAACGAGAGCTCGAAGGCATGCAGCCACTGCCGGCGCAGGCCGAGCTTCTCCGCGAGCGTCGGGTCGGCGCCGTAGGCCAGGTCACCGACGCAGGGGTGGCGCAGCGCGGCGAGATGCACCCGGATCTGGTGCGTCCGCCCGGTCTCCAGCCGAACGATCAACAGCGACGCGGCCCGGAACGCCTCATCGGTGTCGTAGTGGGTGATGCTGGGCTTGCCGCCCGCGACGACGGCGAACAGCCCTGGTTTGCGAGGGTGGCGGTCGATCGGGGCGTCGATAGTGCCGCGCAGCGGGTCAGGGTGTCCCTGCGCCACCGCGCGGTAGCGCTTGTCGACGGTCCGCTCCCGGAAGGCCCGCTTGAGCGCCGTGTAGGCGTGCTCGCTCTTCGCGACGGCCATGACCCCGGTCGTGCCGACGTCGAGGCGGTGCACGACCCCCTGACGCTCGGCCGGGCCGGACGTGGAGACCCGGTAGCCCGCGGCGGCCAGCGCGCCGATCACGGTCGGGCCGACGTACCCGGGCGCCGGGTGCGCGGCGACTCCGACCGGTTTGTCGACCACGATGATGTCGTCGTCGTCGTGCAGGATGGTCAGGCCCTCGACCGGTGTCGGCGCCGCCTCGACGGCCGGGCCCGGCGGGGGCGGCAGCTCGACGTCCAGCCAGGCGCCACCGCGGACCCGGTCAGACCGGCCGGGCACCTGGCCGTCGACGCTGACCTGTCCGTCGTCGACCATCGCCGCGGCCACCGTCCGCGAGAGGCCGAACATCCGCGCGAGCGCGGCGTCCAGACGCAGGCCGTCGAGCCCGTCCGGAACCGGCAGGGACCGCCGCTCGCCGGCCCGCACCGCTGTCACTCCCGTCCCGCCGGCTCGGACGGCCTGTCCCGGTCGGGCGCACCCGACGCGTCACCCGTCCCGGCCGTCCCGGCCGGCTCGACTGCCTCGGCCCGCCCGGCAGGGTCCCGCCGGGCCAGGCGGGAGCCGTCGAGGCCGATGCCGAGCGCGGAGAGCGTGACGGCGAGGACGGCGCCGACGACGATCGACGAGTCGGCGACGTTGAAGATCGGCCAGTGGTGCAGGTAGATCCAGTCGACGACGTGGCCGCGCAGCGGTCCGGGTGCGCGCACCAGCCGGTCGATGAGGTTCCCGACCGCGCCGCCGACGATCGCGCCGAGCACCACGGCCCAGCCGCGGGAGCCGAGCTTGCGCGCGGTGAACGCGACCACGACGATCACGGCCACCGCGATGAGACTGAACAGGGCCGTCGCGCCGCCGGCGACGCTGAACGCGGCGCCGGGGTTGCGGGTCAGCCGCAGCTCGAGCACGCCGGGAATCAGCGTGACGGAACCGTGCCCGGTCAGCTTCGCCACCACGATGATCTTCGTGATGGCATCCAGCAGGATCACACCGAGGCTGGTGGCGAGCAGCACCACGACTGGCCGCCGCACGCCCACCACCCGTCCGTCGGACCGGCGGGACGGGGCGGTGTGTGGGGCGGACCCTCCGCCCCCTCCATCCTCCCCGTCATCGCCGGGCCGGGTGACCCCGCCGGGCGCACCGTCTGCCCGCGGCTGCGCGGACTGACCGGCGTGCGCGCCGGTGGCCTTCCCGGCCGCCAGATCGGGGCCCCTGCCCCAGTCCAGGTATGCGCGCGCGATGGAGGTCTCCTCGTCATCGCCCCGCGCCCCCGGCCCGGGTACGTCACCCTCGCTGGTCGGCGCCTCTCCCACGTCGTCAACTGTACGGCTGTCCCGGTGCCGGACGCTTCGCGCCCGCCGCCGGGCGCGGCCGGTCGGGCGCTGGGCGCCCTCCCCGCGTGGTTCCGGACCCTGGCATATGGAGATGGTGGGGCTGAACCAGGGCTGACGACGTGGCTGTGTTGGCACTGCGCTGGGGCGCCGTCACTGGCCGGGGTGGTGGGGGCGCGGCGTGGTTGGCAGGCCAGATTGTCCAGTCGGGAGTTTCGGCTGGACGGGTGGTCAGGTGGGTAGCGGGGCGGGGTCGGGGGTGCCCAGGCGTTCCAGGACGACGCGGTAGGCCTCGAGCTGGCCGGTGACGAAACCGGCCGTCGAGCCCCAGAGGAACGCGCGGAACTTCAGGTACGTCTCCTGGCCCCAGCGATCGGCGACCTGCTCGCGCGCGGCGTCGAGCCTCAGCGCCCAGGCCCGGCAGGTCAGCATGTAGTTGTGGGTGTCCTCGATCACGGTCCGCACCCGGAACTGCCCTGACCTCGCCACGCAGGCCAGGTAGTCGTGCAGCACCAGCGGGGTCGACCGGCCCGGGTAGATGTGGCGGCTCATGAAGCTCGACAGATGGTGCTTGCGGCGCATCGCGACCGCGTCCAGGTAGACCCGCCCGCCGGGGCGGACCAGCGCGGCGTACCTGCGCAGCGTGGTCTCGTAGTCGGGCAGGTGCTCGGTGACCCCCATGTTCACCAGCGCGTCGTAGGTCTCACCCTCGCCCTCGTAGGCGAACAGGTGCTGGCGCACGACCCTGGCCTCGTCGTAGCCGCGTTCCTTGGCGAGGTCGTTCATGAAGGCCTCGGACGCCCGCGACAGCGTGAGGGAGGTGACCCGCGCGCCCTGCTCCGAGCCGAACTGCAGGAACGCCCCCCAGCCGCCGCCGACCTCGATCACCCGCGCCCCCGGCGTGAGCTCCAGCGCGTCATAGGCGTAGCGCATCTTGTTCGCCATCGCGGCCTCGAGCGGCTCCGTGTCCGCGGTGAAGACCCCGTGGGTGTAGCAGCGGAACTCGTCGTCGAGGAAGGTGCGGAAGAAGTCGGCGTCCTCGTCGTAGTGCGCGGCGATCGCCTCGTCGTCCTTCTTGCGCTGGCCGCGCGCGCCGAGCGCGAGCGGCGCGAACCGCCTGATCCAGACGATCGGGTGGAAGTCGGAGAAGACCCTGCGGGCGGCAAAGGCCTCGACCACGTCGCCGTCAATGTCGAACGCGCCGGCAATGAACGCGTCACCCACCTGGAACAGGTCCATCGATGACAGCGCCCGATCCCCGGCGCTGCCCCGGCTCTGGAGCCAGAACCGTGGCTCGCCGTCACCGACCAGGAACGATTCGCCGTCGGACATCCGGACTCCGAACGGCGTTCGCACCGACTTCTTCCGGCTCGCCTGCCGCAGCTTCTCCGCGAACCGCTCCCAGGTCGACGCGCTCATGCTCACCCGTCCTCAGCGTCCATCCGGGCTGCCCCGGAAAGGGCCGACTTTTACCTGATATCGAGTATGACCGCACGGGCGTCGAGCCGGGGGAACGTCGACGTGACCGTCGCCGAAACCCCGGGAGGCGGTTCCGCGCCATCCGTGTGCTCGGTTTCGCCGCGGCACCGGTTGGTTCCGGCCGGACACGGGTGCGCGCCGCCGCTCCGTGGTTCCGCTACGCCAGGCGAGCGTCCGGCGATTCTGGGCCCACAGGTGCGCGGCGCCGGCTGTTCGCCGATTCGTCGCTGTTCATCTCGTCACGCCTTGTCGCGTCGGTCGCCTCTGGTAGCCGACTCGGTCGCCACCCGACGTGATCTTGCATGGGAAACCCCTGTGCCAGCTCGTCGATGATTCAGCTACGCTGGGCGCAGCAAGCCAGCGGCAAGGCGTCGATGGGGACGAGTAGCGGCGGGCGCGGCCTGAGCGAGCCGGGGATGGTGGAAGCCCGGTGGCTAGCGCGTCGTGAAGATCACCCCGGAGCCGTCGGAAGAACGCGTCCTGGGATTTCAGTGATCTGGGGMGTCAGTAGATCCGCCAGCCGTGGCGCTCATGAGTGGCCGTCGCGGGTCGRTGACCTGGCGGCGCGCAAGGAGGGTGGTACCGCGGTGCCCCGCCCGTCCCGAGGCCGTCAGCGGCCCTGGGAAAGTGGTGTGGCGTCGTCCCTCCGCCGGAACTGCCACGTCCGACGGAGACCGGGACCCCACAGCGATGAGCACCCCCACACCCACCAGCACCCCAGCCGCCGCGTCCAGCGTGCCCGATGCCGCCCGCCCGGCGGTCTTCGCGCCGCTGCCGGCGAAGGTCGACCTGCCGGCGTTCGAGCAGGAGACGCTCGACCGCTGGCGTGACAGCAAGGTCTTCGAACGTTCCCTGCGGGCGAGCGCCGACGCGCCGCTGTGGATGTTCTACGAGGGCCCGCCGACCGCCAACGGCAAGCCGGGCGCCCATCACGTCGAAGCGCGGGTGTTCAAGGACGTCTTCCCGCGCTACCGGACGATGAAGGGCTATCACGTCCCCCGTAAGGCCGGCTGGGACTGCCACGGCCTTCCTGTCGAGCTCGCGGTGGAGAAGGAGCTCGGCTTCACCAACAAGAGCGACATCGAGACCTACGGGATCGCCGAGTTCAACGCCCGCTGCCGCGAGTCGGTGCTGCGCCATGTCGCCGACTTCGCCGCGATGACCGAGCGGATGGGCTACTGGGTCGACCTCGACGGCGCCTACCGCACGATGGACACCCCCTACATCGAGTCGGTGTGGTGGTCGCTGCGGCAGATCTTCGACAAGGGCCTGCTGGTCGAGGACTTCCGCGTCACCCCGTACTGCCCCCGCGACGAGACGCCGCTGTCCGACCACGAGGTCTCCCAGGGGTACAAGGACGTCGCGGACCCGTCCGTCTACGTCCGCTTCCCGGTCGTGGCCGGCACGGGGCCGGAGGGCTTCTTCACCCCGGAGCGCGACGCCAGGCTGCTGGTCTGGACGACCACGCCCTGGACCCTGGTCTCCAACACCGCCGTCGCCGCCCACCCCGACGTCACCTACGTCCTCGCCCGCACCGCCGCCGGCGAGCACGTCGTCGTCGCCGAGCCGCTGCTGGCGGCCGCGCTGGGCGACGCCGCCGAGGACGCCGAGGTCGTCGACCGGCTGACCGGCGCCCAGCTCGCCGGCACCCGCTACCGCCGCCCGTTCGAGCTGCTCGACGCCGCCCGCTTCGAGCCGGGCGCCGACGGCGTCGCCGGCCGGCACGCCACCGGCGCGGCGCCCGCCGCCCCGCACTCGGTCGTGCTCGCCGACTACGTCACCACCACCGACGGCACCGGCCTGGTCCACCAGTCGCCGGCGTTCGGCGCCGAGGACCTCGCGGTCTGCCGGGCGAACGGCCTGCCGGTCGTCAACCCGATCGGTTCCAACGGCCACTTCCTGCCTGAGGTGCCGCTCGTCGGCGGGATGTTCTTCAAGGAAGCCGACGAGCCGCTGTCCGCCGACCTTCGGGCCCGCGGGCTGCTCTGGCGCGGCACCAGCTTCGTGCACAGCTACCCGCACTGCTGGCGCTGCCACACGCCGCTGATCTACTACCCGCTGCCCAGCTGGTACATCCGCACCACCGTGGTCCGCGACCGGCTCGTCGAGGAGAACGAGAAGACCGACTGGCACCCGGACCGGATCAAGCACGGCCGCTATGGCGAGTGGCTGCGGAACAACGTCGACTGGGCGCTGTCCCGCAACCGCTACTGGGGTACGCCGCTGCCCATCTGGCGCTGCGAGAACGACGCGACCCACCTGACCTGTGTCAGCTCGCTCGCCGAGCTGTCGACGCTCACCGGCCGGGACCAGTCCGGCCTGGACCCGCACCGCCCGTTCGTCGACGAGGTGACGCTGCCCTGCCAGCGGCCGGGCTGCGGCGGCACCGCGCGGCGCGTGCCCGAGGTGATCGACGTCTGGTACGACAGCGGCGCGATGCCGTTCGCCCAGTGGGGCGCCCCGCACCGCAACCAGGCCGAGTTCGAGAAGCACTACCCGGCGCGGTACATCTGCGAGGCGATCGACCAGACCCGCGGCTGGTTCTACACGCTGATGGCCATCGGGACGCTCGTCTTCGACAAGTCGAGCTACGAGACGGTGCTCTGCCTCGGCCTGCTGCTCGACGCCGAGGGCCGCAAGATGTCGAAGCACATCGGCAACGTCCTCGACCCGTTCGCCCTGTTCGAGCGGCACGGCGCCGACGCGGTCCGCTGGCTCATGCTCGCCGGCGGCTCGCCGTGGTCGGACCGCCGCGTCGGCCACGAGGCGATCGACGACATCGTCCGCAGGGTCCTGCTCACCTACTGGAACACGGCGTCGTTCTTCGCCCTCTACGCCTCCGCCGCGCACTGGGACCCCGCGGCGGCGCCCGCCACGGCACCGGCCGACCGGTCGGTGCTCGACCGCTGGGCGCTCTCGGAGCTGGCGGCGACGGTCCGCGAGGTCGACGAGGCGCTGGAGGGCTTCGACTCGCTGCGCGCCGGCCGGCGGCTGACCAGGTTCATCGACGACCTGTCCAACTGGTACGTCCGCCGCTCGCGGCGCCGCTTCTGGGACGGTGACCCGGACGCGCTGGACACGCTCTACCGCTGCCTGGACGGCGTGACGAGGGCGATGGCCCCGCTCGCGCCGTTCCTCACCGACTGGCTGTGGGCGCGGCTGTTCGCCGCGGCCCCGGGCGCGCCGGACTCGGTGCACCTGGCGAGCTGGCCGCAGCTGCCCGCCGCATGGGTGGACGAGACGCTGTCCGGGCAGATGGACCTGGTCCGCCGGATCGTCGAGCTCGGGCGCGCGGCCCGGGCCGCGAGCGGGGTGCGCACCCGCCAGCCACTGCCGCGCGCCGTCGTCGGCGGTGCCGCGTTCGAGGCGCTGCCCGCCGACCTGCGCGCGCAGATCGCCGACGAGCTCAACGTCGCGGGCGTGGAGGGCGCGACCGCCGACGTCGTCGACGTCACCGTCAAGCCGAACTTCCGGGCGCTGGGCCGCCGCTTCGGCAAGCGCACGCCGGTCGTCGCGGCGGCCGTCGCCACCGCGGGCCTCCCGGTCGACGGGGTGCTCACGGTCGAGGCCGACGGCGAGCGGATCGAGCTCTCCGGCGACGAGCTGATCGTCACCGAGACGCCTCGGCAGGGCTGGGCGGTCACCTCCGAGTCCGGCCTGTCGGTCGCGCTCGACCTGGAGATCACCCCGGAGCTCGCCCGCGCGGGCCTCGCCCGCGACGTCGTGCGCGTCCTGCAGGACGCCCGCAAGAGCGCCGGCCTGGAGATCACCGATCGTATCGACGTCTGGTGGGCCGCGACCAGGGCGTCGAGCGCCCTGGCGCTGCGCGAGCACGCCGCCGCGGTCGCCGACGAGGTCCTGGCCGTCCGCTTCGTCGAGGGCGACCTCCCCGCCGGCATCCACCACACCGCCGACGACCTGGGCCTCACCTTCGCCCTCGGCGTCGCCGAACCGGCGGCCCGCTAGCGGCCCAGGCGGCCTCGCCCGCGTGGCTGGGCCCGTTCCGCGGAACGGGCCCAGCCACGCGGACCCGGTTCTGGACCGTGATCAGCTAGAGGTCAGGATCGAGCTCGCACAGGTCGTCGCTTCGTCGTCGATGCCCAGCACCTACCGCGTCCACGCGGTGGACCGGATGGGTGCGGCCGCGGCCGGCCGTGAGGGCCAGGGGAGGACGCGGGCGGTGCCGCCTACCCGGGTGGTGATGCCGCGGGGGGTGCGGGTGGCGGTGGCGTGGACGGTGGACGGGTGCCCGAGGGCGTCACCCTGGTCGACGGTGACCGTCGGGTTGTCGTCGCCGAGGTGACCGCTGAGCAGGAGGTGCGCGGCGAGGCAGCCGGTGCTGTTGGCGTTCGCGACGTCCTCGGGCACACCGATGGCGGGGGCGAACATGCGGGCCGCCGCGGGCTGTGTGAGTGACGGCGGGACGTAGACGAAACAGCCGAGCTGCCCGTGCCGGCGGCTCGCGGCGACCAGCCGCTCCTGGTCGGGATGGATGCCGGCGAGGACGGCGCGGTCGGTGACGGGGATCAGCAGGCGCTCCCGGCCGGGCGACGCGATGGACACGTCGTCCTTCGGGTGCAGCGCGTCCGGCGGCAGGCCGAGAGCGTCCAGGAACGCGCCGCGCTCCGCGTCCGTGGCGGCGCGGTGTTCCACCAGTCCCTGGCTGAACCAGGCCTCGACGACGTCGCCCTCGCCAGATCCGGCCGCGAGCCCGCCAGCGGCTTCGACGTCCTTCCCGGCCATCCGCAGCGGTCCCTGGAAAGCCGCCCCCGCCGCCTGGAGGGTGAGAACGGCGATCGCGGCGACCGTTCCGTGGCCGCATCCGGACAGCTCGCCCGTCGCGGTGAAGAACCGGACCTCCCGCTCGCTGCGCGCGCCGGCGGCCGGGACGGCGGGGACCGGGGCGATGGCCGCCACGTGCGAGGCGCCCATCCTCGCGGGAATGCGCGCCAGCTCGGCGTCGTCGAGCCCTCGGCTGTCCATGACGACCGCGGTGGGGCTGCCGCCGCTGCCACCCCGGAGGCACGCGGCGACCGCGATGACGTCGGCTCGGAACTGTTCCATACGGCTACGTCACCACATCGTGACCGTCACGTCACGACGTCGTGGCGACTCATGGCGGGCGTCTCCCCGTTGTCGCTGGCTCGGGTGACGCCGTCCTGTTCCGCCGGCCGTGGCTGGTCCAAAAAGGACAGCCGGGGACAGCCTGGCGGCGTGCCCGCGGGCGGTAACCGGTGCTTCCCGGGGATGGCGGGTCGGGAGATGATGAGATGCCCGTACCGACCAAAGTGGCGCGCGGGGATCGCCGCTGGGTGCTCGGGGCGATCAGTGACGATTCCGACGGATGGTCACGGAGCGCCACGCTCGGCCGTACTGTTTGGGGCACTGGCCTCGCGTGCCCCGGTACCGGGGGAAACACCCCTCACAGGCGGACGGCAACGGCGCCCGCGCGGCCAGAGACGGCACCAGACGTGAAGGATGGGGAGCTTTCGGTGAAGCTGGCGATGGGCACCCGGGAGGTCTTCGACGCGGAGAGCCTGCTCGAGGAGTATCTGGGACCGCGCAAGCGTGGGCTGCGCTACGCCTACCCGTACTACGACGGCCTGGTCACGAACGGCGATCCGGACCTGCTCTGCACCGGGGACCTGCTCGCGCCCTGCCTGCTGGGCGTCGGCGTGGACATCGACCGGCTGCACACCCTCACCGCGCTGCTGCCACTGCTGCAGCGCGCGCTGGACAGGCTGCCGCCCGGGATCGAGCTCATCGAGGCCGACGACGTCACCCTCGACCTCGTCGCCGCGCTGTACGACCCGCTCGACGACCCGGACGTCTTCGACCGCGACGTCAAGGGCTCGCTCATCGCCAAGGTGCTGCACCGCAAGCGGCCCGCCCTCGTCCCGCTGTTCGACTCCAAGGTCCGGATCTTCTACCAGCACGAGAACTGCGTCCCGGCGGCACCGAAGGACGGCCGTTCCTGGCGCCAGTACATGCAGCTGCTGGTCCGCGCCATGCAGTACGACCTGCGCGAGAACGCCGAGGAGTTCCAGCGCCTGGCGACCCTCGTCCCCGTCGGCGGCCCGCCCGTCTCCTCGCTGCGGATGCTGGACATCGTCGTCTGGATGAGCAGCGCGGTCTGAGGCAGGGCACGGATGAGAGTGTCGTGACGTTCGAAGAGTGTGACGTTCGCCCTGTCCGCGGTCGCGCGGCCTCGCGCGCGCACCGAGCGCGGCCGGGTGAGTGACGTTCCGGACAGTGCGGCCGTACGGACAACGCCTGGCGTACGGGACAATGGTCGGGTGCGTAGCTTCGCCGTCCGGGGCCTGACCCGTCGGCACCGGGCAGGGGACACCTTTGTGGTCGCCAACGACCGCATTGACCTCGACGTCCCCGCTGGCGAGGTGTTCGGGATTCTCGGGCCGAACGGCGCGGGGAAGACGACGCTGGTGCGGCTGCTGATGGGGCTGCTGCGGCCGGACGAAGGCAGTATCGAGCTGTTCGGGCACGACGTCGTCGCCCGGCCTGACCTGCCGGCGCGGCTCGCCGCCTATCTCGGCCAGAGCGATCTGGCGCTGGCCGACCTGCCGGTCGCCACCGCGGTCGAGACCACCGGCCGGATGCGCGGTCTGACGAAGGCCGCGGCGAGGGTCGAGCGGGACGCCGTGCTCGACGAGCTCGGGCTCGCGGACGTCGCCGACCGGCCGCTCGGGAAGATCTCCGGCGGCCAGCGCCGGCTGGCCTGCGTCGCGACGGCACTGGTCGGCTCCCGGCCGGTGCTGGTGTTGGATGAGCCGACGACCGGGCTCGACCCGCGCAGCCGGCGGGCGGTCTGGACCGCGCTGCGGCGGCGTCGCGACGAGGCCGGTGTGACGGTGGTCCTCATCACCCACAACGTGCTGGAGGCGGAGACGGTGCTCGACCGGGTGGCGGTGCTCGACGCCGGCCGGGTGATCGCCTGCGACACCCCCGGCCGCCTGAAGGCCCTCGTCGACTCGGACGTGCGCCTGGAACTGGCCTGGCGCCAGGACCCGCCGGACGACGACCCGACCGTGCGCTGGCTCGGGGCCGAGGCGACCCGCGCGGGCCGGCGCTGGACGGTCCGGATGTCCCCGGAGCGGGCCCGCGAGGCGCTCGCACTACTCACCACCGGCCCGGCGTTCGCCGCCCTCGACGACTTCAGCCTGGCGACGCCGTCCCTGGAAGACGTCTACCTGTCGCTCGGCGGCACCTCCCGCGACCTGGAGCGCACATGACTCCCATCCGCGCGCGCGACCCCCGGCCAGGGCTGGTGCCCCGGTGACCGTCGCACCCGTCGCCCCCGGCGACATTCCCGCGGCCGGCGGCCCCCAGACCTCCCCGCCCGGCCCAGCCGACCGGCTGGAAGCCGCGCGAGCGGCCACCGCCGCGGGCGGCGCGCGCGGCGGCGTCGCGCCGGCCGTCCCCGTGATTCCGCGACGTACGCCGTTCCTGGCGGCCTTCGCCGCCGTCTACCGGGGGCAGCTCTCGCGCGGCAAGGTCGCCCGCATGCCGTTGATGTTCGTCGCCACCCTGCAGTCGGTGGGGATCCTGTTGCTGTTGCGCGGCGTCGTGAGCATCTCCGACGTGGCCACCTGCGCCCAGGTCGTCGCCGGATGCACCGTGCTCGTCGTCGCTTTCGTCGCGTTGAACCTGCTCGCGCAGCGGTTCGGCGCGCTGCGCGCCGCCGGAGCGCTCGACTACTACCTGACACTGCCGGTGCCCGGCACCGCCGTCGTGCTCGGCACGGCCGCCTCCTACGCGACGTTCGCCGTCCCCGGCGTCGTCGTCACCGCCGTCACCGGCGCCCTGCTGTTCGATCTTCCGCTGTCCGGGCTGTGGATCCTCGCGCCGGTGGCACTGCTCGCCGGCGCGAGCCTCGCCGGCATCGGCGCGGCCGTCGGGTTGCTCGCCCCGCGCCCCGAGCTCGCCACCGTCGCCGGCCAGCTCGGGATGAGCGTCGTGCTCTTCCTCGGGATCATCCCAGCCGACCGCCTGCCCGGCGTCGGCTGGCTCGTGCGCGACGTGCTGCCGAGCAGCTACGCCGTCGACGCGCTGACCGAGACGTTCCTGCCCGGAGTGCGCTGGGGCGTCGTCGCCCTCGACCTGGGAGTGTGCGCCCTCGTCGCGCTCGCCACCCTGGTGGCCGCGGCCGGGGCGCTCCGCCGGGCAGGGACCGCGTGAACCAGCAGATCGGGTCCGTCCTCGCCGGCCTCGCCGGGTGGTTCGTCCGGCTGTACCGGCGTCCCGGGGTGCGCGCCGGGATTGTCTGCCTGCTCGCGCTCGCCGCCGCCGGGCCGCTGCTGGGTCTGCTGTGGGCGGCCGCCGCGCCGCACCTGGACGTCGCGGCCAGCATCAGCGGCAGCGAGAACGCGTTCACCACGCAGGCCGACATCGACGCGACGTTCGGGTTCATCTGCCTCGGCGCCGGCATCGCCGCCGGGGTGCTCGCCCGTCTCCGGGCGGCCGACGCCGGCTGGCCGGTGCCCGTGGGACTCACGGCCGGTGGGTTCGCTGGCTCCCTGCTCGCTGGTTGGATCGGCCACCTGGTCCGCTCGCCGGGCGTGCTGGACCAGCTGCCGCCGAACGCGGGCAGCTACGTCATAAGCCTGGTCGACATGCGGGTGCGCTCGACCGGCCTGTACCTGGTGCTGCCGTTGACGGCGCTGCTGGTACTCGCGCTGTCGCTGTGGCTGCCGGCACCCTGGCCGCGCGGCCGGCGCCGAGGCACCGAGCTGGTGGCGCAACCGGCTGGGCTGGCTGAGCCGGACGCGGTGTTCGCCGCCGCGTCGGCCTTCCAGCCGCGTCCGCTGCCGTTCGCGGACGACGGGCCATCCGCGCCCGGCGTCGACACCCCGGACGCCGCGAGCCCGAACGGCGCGGCACCGAACGGCGCGGCACCGACCGGTTCTGATCGTGTTGGCGTTGGCGGTGCTGGCGGCTCGGAGGACCCCGGCCCGGAGGGGCAGGACGATGGCGAGGTCTCGCGCCCCAGGATGCCGCTAGGCGACGTGGAACGACCGTCCTAGCAAGGCCCCACATCCCCCGACGTGCGTGTCCTGTCCCGCGCTGTCCGCCGGTTGACACCACGGTGGCACCGGGTGATGAGATGACCTTGGCTGTGGACTGTTAGGTTCCGGTCAGTCCGGTCCACATCGGGTACCCGCCGGTGGTGCGACCATGGGGCTGGTCACAGCGGCGGTGTCGGCACCCGGTGGCCGCGGCGCCGGATCAGCGTCGGGGCCTGGGCCGGGCCGGCCGGGATCGCGGTCGGGGATCGTAGGGCGGGGCGGGAGGAACAGCGTGGTCACGCAGTTCGGTCGGGGACAGAAGAGCCAGCTGTCCGCGATCACGCAGGGCACTGACCTGTACATCGGGATCCAGGTCAACGCTCCGGGCACCAGCTGGGACATCTCCTGCTTCGGCCTGGACGCGAACGACCGGCTCTCCGACGACCGGTTCTTCATCTTCTTCAACCAGCCGAAGTCGCCGGAGGGTTCGATCCAGCAGCTCGGTGCCCAGTCGGGCGACACCGAGTCGTTCCGGCTCACCCTCGACGCCGTGCCGCCCTCGATCCACAAGCTGTCGTTCTGCGCGGCGCTCGATGGTGCCGGCAGCGCCAGCCAGATCACCTCCGGCTACTTCCGGATCGTCGTCGGCGGCCAGGAGGTGATGCGGTACCCGTTCACCGGGGCCGACTTCACCTCGGAGCGCGCCGTCATGATCGGCGACGTTTACCGCAAGGGCGTCTGGCGGGTCACCGCGAACGGGCAGGGCTTCGCCGGCGGGCTCGCGGAGCTCATCCGCTCCTTCGGCGGCGAGGTCGAGGATCCGGCGCCCGCGCCGCCGCCCGCGCCCGCGGCGGGCGGCTTCGCCCCGCCCCCGCCGCCGGCCGGTGGGTTCGCCCCGCCGCCCGCTCCGGCGGGCGGCTTCGCGCCGCCTCCCGGCGCACCGGCCGCACGTCCGCCGGCGCCCGCCACGCCACAGGCGCCGGGCTACGGCCAGCCACCCGCCGCGGCAGCGGCGGCGGGCGCCGCGTCGCCGCTGGTGAACCTGTACAAGGAGCCGCCGCCGTCGCAGGCGCAGCCGGTGCCGCCGGGCGCGATGGCGAGCCTCACCCCGTACGCCGAGAACCAGGCGCAGGGCCGGTGGGTGGCGCAGAACAGCAAGCTGGTCAAGGTCCGCCTCGGCGAGGACGCGCTGGCGCTGCGCGGCTCGATGGTCGCCTACCAGGGCAACATCGACTTCGACTACAAGAGCCGTGGCCTGCGCGGGATGCTCGAGGAGAAGCTCACCGGCCAGGGCCTGAAGCTCATGACCTGCAAGGGCCAGGGCGAGGTCTTCCTCGCCCAGGACGCCTCCGACCTGCACATCGTCGAGCTCGGCCCCGGCCAGAAGCTGTGCGTCAACACCAAGAACGTGCTGGCGTTCGACGCGACCATCACCAACGAGGTCAAGCGCATCGAGAGCGCCGGCATCCCGGGCGGCGGCATCTTCCACTTCGAGATGTCCGGGCCGGGGACCATCGTCGTGATGACGAAGGGCACGCCGATGACGCTGCCCGTCCAGGGGCCGACGTTCGCGGACATCAACGCGCTGGTCGCCTGGACCGTCGGTATGCGCGTCAGCGTGTCGTCGCAGGTCCGGATCTCGCGGCAGGTCTACCACACGGCCAGCGGCGAGTCCCACAACCTGCAGTTCCAGGGGATGGGCGGCGGCCACTTCGTCGTCGTCCAGCCGTACGAGGTGTGAGCCCGCGGATGACCACGGCCCGTACCTGGCCAGAGGCGACTCTGGCGGCGCAGACGCAGACGAGGAGCCCGCGGTGCAGGGACAGCTGATTCAGCACTACGGCCCGACCCCGGTCATGGACCGGATGAGCAAGCACGGGTCGAAGATCGCCAAGGTGGTCATGTGGCCGGGCTTCGACCTGTTCGCMCGGTCCGGCTCGATGATCGGCTACGAGGGCCTGATCGAGTTCGACCCGCAGCCGCCGGAGGTGCGCCGGCTGGCGTCCAGCTGGGCCACCGGCGAGGGCGTGCCGCTGATGACCGCGCGCGGCCAGGGCCTRCTCTACCTCGCCGACTACGGCAAGGACGTCATCGTCCTGCAGCTCACCCCCGGTGAGGCCGTGTCGGTCAACGGCAAGAACATCCTCGCGTTCGACGCCAGCCTGCAGTGGGGGATCGAGCGGGTGAAGGGCGTGACCATGCTCTCGGGCATGGGCATGTTCAACGTGGTCATCCGCAACAACACCCAGGGCGCCGGCTGGGTCGCGATGGTCTCCAAGGGCAACCCGATCATGCTCGACACCCGCGAGGCGCCGACCTTCGTCGACACCGACGCGCTGGTCGCCTACACCGAGGGCCTGAGCATCGAGAAGCGGCGCACCGCCGGTTTCGGCAGCATGTTCGGCCGCGGCTCGGGTGAGTCGTTCCAGCTCGGCTTCCACGGCCAGGGCTTCGTCATCGTGCAGCCGAGCGAGGACGAGCKCCCGCACTTCTCGGTCCGGGGCTGACCATGCCACTCGGTCCAGGGCTGACCACGCCGCCCACCGTCAGCAGGTCCGCCGCTGGTCCCGTCGTGGCTGGAAGGACGACGTCATGAGCTACCCACCGCCGCCGCCCGGCCACGGCTACCCGCCTCCCCCCGGAGGGGGCTACCCGCCCCAGCCCGGTGGCTTTCCGCCCCCGCCTCCTGGCGGTGGCTACCCGCCTCCCCCCGGAGGCGGCTTCCCACCCCCGCCCGGCGGCTACCCGCCGCAGCCCGGCGGGATGCCTCCGGGCATGCCGCCCCCGCCCGGCGGCATGCCACCCGGCATGCCGCCCCCGCCGCCCGGGATGGGCGGCATGCCGGGCGGCAACCCGAGCGCCGGGATCCGCAGCCCGCTGCTGGACAACCCCGAGGTGGCCAGCACCGAGCGGTTCACGCTGCAGAACGGCAAGATGCTCAAGGCCACGCTCGGCGCCCAGGGGATGCGGGAGTTCTTCGCCCGCGCCGGCTCGATGGTCGCCTACCAGGGCGGCGCCCAGTTCGACGGGCAGTGGGAAGGCTGGGCCGGGCACTTCAGCCACCTCTTCGGCGACGGCGAGAGCCTGCACCTGATGAAGGTCTCCGGCGCGGGCAGCGTCTTCCTCGCCTACCAGGCGCAGGACATCTTCCTGCTCGACCTGGACGGCCGCGACGGGCTGACCATCGACGGGCGCAACGTACTCGCCTTCGACATGAGCCTGAACTGGAACATCGTCCGGATCCAGAGCGACGTCGGCATCGCGGGCGTCGGCAGCTACCAGGTCGAGCTGACCGGCTCTGGCAAGATCGCGCTCTGCACCACTGGCGCGCCGCTGGTCATGCGGGTCACCCCGCAGAACTACTACTTCGCGGACGCGGACGCGGTCGTCGGCTGGTCGAGCGGCCTGCAGGTCTCGATGGAGGCCGCCGTGACGTCCTCGTCGGCGTGGAAGCCGCGCGGCAACACGGGCGAGAGCTGGCAGATGTCGTTCGCCGGCGACGGCTACGCGATCATCCAGCCGAGTGAGCTGCTGCCGCCGTACCAGGCGCTGTCCGGCAATGGTCCGGCCGGCCTGTTCGGCATGGGCCAGGGCGGCTTCGCCGGCAACCGGCTCGGCGGCCAGGGCAACCCGCACGGCCCCGGCCAGCCCGGCCACCTGCAGGGCGGCCTGGGCGGTGCCCTCGGCGGCCTGTTCGGCCAGCCAGGAGGGCCCGGCGGTCGCCCCTGGTAACCGTCCCGGGGCCCCTCGCGACCGCGTCCGCGCGGTCGCGAGGACGTCGGCTGAACGCCGCGTGACATGGCCGGATCAGGCCCGCGGCCAGCGGTTTCGCGGGCTAGGGTCGGATAGTGACCGCGGCTGTGCAGCTCGCCCTGGCCATCGTGCTGGAGATCGTGGCGACGACCGCGCTGCGCCAGTCCAACGGCTTCACCAGGCTCTGGCCCACCCTGCTGGTCGCGACCTGCTACCCGGTGTCGTTCTATCTGCTCTCCCGGGCGCTGCGGACGATCTCGCTCGCGGTCGCGTACGCGATCTGGTCCGGTGCCGGCACCGCGATCGTCGCCATGATCGGTGTGCTGGCCTTCAAGGAGGAGATGAGCGTCCTCAAGGCCAGCTGCCTCGGGCTCATCATCCTCGGTGTCATCGGCCTTCAACTGGGCGGCAGCCAGCGCTGAACCGCCCGCCCGCCCGCGGCCGGCCCGAGTATCGAATTCCGAGTGCGGCCGTGCCGTGCGCCCGGCAGGCCGCCCGGCAGGCAGACCGACTGGCTGGGACCTGTCCGGCCGGAAACTCGTCGCGGATTCGGCCGAAGACGGAGCAACGCGCCCGCCATGCCCGGCGTCCAACCTGGCAGCGTGCTTCCCGCGCAGGCCGCGAGCGGGAGGCGCGCCGCTGTTGGCACCGCCGCGGCTCGGGGGCGGCGGTGCCAACAGCTCACTACGACGCGGAAGAGCTGGGGATGCCGCGGCGGGGCTGGTCGCGCGGCAGGCGGCTCACCGCGGTCGACAGGAGCCAGGGCAGGCTGTCGGGGTGGGCCGGGCCAACCCGGCTCTCGATTCGTACGCTCACCACGCGGTCCCCGGTGCGGGCGACGGCCCACCGGTCACCCAGGTAGGCCTCGTCGCCGATGCCCGCGAGCGGTGTGCCGCCCCGGCGGGAGCGCAGCGCGAGCCGGCCGGCCAGTCCCGTGCTGACGACGACCGCGGCCGCCTGGCGGCCGTCCGCCTCGAAGAGCTGGATCGACGCCGGCATCGGTGTGGGGACCGGCGAGGCGAGTGCTGTCACCTGCCTGCCCACGGCGCGGCTGACCTCCTCCACGGTCAGTAGCCCGCCGGCGGCCGGCACGCCCTTGCCACCGGTCTCGGCCCGCCTCCTGCCGGCTCGCGGGACTCCCATCGCGTCGGCGACGAGCTGTTCGGTCGAGTCGCCGGACGTCGACTCGAGCAGCTCACGGGCCCGGCCACGCTCGACGACGGTGATCTCCAGCACCCGGCGGGTCCACGGCCGGGCGGTCAGGCGCACGACGTCGCCCACGTGGTAGCGGTCCCACAGCTCCCTGGGCGCGCCCCAGGCGGTCGTGCCGGGATACCCGGAGCCGTCCGTGCCGCCGTCGTCGACGGCCAGGTAGTACAGCCAGGGCACGCTGTCGCCGTCGTCCCCGCTGGAGTTCGACCGCCAGGGCTCGTCCCACAGCACCTCGCCGGTCACGGTCACCGGCGAGGACACGTCCACGGCGACGCGGAACAGCCGGTACACCCCCCGCATCGCCAGGTAGAGACCGAGCAGCAGGCTGACGAGCCAGAGCAGGTCGTGGACCTGGCCGGCCCCGCCGCCGCCGACCCGGCCGCGGTAGTTCAGCACGGCGACGCCGGCGACGAGGCAGCAGGCGGCCCAGACGGCCAGCGGGAGCGGCTTCATGCCGTACCGGCCCCACAGGCTCGGATACCGCACCCGCACCTGGTGCCAGCCGCCGCCGAACGACGACCACACCAGGGTGCGGTCGCCCATCCCCAGGTCGATGGCCTCGTCGCAGACGCGGGTCACGCCGAGGGCGCTGCCGTAGGACAGGTAGCGGTCCCAGACCGCGACCGCGGCCGGCGGGAGCTCGGTGAACGCCTCGTCGCCGCGCAGGAACTCCCGCAGCCCCAGCCAGCGGGCCGCCGCCGCCCGGCCCGCCGGGGTGTCCCGCTCGCCCAGGGGCACGCTGGCGATCCCGGCCAGCACCAGGAAGGTCATGATCGCCACCGGGGCGGCCGGGTTGTCGTGGGGATGCGCGCGGTGGTCGTAGTGCAGCGTCGCGACGAGCACCGCGAGCGTCGCCACCGCCGCGGCCACCATCAGCACGGTCCTGATCTGGCGGGTGAACCGGCGGCGGGTCAGCCCGCGCCGGCGGGCGTCGGCGATGACCTCGGCCTTCAGCCGCCGGGACCAGGCCTTCGCCTGGCCGGAGTCGCGGAAGGTGAGCGCGGTCAGCGGGACCACGTCGCCGGTGGCGAGGCCCCGCACCCGGTCGAGAACGCGTCGCTCGTAGCCCGTGAGGCTGGCGCCGCCGTCCCCGTCCCGCCGGGGCAGGTGGACCGTCGTCTGGCGTGGGTCGCCACCGGGCTGGCGCAGCTCGACGAGGCGGCGGGCGGCGAGGTCGAGCAGGGTCGAGCGGGCGGCGGCGCCGGTGTGCCGCCAGCCGTTCGCGAGCAGGCTCACGACGGCCGGCGGCTCGTCGCCGCCGAGGTCCTGCGTCGGCGCGGCGGGCGTCACCTGGCGCGGTCTGGTCACCAGCAGGCATGCCCCGAACAGGGCGAACCAGCCGACGACCGCGGGGACCGCGAGGCCCAGCTCGAAGCCCATCAGAACCGGACGCGGACGTCCGCGCGCTCGGCCTGCGCCGCCTCGAAGAACGGCTCCTGGTGAAAACCGCCCGCGCCCGCGACGATGTTCGTCGGGATGGACTGGACGGCCGCGTTGAGTGACTGGACGGCGCTGTTGTAGAACTGCCGCGCATAGGCAATCTTGTTCTCGGTTTCGCCGAGTTCACCCTGCAGCGCGAGGAAGTTCTGGCTGGCCTTCAGATCGGGATATGCCTCGGCGACCGCGAAAAGCCGGCCGATCGCCTCGGAGAGCATTCCTTCGGCCGCGCCGCGCTGCCCGGGGCTCGCCGCCGCCATCGCGCCCGACCGGGCCGCGACGACCGCGTCGAGGGCGGCGCGCTCGTGGGCGGCATACGCCTTCACCGTGTCGACCAGGTTGGGGACCAGCGACTGGCGCCGCCGGAGCTGGACGTCGATCTGCGCCCACGACGACTGGACCTGCGTCCGGAGCCGGACGAGCCGGTTGTGGGCGAGCACCGCCCACACAGCCAGCGCGATCACCGCCAGGACGACGACGCCGCCGGCGACCGGCAGCACAACTGACGTGTTCATCGGGGATCTCTCTGCGTGGAATCGATGCCCCGATCCTCCTCCCAGGCCGCCGACACCTGTCAATCACCGTTCTCTCCGATCGCTGACGGCTGCCCGACAAAGCTCGGTTCCAGGCCTCGCACGGCCGGTCCCGCCGACCGGGCGCCGTCCGTCGGATGAACGCGGCGAAAACAGGCGTCTGACAGAAGACCGCGAGCTGTCGTCCTGTCCGGATTCCCGGTGGCGCCGTTTCCTCATGATCTGGTGGAATTTTCAGAGCCAGAGCGGCGAAAATCCCATCAGATCATGCCGCCGCGACCGCTCGCCTACGCCGGGTCGCAGGCAGAACCCGGGGTGGCGCTCGCCGCGGCCAGGTCAGGAAAGGACCGAGGCGACCAGGGAGAAGTCGGCGTCGCGGGCCGCCTGGCGCTGGGCGAGCTGCAGGAAACGGCCCGGCGAGCCGAGGTAGAACCGTTCGTACAGGTCGGAGCGGCCGGCGAGGCTGGTGCCGACGAAGTCCCAGGCCAGCCGGAACAACGCCGTCCGCTCGTCGGCGGGCAGGCCGTTCGCGCCCTGGTAGTAGCGCTCCAGCAGCGGGCGCAGCAGCGGGTTCGCCAGCTCGGCCCGGGTCGGGGTGGCCAGCAGGCTGTGGCTGCCCAGCAGCTTGATGATCTCGGTCACCCGCGGGAACCAGCGTGGCAGGGTGGGGCGCAGGGCCGCGAACGGGGGCTCGGCGCAGAACCACGTTCCCGCCCCCCACTCGTGGGCGCCGGCCTCCGCGGCGGTCAGCGCCGACCGGGTCAGCTCCAGGTAGCTCCAGATCTCGCCGAGCATCTCGACGGCCGCGGGGCTGGTGTTGTTCACCGCCTCGGCCATCCTGGTCGCGAGCTCCCAGGCGAACTGAAGCTTCGAGACGGCCCGGATCGTCGTCTGCTGCATGACGTTCGCGGTCCAGYCGGACCGCTGCATCACGCGGTTGTACAGGTCCACGTCGCCGTCGAGGAAGACGCGGTGGCGCGGCACCTCCACGTCGTCGAAGACGATGACGGCGTCCTGCTCGTCGAACCGGCTCGACAGGGGGGCGTCGGCCGCCGGCGCCGGCGAGGAGTAGCTGTCCCGGCAGAGCACCTTCAGGCCGGGGGTCGACATCGGGATGGCGAAGATCACGGCGTAGCGCTCGTCGCCCTCGGCCAGTGGATAGCCGGGGTAGACGAAGATCTCGTCGGCGAACGGCGCGAGCGTCGCCAGCGCCCGGGCGCCGCGCACAACGATCCCCTCCGAGGTGTCGGCCACCTTGTGCACGACGACCTCGCCGTCGCCGGCGGCGGTCTCCGGCAGCGACCGGTCGACGGTCGGGTTGACGATCGCGTGGGTCAGCGCCAGGTCGTCGTTCATCACCTGGTGGTGGTAGGCGATCAGGTTGGCGGTGCCCTCGTCGTTGCCGCCGCGGCTCCACACGTCCGGACGCCCGGTGAAGCCGGCGAGCGTGACGTTGAGGTAGTCGGGGCTGCGGCCCATGAGCCCCAGCGTGCGCCGCGCGATGCCGGCGATCGCGTCGTGCCGGCGGGCCAGGTCCGCGGCCGAACGGGGGATCAGGTGCGTGACCGCGACCGTCTCGCCGCTCTCCGGCTCCACGGCCAGGTAGCGGTCGGGCCGCTCGTGCTGCAGGTCGAACAGGCCGGCGAGGCTCCTGGCGGCGCCGGCGGTCCGCGGATGYGTGGTCACGTCGGTGACTCTTTGGCCGTCCAGCCAGACCTCGCGGTCGTCCAGCAGCCCCTCGAGGAACTCCTTGCCGGTTCGCGCGCCCATCTTCGGTACCTCGTCCTTCGTTCTTTCCTACAGCTCGGCGATCATGAGGAGCGGCTGCTCGACGCAGCGGGCCAGGAACGTGATGAAGCCGGCGACCGGTGCGCCGTCGCAGGCGCGGTGGTCGAAGGCGACGGTGAGCTGAGCCACGCGCCGCGGGCGGATCTCGCCGTCGACGACCCACGGCCGCTCGGCGATCCGGCCCACCGCGAGCTGCGCGACCTCCGGATGGTTGATGATCGGGACGGCGCCGTCCGTGCCGAGGGCGCCGTGGTTGTTGATGGTGAACGTGCCGCCGGTGAGCTCGGCTGGCGTCAGCGAGCGGTCACGGGCCCGGGAGGTCAGCTCACGGAGCCGTTCGGACAGCCCCGGCGCCGTCAGCGCGTCGGCGTTCCTGACCACGGGGACGACGAGGCCCCCGGCGCCGTTGACCGCGAATCCCAGGTTGACCGACGGATACCGGACGATCTCGCCCCGCTCGGTGTCCACGGTGGCGTTGAGTTCGGGATGCCGCGCGAGCCCCGCGACGCAGATCCTGGCCAGCAGGCCCAGCACGCTCACCGGCCGCTCCGGGCTCCGGGCGTTGATCGCGTCATGGGCCGCGAGGAGACCGGTGAAGTCCACGTCGCGCCAGGCCGTCGCCTCCGGGATCTCCCGGCGGCTGCGCACCATCCGCTCGACGACCGCCCGCCGGGACGCCAGGGGGATCCGGCGGACCGCGGGCGCGGCGGACGGCTCGCGGGACTCCGGGGGATCGCTCTGGGCGCGGCCGGGCGCGGGCAGCAGCCGTTCGACGTCGGCCCGGCGGACGACGCCGCCGGCGCCGGTGGCGGGCACCGCGGCCAGATCGAGGCCCGCGGCCTGGGCGAGCCGCCGAACCACCGGCGAGATGACCCTCGGCGCGGTGGTCGCGGTGGTCGCGGTGGTCGCGGTGGTCGCGGTGGTCGCGCTGGTCGCGCTGGTCGCGCTGGGCGCCGTCGGCGGCCTCGGTCGCCTGGCCGGGGCGGGTTCCGTCGGGGCGGGGCCGAAGCCGACGAGTGCCGGCGCGGCCACCGCCGGAGCCCGGCGCGGAGTCTCACCCATCGCCCGCGGCGGGCCCGTGACCGGCGGGTGCATCGGATCCGGGACCCGCGGGAGTGCCGGCCGCGTGGGCCGGTCGGGGACGGGGACAGTCCGCTCCCGGACCCGTACGAGAGGAGAGCCGACGGGAAGGACGTCGCCGGCGTGGCCGTGGCGGGCCTCGATGATCCCGGCGTAGGGACAGGGCACCTCGACGAGCGCCTTCGCCGACTCCACCTCGACGAGGGGCTGGTCGACCTCGACCTGGTCCCCGACCTCGACGAGCCACCGCACCACGACGGCGTCCGTCAGCCCCTCACCGAGGTCGGGGACGGCGAACTCGGCGACTCGGCCTCCGACTCCGCCCCCGCCCCCGCCCCCGCCTCCGCCTCCGCTCGCGCCACCGGTGCCGCCCGCGCGGGCGGTGGGGACCGCGGTGGCTGCCTCACGTGTACCGGTCATGACGTCCGACTCCCCGGCGGGTCGAGCCAGCGGGTGTCCGGCTCGTCGTCCCACTGCAGGCGCTCGAACGCGGCCAGGACGCGCGCGACACCCGGCTGGTGGTGGCGTTCCAGCTTTGGYGCGGGGTACGGGACGTCCCACCCGGTGACCCGCAGGACCGGCGCCGCRAGCGAGTGGAAGCAGCGCTCCTGGACGCKCGCCGCGATCTCCGCGCCGACCCCGGCGAACCCCTGGGCCTCGTGCAGGACCACGCAGCGGCCGGTGCGCCGCACGCTGGCGACGACCGTGTCGTCGTCGAACGGCACGATCGAGCGCAGGTCGACGACCTCGACATCCCAGCCGTACCCGGCGGCGGCCTCGGCGGCCTCCAGCGCGACCGGGACGGTCGCCCCGTACGTCACCACCGTCACGTCCCGCCCGGCCCGGCGCAGCGCCGCCCGGCCCAGCGGTTCGGCGCGCACGGGCAGCTCCACCGGCGACCGGTTCCAGTAGAGCCGTTTCGGCTCCAGGAACACCACCGGGTCGGGATCGTCGATCGCGTCCCGGAGCAGGGAGTAGGCGTCCGCGACGGTCRCCGGGGTGACGACCTTCAGGCCCGCCGTGTGCGCGTAGTACGCCTCCGAGCTGTCCGAGTGGTGCTCCACCGCGCCGACTCCGCCCCCGTAGGGGATGCGCAGCACCATGGCCGGCCGGAGGCGGCCCGCGGTCCGCGCGCCGAGCTTCGCCACATGGCTGACCACCTGCTCGAACGCCGGATAGGCGAACGCGTCGAACTGCAGTTCCACGACCGGCCGCAGGCCGTACATCGCCAGGCCCACCGCGAACCCGACGATCCCGGCCTCCGCCAGCGGCGTGTCGAGGCAGCGCCGCTCGCCGAAGGCGGCGAGCAGCCCGTCGGTGACGCGGAAGACCCCGCCGAGGCGGCCCACGTCCTCGCCGAGCACCAGCACCCGTTCGTCCGCCGCCATCGCGTCCCGCAGCGCCTGGTTGAGCGCCTGCGTCATGGTCACCGCCGACGCCGACGCCGACGCCGGCCCCGCCTCGCCCGGGTCCGTGCCCGTGCCCGCGTCCATGCCTGGGGCCGATGCCGTCGCCGACGGCGGAGCACCGGCCTGCCCTCGAACCCGCCGGATCCGCTCCGCCGGGCCCGCGGGGGCCCTGGAAGGGACCGCGGTGGACTGGCTCGTGGTCATCGCGCGCCCCCGCCGCCCGCGCCGAGCTCGGACAGCAGCGCCGCCCGCTGCTCGGCCAGGAAGGGTGGCGTGACGGCGTAGACGTGGTCGATCATCTCTGTCGGGGCGACCCGCGGGTCGTCGGCCACGCCGGCCCGCACCTGGGCGGCGAGCGTCTCCGCCCGCGCCGCGACGGCGGCCTCGGCGGCGTCGTCGAGCAGGCCGCGCCCGCGCAGGTACGCCCGCAGACGCTCGATCGGGTCGCGTGCCCGCCAGAGGGCCACCTCGTCGTCGTCCCGGTAGCGGCCGGGGTCGTCCGAGCTGGTGTGCGGCCCCATCCGGTAGGTGTGCGCCTCGACCAGCATCGGCCCGAGGCCGGCCCGGGCATGGCCCACGGCCTCGGCCAGCACCGCCAGCACCGCCACCGCGTCGTTGCCGTCGACCTGCTCGGCGCGCACCCCGTAGCCCACGCCCTTGTAGGCCAGCGACGGCGCCGCGCTCTGCCGGGACAGGGGCACGCTGATCGCGTAGCGGTTGTTCTGCACCAGGAACACCACCGGTGCGCGGAACACCGCGGCGAAGTTCAGTGCCTCGTGGAAGTCGCCCTCGCTGGTCGCCCCGTCGCCGAGCAGGACGAGCGCGACCTCGTCCGTGCCCTTCCAACGGGACGCGACGGCCAGGCCGGTGGCGTGCGGTGCCTGCGTCGCCAGCGGCGTGCTCATCGGGGCGCATCGATGGGCGAGGGGGTCGTAGCCGCAGTGCACGTGGCCGCGGACCGGGGCCAGCACCTCCAGCGGGTCGACACCCCGGGTCAGCAGCGCGCCGCTGTCCCGGTAGGTCGGGAACAGCCAGTCGCCCGGGCGCAGCGCCAGCGCCGCGCCGGCCTGGCACGCCTCCTGGCCCGAGGATGACGGGAACGCCGCGACCCGGCCCTGCCTGGCCAGCGCCGTGGCCTGGGTGTCGAAGCGGCGGACCAGCGCCATGGCCTCGAACGCCCGGCCGAGGAGCTCGTCCGGCGGCGGCTGGTAGCCGCCGTGCTCGTCCACCCGCGCGCCGGCGGGGTCCAGGAAACGAATCGGCGACGGCGAGGGGAGCAGCCCGGCGACGAGCGGGCCGAGCCCGCCGGCGGCCTCGGTGGTCATGCCGACAGCCGCCCGTTGACGCCGCTGAGGTGGTTGACGCCGCTCAGGTGGTCGTCGACGGCTGCCCGGGGGGCGGGCAGGGCCTTCGCCGCCTCCAGCCGGCAGCGGCCCGTGTTCCCCATCCGGAACAGCGACTCGACGACCGGATCGGTCCCGCTGCCCTGGACCGCGCCCGCCCCGAGGGCGTCCCGCACCCGGCCGAGGTCGGCGACGACGTCGGCGAGCAGGTCGGCCAGCGGGGACGCGTTGGCCCCGACGATCTCCGTCCACAGGTCGGCGTTCGCCCCGGCGATCCGGGTGAAGTCCATCAGGCCGGGACCGGCGAGGCGGGCCAGGTCCTCCGGCATGGTCGCCAGCCGGGCCGCGAAGGCGCTGGCCACGATGTGCGGCAGGTGGCTGAGCAGGCCGAGGGCGAAGTCGTGCGTGCGCGGGTCGAGGTGCGCGACCCAGGCGCCGCAGCCGACGGCCATGAGGCTCGCGTGCCGCTGGGCGAGCCGGGACGTCACCGCCGACGGGGTGACGACCCAGGGCCGGTTGACGAACAGGTCCGCCACGGCCCACTCGGGACCGCCCCGCTCACGGCCGGCCACCGGATGGGCGCCGCAGATCCGGGACATGTCCGCGCCCAGCCGCTCGGCGTCGGTCAGCGGCTCGACCTTGACGGACGCCGTGTCGCTGAACGTCGCCCGGGGAAGCAGGAGCTGCCAGGCGACGAGCGTCTGGCCGACGTCGCGCGGAGGGACGGCGATCACGACGTGGTCGACGGCCTGTCCGACGCTCGCCACGGCGCCGCCGGTGCCCGCCGCCGGGTCGCCCGCCGCCGGGTCATCCGCCGTGCCCGCCTGCCGCGGCCCGATGACGCCGGCCTGGCGGGGATCCGGGAACGGCCAGGCCCGGCCGGCGCCGCGGCGCGCGGCCACGGCCGTCTGGGCCGGGTCGCGGTCGTAGAGCAGGACGTCGGTCCCGTGCCGGCGCAGCGCCATGCCGACTGACGTGCCGATCAGGCCGGTCCCGACGATCAGGACCCGCAGGCCCGCGAGGTCGGCGAGGTCGGCGGCGTCCACGAGGTCGGCCGCGGACGCGGGAGCCGCGGAGGTGGCAGCGGCGGGGGCAGAGGCCGTGGGGACGGGAGGCGCGGTGTCCGGGTCTGGCGCCGTCACCACCGTGAGATCAACCAGGCGCGCATGCATGGTCATCGCTGAACCGCTCTTTCGTCGCTGTCTGGTCTGCTGGACGGTCCCGGACCCGCGGTCGACGGATCCGCCGGCCGCGGGCCGGGGCCCACGGCGGGTGTGTCGAGGGAATGCGGTGTGGCCGGGCGGGTCAGCCCGGCGAGGCTGGCCACCGGGCCCGCCACCGGCCCGCCCGACGGGTCGGGGTGGATGCCGCCGGCGGCCTCGAGGGCGTCGAGCTCGGCCGCGAACAGCTCGGCCAGGCGCGCGTGGCCGGGCACCGAGGCGTCCGTCGAGAAGCCGACGCGCACCTGCGTGTCCAGCCCGCTGAGCAGCACCGCGAGGCGCTGGCCGGCGGGGACCGGCGGCACGGGAACGGCGTCGACGACGGGCCGGCCGAGGATCTCGAACGGGCCGGTCAGGCCGGCCGGGTTGGACGCGGTCAGCGCGAAGCCGCGGGTGGCGATCCCGGTGGACAGCACCGCGGTCCGCAACGGGGCCGGAACCGTCCAGAGGAAGAGGCGCTCCGCGACGCCGGGGGCCCCGTTCCGCTTGAGCCGGGCGGTCTGCCGGTGGACCGCCTCGACCCGCCCGCGCATGGACGCCTCGCCGTAGGGCAGCGCGAGGCGCACGGTGGTCAGGTAGTTGCCCACCACGTCCCGCTGGGCCGCGAGGCGGGTGCTGACCGGCATCGCGGCGTGTATCGCGCCCCGGCCGGCCGCCGCGCGGCGCGCCGCGCCGGCCTCCGGGGGGCACCATGCGCGCAGGGCACCGGCGAGCGCGGCGAGGAAGATGTCGTTCACGGTCGCCCCGTACGCCCGGCCGATCGCCCGCAGCCTGGCGAGGTCGATCTCCAGCCACGCGTGGCGGGTCTGCCCGGTCGGGGCCGCGGTGAACGGGCCGATCGCGGTCGTGCTGGCCAGCCAGCCGAGCGACCGCGCCGCCGCCGTGGCGACCGCGAGGAGGCTGTGCCGGCGCCTGTCGGGCAACGGGCGGGGAGGTTCGCGCCGAGCCCCCGGGCTGGGCGGGCCGAACAGTTTCCCGAGCACCAGGTCCAGCGCGGCCMCGTCCATCCGGGCGTGGCTGCCGCGGAAGAGCACGGCGAAGCCGTCGGGGCGACTGCCGTGGAGCAGCCAGACCTGCCACGGCGGGGCGTCCATCGGGATCTCGATGGCGGACAGCCGCTCGATCGCCTCGCGCAGTCCGGCGAGTCCCGAGCCGGCCGGCACCCCGCACTCCTGGACGTGCCGCGCCGGGTCGAAGTCGGTGTCGGCGGTCCAGACCAGGCGGCCCCACCCCGCCCGCGCGACGCGGTGGGTGAGCGGTGGAAAGGCGCGGGCCCGGTCCGCGACCAGGTCCCGCAGCTCCTGGATATCCGGCGCCKGGCCGTGACCGACCAGCAGGTTCCCGACCGCGAGTCGCGTCCGGGGATACGCCCGCTGGTATCCAAGTGTGATCTTGTCGACGGCGGTGAGTGCTCGCCCGTCCGGGTAGCCGTCGGTGCTCGCCGTGGCCCGCCCGCGCGTTTCCGTCTCGCCGCTCGCCCTTGTCATCACGGACCGCTCCGGATAACGCCGATGGTTCGCCACGCGATTTTCACGACTGGCTCCCTGGCTGGGCTGGAAACCGATTTGCATCCGGCGCGCTGGGGCGGGGAGCCGCCCCCTGCGGCGATGCCGGCCGCAAACCGAACGACAAGGATGAATATAGGTGCGTCACGGCCCGAGCACCTGGGAAAGACCTGGTAAGCGGGCCCCGGGATTTCCCGGCTCGCCTGGGGGCCAGCTCCCAGGCGGCTTGGGAGAGGCTCCGCATGGCTGGTGTCCTGACCTGGGGAAATGGTATTGCCGATGGTCCGCGGTGGACCCGGGAAGGCCCGCGCTCAGGTGTTGGCAACCCTGGGCCGAAGACAGATACTGGACAGCGCGCGCAGGCGGGCGGGGAGGATGATGTCGCCGACGCGACAGCATGGGTACTGTTTTATGACTACCTATGGGTGGAGGTCGAGGTGTAATAGCGCCGTGCGCACGGACTCCGTCGGAGATTCACGAGGATAAGAGTTCTGGACCGGCTCCGGTCGGGGATGCGGAACCATGATCGGTTGATCTTTGCGAGGCTGGCGACGGCGCGCCGCCGTGCCCCACTGATCGCGTGGCGGGTATGCGCAACGCGAAGGAGTGGGGCGCGGGGCGGTATACCGCGGTCCGCGGCCACGGGGTGAGCCTTGTCGGCCGAGTAACGATGATCGTGAATGGTGCGTGGAAACGRCCGCGGGAATGTTTCCAGACGCACCGTCAATCCGCTRGAAGACCTACGCGGTTCGGCGCGGCCCGCCCCCGCGGCCCGCACCGGTCGGACAGCAAGCTCCAGGCTCCGCGGGTTTACCGGATCCGTACCACCTCGCGGCCGCTCGCCGGCGCCTCAGTAGGCTGCTGGCGCAGTACAGCCCATACAGGGCGTTACGGTCACGCGTGGTTACCGGCCTCGGCCGGAAGAAACGGAGATCCTTCCACGCGCGGCGGGCCTGGCGCCGGCGTAGGGCCTGCGTCGCGAGACGGGGGTCGGGATGCGCTCTGAGTCAGCTGGTGGCTCTGAATCCGGTGGTGGCGCTCAGTTCCTCGAGGGCACGGAGCCCGGTGGTGGCATGTACGGGGGTGGCCGGCCGCTGAGCCGGATGGACCGGTACATGCTCGACTTCCAACGGGCCTATCCCACCCGTCCGGTCGGCGTCAGCTGTTACCTGCTGCGACTGTCCGGGGCGCCGGACGTCCACGCGTTGCGGGCCGCCGTTCTCGACCGCGTCCGGGCGTTCCCCGTGCTCACGGAGCGACTGGTGGAGCGCCGTGGCCGCGCGCCGCGGTGGGAACCCGGCGGGCCGATCGCCGTGACCCGGCACGTGCGGGAGTATCCGCTGCCGGCGGGCGCGACCGAGGACGACGCGCGAGCGGAGGCCGTCCGGCTGGCGGGGGTGGTGACGCCGCTGGACGGGCCGGCCTGGGAGGTCGGCCTGCTCGCCAGCCCTGGCGCGAGCGACGTCCATGTTCTCTTCCGCGCCAGCCACGTCTGGGTGGACGGGCTCTCGCAGAACCGGGTGTTGACGTTCCTGTTCGGCGACGAGGCCACCGCCGGGGCCGGCCCGGCCTGGACGCGGGGCGGGAAGCTGACGCCCGGCATGCTCGTGTCGGCCGCGCGGCGCCAGGCCACCAGCTGGGCAGGGCCGTCCGGCGGGCTCGCGGCGCTCACCGGCCCGGGCGGCGGTCGCCCCAGCGTGGGGTGGGCGTCCATCGGAAGCGACCGGTTACGCGCGGTCGGCCAGGCCTACGGGGGGTCGGTCAACGACGTCTACCTGGTCACCGTGGGCGGGGCGCTCGCCGCCTGGTCGTCGCCGGTGGGCCGGTCGCCGGTGCGGGCGGTGCTCTCGGTCAGTGCCCGGCGCCCGGCCGAGCGCTCGATGCTCGGCAACGCCTTCGTGGCGACCCGGGTGGCGCTGCCCCTGGGGCCGGCCTCCCCGGCCGAGCGCTTCGAGCAGGTGCACCGCCAGACCGCTCCCTACAAGGGGGGCTCCAGCGCGAGCCTCGGCGAGCGCTTCTGGTCCGACCGGGTACCCAGCCGACTCGGGCGCCGCACCATCGGGGGCGGCCAGGAGCTCCGCACGGCCGCCGCGAACACGACGAACCTGGGACCGATCCCCGGCCCGCTGGCGGTGGTGGGAGCGCCGGTCACCACGGCGTTGCCGATACCGGCCATGCGGGAGGGGCGCCGGCAGGTGGTCATCACGCTCGGCGGCCTCGGGCGGACGGCCACCGCCGGCTTCACCCTGCCGGTGCCGGGCGCCGAGGAGCTGGCCGAGCTGTGGCTGGCCGAGATCGAGGGCCTGGAGCGCGCGGCGGGGATCGTCCCGGTGCCGGACGAGGCCATGGCCGTGACCACGGTGGCGGCGGGTCCCACACCACGCTGATCCCGAGAGGGTGGGCTGACCGTGTCCTTCGCGGACCAAACGCCTGTCCTGGCGCGTCCCGACCCGAGGCAGGCAAACGACGCATGTCACGATGGCGCCTGGCCCGACAGTTTGGCCGAGCACACGACGCCACAGGTCAGGGAGGAGGCACGGACGTGGTGACCGAGGCCATGCCGAGGACGGCCGCCGAGACAACCCAGGTAGTACGGTTCCGCGCGGGCGCGCAGTACGCGCTGCTCGCCGGCCCGCTGTTGACGATGCTCGACTCCAGCATCGTCAACGTCGCGGTCGAGCCGATCTCCCGGCAGACGGGCACGTCGCTGCCGACGGTGCAGTGGATCGTCAGCGGCTACCTGCTGGCTCTCGGCACAGGACTCGTCCTCACCTCCTACCTGTCCCGACGCTTCGGCACCATCCCCACGTACACCGCCTTCCTCGCCGCCTTCACCGCCGCGTCCGCGCTGTGCGGGGCGTCGTCGGGCGTGCGGATGCTCATCGCCGCGCGGGTGCTGCAGGGTCTCGCGGGCGCGCCGCTCGTGCCGCTGGCGATGTCGATGCTGCTCGGCGGGTCCGGCGGATCGCGGCGCATGTCACCGGCCGCCGGCGTCCTGCTCTTTCTCGGCCCGGCGCTCGGCCCGAGCATCGGGGGGATGCTGCTCGGCGCGATCGGCGGCGGCGAGGGCTGGCGGGCCATCTTCCTGATCAACGTCCCGATCGGGCTGCTGGCCGTCGCCGCGGCCCGGCGGCTGCCCGCGAACCTCGGGCCGCCGGCCCAGCCGGCGGCCCGGCCCGACCTCGCCGGCCTCGGCCTGCTCGCGGTCGGACTCGTCGCCGTGTTCTACGGCGTTGACCGGATCACCCGTGGCGCGCTCACACCGCCGGCGACGTGGGGGCCGATCGCCGCCGGCGTCGCTGTTCTCGCCGTCTACGCGGTCCGCTCCGGCCGGGTCGCGCATCCGGCGCTCGACCTGTCGATCCTGCGCCAGGGGTCCGTGGCGCTGGCCTTCACCCTGTGCGGGGCGGCGTCGGTCGCGGCCTGGTCGATCGTGTTCGTGGTCCCGATCTTCCTGGAGTCGGGCCAGGGCCATTCGGCGTTCATCACCGGCGTGGCGCTGCTGCCACAGGGGATCGTGACCGGCGTCGGCACGCTCGCGGGCGCGGGCGCCGCCGCGCGGATCGGGGTACGCCCGACGGTCCTGGGCGGGTTTGTCCTGCTGGTCGCCTCCAGCGCGGGCCTGTTCGCGATCGGCGCGGGAACGCCGCTGTGGCTCACCGGGCTGATTCTCACGCTCCGCGCGGCGGCGGTCGGCCTGGTCATCACGCCGCTGGTCCTGGTGGCGACCGAGCCGCTGCGGCCCGAGCAGCAGGCCGACGCGAACACCGCCTTCAACGTCGTCCAGCGGGTTCTCGGCTCGTTCGGGATCGGGGTCGTCGCGACCCTGTTCACCCAGCGCAGCGCACACGTCGGTCAGGTGCCCGCCCTGCACACCGTCGCCATCGCGATCACGGTCCTCGCCGCCGCGGCGGCGGTCGCGGCCCTCTTCCTCCCGGACGCCCAGACGGAGGACCTCCTGGCGGCCACCAGCAAACAGGGCAGCGGTGCGTAGCCCGGCTCCTGTGGCTGGACGGGACTTCGCGACGATGCCGACACCCGGGGCCGCGGCCCCAGGAGCGGGTGATGGTGTTTTCCTGGCCCGAGTTCGCGGCGAACGAGACCGCCGACGGCGAGCGCTCGTGGACGGCGGTATTCGACAGCTACGACCAGTACCGTGAACTCTGCTACTACGTGGTCAGGGTGTTCGACGGCGCCCGGCAGGTGGGCGAGGTCACGGCCGAGGTGGGGACCGAGTTCGCGGGCGACGACTGGACGACGCCGGCCTTTGAGAGCGAGCTACGAGCGCGGATAGCGCAGGTCGCGGCTGCCCGCTTCGGGTCGTAGGGTGCGGGACATGCCTGACGATCAGCTCTCCGTGCGCGAGTTCGTCGCCGTGACCTCGAAGGCCTACCCCCTCCTGACCCTTGAAGCCGACCAGTGGCACGAGTTCGGCTACTTCTTCGACCCGATCGAGAACATCTACGCCTACTACTCGATCGACCGGAAGGACCAGCAGGACCTCGTCGAGCGTTTCTCCAGCGCCGAGGCGCTGCTCGCCGCGCGGGGCACGGACGAAAGAGTTGCTTCCTGGGTTGGCTCGTTCCGGCTCTGGTCGGAGTTCGGCGAGCGCATCGTCTACTATCCCGCGTCCCGGCTGTTGCGGCGTTTTCCGGTCGTCGCCTCGACCGCGTTGACCGCCGAGGAGGGCCTGGCGAGCCTCGAAGGCCACGCCCTTTCGTGGCTGCGCGAGCAGCTCGCCTGATCTTCGCCGGGTCGCCGCCGCGCCGGGTGGCGGATTCGGCCTGTGAGACCGTGCGTGGGGCGCGATCCGGAAGGCACGACCGGAGGGGGTCAGGGTGAGCCAGGCGACGATCGTGGTCGAGGGTTCCTTCAGGGAAGGATATGAGGCGCATTTCGCGGAGTACTCAGGGCTCGTGCGGGCGTATCTTGAGAAGAACCAGGGAACCGTGGTACGCCGCCAGCTCGTCAAGAAGACGCTCTATGGCTCCCATAACCCGGATCTGATCATGGTTGTCGATTTTCCTTCGGAGGAGCTCGCGGAGGGCCTTTTCTTCGCGCAGGAATACCTGGACATCATTCCACTGCGGAACAGGATCTTCGCCGATTTCAGAATGTATCTGGCGAGGTACGGCGAGATCTGACCTCAGCGGAGCGCCGCGATCAGGTGATCAGCCGCTCCGCTGCGTGCAGGCGACGTTCGCGAACCCGGACACCGCGTTGGTGACCKTGTTGTCGCAGCCGATGACGTTGCCGGTAGCGGTGTTCTGCACCCAGAGACCGAAGCCCGAGTGCTTGGGGTCGTCGGTGATGTAGGCGTCGACGTCCAGGGTGTTGTTGTGGAAGACGTTGCCCCTGCCCCAGCCGTCCTTGACGTCGTGGATCTCGAAGCCGTTGGAGAGGGCGTGGGCGCCGGTGTTGTCAATGATCGTGTAGTCGTTGCCCTTGACGTCGATCCACGAGTCGGCGGAGTTGGCGGACTTGCGGACGCCGTCCTTCGTCTGTCCCGTGCCGGCGCCGTCGAAGTGGTTCCCCCGGATCAGGCCGCCGGTGCTGCCCTCCTTGATGTCGATGTTCTCGGCGGCGGTGTCGCTGAAGGTGTTGCCGATGACCTGGTTGCGGTCCGAGGCGTCCGGCCGGCCCTCGGTGTAGGTGCCCCAGTTCGAGTTGGCGCTGCCGATGTAGACGCCCTCGCCATATCCGGCCGTGCGCCTGCCCGTGGCCGTCACCTCGGAGTCCGAGATGGTGTTGTCGCTGGAGAAGGCGCGGAAGTGAACCCCCTCCTGGCCGGTGTTGGAGACCCTGACACGGTCGATCAGGACATGGTTCGAGCCGTCGAGCACCACGCCCTTGGTCGCGTTCGTCACGGAGATTCCCTGGATCCGCCAGTAGTCGGCCTTCACCAGGTACAGCCCGTAGTGCCCGCCGGGGCCGTCGCCGTCGATGACCGCGCCACGCCCCCCTCGGAGCGTGATGGGCGCGGCCGCGGTCCCCGCCGTCGTGACGGAGAAGCTTCCCGTGTATTTCCCGACCGCCTTCTTGCCGGTGTAGGTGCCGTCGGCGAGGTCGATGGTGTCGCCGGGGCGGGCGCCGGCTATGGCGGCGGTCAGCTCGTCCGACGTGCTCACCGCGACGTTCCTGCCAGAACCCGGTGGTACGGCGGTGACGGCCTCGGCGGGCGACAGGGGCGCGGCGGGAGCATCCGGGTGCCCAGATGTGCCACCAGAGGAACATCCGGTAGCGGCCATGCACAGAACAACGACGAGGGCGATGGCCGCGGCCAGGGGTGCGGCAGCGGTGGCGGGGCGCCAGGTCCGAACTGCCTGGAACGGGCTCGCGGCCATCGATGGGTCAACTCCTGCGCTGTCCGCACTTGAAGCGGACGCACCGAGATCGGCCGGCTCGTCGCTGGTGAACGGACTGTGGATGGCGGTGACCACCATTCTGGACCGCGATCGGAGCTGCTCCACGCGGGGCTCGTCGGGCAGATCGTGGGCGGTGGCCCGGACGAGCATGTCGCCTATGTGGAAGCACACGGTCGGTCGGCCCCGAGTTCCTCACGCATGCCCGCCCACAGGCTGTCTCGCGCCCGCGTGATGGCCACATACAGCTGCCGGCGCTCCAGCTGGGCGCGCTCGCTGAACGCTTCGGCGGATTCGGCGGGGCGGCGTGGTTCGGGAAAGCGATTGCGGTCCGGAACGCATACGTGGCCGAAGTCGAGGCTTTTGGCCCGGTGGAAGGTGCCGATCTTGACCGCCTCGTCGCCACTCCCGTCATAGTCCCGTAGGGAGACCACGGGAATGCCGCGCCGCGCCAGCACTCGCGACCAGTAGGCGACGGCGGCGTTCGTCGGGACCAGGACGGCCATGTCGCGGTACCGAACCCTCCGGGCGGTGTGCAGCGCGACGAGGTGGTCGCAGAGCGCCTTCTCCTGGGCCGTGGCCGAGGCGACGGCGAATTCGTAAACGTCTCCGCCGGGCTGGTCGACGTCGACCGCGCGGCTGCCGGTCTCCTGGACGCCGTCGAGGTCATCGAAGCTGTCGTCCGCGACGACGGCCTGCGCGTACCGCACGATTCTCTCGCGGTTGCGGTAGTTGCGAGTGAGCACCGTGGAACGGCCGACGACGGAGACGCCGGCCTCAGCCAGCGTGAAACCGCCGGGGTAGATGGACTGCTGCCCGTCGCCGACGACGAGCAGGCCGTCCGGCCGGTCACCGACGAACGCGTGCAGCAGCCGCAGACCGGCACAGGTCAGGTCCTGCACCTCGTCGACGATCACGGCGTCGTACCGCGCCCGCCCGTCCGCCCGGACCAGCTCGGCGGCGAGCAGCAGCACGTCGTCCCGGTCGAGGATCCCGCGTTCCGTTCGCAGCCGCTCGTACAGCTCGTACAGGTCCCAGACCGCTCGGCGGTGCCCCGCGGGCAGGGGGGTGCGGCGGCCGATGCGCGCCAGCTTCGCGTACTGCTCGAACGTCGTGAGCCCGCGGCCCTTGATGACGGTGCCGATCTCCTCCTTCCAGTACTGCGGCGAGAGGCCGAGCCCGGGCAGGACCGAGCCCTTCCCGGCCTGCGCCCAGGCGCGCCAGAAGCACGTCTCGGCGGCATCCTGCTGGTGGCGCCGCTCGAGGCCGTGCTCGCGCAGGCAACGCGTGGCGACGGCGTGGACAGTGGCGAACTCCACCCGATCGACCTGGTCGGGAGCCATTGTGGTCATCAACTGGCGGTAGACCGGTCCGAGCGTGCGCACCAGCGAGGTGAACAGGACGCGGTCGCCGCGGGCGGCCAGGTACTTGGCGCGGTGCAGGGCGACCACCGTCTTGCCGGTGCCGGCGGCGCCCCGAATCCGGGCCGGGCCGGAGAAGCGACGGCCTGGCAGCCGAGCCTGCGTCGGATGCAGCCAGGTCATCCATGACTCGATCGGCTCCCGCGCGGCGGCGTCGAGGAGCTCTCGCCAGAGCTCCTCCCGGGTCATCAGCGTTTCCTGTACGGGCTGTACGGGCTGTACCGGCTGCGCGGACTGCACTGGCTGCGCGGGCTCGACCTCGATCGTCGGCGTCCAGCCCGGCGCCGGCGAGGACGCGGGGTCTCGCCGCGACGGGATGCGCCTCGCCTCGACCGCAGCCGGCGGGACCGCGGGCCCGGCCGGCGGCGGCGGGGTGGCCGTCCGAGGGCGAACGGGCTGGCGCGCCAGGGCTTCCGTGCGTGGCATGGGCGGGCAGCCCTGCTCCAGGCAGCTCAGCAGGCGCTCCACGATCTCCGGCGCCAGCCGGGCACCGCGAGGGACGACCTCACGAACCAGGTCGTCCTCGCCGATCACGATCACCCGATCGAGAGACGCCCTGATACCGCGCCGACCGGCCAGGACGAGCAGCGGAACCACCTCGGTCGGTGGCAGGCCCGCTTCGGCCAGCACCTCCTCCACCGCGACCGTCTGCCTGACCAGCTTGCCCAGGTCGTCCTCGGCGTCGGCGTCGCCCCGCCACAGCCGGCCGTCGTGGACGCTCGCCTCCCGCCAGTTCTTCACGTCGATGACGAAGACCCCGCCGGGCCCCACGAGAATCACGTCGATGTTCGCGCGGCGGCTGCCGGGCCACCGCCGGTCCGGGAGGACGTGCCACCCCGCGTCGTCCATCCCGACCAGCACGCGAGTCACGTTCTGCTCGCCACGCCCGCCGGCCACCCAGTTCTCGTGATGACGCCGCAGCTGCCTCAGGAGGTCCTTGAGCTGCAGAATCTGGCGCTCGATTCCGTCGATGTCCAGGGCAAGCTGGGCTGCCTTGGCCAGGGCCGACGGTTGCGTTAGGTAATCGCCGTTTTCCGTCGTCGCCGGAATGGCTGACGCGCGGCTGCCCGTTCCGGCGGGTCGGTTGACACGCGATCCGGTCGCGGCCACGTCACCACCCCTCGCCTTGACTCGCCAGAATCATAGGGCGGCGGGGTCCGGTGAACCCTGGTTTCGGCTTAACAAGCCAGTTCAACGTGCTAGGCCGACAGCTATACCGGCCAGCCGCGGCCCCTTCGGGGAGCATCGCTTCCGTGTTCGTTCGTCTGTTCGAATTCGAAAGGATGGTAGTCGCCGGGACGGGCGGAACGGGTTGTGTGGGCGTCCGGGGGCCGAGGGCGATCGAGTCAATCGCGACCGGACCGCGCTGGAGGTGCTCGCGCGACCCGTTCGCCAGGCCAGGCCAGGCCAGGTCAGGTCAGGCCGGGCCAGGTCGCCTCAGGCGACCAGCTGCTGGCACAGGCTTGCGCACCGCCTTGATCGCTGTCCGCGCCGTAGCGCCACCACGTCGGCGAGCCGGCGCGGCTCACCCGTCGAGTGACCGGGCACGCGCGAGGAGCTGGGCAGCATGCTCGGCCAGTAGCCGAATTTCCGTCGGGATATCCGTACCGTCGACGATGAACTCGAATGCTCCGACATCGGTGGAGTGACGGTAGATCAGTGCTTCGAGCTTGTCCGCGGTGGCATCCATCATTCCCGTGCGCGCCGCGAGTTCCAGGATGTCGAGTGAGTCCTTGCGGCGTTGGGCGATCAGCTTCGTGGCTAGGAGAAATTCGTCGTTGGCGTACGTGACGTGAAGGTCTGGCTCGGTGACCGGCGCCAGCGCGTCCTCGGGCACGGGCGGCATCCACATGCTCGCGAGGTAGCTGTTCAGCTGGCGTCGTAGCTGATTGTGCTGGTCATCAGACGGGTTGTGCCGCTGGTGGTAGCCAGGGGCCGGTGGTGAAGAGCCGGGTGAGGGCGTCGAGGGTGTCGAGGCCCCATTTGCTGGCGGTGGACAGGTAGGACTGGACGATCGCGAAGTCGGCGAGGCCTTCCAGGGTGCGCCAGCAGCCGCCGGAGGCGCGTTGTTGGACCTTGACCGGCCGGACGTCGCGCTCCGCGAGATTGTTCGAGAACGGGACCGTCAGGTCGGTGGCGAACCGCAGGATC
>NZ_MOMC01000024.1 GCF_001983105.1 Pseudofrankia asymbiotica | reverse complement strand
GATCTGGACCAGCCGGTACCCACCCAGGAACACCCCGCCCTGGCCGGCGACACCGACCGGCCCCGCGGCGTGCTCGAACAGCATCCGCAGAGGGTCCGAGCCGACCCGGGCCCGCGCCTCACCCAACGACGGGCTCGCCGGCAGCGACCAGCCTGGCGCCTCCGGCCCACCCGCAGCCAGGACCGCGGCCCGGCGCTGGAAGTGCAGCCCGTTCGTCAACCGGACCAGCACCTGCACATAGCCACAGTTCCGGCCCCGGAACAGCCACAACGCCAGCACGAAGTACACCACCAACCGCGACGGCAACAACCGCCGCCGCACCTCCGCCGTGTCGGTCTCGTCAAGCACCCGGTCCACCAACTCCGGCGGGAAGACCCGCGTCARCACCCCCACCGTCACCCGGTCCGGCAACCAGCCCTCCGGCGACAGCCCCTCACTCCCGTCATGACCCACAGACCAAGCCTACCGACACGACGATCACTTAACCTATGGCCATTGGGGCCGGGGTTGGCGGCGTGGTCTTGCCCTGGTCACCGCCACGGCTACCGTCGCCGCCACCGCCGGCTCCTCCCCGGTCAGCACACCGGCGCACCTGGTCGGCGGCCCCTATCCCACATGCAGGATTCCGCCCCCTCGGTCGGGGGTGGGACTGGGTGTGGGGGCAGCGGTCTCGGTCGCGTCGTCACCGCCGTCGTTGCCGCCGCCTCCGCTAGTGCCACTGTTGGTCCCCCGGCCGCGGTTGATRCCGAGCGGGTCCAGCGGGTCGTAGGTGAAGCCGGGCAGACCGGGCGGGTTGTCGGTCGGCATGGTCGGCATGTCGGGCGTCGGGGTCGGCGACGGGGAGGCGTTCGTGATCTCACCGGCGTACGCCGGCGGGTCGAAGTTCTCGACCGGCTGGCCTTTGAGCGCGCCGTCCATGAATGCCTTCCAGATCTTCGCCGGCCAGTCGCCACCGTAGACGCCCGGGGCATTGCCGGTGGTACCCGGTACGTGCGCCAGTGAGGTGGAGTTGTCACCGCTGCCGCGGTACATATCCACACAGGAAGCGATCTGCGGGGTGTAGCCGCAGAACCAGGCGGTGCGGTAGCCCTGCACGGTGCCCGTCTTGCCGGCCGACGGCCGGCCGTCGGCCAGCGCCGCGCTGGCGGCGGTGCCGCCCTTCTTCAGCACCTGCTGCAACGCGTAGGTCGCGTCCCGGACCACGTGATCGTCGAGGACGGTCTGCGCGCCGGATGACGGCTTGAGGATCACATGCCCCTGGCCATTCACAACCTGGTCCACGATGTGCGGCGTCGTACGCACGCCACCGCTCGCGAGTGTGCTGTAGATCGACACCATCYCCGTCGGGTACACGTCGTCCTGGCCGAGAGTAATGCCAGCTTCCTCCCCCAGGGGCGACGCGACGCCCAGGCTTTTCGCCATGTTGATGACGTTCGACACGCCGATGTTCTGACCGAGGGGGACGTACACGGTGTTCAGYGACGCCGCAGTGGCGGTGACAAGATCGGTGTACCGGTAGTTGGGATCACCCTCGTCGTTGTGGACGACGTAGTCACCTGCCGAGGTGGTGCCTTTCAGCGTCACCTTGTCCGGCGCCTCATAGATCGACTTCAGATTGATGCCCTTGTTCAGGGCGGTCAGCAAGGTCACCGTCTTGAAGGTCGAGCCAGGMTGAATCGGCAGGGACAGAGTGTCGACGTATGACTCGTATCCCGTGTTCGGATCCTTGCCGTACAGCGAGCCGCCGTACCAGGCGAGTACCCGCCCGGTTTTCGGATCGACCGCTACCAGGCCGGTCTTCAGGTCCTTGAGCGGGTTCGGATAGACGGGGCCGATTATCTTGTTAACCGCTTCAAAGGCCGCGGTCTGTCGACCGTAGTCGATCGTCGTCGTGATCTGCAGGCCACCGGTGTTGATCTCGTCCTCGGAGATGCCGTGCTGCCCGAGCTCGTGAATGACCTGGTCCTGGATGTACCGGCCCTGGTCGGAGGTGTTGGAGTTGTTCTTCTTGGGCAGGATGTTCGTCGGGTAGGCGGGTTTCTCCTTCAGCCAGCCCTGGGAGATCATCGTGTTGATGACCTCGTTCCACCGCCGCTTCGCGGCAACCGGGTTCTTCACCGGATCCAGGTTGTTCGGCGAGCGGATAAGGCCCGCGATGACGGCGCCCTMGGCCGCGGTGAGCTGGCTGGCGGGCTTGTTGAAGTAAGCCTTGGAGGCGGCCTCGATGCCGTTCGTCTCCCGCCCGAAGTAGATCGTGTTCAGGTAGAACTCGAGGATCTGGTCCTTGGAGTACTTCTGGTCCAGCTTGACCGCCATCACGATCTCCTTCATCTTGCGGGAGAACGTGCGGTCCTGCGTGAGGAAGGCGACTTTGATGTACTGCTGGGTGATCGTCGAGCCACCCTGCTGGACGCCGCYGCCCTTCACGTTGGCAACCAGGGCACGGGCGATGCCACGATACGAGATACCAGGCTCGTTGTAGAAGTTGTGGTCCTCGGCGGCGAGCACCGCGTGCTGGGCGTCCTYGGAGATCTGTGAGAGCGGGACCGTCGTGCGGTCCTGATTTCCCGTGATCCGAGCGAGCTCGTGCTGGCCGTCGGAGTAGTAGATGACCGAGGTCTGGCCGCCGATCTTGATCTCGTCGGGCAACGGCACCTTGGTCATCGAGTAGATGATCGCGAGCCCCGCGACGAACAGCAGCACGCCGGACAGGGAGCCGAACACCACCAGCCGGCGCAGCCACAGCGGCCGCGCCCGCCACCATTTCGGTCCGTGGTTCCCGAGCTTGCGCCCCGGCTTGGCGCCCTCGGCCGCGGCGGCGCGCCTGGGACCGGTGCCGTTTCGGCCATCCGGGCCATCCAGCCCATCCAGGCCGTCGGCGCGGCGGTGGCTGCCCGGCCCCGCCGAACGGCGCGGCCCTACCTGGGTGGCGCCGTCGGACGGGACCCGGCGGTAGGTGGTGGCCTGCTCGTCGCGGTCGCTCAGCTCGATCCGGCTGAGCGCGGCCTGGTCGACGGTGTCGTAGAGGGCGTCCCGCTCGGCGGGGTGCGCCGGCCGGCGGCCCCGGTCGGAGACGCCCCGCGTCCGGCCGCCGACGGCCATGGTGGGGGCGGCGCCGGACCCGTTGGCCCCGCCGCGCGTGCGGTTGGCTGTGGCGCGCGGGTGGTAGGCCGGGCGGTCCGACGACGGCTCGGCGGCCGCGGGGCGCGACCCGGTCCGGTCGCCGCGCCCCGCGACAGGGCGGCGGCCGGTAGAGGTGGACGTGGCGGTGGCTCCGCCGGTCGGGCTGGGGCCGCCGGTCTGGCCGGGGCGTGGCCCGCGGCCGCCGGCCGGCCGCTCGGGCCGGGCCGGTCGGTCGGCGCGCTCGGGCCTGTCCGGCCACTCGTCGAGGCCCCGCCGGTCATACCGGTCAGGTCGTGGAACCTGAGTACGGTCGTCATAGCCGCGTGGGCCGCCGGCAGCGTCGCCCTCGGGGCCTCCCGCTGGTGGCGCCGGGCGTCGACGGACCGGTTCCTGATCATTAGGCAGGCTCAAAGCCGTCCCGTCCTTCCCGCACCGCGACCGGGACAAGGTGGGAGATTCGGTCGCGTTCGGTACATGGCACCCCAGGATCTCATGCCGGGCCGACCGCCGCGTCGGGCCCCCTGTCCCGCCAGCCTGCCTCTACCGCGTTGTCGTCCCAGGCCTGGTCACGTGTCGTCCAGGCGGCGGGCCTGGAACGAAGATCCAGGTATCCGGTGCCGGGTACCTCCCAGGCAGACGCGGCAGGCCCCCGGGAAGTTGTCCCTGAGGGGCACCGCCGGCTCACGGCTCAGGGATGGCTCGGGAACGGCTCGGGGATTTGGTGCCTCGGGGACTCGGTGAGACGCGACGAGGGCCGGGCATCCCCCTCCGGATGTCCGGCCCTCGTCGGGCGTGCGCCGCCGCGGCCACATCTGTGGCCGGCTGGCTACTCCTCGTTGAGGATGAAGGCTTCCACCTTGTCCCTGGCGACGCTGTCGCGGTACTGCTCCGGCGGGGACTTCATGAAGTAGCTCGACGCCGACAGGATCGGGCCGCCGACGCCCCGGTCGAGCGCGATCTTCACGCAGCGGACCGCGTCGATGACGACGCCGGCGCTGTTCGGAGAGTCCCAGACCTCGAGCTTGTACTCCAGGTTCAGCGGCACGTCGCCGAACGCGCGGCCCTCGAGCCGGACGTAGGCCCACTTGCGGTCGTCGAGCCAGGCGACGTAGTCCGACGGGCCGATGTGGACGTTGTCCTTGCCGAGGTCGTGCGAGAGCTGGGAGGTGACAGCCTGGGTCTTGGAGATCTTCTTGGACTCCAGCCGCTCGCGCTCGAGCATGTTCATGAAGTCCATGTTGCCGCCGACGTTGAGCTGCATCGTGCGGTCCAGGATGACGCCCCGGTCCTCGAACAGCTTGGCGAGCACCCGGTGGGTGATGGTGGCGCCGACCTGGGACTTGATGTCGTCACCGACGATCGGCACGCCCGCGGCGCGGAACTTCTCGGCCCACTCGGGGACGCCCGCGATGAAGACCGGCAGGCAGTTGACGAAGCCGACGCCCGCGTCGATGGCGCACTGGGCGTAGAACTTCGCCGCGTCCTCGGAGCCGACCGGCAGGTAGCAGACCAGCACGTCCGCCCGGGACGAGCGCAGGACCTCGACGACGTCCACCGGCTGCTCGTCGGACTCCTCGACGGTCTGGCGGTAGTACTTGCCGAAGCCGTCGTAGGTGTGGCCGCGAGACACGGTGATGCCGGTCGGCGCGACGTCAGCGATCTTGATCGTGTTGTTCTGGCTGGCGACGATCGCCTCGGCCAGGTCACAGCCGACCTTCTTCGCGTCGATGTCGAACGCGGCGACGAACTCGATGTCCGAGACGTGGTAGTCGCCGAGCTGCACGTGCATGAGCCCGGGCACCTGGTCGGACGGGTCGGCGCCGCGGTAGAACTCGACCCCCTGGACGAGAGACGCGGCGCAGTTGCCCACACCGACGATGGCGACACGTACCGAACCCATGACGGTTTGCTCCTTCTGACTACTCGGGAATGTGTGTGCAGGACCGGATGCGCCGCGCCCGTAGTGGGCGAGACTCACCGGGCCCCTGGGACCTCACCGTCGGGGTCCTGGGACGTTGTGGTGGGTGGCGTCACCGGCGGAACGGACGGCCGGGGCGCCGACGGCTGGGCGGAGTGCCCCAGCCCTGGCAGGTCCAGGTCGGTCGTCCCCGGCTGCGCCTGGGCGCGTTCGGTCTCGATCAGCTCGGTGAGCCAGCGAACCTCACGCTCGACGGACTCCAGCCCGTGGCGCTGGAGCTCAAGCGTGTAGGTGTCGAACCGCTCCCGGGTGCGGGCGAGCGCGGAGCGGACCTTCTCGCGCCGCTCCTCGAGCCGGTTGCGCCGGCCCTCGAGGATGCGCAGCCGCACCGCGGCGTCCGTCTTGCCGAAGAAGGCGAAGCGGACGCCGAACATCTCGTCTTCCCAGGAGGACGGCCCGCCCTCGCCGAGCAGCTCCGTGAGCCGCTCCTTGCCCTCGGCGGTGAGGGTGTAGACGACCCGGCTGCGCCCGCCGATCCGGCTCGCCGCGCCCGCGTCGTCGGAGGTCACGTAGCCCTCGGCCTGCAGCTTGCGCAGGCCGGGGTACAGCGAGCCGTAGCTGAAGCGGTGGAACGCGCCGAGCACGGCCGCGAGCCGCTTGCGCAGCTCATAGCCATGCATCGGGCTCTCAGCGAGGATCCCGAGCACCGCGAGCTCCAACACCGCGCCGCCCTCCCTCCGCGTCACCGCCACCGTCCGTCCCGCCCTGAGCGGCTCGGACACCCTGCTCGATCTCTCGCCCCGACATCTGGTCGGCCTCTCGGCCCACCCTGTCGCTCCGACATGTCGGCTCAACATGTCGTCCGAACATATCGAGGCGATACATCGACCATAGACGAGTCGGGACGACCATGGCAACAGGGGATGTCTGGTTGGCGTCCGGCCAGAGGCACACGGGTGTCGCGATCCGGTGGCCGGCCGGGCGGCCAGGTCGGGCAGCCGCGGTCCGCCCGCCAGGCCCCACCCGCGCCGAACGTGACGACAAGCGCGCATTTCGACTCTGGCGGAGCGGCGGGGGTCCGGGGGTACCGTGACTGCATGGGACCGCGGTCGGTCATCGATTACGCGCTCGTCCGCCGGGCGACGCTGACCGACCTGCACGCCGGCCGGGTCTCCCAGCACGAGGTCTGTGACGCCAACCCGTACCTGCTGCGGGCCGCCCGGCACCACGGCGAGCCGACCAGCAAGAGCTGCCCGGTCTGCCACGCCGGCGACCCTCAGCACCCAAAGCCCAGCGACCCGCTCGTACATGTCACGTACAGCTACGGCGACGAGCTCGGTTCCACCGCCGGGCGGGCCTGGGCCTCGAGTGACCTCCCGGAGCTGGCGGCCCGGTTCAGCGACCTGCAGATCTACGTCGTCGAGGTGTGCGTCTCGTGTGGCTGGAACCACCTTGTGACGACGTACACCATCGGCACCGGCGACCCACCGGTCCGGCGCTCCGCCCGTCGCGCCGCGCCGGACGGAAGCTGACGGGCACAGACAGGCGCTGACGGCGCGCTAGCGGTCCGTGAGGGCGTTGACCATCACCTGGAAGATCGAGTTGGGATCCTGGGCCGGGTAGGTCTTGGACCCGGTCGCCTCGGAGATCTGCCGCAGGGCGCTCTGGTCCGCGTCCGCCCCGTAGCCGATCGTGATGATGTGGACGGGCCTCTTCGGGTCGTACTCACTCTTCAGAGTCTGGATCAGTTGGGTGAGGGTCAGCGTGCTGGACTTGTCCTCGTTCTGCCCGTCCGTCAGCAGCACGACCTGGTTGGGCTTCTCCGGCTCGTACTGCGCGGACAGCGCTTGAAACGCGGCGAGGGCGGTCGCGTAGAGGCCGGTGCTGCCCTTCGCCTTCATCCCGCCGATGGCTGTGAGGAGCGCCTGCTCACGGGGCACGTCGGCCACCGTGTCACTCATCAGCCCGATCGGCACCAGCTCGCGGTAGGGCTTGGCGCCGTCGAGCCCCGTCGAGAACTGCCAGAGACCCAGACGGCTGTCCTTCGCGAACAGCGGGATCGCCGCGTTCGCCGCCGCGATGGCGATCTGTAGGCGGGTCTTGCCGCCGCTGCCCGGCACCGCCAGGTCCATCGAGCCGGACGTGTCGAGGACGGCCAGCGTGTTCCCACGCTGATGAATGCCCAGGAAGGCGCGCCGCGCGCCGTCGATCGTCTGGCCGTCGAGAGCGCTCGGTGGCACGGTCCGCAGCGCCGGGACGAACCCCGCCTTCTCGGTGAGCCTGGAGTTGGTCCGGTCGGGCGAGCGGTAGCCGGCCGCGGCCAGCGTCGCCTGCCCGGACGGTCCGGTGAGGTCCGCGAGAAAGTCCTGGGCCGCGGCCGCGCGATCGGAGCCCGGGGGCAGCGCCAGCGGCTGGTAGGTCGCCTCGTCGACGACGAGGCCGTCGGTCGGGTAGGCGGCGACGAGTGGGACGTCCGCCGGGCCGTGCCCGAACTGCCCGCCCGGCAGGGCCGTATCGGTCGTGTCGTCGGAGATCACGGCGCCGGTGCCCATGTTCACCTGGTAGGCGAGGCTCTCCGGCAGGACGAGCGCGGACATGTGCGTCGGTGCGTCCTTGCCCCAGCCGATGTAGGCGGAGACCAGGTCGGTGTCCGACTCCGCGACCAGGTCGGTGCCACGCTCGAAGGTGAGGATCGCGCCCTTGGTGTTCAGGTCGTCGGCGAACTGCGCCGCGGTCAACGCGGACGACGGCTGGCCGACGTTGCTCGCCACGACGTTGAGGACCGCGGCGAGCCCGGCGGACGACGTCTCCGGACTGGCAACTCCGATCTTGAAGGCACCCCATTCCGGATGCCCGCGATCGGCCCAGAACGATGCCGAGCCTTCGTTCGCCCGCAGGTCGGACCAGCTGAGCTGGCGTCCCGGCCAGCCGAGCGCGGTGGCCATCGGCCGCGGCATCGCCAGCACCACCGGCGAGCTCGCCACCGTGGTCCCGTCCGAGCCGAGCATCCTGGCGCCGGCGGCGCCAGTCCTGGCCAGCGCCAACCAGTCCGTCGACTCGGGCACCCAGACGTCGGGCGCCGAGCCGTAGGCGGCGTCCGTCCAGCCGGCGGCGATGGCGCTCGCCGTCTGACCGCTGTCGACGGTCTCCACCTTCACCCGGACACACTTGCCGAGCACCTGGTGGTGCTGGTCGTTGTAGCCGGTGGCGGCCTGGGTCAGCGCCGTGGTCAGGCTCGACCCGGTACGCACCGTGAGCAGCATCGTCTCCTGGCAGCTGGCGTCCGACCCCTTGCCGCCCAACAGCCGGGTGCCGGCGAGGTAGCCTCCGCCCGCCAGCAGCAGCACCACGAGCGCCGGGATCAGGATCTTTGCCCGGCGGGTGGAGCTCTCACCCGCGCCGCGATGACGGGAACGATGACGTGCGTCGGCCATCGGGTCGGACCTCCGCGGGCTACATCGACTGAGGGTCCACGGTCACGCGGGCTCCGCCACTGGAGCGTGACCGCGGCCCACCGGGGACGAGAGGCCGAACATAACGCATAGTGAAGGATCATCGCGAACCTCACCACACGTTGTGACATAGTTGGGCCATCGTTCCCGCCCGTGGGCCACGTTTCGTGACAGTTGCCTGACGTAGAACGACGGCCGGCCTGCGCATAATGACCTTCTGACGACGCAGGGTGGCGCCGTCGCCCGATCCGTTCACAACGCTTGTGGAACCAGCCCCCTCAGGGACTCGGATCCCGCCGGCCCGCGGGGGCCGGGGCCTGGACAGGTGCCCAACCAGCACCTCCCGCACGTTTCCGACCCGGATGGCTTCTAGGCTGCTGGGCTATGGCGTGGGCCGGGAAACTGCGGGAGTTGCTGGGTGTGCCCGGGTTCCGGGCGCTGTACGCCGCCCGGCTGACGTCGCAGACCGCCGACGGGATCTTCCAGGCCTGCCTCGTGAGCTACGTCCTGTTCTCGCCGGAGCGGGCGGCGTCTCCGGGGGCGTTGGCCGCCTCGCTGGCGATCGTGGTGCTGCCGTTCAGCGTCATCGGGCCGTTCGCCGGAATAGTGCTCGACCGGGTGTCCCGCCAACGGGTGCTGGTCGTGTGCTCCCTGACCAGGGCGGCGCTGCTGGCGATCCTGGTCGCGCTCATCGCCGCGGGCCACACCGGCGCGGACTTCTACGTCGCGGCGCTCGCCGTCGTCAGCGTCAACCGGTTCGTGCTCGCCGCGCTCTCCGCCGGCCTGCCGCTAGTGATCGACGTCGACCGGCTGATCGGCGCGAACGCGCTGTCGGTCACCTCGGGCACCGTGGTGACGCTGCTCGGCGCGGGCGCCGGAAGCGGGCTGCGCAGCCTCACCGGCGGCAGCGACGCCTCGGTGGCGCTGGTCGCCGGCCTCGCGTGCCTCGCCTACCTCGGTGCCGCGACGACGGCCGCGCGGCTCGCGCACCGGCACATGTTCGGACCGGAGAAGATCATCGGCTGGGCCGGCATCACGACACAGTTCCGCCAGGTCGCCCTCGACCTCGGCGACGGGGCGCGGGTGCTCTGGCGCACCGGGCCCGTGCGGCGGGCACTGGCCGCGCTGACCGCTTCCCGAGCGGCCTACGGGCTGGTTCTCGTCATGACGATCCTGCTGTACCGCAACTACTTCACCGGGCCCGACGGCGGCCTCGGCGGACTCGCCGTCACCGTCGCGGCCAGCGGCGTCGGAACGGTGACCGCCGCCGTGGTCACCCCGAGAGTCACCCGGCGGCTGCCCAAGGCCCGCTGGATCATGATCGTGCTCGTCTGCGGCGGCGTGGTGGAGGTCGTGCTCGGCCTGCCCTTCTCGTCACCGCTGTTCGTCGCCGCCGGCCTGCTGCTCGGCTTCTCCGCGCAGGCGAGCAAGATCTGCGTCGACACGATCGTCCAGGAGGAGGTCCCGGACGCCTACCGCGGCCGCGCGTTCTCCCTCTACGACCTGCTGYTCAACGTCGCCTTCGTGGCCGCCGCCGCCCTCGCCGCCCTCGTGGTCCCGGCGAACGGCCGCTCGTCGCCGACGATCATCGCCGCCGGCGTCGGTTATGTGCTCGCCGGTGTCGTCTACTACCAGGCCGCCCGCCGCCATGCGGTCGACATGCGGATCCGAGCCGTCGGCACGCCGCCCGTCGAGACCGCTCTCGACAGATCCCCCGCCCCCGCGGAACCAGCTGTTCCCAGCGGGTGAACTTCTCGGCGGGGGACGTGGGGCCGTCGAGGGCGACTCAGCCGCTCTCGCCGGGGATGGGCAGGCCGCGTTCGCCAGCCCAGCGCAGCAGTTCGGCGACGGCCGCGTCGCGGCCGACCATGCCCATGTCGAAGCGGAAGTCGAGCATGTGCTGGCGCGCCTCGCCGACGAGCCGGGACGGCCGGATGCCCAGGATCTCCATGATGTCGTCGCCGGAGAGCTCCGGGCGGATCGCGGAGATCTCCTCCTGGGCGGCCAGCGCCGCGATCCGCTCCTCCAGCGAGTCGTAGTGGCGGGCGAGCATCGCCGCCTTGCGCTTGTTACGGGTCGTGCAGTCCGAGCGCACCAGCTTGTGCAGCCGGCGCAGCTGCGGCCCCGCGTCGTGCACGTACCGGCGGACCGCCGAGTCGGTCCACTCGCCCGTGCCGTAGCCGTGGAAACGAAGGTGCAGGAACACCAGCAGCGTGATCGCGTCGGCGACGTCCTTGGGGAAACGCAGCGCGACCAGCCGCTTGCGGGTCATGTCCCGGCCGACCACCTCGTGGTGATGGAACGAGACACCGCCGCCGGTCGCGTGCCGGCGCGTACGCGGCTTACCGATGTCATGCAGCAGCGCGGCCCAGCGCAGCACCTCGTCCGGGCCGTCGTCCTCCAGGTCCATCGCCTGGCGCAGCACGGTCATGGTGTGCGCGTAGACGTCCTTGTGCTGGTGATGCTCGTCGATCTCCATTCGCAGTCCCGGCAGCTCGGGCAGCGTGGCGGCGGCGGCGCCGACGTCGACCAGCCGTCGCAGGCCCGCGACCGGGTCGGCGGAGATGATCAGCTTGCGCAGCTCGTCCCGGATCCGCTCCGCCGAGACGATCTTCAGCCGCTCGGCGCGCGCCGTCATCGCGTCGACCAGCTCGGGGGTGGGGGCCAGGCCGAGCTGCGCCTCGAACCGGATCGCCCGCAGGATCCGCAGCGGGTCGTCGTCGAGCGAGACCTCGGGCGGACCGGGGGTGCGCAGCACGGCACGAGAAAGGTCGGCCATGCCGCCGAACAGGTCGACGAACTGGTGGTCGGGGACCGACACGGCCATCGCGTTGACGGTGAAGTCGCGCCGGACCAGGTCGCCCTCGAGGCTGTCGCCGTAGGAGACGGTCGGGTTGCGCGAGTCGCGGTCGTAGTTCTCGGCGCGGTAGGTGGTCACCTCGAGGCGGGCGCCGCGACGGGCGAGGCCCACGGTGCCGAAGGCGATCCCTGCCTCCCAGGTGGCCTCCGCCCAGCCCCGGGTCATCTCCAGGACCCGCTCGGGCCGCGCGTCGGTGGTGAAGTCCAGGTCCGGGGCGCCACCGGTTCCGCCGATCCCGGTCAGGCGGCCGAGCAGGGCGTCGCGGACGGTGCCGCCGACGAGGTGCAGCGCGTGCCCGTGCGCCGCGAAGATCCGCCCGAGCTCGTCGGCGAGCGGCGGTACCTTCAGCATTCCGGCGACCACGCGCTCAGCCGAGTCGCGCGGATTGTCGAGACTGATCACAGACACCTGACCAGGGTAGCGGCCACCGCCGGCACCCCCTAACGGTTATCCGATCATGACCAGGACCGGTGCCATCACGCGGACCGCGCTGTTCTCGCGGGGCCCGGCCGGGGCTCTCGCCGGGGCCAGCCTGGACGCGATGACTGCCCTCCGGCGCCAACCCGCCACCCCACCGCTCCTGAACTGGTACCAACTGCCGCCATATGCGCCAACCCAGCGGCCAGGCGGCGCCCAGCTCACGCCCCATTCGGACAAGCCGGACAGTCGCCGGGGACGACTCATCCGATGCTCGTACGATCGTTTTATGCCGGCGTCGTCGTCCCCCCGTGGCCGTCGCCGGCTGCGTCGGATCGAGGAGACGTCGGCAGGTGGTCTCGTGCTGGACGCCCGCTCCAACCACGCGAAGGCGGCCCTGATCGCCCGGCGGGACCGACGTGGCCGGCTGCTGTGGTCCCTGCCGAAGGGGCACGTCGAGGGCGGCGAGACCAACGAGCAGGCCGCGGTCCGCGAGGTCGCCGAGGAGACCGGCGTGACCGGGGAGATCGTGGCGGCGCTGGGCACCATCGACTTCTGGTTCGTCACCGGCCGCTCGCGCGTCCACAAGACGGTGCACCACTACCTGCTGCTGCGCACCGCCGGCGAGCTCTCCGACGCGGACGTCGAGGTCACCGCCGTCGCCTGGGTCCCGCTCGACCAGGTGGCCGGAAGGCTCGCCTACGCCGACGAGCGGCGGCTCCTGCAGGACGTCCCCGCGCTCCTGGCGGCCGGCGCGTGACCCGTCCCGGCGCGCGGCGGGTGAGAAGGCCCGCGTACCTGGCGGTGGCGGTGGCCCTGACGGCGGCGCTGACCGGGCTGCCGGCGGTTCCGTCATTTGCTTCATCCACAGCATCCACAGGGTTGTCCACAGCCTCATCCACAGGTCGGACCGCCAGCCCGACCGCCGGTGCCTCGAGCTCTTCCGGTACATCGGGCGCGGGCTCGGCGGCGGACTCGACGCCGGCAGCGGGCTCGGCACCTGCGACGCCACGGACCAGCGTCGTCCTGGACAACTACCTGCCGGTCGCCTCTCCGGGGGTGYCGCTCACCCTGAGCGGGCACGTGGACCTCGCGCCCTCGGATCCAGGGCAGGACCTCGAGGTCGAGGTGCGGGTGATGAGTGGGGGCATCAGTCTGGACGCGGGCGGCCGCGCCAAGCTCGAACAGGTGCGAGCCAAGCCGACGAGCGTCAGCTACCTCCCCACCCCGCTCACCGACCCGAGGCCTGTCGGGCCCGATCACAAGTTCACGTTCGACGCCACGCTGGATCGCCAGAAGATCAACAAGATTCAGCTGACGATCTACCCGATGCAGGTCTCCGTCCGGCGGTCGGGGACCCTGATCGCGGCCGCCTACACGTTCCTCGTCTGGGCGCCACCGCAGCCGACGCTGAAGGCGACCGCGGTCTCGACCGTGCTGCCGCTCTCGGCCCCGCCGAAGCTGCGCTCGGACGGGATGCTGACCGACGACAGTCTGGCCAAGGACATCGCGCCAGGCGGTCGGCTGTCCCGGCTGCTGGACGCGCTCGACCCGACCAGCGGGCAGAAGTCCGCGGTCGCGCTCGCCCTCGACCCGACGCTGTTGAAGACCCTGCGGGTGATGGCTGCTAAGGACGCGTACGGCACCCCGGCGGTGTGCGCGACGGGTCCCGGGACCTGCTATCACTTCGCGAGCCCGAGCGGTGTGCGGGAACAGCCCTTGAGCACGAACGCGGCCAATTTCCTGGACCATCTGACCGCGTTCGCCAAAACCCGGGGCAACGTCGTGTTCGCGTTGCCCTGGGGCGACGTCGACCTTGCCGCGCTCGTCCACGCGGGCGAGCTCAACGACGCCCTCCTGGCGGTGAAGACCGGTCGCATGGCCGTGGCCAAGGCGCTCGGTCTCGACGACGAGGACACTGTGAAGGCCGCTTACCCGGTGGACGGGCTCGCCGACAGCGCGACGCTGGCGTTCCTCGCCGCCGAGGGCGTCGACATGACGACCGTCATCATGGACGACCGGCTGCTGCCGGCGGCGAGCAGAGGCGTGACCCCCACCGCGGTCACCACCCAGTCGACCTCCGCGGGCCAGATCCGCGCGCTCGCGGCCGACTCGAAGCTCACCCAGCTGGTCACGGCGCCGGGGGCCGAGTCCAACGAGCCAAAGGCCCTGGGCGACATGTTCGCCGAGCTGGCCATGATCACCTCGGAGAAGCCGAACCAGAACCGGCTCGCGGTGCTGGCGCTCCCCCGCGACTGGAACCCGTCGGCACAGGTGGCCCAGCAGGTGCTGCATGCCCTCGGCTCTCCGGCGGGCTCCGGCTACCAGCCCTTCTTCCAGCCGACGGCGCTGCCCGTCACCCCCGTGAGCACGGGCGGGGCCGCGAGCGGAGCCGGCGGCGACTCGACCGGGAGTACCCCGCCATCGGTCACCACGGTGCCCGCGGACAAGACCCGCCTCCGGCTCACCTACCCGCAGTGGGCGGCCGACCGCGAGATACCGACGGACTACGTCAAGGCGGTGGAGCATCTGCGCGACGAGGCGGAGCTGCTCGACCCGGTCCTGTGCGCGCGGATCGACGACCGGGTCAATCCTGCGGTGATCATTCACCCCGCGACGTGCACGCTGCGCGACGACGTCATCAGTCCCATGAAGAACACCCTGCTGACGGCGCTCTCGGTGCAATGGCGTGCGGACAGGCCTGGCGCCGTTCATCTGAGCCAGGAGGTCGACGGCCGGACCAACCTGATCCGCAGTGGCATAGAGTTCCGCGCCTCGGAGAAGGTCACCCTGACCAGCCGCGAGGGCACGGTGCCGCTGACCGTGAACAACATCAGCGACACCCACCCGGGCAACGCCTACCCGATGACCGTCGTGCTGCGACTGTCATCCAACGACAAGACCCGGCTGCGCTCGCCCTCCACAATCCCCATCACCGTGCAGCCACACGGTGTCCAGCAGGTACTGATCTCCGTCAGCTCCGACGCGGCCGGCACGTTCCCGGTCGACGTCCAGGTGCTGACGCCGGACGGCAAGCGGCTGACGACCCAACCGGCACGGGTCCTGGTGCGTTCCACCGCCTACGGCACGATCGCCTCCGCGATCACCTACGCCGCCGTCGGGCTGTTCGCCGCGGCCGTCCTGCTGCGCCTGGTCCGCCGGCGCCGCCGCCGAGGCGCGAATCGCCACGGCGGCGATGGACCCGGCGAGCCACTGGCCGGTGGTCCGCCGACCGGCGAGCCGCCGACGGTGACCGATGGCACCCGAACGGACCCGAACGCCTCGCAGGTCACCGACCCTCCGACAACACCTGTGCGCCGGATCCAGGCGAACGCGGCAGGAACACAACGGACCGAGTCCGAACGCGCCTACGCTGGCGGGGTGCCAGCCAACCCGAGCGAGCCGTGAGCCCGGCCGACGGTCCCGACGGCCCCTCCGGGCCGCGGCACCGCCGGGGGACCGGCCCGACCCGCCGGGACGACCTGTACCGCGAGGAGCAGCCCTACCGGGACGACCGCTACCCCGACGTCGAGCACCCGGATGCCGGCTACGGCGACGCCCACCGCCCCGGCGCGCGGTATCGGGACGACCAGTACGAGGACGGGCGCTACCGCGACGGCCAGTACCAGGGCCGATACCGCGACGAGCGCCACCCGGACGACGGCTACCGCGGGCCTCGCCGCGCCGACGAGCGGTACCGCGAAGACCCGTACCAGGACGACCGGTACCAGGACGACGTCCCGGCGGGCCCCACTCGCCGGCTGCCGGCCGTGCCGCGGACGCCTCCGCCGTCCGTGCCACCACCCCCATCACCCCCGCCGGCCGCGCAGCCGCGACGGCCCTCGGTGCCTCCCCCGTCTCCCGCTCCGTCGATGCGGYCACGCCAGCCCTCCGTACCCCCGCCACCGCCACCGCCGCCGTCGCCGTCCAGGCGGTCCGTGCCGCCCCCCGTGTCACCGCAGGGGCCGACGAGTCGGCTGCCGGGGCCGCCGGGCACACCGCCACCGGGCACACCGCGCCCGGCCGAGGCACGCCCGACCACCCCGGTCCGCCGCGACAGCCGCCCGCTCGGCTCGCACCGCGCCGACGGCCGCCGCGGCACCCCGCCGCCCGAGCCGCCGCGCCAGCCGCGCCAGCGTGGAGACGATCCGGGCCGGCAGGCTCGACCGGCCCGACCTCCCAGGTCGGTGCCGCCGGACCGTCCGGTGGCACGCACGGACCGCGCCGCCGGCCGGATGGCCGACCAGACGATGGTGGTCCCCCGTACCGGGCGCACCGGCCCGCGCCCAGCGCGGAACGCCGGGCAGGCGGGGTCCTCCGGGCCGGCGGGCGGGCAGCGGAAGGGCGGCCTCGGCCGGGCCAGCGGCGTGATGGCGCTCGGCACGATCGCCTCGCGCGCGACCGGCTTCCTGCGCACCATCGCGGTCGCGGTCGCGCTCGGCACCGGTGCGGTCGGCGAGGCCTACAACGTCGCGAACACGATCCCGAACATCGTCTACGACCTGCTGATCGGCGGCATCCTGACCAGTGTCGTCGTGCCGGTGCTGGTCCGGGCGTCCAAGGAGGACCCGGACGGCGGTGACCGGTTCGCCTCGTCGCTGCTGACGCTGATGATCCTGYTGCTCGGCGGGGCCGCCGTCCTCGGCATGATCCTGGCGCCCCAGATCGTCGCGCCGTACATCGGCCATCCGGGTCCGGAGCGTGACCTCGGCGTGGAGATGCTGCGCTGGTTCATGCCGCAGATCGTCTGTTACGGCATCGGGGCGACGATCGGCGCGATCCTCAACGTGCGCGGCTCGTTCGCGGCGCCGATGTTCACGCCCGTCCTGAACAACCTGGCCGTCATCGCCACCTGCGTCGCCTTCACCTATGTGATCTCCGGGCCGCGCCCGCCGCAGATCGACGGCCCGAAGACGATCACCAACACGCAGACCGTGGTGCTCGCGGGCGGCACGACGCTCGGCGTCGTGCTGATGACGATCGCGCTGCTCCCATCGCTGCGCAAGGTCGGTTTCCGCTACCGCCCGCGGCTGGACCTGTCCCACCCCGGACTGCGCAACGCGATGCGACTCGCCGGCTGGACGGTCCTGTGGGTGATCGTCAGCCAGCTCGGCTACGTGGTCATCACCCGGCTGTCAACCGCCGTCACCGCGAACGTCATCTACGCCTACGGCTACCAGCTCTTCCAGCTCCCGTACGCGATCATCGGCGTGTCCGTGATCACCGCGCTGCTGCCGCGGATGAGCGCGCACGCCGCCGACGGCAAACGCGCCCTGGTGCTCGACGACCTGTCGACGGCGACCCGGCTGAGCCTCACGGCGATCGTGCCGGCGGCGCTGTTCCTGCTGGCGCTGGGCCGCCCCATCGCGGTGGCCGTGTTCAACCACGGCGCCGTCGAGCACGACTCGGCGGTCGCCATTGGCGACACGCTCTCGGCGTTCGCCGTGGCCTTGGTGCCATTCTCGGTGTTCCAGCTGCACCTGCGGGTCTTCTACGCCCATCAGGACAGCCGGACGCCATCACTGGTGAACATCGGTGTGGTGGCGGTGAACGTGCTGGCCGCCGTGGCGCTGAGCCACCTGCTGCCGCCGGAGCACCGGGCGATCGCGCTGGCGCTCGCGTTCAACGTCGGCTACCTGGCCGGGCTGTGCGTGACGATCGCGCTGCTGCGCCGCCGGCTCGGCGGGATGGACGGCGATCGAGTGATCGCGACGCTCGCCCGGATCAGTGTCGCCGCCGGCATCGGGGCGGCTGCGGCCAGCGCCGTCGCTCACGGGCTGCGCGACGTCCTCGGCGACGGGCTCCTCGGCTCCTTCACGGCGGTGTTCGTCGGCGCGCTGGTCGGCCTGCCCCTGTTCGTCGGGACGGTCACGCGGATGGGCATCCCCGAGGTCCGGGCGCTGACCCGGATGGTTTCCCGACGTTTCCGCCGGGGCTGAGAGAGCCATCGGGGCGATCCCCGTAAACTAATCTGGGAACATCGCCAAACGGCCAGCAAGAGCCATCGCGGGTGCGCCAGACTCAGGTCGAGTGGCGCCAGGGCGAGCGGCGCGGGAGGACGAGGCCATCGGGTGCGCCGTCAGGAGGCGCTGCCCGCGGGCATCGACCGCCGCTGGCCAGGCGATCACAGTGGCGACGGTGCCACGGATCCGGGGACGACGGAGGCGTTGTGGTCGAGGCAGGCAACCGGCCGCAGTCCGCGGACGTCGACAACGACGTGACAGTCAACGCCTCGTCCGGCGCGGGAGCGGCCGATAACGGCACCCTCCTCGCGGAGTCCGTCCTCGACCGCCGCTACCGCCTCATCGGTGTACTTAGCTCGCGCGGTCCGGTCACGCTCTGGCGTGGCGACGACACGGTGCTGACCCGGCCGGTCGCGGTCCGCGTCGTCGAGCACGTCGACGACGACCCGGCGCGCCGTGAGGCCGCCCAGTCGCTCTTGTCGGCCGCGGTGAACTCCGGCCGGCTGGTCCACCCGGGCGCCGCGTCCACCTATGACGCGACCGTGACGACGACCGACAACGGCCAGGTCTCCTACGTCATCACCGAATGGGTCGACGGCCGCACGCTGCGCCAGCTCGCCCAGGAGGGCCCGCTGCGGCCGGAGCAGGCCGCCGCCGTCGTCCTCGGCGCCGCGCGCGTGATCGCCGCCGCGCACGAGCGCGGGCTACGCCACGGTGGGCTGCGCCCCGGCGACGTGATCGTCTCCAGCCATGGCACGGTCAAGGTCATCGACCTCGAGGTCGGTGCCGTGCTGGCGAACATCGACGGGACAGGGCCGACCGAGCCCGAGGACCGTGCCGGCACCGAGGCCGCCGACGTACGCGCGCTCGGCGGGCTGCTCTACGCCGCCCTGACGGGCGCCTGGCCGCTGTCCGGGGACACTGGCCTACCGGAAGCCCCCTACGGCACGTACGGCCGCCTTCAGAGCCCGCGCCAGCTCAACCACACGGTCCCGCGCGACCTGGACGCGATCACCATGGCCGCGCTCAGCGGCGACGAGTCGGCCGGCGAGCCCATCACCACCGCCACCGACCTGATCGCCGAGCTGGAGGCGGTCACCCCGGTCGAGGCGCTGCACGACACCGGCCTGATGACGTTCGGCGACGAGCCGCCGGGCACCGAGGCGATGACGCCGGGCTACGGCGGCTCGGACGGCTACGGCCCCGACACCGCGAGTCTGCCGTCGACGGCGGGCTTCGCGACGCCGGCGCCGGACCGGGACGACTACGGCCGCGGCGGCTACGACGACGGTGGCTACCGGGGTAGGCGCTACCAGGACGACTACGACGACTACGACCGCGGTCGGCGCGGTGGCGGCTACGACGACAACGGCTATCCGCCCCAGCAGCGCGGCTACCCGCCGGCCGGGACCGGCGGCCAGCGGCCGCGCTCGGGCCGGCCCCCCGCCAACCAGCAGCCCCGGCGACGCGCACTGCCGATCATCATCGCGATCGTCGTCGTCGCGGTCATCGCCGGCGGCATCGTGCTCGMCCTCCAGCTCAGCGGCGGAGGAGACGGCGACAACACGGCTGACGGTCCGACCCCGTCCGTGACGGCGACGCAGGGGGCCGTCCTCCCTCCGGCGAATGTCACCTCCTACGACCCGCTGGCTACCGGTGCGGACAAGCTGGAGAACGAGGACGTCGTCCACAACGTCATCGACGGCAACCCGCAGACGCAGTGGACGACCGAGCGATACAAGTCGGCCGCGTTCGGCTCTCTCAAGGCCGGCCTCGGGTTCCTGGTCTCGTTCGCACAGCCCCAGCACCCGAGCTCGGTCGTGGTCACGATCGGCTCCCTGGGGCCGGTCACGTTCGAGCTGCGCGCCGGCGACACGGAGAGCCCGGACATCAACGGCGCGTACCAGGTGGTCGGCCAGCCGGTCACCGGGCAGGCCAACACGGACGTGACCATCCCGGTCCCGAGCACGACGACAGCCAAGTACTGGGTGCTCTGGATCACCGGGCTGCCGCCGGACGGGTTCAAGGCCTCGATCGCCGAGATCAAGTTCCTGTCCTGACCTGGCCGTCGGCGAGCACCGTCCCGGCCGCATGCGATGCCTGACCAGACCGGCGAACCCATACCGGGCACCTCTCTCGACGTGTCCGGCGGGGCCGCCGGGGCTCAGAGCACGGCGGTCCCGGCGGAGCCGCCCCCACCGGCACAGGTCGGACGGGCCGACCGGGACGACCATGCCGAACCGGTCGAACTGGCCGACTCGACGTGGTCGTCCGATCCGGACGCGGAGCTGCTGCGCAGGCATGTCGACGGCGACCCGGCGGCGTTCGCCGAGCTGTTCCGAGCCAATGCCGACCGTCTCTGGTCAGTCGCCTACAGGCTGCTGCACGACGCCGAGGACGCGGCCGACGCGGTCCAGGAGGCGATGCTCTCCGCCCACCGCCGCGCGGCCGGGTTCCGCGGCGAGTCGACGGTGCGCACCTGGCTGCACCGGATCACGGTGAACGCCGCGCTGGACCGCCTGCGTCGCAGGGCCGCCCGCCCGATGACCGTGCCGATGCCGACCGGCCCGGACGGGGTCGAGCACGAGCCCGCCGACCCGCGCGACGCGCACGCCGAGGGTGAGCTTCGCCGCGACATCGAGAGCGCTCTGGCCAGGCTGCCACCGGCGTTGCGGGCCGCCGTCGTGCTCGTCGACATCGAGGGAATGCCCGTGGCGCAGGCCGCGGCGGCGCTCGGCGTGCCGGTCGGGACGGTCAAGAGCCGGGCCGCGCGCGGCCGGGCGCGGCTCGCGGAACAGCTGGGCTATCTGCGTCCGGGGAACCACCAGGCCGTCCGCTCCGTCTTGGAGAGGGGGGAGGTGATGGGCGGTGGAGCCTGACGCACGCGGCGAGCCGACGCCGCGCCATCCTGACGGCGAGCTGCTGGACGCGTACGCGGACGGCGAGCGCACGCCGGGCTCCGTCGACCGTCATGTCCGGGCCTGTGCCGACTGCCAGCGGGCCGTGGTCGCGCTGCGCAACGTACGCGTCGAGCTCTCCCGGCTCGCGCCCATCACCATGCCGCCGGACGTCGCCCGCCGTATCCAGGCGGCCCTGTCCGCGGCCCCGGCGTCGACGGCCCCACGGCCCGATCCCGCCGGCTCGGATGACCGCCGCGACCGCCGCGACCGCCGCGCCGAGCGACGCGCGCCTGGCCGGGTGAGACGGCCACCGACCCACAGCGGCACCGTCAGGCACCTCACGGCCCCGCCGCACGCCAGGTCGCCCGTTCTCCCCCGGGCCGTCCGGCCCGAACGGCTCGCGCTGCTGGCTGCCTGTCTGCTGGTCGTGGTCGCCGGTGCGGGGCTGTTCGTCGTCTGGGGGCACAACAGCGCGTCCTCTGACCTCTCGACCTCGAGCGCCGCCATGTCCGCGGACGACAGGGCCGCCGACGCCGGCGGCTCCGTCACCGAGGCGGGCGGCCAGGGCGCCGCCGCGCCGTCAGCGCCGTCAGCGGCGCTTCTCGCCAGCAACCTGATAAACGTCGCCGACAGTCGCGCCGTGCTGAGCCCGGACGCCGTGGCCCGGCACGCCAAGGACCTGCTCGCCGGCCGCATAACGATCGCCGGCTACACCAGCCTGGGTACGACCGTGGTGGCCGATGGCCAGGCCACCGGCGACCCGTCCGCCACAGCCGCCACAGCCGCCACAGCCGCCTGGAAGGCGGTCGTCACCCCTGGTCTGCTCGGCTGCTACGGGAAGCTCGCCACCAGCGTTGGTGCCGTGCTGGCGATCGACCGAGTCAGCTACCGTGGCCGCGATGCCGTGCTGGTCGTCTTGGACATTCAGGATGTATCGGGCACATCGGGCGTTCCCATGACGCCGGAGACGGGGCCCGCGGGCCAGGGTGGTGCGATGGYCGCGGCGCCCGGCGCGGTGCCGCCCAGCCAGGACCGGGTCCAGCTGACCGTCGTCGACCTCGGCTGCGACGTCAGCCACCTGGCCGGCCACACCTGGTACGACGCGTCCGCCACCAGGGCTTGAAACGATATTGTCGATGCCTGTCCCTGGCCGCCGGAGTTCCCGCTGGATCAATGACCCCCCAGCTCGCCGACCCCCCAGATCAGCTTCGCCGGCCCGCCGCGAGGTTCGGGGCGGGTACGAAACCCGCGGAGGCGGTGGGAAGCCATCAGCGGTCGCTGCCGGCCCCGCTCGTACCGTCGGCCCCGGGGCAGGGCCAGCCCTGCCCCGCACGACTGTCTCCAGCTGCCGGGTCGGCGCGAGGCGTCCGACGACGGGACACGGAGTTCCCGCCTTCCGGCCGGTGGTAGAGACAGGAATCTCTGGTAACCCCGCGCGGTTAGCGTGACAGCGGCTTCGGCCGCGATGTGAAGGGAGCAGCGCGTGACAGCGCAGGACAGCGGAGTCCGGGACGTCATCATCATCGGCTCCGGGCCGGCGGGCTACACGGCCGCCATCTACACGGCGCGCGCCAACCTGCGACCGCTGGTGTTCGAAGGCGCCGTCTCGGCGGGTGGCGCGCTGATGACCACCACCGAGGTCGAGAACTTCCCAGGATTTCCCGAGGGCATCCAGGGGCCCGAGCTCATGGACGACCTGCGCAAGCAGGCGGAACGCTTCGGAGCGGAACTGGTCCCCGACGACGTGACGGAGGTCGACCTCACCGTCACTCCGAAGGTCGTGAAGGTCGGCGAGGAGGTCCACTACGCCAAGGTGGTCATCATTGCCACCGGCTCGGCCTACCGGAAGCTGGACGTCCCGGAAGAGGACAGGCTGCTCGGCCGCGGGGTCTCCGCCTGCGCGACGTGTGACGGCTTCTTCTTCCGTGACCAGGACATCGCGGTCGTCGGCGGTGGCGACTCGGCGATGGAGGAGGCCACCTTCCTCACTCGGTTCGCGAACTCCGTGACGGTCGTCCACCGCCGGGACAAGCTGCGCGCCAGCGCCATCATGGCCGACCGCGCGCGCGCGAACCCGAAGATCAAGTTCCGCTGGAACGCGGTGGTGACCGGGCTGGAGGGCGACCACAAGCTCTCCGGTGTCCGGCTGCGCGACACGGTGACCGGCGCGGACGACAAGGTGGACGTGACGGGCCTGTTCGTCGCGATCGGCCACATACCGCGCTCCGAACTGTTCCGCGGCCAGGTAACCCTGGACGACGAGGGCTACGTTCTCGTCGACGCCCCGTCGACCAGGACCAACCTGGACGGCGTCTTCGCCGCGGGCGACGTGGTCGACCACATCTACCGGCAGGCGATCACCGCCGCCGGTACCGGCTGCGCGGCCGCCCTCGACGCCGAGCGCTGGATCGCGGACCACGAGACCGGCGACAGCTCGACCGCGCCAGCGGCCTGAGACGACACCGTCCCCACGACACAAGGAGAGATTGATGGCAGGAGCCACCACCCCGGTGACGGACAAGACGTTCGACGCCGAGGTGCTCAAGAGTGACAAGCCCGTACTGGTGGACTTCTGGGCCGAGTGGTGCGGGCCATGCAAGATGGTCGCCCCCGTACTGGAGGAGATCGCGGCGGCCCACGCGGACTCGCTGCGGGTCGTCAAGCTCAACATCGACGAGAACCCGCAGACGGCGCGCGCGTACCAGATCATGTCGATCCCGACGATGGCCGTGTTCGTCGACGGCGCGATCGCGAAGAGCATCGTCGGCGCGAAGCCGAAGCGTGCTCTGCTGAACGACCTCGCCGAGTTCATCTGATCTCGCGCCGCTGCATGGCCATGGCCTCCATGCCGGTCCCGGCCGCCAGGCCCCCTCGGCCCGTCGGTGTCATCCCTCGCGGAGACGCCGGCGGGCCGAGTCCGTTTCCGGTCGCTCCGTCCGGYGATCGAATCGCCGCTCAGCGGAACCGCCGGCCGATCCAGGCCCAGAACGGACCGCGATGGTGGGGCCGGGTGGACTTGGGACGAGCAGGAGCTCGGCGGCGAGAAGGAACTAGGCGGGACAGTCACGCCCGCGACCGCGGGTGGCCCAGCCGCATCGCCTACGCTGGTGACCCGTGAAGCTGCTCCGGCTCGGTGACCGTGGTCCGGGCGTGGCCGATGTACGCGCGGCCCTGACGCATCTGTCGTTCCTACCAGCGGCCCCCCGGCAGCCCGGTGGCGAGGGCTCGGAGAGGCCTGGCGCAGATCTGTTCGACGAGAGCCTGGACCGCGCCGTGCGCGCGTTTCAGCAGAGCCGCGGGCTGTCCGTCGACGGGATCATCGGGCCGGACACCACCCGCGCGCTCGACGAGGCACGTCACCGGCTGGGTGACCGGCTGCTCTATTACGTGGCCAGTCGGCCGTTCGTCGGCGACGACGTCGCCGCGCTGCAGACGCGGCTGTCGAGCATGGGCTTCGACATCGGCCGTAGCGACGGCATCTTCGGCCCGCGCACGGAGGCGGCCGTCCGCGATTTCCAGCGCAACCGGGGCCTCGAGCCGGACGGGCGCTGCGGCCCCCAGACCCTCCGCGAACTCAAGCGGTTGGAACGTACGGTCACTGGCGGCCGCCCGGATGTGCTGCGCGAGTCGACGCGGCTGCTTGTCCGAGGACCCTCGCTCCTCGGCACGGTCGTCGCCATCGATGCCGGCCACGGGGGCGAGGACGCCGGTGCCGTCGTACCCGGGCTGAACGAGCGGGACGTGGTGGCGGACCTCGCCGGTCGGCTGGAGGCCCGGCTGCGGTCGTCCGGCCTGGAGACCTTCCGGGTGCACGCCGACGACGAGTCGCCGGACGACGCCGAGCGGGCCAGGCGGGCCAACGAGCKCGGCGCCGACGTGCTTATCTCACTGCACGCCGACGCCAGCGACTCGCCCAAGGCCGAAGGTGTCTCCTGCTACTACTTCGGCAATGCCCACGGCTCGTCCGCGGTGGGCGAGCGCCTCGCGATGCTCATCCAGAAGGAGCTCGTCTCCCGGACAGACATGCTCGACTGCTGGACGCATCCCAAGACCTGGGAGCTACTGCGCCGGACCGCCATGCCGGCGGTCCGGATCGAGGTCGGCTACCTCACGAATCCCCGCGACGCCGCCGCCCTCGGCTCAGCCGATTACCGCGCGACCATCGCCGAGGCCGTCCTCACCGCCATCCAGCGGCTGTATCTGCCGCCCGAGCAGGACGCGCCGACGGGTCAGCTCCGGGTTCCCCGGGTCGCCACCGGCCCCTGAACTCACGCCGTCTGTTTCACGTGAAACGGGCGGCGACGTCCACCGCTCCGGCGCTAGCGCGATCGGGGCGTCCGGATGGCATCGCACACCGAAGTCTCCTTGAACCGAAGAAGACCATGGCTCCGCGACGTGCCATCCCGGCTGAACGATGTGACCTCCACGCCCTGTCGGCGTTTCACGTGAAACGCCGACAGGGCGTGGGGCGCCTCACTGACCCTCCGCCCCGTCAGGAAGATTCCCGGTGCGGCGCCTAGGCTAGAGCCAGCTGCCTGGATCCCTCGACGTGMGGAGCGCTACCGATGAGTCGTCGCGTCGCGAACATAACGCTCGACAACATCGACGACCTGCCTCAGCGGTGTCGCCGATGTGTGTTCTGGGAGCTCGAACCGGTTGCCCGCAGCCGGGCCGAGGAGGCCGGCGGCACCGATCTGGAGAAGGAAGCCTGGGTCTCCTCGGCGCTGCTGGAATGGGGAAGCTGCGGGAAAGTCATCTACGTCGACAACGCGCCCGCGGGCTTCGCGATGTATGCGCCGCCTGCCTACGTACCCCGTTCGATCGCCTTCCCCACCAGTCCCGTCAGCTCGGACGCCGTTCTCCTGATGACGGCGAAAATCGTCGACGAGTTTGCCGGGCAGGGCCTTGGGCGCGTACTCATTCAGGCGATGGTGAAGGACGTCATTCGACGCGGTTACCGCGCGATCGAGGCATTCGGCGACCTCCGCCAGGACGAGGGCACCCGCTGCGTCGTGCCGGCCGACTACCTGCTGGCGGTGGGCTTCAAGACCGTCCGCCCGCACCGCCGCTGGCCCCGGCTACGGCTCGAGGTGAAGAACGCCGTCACGTGGCGCGAGGACGTCGAGGTCGCCCTGGAGCGCCTCCTCGGTTCGATGACCCCCGAGGGCATCCTCCGCCCCATCGGCGGCACGCCGTCCCCGACGCCCGCGCCGGCATGAGAAAGGGCCATCTTCCGCCTAGGTGGAAGATGGCCCTTCGAGGGCGTGACCGCGCTCAGATGGTCTCGCTGGGGACCATGGCGGCGACGATGCGTTCCAGGTCCTCGAGGCTTGCGAACTCGACGGTGATTTTGCCCCGGTTGCGGCCCATGTCGACCTTCACCTTGGTGTCCAGCCGGTCGGCCAGGCGCTCGGCCACCTGGGAGAGCGCCGGGGGAGCCTGGCGCGGTGCCCGGGGTGCGCGCTTGCGTGGGCCCTCGTCGCCCAGAGCCACGATCTCCTCGACCGCCCGCACGGAGAGTCCCTCCGCGACGATCCGGGTGGCGAGCCGGTCCTGGGCTTCCGGATCCCCCAGGGCCAGCAGTGCCCGGGCGTGGCCCGCGGACAGCACGCCGGCCGCGACCCGCCGCTGGACCGCCGGCGGCAGGCCGAGCAGCCGGATCGTGTTCGTGACGTGCGACCGGGACCGACCGAGCTTCGTGGCCAGCTGGTCGTGGGTGGCGCCGAACTCCCGTAGCAGCTGCTCGTAGGCGGCCGCCTCCTCCAGCGCGTTGAGCTGCTGGCGGTGGAGGTTCTCCAGGAGCGCGTCGCGCAGCATCGCGTCGTCGGCGGTGTCCCGGATGATGGCCGGTATCTCGGTGAGGCCCGCGAGCTTGGAGGCGCGCCAGCGGCGTTCGCCCATGACCAGTTCGTACTGGTCCGGCAGCACCTCGCGGACGACGATCGGCTGTAGCAGCCCGACCTCGCGCAGGCTCACCGAGAGCTCCTCGAGCGCCTCCTCGTCGAAGTTCGTCCGGGGCTGGCGCGGGTTTGGCGTCACCGAGTCCACCGGAACCTCCCGGAAGACCGCGCCGTGGACGGGCACCGGATCGGTGCCGATCCGGGAGCCATTCGCGCCGCCGTTGCCGTTGCCCGCGTAGCGGTCGTAGCCACCCTCCGGCGCGGTCGGGATGAGCGCGCCGAGCCCCTTGCCGAGTCCGCCGACCCGCCGGGCTGGCGGGCTCACCGGTTCACCGTTCCGCGCGGCGCCTCGACGCCGCGCTCGGCCAGTTCGCGGGCCGCCGCGAGGTAGGAGAGCGACCCGCGGGAGACCGGGTCGTACGTCAGCGCCGACTGGCCATAGCTGGGGGCCTCGGCGAGCCGGACGTTGCGAGGGATGGTGGTGCCCAGCACCCGGTCGCCGAAGTGCTCCTTGACCTCCTGGACGACCTGGTCGGCCAGGCGCGTCCGAGAGTCGTACATGGTGAGCAGGATCGTGGTGAGCCGCAGCTCCTGGTTCAGGTGGGCCTGCACCAGGTCGACGTTACGAAGCAGCTGGCCGAGGCCCTCCAGTGCGTAGTACTCGCACTGGATCGGGATGAGGAGCTCCTTGGCCGCCACCAGCGCGTTCACGGTCAGCAGGCCCAGCGACGGCGGGCAGTCGATGAAGACGTAGTCGACCTCGTGGGTCAGCGACGCGATCGCGCGGCGCAGCCGGCCCTCCCTGGCCACCATCGAGACCAGCTCGATCTCCGCGCCAGCAAGGTCGATCGTCGCGGRGGCGACGAAGAGACCCTCCGCCTCGCCCGACTTCGCGACCACCTCGTCCAGCGGTCGGTCGCCTAGCAGCACTTCGTAGATGGACGGCACCCCGGAGCGGTGATCCACGCCGAGCGCCGTGGAGGCGTTGCCCTGCGGGTCGAGGTCGATGACCAGCACGCTGACGCCGTGCATGGCCAGGGCAGCCGCCAGGTTGACGGTCGTCGTGGTCTTGCCGACGCCGCCCTTCTGGTTGGCGACCGCGAAGATTCGCTGTCGGGTCGGTCGTGGGAAAGGTCGTCGCCGTTCCATAGTCAGTGCTTCCACCGCCGCTGCCGCCGCCGCTCCGATCGGGGTCGATGGGTCCAGAGGGTCCAGCCCCAGCCCCGTCGACGCTGTTTCACGTGGAACATGTCCGTCCGCGTGCCCGCCGTTGCTCTCGTGTCGTCTGTCCCCGTTGCTGTTCACGCTKCCTGCCATCGTGCCGGTCTCCGACGCCGCGTCGCCCCGCCCCATCGGCCGCTCGTTCCGCGGAGATCAGGCGAGTGGGTTCAGCCAGCCGATCATTTCCACACATCAGGACCCGCGGATCCCGCCATCCCTGCGAAAGCAGGCCGTCTCGCGCCTCGGCAAGCTCCTCGTCGACTCGCGAACCGCGCATGGCAAGCATGACACCCCCCGGTCGAACGACCGGAAGCAGCATGCCGCCCAACCGTTCCAATGGAGCCACCGCTCGGGCAACGGCTACATCCCACCGTAGCCCGTCTTTCCCGACACCGACATCAGGAGCGCGCCCACGCAGCACGGACATCCGGTCCGCGCCGTCCAAAGCGGCGACCACCTCCCGCAGGAAGATCGTCCGGCGCTCCATCGRCTCGAGGAACACCACCCGGAGATCCGGCCGGACCAGCGCCAACGGCACCCCGGGAAGTCCGGCGCCACTGCCGACATCGACGACGGTCACGCCCATCGGGACGACCTCGGCGAGCACCGCGCAGTTGAGCAGGTGCCGGTCCCACAGCCGGTCGGTCTCACGCGGGCCGATCAGCCCGCGCTCGACGCCCGCCGTGGAGAGCAGCTCGGCATACCGAACCGCGCGGTCGAGCGCCTCACCGAACACCTCGGCCGCCATCGGCGGTGGGGCCACGACCTCGCTCACCGGGCCACCGCGCAGGGGAGCCGGAACTCGGACAGGGACCAGGACAGAGGACAGGCCGCCAGGCAGCCACGCAAACGCCGCACCCACCAAGCATCCACGACGTGCCCGGCTCTCGTCGCGAATGGTCAGTGGCAGTGCACAAGTGTCGTGAGTGTTCCGGTCAACGGGAAGGCGCGAACCTCGCTGGGGCACCARCCGGCGCGGCGGAGGTCGGCGAGGTCCGCGCGCGTGGCCGCCACATCCGGCTCGAAGACGAAGAGCAGGACGCGCCGCGGGGCGGGCGAGCGGGCCGCGACGTCACGGGCGACCTCCCCCTCACCGGGCCGGGAGAAGAACAGCGTGTCCGGCCGGGGTATCCGGGCGGGCTCGCCGTGGGCGGTCCGAGCGGGGAGAGCGGCCGGCCGACGGGGCGCGTCGTCGCTGGCCTCCATGGCGTAGATCCAGCCGGGGCGCATCAGCCGACCCCCCACGACCACGAGGTCGCCCGGCCGGTAGAGCCGGCGGGCCGCGATCGCGGCGTCGATGGTGAGGTCCAGGCCGCGCAGCCGGTCGCGCTGCTCGTAGAGCCGGCCGTCACGAGCCGCCGAGGACACCTGGGCGCCGATCCCGGCGGCGACGAGCGCCACGACGACCACGACCCCCGCCGCGCGCCAGAGCGGCCTCCGGCCGGGCACGGCCTCGCCGCTGTCGGCTCCGGGGTTCGCCGAGATCCGGGCCGCGTGCCCGCCGCCCGCTGGGAGAGCGCCTTGGCCGGCGGCCGGGTCTACCTGGGCAGGAATCTCTCGCGGCAGGGAACGGACGTCGTCCGCCGAGATAGTCACTGAAAGTGACTCGACAACTACGTGTCGCCTAGGGGTAGGAGTACCAGTCCTGACGATCTTCAACATGCGGTGAATCAGGTCCGCGGCACCCGCGACGACCACAAGAACGATCAGCGGGACCAGGAAGAGATTGGTCCGGGTCGGGCCGAAGGGCCAGAACCGGACCGCGCTCGCGGCGAGCATCGCGAGCTGCGCGCCGCCGAGCGCGGCGAGCACCTGCCGGCCGTCGTGCCGCCGGGCGAGCAGCGCGACACCCGCCAGCCCGCAGAGGACGACGGTCGGGGCGAGCAGCCAGAGCGACACCCAGGTCCCGTCGGTCGGCGGGTGCAGCAGGCTGGGGTCGTAGCGGTCGATCCCGGGCGGCGTACCGGTCACGAAGTCGCGCAGCTGTCCGCCGATGAAGGAGAGACCGCCGCCCAGCCCCCGCCCGGCGAGGAACTGCGCGTCCCAGTAGTGCCCCAGCCGCTGGCTGGACTGATGACCGACGAAGAACAGCGTGTTCGCCCCGGTGAGCACCAGGGCGGGCAGTGCCTCCAGTGCCCGCCATCCGCCCGCCGCGAGAGCGCCGCCGGCATCCGCCCGAGAAGCCCGGCGAGCGCGGACCATCGCGGTCACCAGGTCGGCCGCCACGAGCGGAGCGATGACAAAGACTGCTGGGACGGAGAGCAGGCTCACAAGGCCGGCAGCCGTCCGTCTGGCCAGCCGCCCGTGGTCCAGGCCGCCGCCGGCCCGCCCGTCCGAGACACCCGCGGACCCGGCGCCGCGGGCGGTCCCGCCCTCGGCACCCATCCACAGCAGGACCGCGACGACGGCGGCGAGCATCTCGACGGTGTAAGGCTTGAGCTGCGTGCCAAGGTCGAGAAGCGTGCTGTTCAGACAGATCCACAGGGCGGCGAACGCCGCCGGCACCGGGCCGGTGAACCGGGCCGCGAGCAGCACGATCCCGATGCCCAGCAGGGGCAGCGCGACGAACCCCGGGAGGCGCAGCACCCACGCGTGCCAGCCGAGCAGGTCACCGCCGAGGCGTTCTATGACCACCCAGCCGACGGCCGACGGGGTGTTGGCCCGCGCCAGCTCCGACCAGAACGACCCGAGCGGCTCGCCGACGAAATGGCCCCGCCAGATCTCGTCGTACCAGAACGGCCGCCGCAGGTAGGCCCGTAGCACGACATCCAGGGCGACCAGTACCAGGCCGACCCCGCCGGCCCACCGGAGGTCGCTTCTCCCCGTGCGGACGACGCGGGCCGTCAGGCGGCGGCGCGCGTCGCCGCCTGAGACGTCGCCGCCTGAGATACGGACGGCGCGCGCGGAGTCGCCGGGCTCGGCGCGGTCATCATTCCGGGTGGGCAGCGGGGAGCCTCGGTCAACGGACAAGCCCGATCGCCCTCCAGAAAAAGTCGGTCCGGCACGGGTGCACCCGTGCCGGACCGACCCAAGCCAGGCCGTCGGGCATGCCGACGGCTTCTGACGATCGCCTCAGACTGGCATGACGACGACGCAGCGGTTGGGCTCCTCGCCCTCGGACTCACTGCGCACGCCGTCGACGCTGGCGATGACGTCGTGGACGACCTTGCGCTCGAACGGGGTCATCGGCGCGAGCTTCTCCTTCTTCGTCCCGTCGACGACCCTCCTGGCCACCTCCGCCGCGAGCTCGCGCAGCTCGGCGCGGCGGCGGGCACGATGGCCGCCGACGTCGAGCATCAGCCGGCTGCGCTCGCCCGTCTTCTGCAGCACCGCGAGCCTGGTCAGCTCCTGCAGGGCCTCCAGGGTCTCCCCGCTCGGGCCGATCAACTTCTCGAGGCCGTCGCCGACGACCGCCACGACCGCGCGGCTGCCCTCGACGTCCAGGTCCAGGTCGCCGTCCATGTCGACGATGTCAAGCAGACCCTCGATGTAGTCGGCGGCGATCTCGCCTTCCTGCTCCAGGGCAGTCAGCCGCTCCTGCGTGCTCGTCGACTCGTCTGCCAGCGACAGGTCCTCGTCGACGTGGGCGGCGAGGTCGGAACCGCTCATCAGCGCAACTCCATGGGTAGGTGGGCCGCCGTCGGCGGCGGTCCCTCGTTCAGGACACACCAGGTCGGCCGGCTGCCGGGGGAGGAACCACGATCGCTCACCGCCGTCCGCCGGGACGCTTCCCCTTGCCGCCACTCTTGCGCTTCGCGGCCGGGCGCGACCCGCCGACATGCCGGGTGACGCCGGCCGGGACGGGTGTCGGAGCGGCGGCGGCGTCCGCCGATGGCGAGGCCTCCGGGCCGGTGGTGCCCACGTCCTTCACGGCGGCGTCCTTCACCGCGGCGTCCTTCACGCCGGCGGACGGCTGCGCCGCCCGGTTCGACGCACCACGCGGCGACCTGGTGCCAGCTGGAGCGGAGCCGCTCTTGGCGGCGGTGGAGCCGCTCGCCGGCGTCGCGTTCCGCTTCGCTCCCGCTCCGTTCGTGGTGGCCGGCGGCGTCGCCTTGGTCATCGAGGTCTGCCGGGTGCCAGCGGCGGTGCCCTTGCCCTTGGCGCGGGCGCCAGGAGCCGGCTTGGCGCCCGGCGCCGGCCGCGAGGGGGCCGGGCGGTCACTCACGGCGGCGGCGGTCGCCGGGCGGGCGCCGGGCAGCCGGCCGGAGGCGTCCGGAGTCGGTGCCGGCATCCGCTTGATGACGTAGAACTGCTGGCCCATGCTCCACAGGTTGGTGGTCAGCCAGTAGATCAGGACGGCGATCGGGAACCGGAAACCGAAGATGGCCAGCATGACCGGCGAGCCGTAGAGCAGGACCTTCTGGACCATCGCCTGCTGCGGGTCGGTCGGCCCGGTACGGGCCATGATCTGGCGCTGGGTGAAGAACGTCGTCGCGCCCATCAGGACGATGAGCACGACGGCGACGATCTTGACGTGCGTGCCGTTCGCGTGCAGGAAGTCCAGCAGGCTCGACTTCGACGTGAACGACGTCGCCAGCGAGATGCCGAACACCTTGGCCGACGCGATCTGCTCGACCTGATCGGCGCTCAGGCCGACGCGCGGCCGCCAGATCAGCGCGCCGCCCGGGCCCTCGTTCATCGGCGACAGGTGCGTGAAGACGTGGAACAGCGCCAGGAACAGCGGGATCTGCAGGAAGATCGGCAGGCAGCCGAGCAGCGGGTTGCCGTGCTCCTTCTGCAGTTCCATCATCTTCTGCTGCATGACCTGCTTGTCATGCCCGTACTTCTCCCGGATCTCCTTGATCCGAGGCTGCATCAGCTGCATCGTCCGCTGCGACTTCACCTGCCGGACGAACAGCGGGAAGATCAGGATACGGACGCAGACGACCAGGAGGACGACGGAGAAGGCCCAGGCGAAGAAGCTGTCCTGGCCGAAGATCGGACCGAAGCCCTTGTGGAAGAAGACAATCGCGTTCGCCGCGAGATGGTAAAGCGGATCCAGCACCGGTCTAACTCCTCCAGGCCCCTCGGGCGGACTGTACAGGTACTGGGTCGTACCCACCGCGGGATAGCGGCTGGCAGCGCAGCAGGCGCCAGCAGGCAAGCAGGCCGCCTCGTACCCCGCCATGCATACGAACGGCCGACAGCGCGTAGGCGCTGCACGACGGCTCAAATCGACAGGCGCCGGCCGAACGTGGCGACCAGACGAGCTGATAGCCGCGGACAAGGGCGGCGAGCAGCCACGCGAGTGGGCCGCGGACGGCGCCGGAACGGTCACGCGCGACTCGCGGCAGCCACCGGCTGACGGCGGCGGACGCGAGCGTGAGATCGAGGAGCGCGAGCACCCCGAGCACGCACAGCGCGCAGGCGGGGCCGCTCATCGCCGGCTCCGTCGCCGCTCGTCCGAGCCCGCCGGCGGGCTCGCGGCCATGTCATCCGGGACGCCGGCGGTCGCGCCAGGTCTGGTCATGGCGGCGCTGCCTTTGGCCGGGTCATCCGACTGGCCCGTGGCCGGACGCGGCTTCGCCGTCGTCGCGCGGGCACGGGCCGAACGGTCCTGGCCGGACCGTGCCCGGCCGGCGCGCATCGCCGCGAGGCCGCGGTCCAACGCGCTGCCCAGTTCGGCCGAGCTGGCCTCGGCCGAGGCCGGCAGCGCGCGGATGACCAGCAGGGTGCCTGGCGGCACCGAGGCGAGCCGGGAGCGGGTCTGCTCCCGCAGGCGACGACGGACCCGGTTACGAGTCACCGCCGTACCGACCTTGCGGCTCACCACGAAACCGGCCCTGGCCGGGCCGGAATCACGGGTGCTGAGGGCATGAACGATCAGCGGCGAACAGCTGAACCGGCGGCCTTCCCGCCCAATTCGGGCGTGCTCCTCCCGGGAGCTGACACGCGAGCGGACGGGAAGCATCGGAGCCGGTAACCGAGCGCCGGCGAGGTCCGCCTCAGGCGGACAGTTCGCGGCGACCCTTGCGGCGGCGGTCGGAGATGATGGCGCGGCCGGCACGGGTACGCATCCKCAGCCGGAACCCGTGGGTCTTGGACCGCCGACGGTTGTTCGGCTGGAAGGTGCGCTTGCTCACGTGACGACTCCGGGTAACAGGCGGTCAGGGACGCGACAGGCAGACGCTGTCCGTACTCAGGCTACGCCAGTGGCGGCCCCAGTTCGACGCACGCATCGATGTAGAGGGCGCCACGCGCCCGATGGACGTACTCGAGGTACCCCTCGAGCGGTCCGGTGGACGCGCGCTGACCCCAGTTGGGGATGAAACCGCTGGCGACGCTCTAGTTTACACAGCCTCCGGGTCGCCCCTTGCCGACGCTCCCGCTGACCGCCCCGCCGTCTTCCTTCTCCCCAGAGGTGCGGTCGGTAGAGAAGGCGCAGTCGGTGGGATAGGGGCTGCCGTGCCGGCGGCACGCCGGATGCGGTGTCATGTCCGTACACAGGTTGTGGACGACGATGTGGAGAACCCGGCGCGGCGCGTCGTGGTCCCGTCTGAGTCCCACCGAGTCCACTCGTCGTGCGCTGGTCGAGGGACGCGACCCCGCGTCGCGCTCCCGGACCCCGCGTCCGCCGACCTGGCCAACCCGCCAAGGAGTACCCGTGACCGACCGCGAACCGCCCTCCGTCACGGGTTCTCAGCGTCAGCTGCCGCTGGGGGACGACCCTGACCTGCACGCGGTCTGGCGGCAGGCGGTGGCCGGGGTGGCCGACGGGACGCTGTCCGCTCAGCAGCGGGCCTGGCTGCGCCTGACCAGGCCACTCGGCCTGGTTCAGGACACCGCGCTGCTCGCGGCCCCGAACGAGTTCACCAAGGATCTGCTCGACTCCCGGCTGCGCCCGTTCCTGGCCACCGCGCTGACCGCCGCGTACGGCCGGGAGATCCGGGTCGCCGTCACCGTCGAGCACCAGACGGATCCAGAGCCGATGACGGGCCCGATGGTGCTGCCGTCGCCGCCGGTAGCGGTCACGCGCGAGCGCGAGGATCTGGGCCACGACGGCATCGGCCGCGGGGGCGGAGCCCAGGACCATTTCCTCGACGCGTCGGCGCCGCCGATCCAGCGGGTCGCCGCCGGGCTCGGCCGCGACCCGGAGCCGCGGCCGTCCGAGCCGGCCCGGCTCAACCCCCGGTACGTCTTCGAGACGTTCGTCATCGGCGACAGCAACCGGTTCCCGCACGCCGCCGCGGTGGCGGTCGCCGAGGCACCCGCGAAGGCATACAACCCACTGTTCATCTACGGGGACTCGGGGCTGGGCAAGACCCACCTGCTGCACGCGATCGGCCACTACGCGCTGAAGCTCTACCCGGACTCCCAGGTGAAGTACGTCAGCACCGAGGAGTTCACCAACGACTTCATCAACTCGATCCGGGACGACCGGCAGCAGGCCTTCCAGCGGCGCTACCGGGACATCGACGTGCTCCTGGTCGACGACATCCAGTTCCTCGAGAACAAGGAGCGGACGCAGGAGGAGTTCTTCCACACCTTCAACGCCCTGCACGACACCGAGAAGCAGCTGGTCATCTCCTCGGACCGCTCGCCCAGGCAGCTCTCGGCCCTCGAGGACCGGCTGCGCAGCCGGTTCGAGTGGGGACTGATCACCGACGTCACGCCGCCGGACCTGGAGACCAGGATCGCGATCCTGTCGAAGAAGGCGGCCACCGAGCGGCTGCCGGTCCCGCCGGACGTGCTGGAGTACATCGCCACCCACATCGAGCGCAACATCCGTGAGCTCGAGGGCGCGCTCATCCGGGTGGCGGCGTTCGCCAGCCTGAACAAGTCCCATGTCGACCGCACGCTGGCCGAGATCGTGCTGCGTGACCTCATCCCGGACGCGACCAGCAGCGAGATCACCGCGACCTCGATCATGAACGCGACCGCGGCGTACTTCGGGGTCTCGATGGAGGACCTGTGYGGGACGTCACGCAGCCGGGTACTGGTGACCGCCCGCCAGATCGCGATGTACCTGTGCCGTGAGCTGACGGACCTGTCACTGCCGAAGATCGGCCAGCAGTTCGGCGGCCGGGACCACACGACGGTCATGCACGCCGACCGCAAGATCCGCGGYCTGATGGCGGAGCGCCGCGCCATCTACAACCAGGTCACCGAGCTGACCAACCGCATCMGCGCCGAGACCCGCCACCTCTGACCTCTGCCGCCGGTCACCGCGCCCTCCGCTCCACGGCACGTCACGCCGACGCCCCAAGATGCCCACAGGCTGTGGACATCTTGGGTATACGGAGTTGGCGGGTGTTCGCGCGCTCGAAGACCTCGTCGCCAGGTCTCGAGGGCGTAAGCGTTCGCCCTGATTCTGGCTGACTAGTCCGTTCTGATTCCAATTGACTAGGACGCCGGGGTCCGATAGGCCCCGTTCTCATTACTTCGCTCATCGATCCGTCGAGCGAGACCCTTCTCGCGCAACCAGCCCGGACCGTCCACAACAAACCGCCGAGCGCTCCCAGCTGCCGCGAGACCACTTGGGTGGTATTCACCCACAGCTTGTGGACAAGCCTGTGGACAAGCTGGGGGTGACCTGCGGACAACCGGGCCGAGAAGCTGTGGAGAACTGGGGGGCAGCCTGGGGACGACGTGGGGGCAACCGGTGGATGAACGGTGCATGGCGCCTGGGGACAAGACCGCCCTGTGGACGAAGACCGGGTTGGCCCACAGCTCCACCCACACGATCTCCACCGGGCTCCAGGGCCTCTGACCTGCGCGAACGCTGGTTATCCCCAGTTTCCACAGGCCCTACTACTACGACGATCATTTAAATTTTCAGAGAGATCAAAGTCTGAAGAGCTAGGGCCTGGGGATGAAGCGCTCGGTGCCTCGCCCGGCTCGCCGCCGCCGCACCGGCCGCACCCGCCGCACGAGGGCAATGCCCACGGCGGGGCCGCTCTGGTTCCCAAGCGGACAGCCCGCCGCTGCCCTGCCGGCAGCGGCTATGGGACGCTTTACCCCCGATGGCGGGTCCACACGCCTTTCGACGAGGGACACAGCGGGAGTACCGAGCGGGCGTCCGTCGTTGGCCCTTCACCGTTGGCCAAGGTGTTTCATGTCGGTGCCCATCTGGCCGCACCCCGGTGAGACCGGAGCTGGGCCGGCGAGGTGGCGGGCTGACGGCCGCGGCGTCTGGTTGTGGCCACGTCCCGGTCCTGACGGGAAGCGGCTGGGTTCTTCGTCGGGCCGCCCGCGTCGATAGTTGCTCTGTGTGATCGCCTGCTTGCATGAATGACTGGACCGCTCGCAGAGCTGTCGGAGGGCTCTGAGATGCTGGTTCGGTTCGTCGCCGCCAGAGGGAGGCAGGCATGAGGTTCCGGGTTGAACGGGACGAGTTCACCGAGGCGGTCGCCTGGACCGCGCGCAGCCTGCCGAGTCGCACGGCTACGGCGGCCCAGCAGCAGGTGCTCACCGGCCTGCTGCTCGACGCGAGCGGGCCGGGCCTGGTGGTCGCCGCCTTCGACTACGAGGTGGCCGCCCAGGCGAAGCTGGAGGCGACGATCTCCGAGGAGGGCCGGGCGCTCGCGCCGGGCAAGATGCTCGCGGAGATCACGAAGCAGCTGCCGGCCGCGCCGGTCGAGGTGTGGACCGAGGGCAATGGCCTGGTGATCGCCTGCGGCAACGCCCGGTTCACCCTGCGGACCATGCCCGTCGAGGAGTACCCGGCGTTGCCTCCGCTGCCGCCGATCACCGGCTACATCGAGGGTGGCGCGTTCGGCGCCGCGGTCTCCCAGGTGGCGGTCGCCGCCGGCAGGGACGACACGTTGCCGGTGCTCACCGGAGTGCGGCTGGAGATCGAGGGCGATGTCCTGACGCTCGCCGCCACCGACCGCTACCGGCTCGCGGTCCGCACCCTCAAGTGGCGCCCGGAAAGCCCCGACGCGGCTGGTGTCGCGCTCATCCCGGCACGCACGCTGCTCGACACGGCCCGGTCGCTGTCCGGCGGCTCGGTCGAGGTCGCGATCGCGCTTGGCACCGGTCCTTCCGGCGAGGCGCTGGCCGGTTTCGCTGGTAACGGCCGGCAGACCACCACCCGGTTGGTGGACGGTCAGTTCCCGCCCTACCGCAAGCTGCTGCCCGACTCGTGCCCGCTGATCGCGGCGGTGGAGAAGGCCCCGCTGCTGGAGGCGGTCAAGCGGGTGGCGCTGGTGGCACCGAAGACCGCGCCGGTGAAGCTCGCGTTCACCGAGGACCACCTGGAGCTGGAGGCCGGTAGCAACGGCGGCGAGGCCCAGGCGTCCGAGACGCTGCCCTCGACCTACTCCGGCCCGGACCTGGCGGTCGCGTTCAACCCGGCCTACCTGCAGGACGCGCTGAACGCGATCGACTCCGACCAGGTCGAGTTCGGTTTCGCCAGCGCCGACGACGCCGAGGTCGCCGCGAAGAAGCCGGCGATCCTCACCGGCAAGGGCGCAGGCGAGGGCGAGGCCCCCGACTACCGCTACCTGCTCATGCCAATCCAACTGAACGGCTGACGCTCAGCGACCCATCGCACCCGGTCCAGCGCAACCAGCCCGGCCAGAAACGCGAGGAGGCGTAGGAGGCCGGCAAACAGCGCGCCCGACGGCTGGAGACGCGCCAACCACGGGGCAGCCAGGCAACCCAGCCCCATCGCACCCAGGCAGGGCACCCAAACCAGCTGAAAACGCAAGGAGGCAGTAAAAAGCGACCAGCAACGGGACCGGAGGGAGCAGCCAAAAGCGTGCACATGACGCATCTGCAACTGGTTGATTTTCGGTCCTATCCGTCGCTTGAGCTGACCCTCCCGCCCGGGGTGGTCACGTTCGTGGGATCCAACGGCCAGGGCAAGACGAACCTGCTCGAGGCCGTCGGCTACGTCGCGACTCTGGGCAGCCACCGTGTCTCGGGCGACGTGCCGCTGATCCGGGAGGGCGCCGAGCACGCCGTGATCCGTTCCCGCGTCGTGCGCGGTGAGCGGGCGGCACTGGCCGAGATCGAGATCCTTCCCGGCCGGGCGAACCGGGTCCGGCTGAACCGTCGCCAGCTCTCCCGGCCTCGTGAGCTGCTCGGCCTGCTGTCGGTCGTGCTGTTCGCGCCGGAGGACCTTCAGATGGTGAAGGGCGACCCGGCTGCCCGTCGTCAGTTCCTGGATGAGCTGCTGGTCGCGCGCTCTCCCCGGCTGGCCGGGGTGATCGCCGACTACGAACGGGTGCTGCGTCAGCGGACCACCCTGCTGCGCGCCAGGGGCGACCTGCGCACCCTGGACTCCTGGGACGAGTCGCTGGTCCGGCACGGTGCCGAGCTGCTCTCCGCCCGGCTCGCGCTCGTCGACGAGCTGCGCCCCCAGATCGCCGCGGCCTACGCGGCCGTGGCCGGAGCCGAGACGTCGACGCCCGTCGGCGTCGACTACCGGTGCTCGGTGCCGCTGCCCGAGGGCGCCGATCGGGAGGCGATCGCGGACGCGATGCTCGCGGAGCTGGCCACCCTGCGGCCGCGGGAGGTCGAGCGCGGCGTGACGCTGGCCGGCCCGCACCGCGACGAGCTGGTCCTGTCAGTGGGCGGCCGCCCGGCCCGCGGCTACGCGAGCCATGGCGAGTCGTGGTCGCTCGCCCTGGCGCTGCGGCTGGCCGCCTTCGAGCTGCTGGGCGCGGACGACCGCGGCCCGGTGCTGCTGCTCGACGACGTCTTCGCCGAGCTCGACACGCACCGCCGTCGGCGGCTCGCGGAACTGGTCGCGCCGGCCGAGCAGGTGCTGATCACCGCGGCCGTCGACGCGGACGTGCCAGCGGAGCTGGGGGGGCCACGGTTCACCGTGCGGACGGGGGAGGTCAGCCTTGCCGACTGAGCCAGGCGAACAGCCAGGAGAACCGGCGACGGACGGCCGGCCCGGACTGGCGGCATCGACCGGCGTGGCGACGCCCAAGGGGGCCGATCTGGCTCGCCAGGTGCTCGCCGCCGCGAAAGCGGATGCCAGGGCCCGGGCCCGCCCGGGYGGCCAGGCGGGCCGGAACCCTGACGGGGGCCCCGGCGGCGCGCCCCCCTCGCGGCCCGGCGCCGGTCCTGGGGACCCGGATGGAGACGACGACCGTGACCCACCGCGCAGACCAAGGCTGCCGGGAATCGCCGCGCCGGGGCGGGAGTGGCGAGAGCCAGCCTCCCTCGGCACCGCCGTCGCGCGGATGCTCGCGGCGCGTGGCTGGCGGGGGAAGGCGGCCGACTCGACGGTGCTGGCCCGGTGGGACTCCATCGTCGGCCCGGACATCAGCGCGCACGCCACCCCGGTCTCGCTGCGTGACGGGGTGCTGGAGCTCGCCGCGGAGTCGACCGCCTGGGCGACCCAGCTGCGTTTCCTGGCCGGCCGTATCCTCGGCGAGCTGCGCCGTGAGCTGGGCCCGGACGTCGTCACCCGGATCAACGTGCGCGGGCCGTCGGCGCCTTCCTGGCGGCACGGGCCCGCCCAGATGCCAGGCGGCCGGGGTCCTCGCGACACCTACGGGTAAATGGCAGGTCAGCCGTTCCGGAGGCGTCGCTCGCGCCGATCCCCTCGATTGTCTCGCATCGTGACGGTCTGATCCGGCAGCGTTCCGACAGACGAGCCATCGGCCCGTGGCCGGGCTCTGAGCGCGTGGAATCGGCGTGGATCGGCGCCACAGCACGCGGGGCGCGCCTCGCGTAGGGGGATTCGGCCAGTCCTCCATCGGGTCGCTACGCGGACGTCAGGCGTCACCCTGCGTCTGTTATGGCGGGTTGCCGGGTAGACTGATGAGGACTTCGGYCCATAACGAGGGGGCCTTGACGAGGGGACCCAGTGCGTGGCGTACGACGCTAGTTCGATCAAGGTTCTCGAGGGTCTCGACGCGGTCCGCAAGCGGCCAGGCATGTACATCGGGTCCACCGGCGAGCGCGGCCTGCACCACCTCGTCTACGAGGTCGTGGACAACTCCGTCGACGAGGCGCTCGCCGGGTACTGCGACACCATCAGGGTGACGCTGCTGGCCGACGGCGGCGTGCGCGTCGTCGACAACGGCCGCGGCATCCCGGTGGGCATGCACCCCACCGAGAAGCGGCCCACGGTCGAGGTCGTGCTCACGAAGCTGCACGCCGGCGGCAAGTTCGACGGCGAGTCCTACGCCGTGTCCGGTGGTCTGCACGGCGTCGGCATCAGCGTCGTCAACGCACTGTCGACCAGGCTCGACGTCGAGATCAAGGTCGACGGCTTCACCTGGCTCCAGACGTACACCGCGCAGCGCCCCGGCCCRCTCGAGAAGGGCGCGCCGCTGAAGAGGGGCCAGCGCACCGGCACCACCGTCACCTTCTGGGCCGACGAAGAGATCTTCGAGACCACCGAGTACAAGTACGAGACGCTCTACCGCCGGCTGCAGGAGATGGCGTTCCTGAACAAGGGCATCTCCATCACGCTGCGGGACGAGCGGCCGGAGGAACCGGCCGAGGTCACGTTCATGTACGAGAACGGCCTCGCCGACTTCGTCACCCACCTGAACGCGACGAAGGAACCGATCCACAAGACGATCATCGCGCTCGAGGCCAAGAGCAAGGGCATCGAGGCCGAGCTCGCGATGCAGTGGAACGCCGGCTACAACGAGTCGGTCTACACGTTCGCGAACACGATCAACACGCACGAGGGCGGCACCCACGAGGAGGGGTTCCGGGCGGCGCTCACCAGCGCGGTGAACGTGTACGCCAAGGACCAGAACCTGCTCAAGCCCGTGAAGGCCGGTTCGAAGAGCGGCGACGAGCGACTGTCTGGCGACGACATCCGCGAGGGCCTTACCGCGATCATCTCCGTCAAGCTCGCCGAGCCGCAGTTCGAGGGCCAGACGAAGACGAAGCTCGGTAACACCGAGGCGAAGAAGTTCGTCCAGGAGATGTGCTACTCCGCGCTGCGGGACTGGTTCGACGCGAACCGGGTCGAGGCGCGGGCCATCGTCTCCAAGTCGCTCGACGCGCAGCGCGCTCGGATCGCCGCCCGCGCCGCCCGTGACCTGACCCGGCGCAAGGGCCTGCTCGGCGGCACCGGCCTGCCCGGCAAGCTGTCCGACTGCCAGTACACCGACCCGGAACGCTGCGAGGTCTACATCGTCGAGGGCGACTCGGCCGGCGGCTCGGCCAAGGGCGGGCGCGACTCGAAGTTCCAGGCGATCCTGCCGCTGCGCGGCAAGATCCTCAACGTCGAGAAGGCCCGCATCGACCGGGTACTCAAGAACGCGGAGGTCCAGGCGCTGATCCAGGCGCTGGGCACCGGCATTCACGACGAGTTCGACATCGCCAAGCTGCGCTATCACAAGATCGTGCTGATGGCCGACGCCGATGTCGACGGCCAGCACATCCGGACGCTGCTGCTCACCCTGATCTTCCGGTTCATGCGCCCGCTGGTCGAGGCGGGCCACGTCTTCCTGGCGCAGCCTCCGCTCTACAAGATCAAATGGGGACGAGAGGACTGGGAGTACGCATACTCCGACCGGGAGCGTGACGGGCTCGTCGAGCGCGGCGTCGAGACCGGTCGCAAGCTGCCCAAGGACGCGATCCAGCGGTTCAAGGGCCTCGGCGAGATGAACGCGACCGAGCTGTGGGACACCACCATGGACCCGGACAAGCGGATCCTCCTGCAGGTCACGCTCGACGACGCCGCGGTGGCCGACGAACTGTTCAGCGTCCTGATGGGCGAGGACGTCGACGCCCGTCGCAGCTTCATCCAGCGCAACGCCAAGGACGTCCGCTTCCTCGATATCTAGCTGGGGTGAACTGTTCGCTGACCGAGGCGGGTAGCCCTGTTCGCTGGCGTGGGGCCAGCTTCCCGGTAGCCCGCGATGTCTGCCCGGGGGGGGGCGACCCCCTGGAACCCCCGATGTCGGGCTTCGCCCGACGAAATGGGCTGACCCTCTGCCGCAACTTGTCTGCCTCGGGAGGCGAGTTACCGGAGCCCGCTGGTGCGGATCACCAGGGCTCCGGGGAGCGAACTCTCGACGCCGGGTTCACGCAACATACGAACTTCAGAACGACATAACCGTCTAAGCCTGCTTGATCTGGGAAATATCCGATCAGCTCCGCACTGCCTTGGAAGGACATCGTGGTCGACGTACTACCGCCGCCTGGCGACCGGATCGAACCGATCGGCATCGAAGTCGAGATGCAGCGGTCGTACCTCGACTACGCGATGTCGGTCATCGTCGGGCGGGCCCTGCCCGAGGTCCGCGACGGCCTCAAGCCCGTGCACCGCCGGGTGCTCTACGCCATGTACGACGGCGGCTACCGCCCGGACCGGGGGTACTTCAAGTGCTMCCGCATCGTGGGTGACGTCATGGGTAACTACCACCCCCACGGCGACACGGCGATCTACGACACCCTGGTGCGGCTCGCGCAGCCGTGGTCGCTGCGCTACCCGCTCGTCGACGGCAACGGCAACTTCGGCTCGCCGGGCAACGACCCGCCCGCCGCCATGCGGTACACCGAGGCCCGCATGGCCGCGCTCGCCATGGAGATGCTGCGCGACATCGACGCGGACACCGTCGACTTCGCGCCGAACTACGACGGGCGCTCCCAGGAGCCGCTGGTCCTGCCGAGCCGGTTCCCGAACCTGCTCGTCAACGGCGCCGGCGGTATCGCCGTCGGCATGGCGACGAACATCCCGCCGCACAACCTGCGCGAGGTCGCCGCCGGCGTCCAGTGGGCCCTCGACCACCCAGACGCCACCGACGAGGAACTGCTCGAGGCGCTCATCGGCATCGTCAAGGGCCCCGACTTCCCGACCTCCGGACTCATCGTCGGCCGCTCCGGGATCGAGGACGCCTACCGCACCGGCCGCGGCAGTATCCGGATGCGCGCCATCGTCAACGTCGAGGAGAACAAGGGCCGCACCCAGCTCGTCGTCACCGAGCTGCCCTACCAGGTCAACCCGGACAACCTCGCCGAGAAGATCGCCGAGCTGGTCCGCGACAACAAGGTCTCCGGCATCGCCGACGTCCGGGACGAGACCTCGGCCCGGATCGGCCAGCGCCTGGTCATCGACCTCAAGCGCGACGCCGTCGCCAAGGTCGTGCTGAACAACCTGTACAAGCACACCCAGCTGCAGGACACCTTCGGCGCCAACATGCTGGCGATCGTCGACGGCGTGCCGCGTACCCTGCGGCTCGACCAGATGATCCGCTACTACGTCGAGCACCAGGTCGACGTCATCGTCCGGCGGACCCGCTACCAGCTGCGCAAGGCCCGCGAGCGCCTGCACGTCCTCGAGGGCCTGCTCATGGCACTCGACCACCTGGACGCGGTCATCTCACTGATCCGTAACGCCGAGTCCGCCGATGTGGCGCGGCAACAGCTGATGGACGGCCGCTACGCCTCGACGGGCGCCACCATCGAGGATCTGGCGCCCTACCGGCTCTCCGAGATCCAGGCCACCGCGATCCTGGACATGCAGCTGCGCCGCCTCGCCGCCCTGGAGCGGCAGCGGATCATCGATGAGGCCGCTGAGCTGCGCGCCCGGATCGCCGAGCTGGAGGCCATCCTCGCCTCGCCGCAGCGGCAGCGCGAGATCATCAGCGAGGAGCTCAAGGAGGTCGTCGACAAGTTCGGCGACGAGCGGCGCACCCGGATCGTGCCGTTCGAAGGCGAGATGTCGATCGAGGACCTGATCGCCCAGGAAGACGTCGTCGTCACGGTCACCCGAGGCGGCTACGCCAAGCGCACCAAGACCGACCTGTACCGCTCGCAGAAGCGCGGCGGCAAGGGCGTGCAGGGTGCCGCGCTGCGCGAGGACGACATCGTCGAGCACTTCTTCGTCACCACCACGCACCACTGGCTGCTGTTCTTCACGAACAAAGGCCGGGTGTACCGGGCCAAGGCGCACGAGCTGCCCGAGCAGGCCCGCAGCGCCAAGGGCCAGCACGTGGCGAACATCCTCGCCTTCGGCCAGGACGAGCGCATCGCCGAGGTGATGGCGATTCACGACTATCAGGCCGCGCCCTACCTGGTGCTCGCCACCAAGCGCGGGCTGTGCAAGAAGTCCGCGCTCGCCGACTTCGACTCGAACCGCACCGGCGGCCTCGTCGCGATCAACCTGCGCGAGGACGACGAGGTGATCGGAGCCAGGCTCGTCGGCGCCGAGGACGACCTGCTGCTGGTCAGCCGCAACGCCCAGTCGATCCGGTTCCACGCCGACGACGAGCAGCTGCGCCCGATGGGCCGCGCCACCGCCGGAGTGATCGGCATGCGGTTCGACGCCGCCGACGAGCTGCTCTCGCTCGCCGTTGTCAAGCAGGACCTGCGGGCGGACCTGCTGGTGGCGACCAGTGGCGGCTACGCCAAGCGGACGCCGCTGGGCGAATACCCGATCCAGGGCCGCGGCGGCAAGGGCGTGCTCACCGCGAAGATTGTTCCCAGCCGGGGCAACCTGGTCGGCGCGCTCGTCGTCGAGCCCGACGATCAGCTCTATGCCATCGCGTCGAACGGCGGCGTGTTGCGTACCGTGGCCAAGGACGTTCGTCGGGCACAGCGCCAGACGATGGGCGTGAAGCTGATCGACCTTGAGCCCGGTGTGCAGGTCGTGGGTGTCGCGCGTAATGCTGATGCCGAGGACGTCGAGGGCGACGAGCCGGCGGCCGGCTGACCTGCGGGGCTGACCGGGAGCTGAGGGGAGACGCGTGAGCGACAAGGACGAACGGCCGGGCAGGTCCGGCGCGCTCCCAGGGACCGCCACCGACGGCGAGAACCCTGATTCGGGCGCCGGCAACCCGTTCTTCGAACGGCCGGGGAGCAAGAACGACGCGGCCACCGGCCGGCCGGCCGGCGACGTGACTCCTGCCCGGACGGCGACGAAGACGCCCACGAAGTCGCCCACGGCGCCAGGAGCCGGCTCGGGTGGGCCCGACGACGAGAAGACCGCGGTGGTGCGAGCCGTCGCCGCTCCGTCCTCGGCGCCGGCCACGGCGAAGAAGGCCGCGGCGAAGTCGACCACTCTCGACACGACGCCGGCGGTGGCACCACCGGCCGCCGCCGCGGCGGCCACCACGACGGTCGCTACTCCGGTCGCACCCCCTCCGCCCGTCGACAAGGGCGGTTCGAGCAAGGGCGGTTCGAACCGCGCCGACCGGTCCGAGCCGTATGCCGCGGCTGGCCGTGGCGCGCCGGCCAAACCGGCCGGAGCGGACCAGCAGGCGCAACCTCCGCGCGACCCCGACACGATGGCCATCGTGCGTAACCCAGCCCGGGGCCCGGACAAGGCGCGTGACGCCAACCGGGATGCCCGTGCCCGCGGTGGTGATGTTCCCGAGCGTGCGGAGCGGGACCGGCCAGGGCGCTCCGCGTCGCGGCCAGAACGCTCCGACCGTCCGACCACGGGCGCCGAGACTCGTAAGGTCGCCGCGGTGGCCGCCCCCAGCCCCGACCCGGACCGGACCCTTGCCGAGCCGGCGAAGCCCGACCTGGCCAAGCCGTCCCGTGGGCCCGCCGTCCCGGCCGAACGCGTGCCGGCACCTACCTCCGGCTCCCGCCCCCTCGGCTCCGTCGGTGGTCCGGTACCCGACCGCGGCCGTCCCGCGGCCGACCAGGAGTGGGCCAGGCCGCCACGTGCGGACCGGCAGGAACCCGGCGGCGCGGCCGGTCCCCCCGGGCATCCCACCCACCCGGGCCAGCCCGGCCGGTACGAGCGGCCCGAGCCGGCACGCCAGGACCGCCAGGACCGCCAGGGCTACCAGGACGACTACCTGGGCGGCGAGGAGGACGACCCGAACCAGGCTGGCCGGCGGRCCAAGCTACGGCTCACCCGCGTCACCCCGCTGACCGTGACCAGGCTGGCGTTCGCGTTCTCGCTCTGCGTCTTCCTCGTCATCATGGTCGCCGTCGCGGTGCTCTGGTTCGYCCTGAACTCGATCGGTGTCTTCGACAGCATCTCCGATGCGGCCGGCACACTGAACCCYGAGAGCCACAACGTCAGCTCCTGGCTGTCATTCGGCCGCGCCATGCAGGTCAGCCTGCTCATCGGCGCGATCAACGTCATTCTGATCACGCTGCTGTCGACTCTCGGCGCACTCCTGTACAACCTCTGCTCAGACATGATCGGCGGCATCGAGGTCACCCTCAGCGATCGCTAGTGGCGGCCGGCGGCGCCGCCTACAGCGGCGCCGCCATCCTGTAGTCTTGGCACCGGCGCGACCTTGGCCCTCACCTTGGGGCATCTAGTAGGGTGTGCCACACAGGCGTAACACACGGACCTATAGCTCAGTCGGTTAGAGCGCTTCCCTGATAAGGAAGAGGCCGGTGGTTCAAGTCCACCTAGGTCCACGAGCTGGCCTTCCTTGCTTGCCGACTTTGTCGGCTTCGCCAGCAGCCGCGATTTCGCCCCGGGGCCGAGCCCCGGACCCCACGCCAAGGGGCTCCGCCCCCTGGACCCCGAGCTGGCCTTGTGGTGCGGTGCTTCTGATTCTTGCGGGGCTTTGGGCTGCCGGTGAGGCGGCCGGTCTTTGCTGCTCGTTGACCTTCGGTCAACTTCGGCTGGGCCGTTTTTTGCTCCCGGGCTAGCAGGGCTGTTGGCTCGCTCCTGGTCCTTTTCGCCGTTATGGATGGCAGACCATCGTCGGCGTTGACTGCGTGCGGCAGTCGGGGTCCGGTGCGGTCCGGGGGCCTCCTTTGGTATCTGGCGGGGCCATGGACCGGGGCCGCGAGGCGCATAGTCCCACATGGGGACACCATCTGTGTATGTCTCGGTTCTCTGAGTAGCTGTGGTGCGCGGACAAGATGAGAGGAACCCGGACTCTGGCTGGCGACGGCAGGGGGCGACGCTCGCCGGGCTCGGCCTCCGTCACGCCCAACYGTCAGCAGGGGAGACCAGGGTGAACCAGCGGATCGTCCAGGCCGGKACCAAGCTTCGTTCCTATCCGGCCCTTCGGAGCGCGGTGGTCGGGGCCAAGGACGCGCTTTTCCAGGCGAAGATCGCTACCAGGGTGCTGCGGAGCGCTCCGTTTGTCATCGAGGACGAGTTTGGGATAAGGCTCCTGATACCGCCGTATATGCGTCCCACGGCCCGCCAGCTCGTCCATCGGCACGCCGACCGGGCGCCCTTCGCGCTGATGTCCACGTTGCTGCGGCCCGGGGACGTCGTTCTCGACGTCGGCGCGAACGTCGGCGTGTATGCCGTCCACGCCTCGCGCCATGTCGGACCGGACGGCCGGGTGTACGCCTTTGAGCCGGTCCCGGCCACCGCTGGCCGGCTGGCCGAGACGCTCGCGATCAACGGCTGCCGCAACGTCACCGTCGTCCGCGCCGCCGTGACGGATCAGCCTGGAACGATCACGATGAACGTCTATTCCGATCCGGTCCACGCGGACTGGAACTCGATGGGGAAGCACCCGATGCGTAGCTACGCCGGCAAGGAGGTGCACCCCGACCTCACGGCCGAGGCGCGTGCCGAGACCCTCGACACCTGGGCCGCGGGTGCGGGCATAGATGACGTCGCGTTCTGCAAGGTCGACGTGGAGGGCTTCGAGCGGCACGTCTTCGCCGGGGCGGCAAGGCTGCTCGCCGAACGGCGCATCCGCGTGATCGCCTTCGAGATCAGCGAGGACCCGCTGGCCGGCGAGGGTGGCACGCCATCCGACGTCTTCCTCGCGCTCACCGGGCATGGCTACAAGATCCTCCGTAGTGGCGAGGTGGGGAGCCCCCTCGTGGGGCCGATCGATCCCCACGAGGAGGAAAAGCGGCTGATGAGCAAGCCGACTCCGCGGCCGTTCGTCGCGAACTACTTCGCGGCGCTCGATCCGGCCGCCGTCATGGCCGCGCTGGACACCGTGACCCTGGGCCGCTGAGCCTTGACGAGGTGTCTCGGAGGCGTATCCCTCTTCTAGCGCCGGTCAGATGTGCCTCGGGGATGGGTGGTGCTGTGATGCCACCCACTCGGGCCTGGGGCGGTGCCGACGGTCGCGAAATGTGTGCGATATTGTCGACAATCTCTGCTGGCGGAGGCGACGCCTGCTGGGCAGGCCCGGCTTTCCGCACGTCAGCGTCGAGGACGTCGCCCCGTCGGGCGCGTCGCCGTGGTGGAGGAGTTCGTGGCTGATTCCCAGGTGGAGGGTGCCGCCGGTGTCAGGGTCGCCGCGGACGCCCTGCGTGACTCGCTCGCGCGCGGGGACCTGGCGCCCGGTCAGCGGCTCGTGGAGGGCGACCTCGCCGAGATGTACGGCGTGACCAGGGCCAGCGTGCGAGCGGCCCTCATCGACCTCACCGGCGAGGGGCTGGTCGAGCGGATCCCGAATCGGGGCGCACGGGTCCGGGTCGTCGCGGTGGAGGAGGCCGTCGCCATCACCGAGTGCCGGATGGTGTTGGAAGGCCTGTGCGCCGCCCGGGCGGCGCGGGCGGCCACCGACGACGAGATCGCGTCGCTGACCGCGCTCGGTGATCAGCTCGGTGCGGCGGTCGCCGACGGCGAGCCGCTGAAGTACTCGGACCTCAACCGGGAGCTGCACCGCCGGATCCGCGACATCGCCGCTCAACCGGTGGCGAACCAGGTGCTGGACCGGCTCAACGCCCAGCTCGTCCGGCACCAGTTCCGGCTCGCGCTGCGGCCTGGACGTCCGCAGGTGTCGCTGCGCGAGCACCTCGCGATCATCGCGGGCATCGCGAGCCGGGACCCGGAGGCGGCGGAGGCGGCGGCCCGCGCGCACGTCGCGAGCGTGATCGAGGCTCTCCGCCAGACCGACACGGCCTGAGCCGCCACCTGGGCGCCCGCCGCCGCGCCGACGGTGACGGTGACGGTGTCGCCGGAGCTGGCCGCGGCACCGGAACCCGCCGGCCCGGAACCAGCAGGCTCTGGGCTGTCGGAGCCTCCGCAGGCGGTGAGGACGAGTGCGGTAGCCGAGCAGGCGGCCAGCAGGACATGTCGCCGGCTCCATCGGGACACGAGGCCGAGGGCTCTTCCGCGCATGGAGGCTCCTTAGGGATCGATCATTTGGCCCCCACAAACTGCCGGAATGGCCGACAGATTGTCTACAATTATGTCGTAGATTTTTTGACCAGGATCGCGAGGGTGCTCGGCGATCGGGTCGCCGCGTTGGGTAGCCCACCGATCGCTTGCTTAACGTGATTGATAGCTACTTATCGTGTCTTGCTGCTAACGCTGCTGAGGAAGGGCGCGGAGGCGAAGGTGGTGTAGTCGCCGGCCGCGGACAGCCTCGTGACGGATCTCTGGGGAGATAGGCCCAACAGATCCGATCTGGAGGAAGATCGGACCAATCTGTCCTAATGTGACAAGTCACGGCGCTGCTCTCGACAGGTTGGCGAGAGAGCGCCTGAAACTTGGGAGGGCGCACCCTTGCGGATCGCGTTGCTGTCGTACCGCAGTCTTCCGACCTGCGGGGGCCAGGGTGTGTACATCCGTCAGCTGTCCCGTCAGCTCCTCGAGCTCGGCCATCAGGTGACGGTGGTCAGCGGGCCGCCGTACCCGGACGTGGACGAAGGGGTCGAGCTCCAGCAGCTGCCGAGTCTGGACCTCTGGGGCGAGGCGGATCCGTTCCGCTGGCCGTCGCCGCGTGAGCTGCGCGACGTGGCCTCGATGGCGGAGTTCRTGATGATGCGGACGGGACAGTTCTCCGAGCCGCTCGCGTTCAGTCTGCGCGCGTACGAGGCGCTGCGGCCCCGCAAGGGCGTCCCGCCGCCTTTCGACATCGTGCACGACAACCAGACCCTGGGCTACGGGATGCTGAGGCTGCGCCAGGCGCTGGCGCCGCACCGTATTCCGCTGGTCGCGACCGTGCATCACCCGATCACCGTCGACCGCCGGCTGCATCTGGAGGCGACGAAGGGGATGAAGGCCCGCTTCGGCGTCCATCGCTGGTACTCGTTCCTGCCCATGCAGGCCCGGGTCGCCCGCCGGCTGGACGGCATCGTCATCCCGTCGGAGAGCTCGCGGACCGACATCATCGCGGACATGGGCCTCACGTCCGACCGGATGCACACCGTCCCGCTCGGCACCGACCACGATGCGTTCTCCCCGGACCCCTCCATCCCCAAGGTTCCCGGTCGGATCGCGGTCGTCACCAGCGCCGACGTCCCGCTCAAGGGGCTTCTGGTGCTGCTGGAGGCGCTGCCGAAGATCAGAGCCGAGCGGGAGGACGCGCACGTCGTCTGCGTCGGCAAGGCCCGTCCCGGTGGCGCCGCCGCGCGCATGGTCAGCGAACTGGGGCTGACCGACGCGGTTACCTTCCGGTCCAACCTCGAACAGTCCGAACTCGTCGACCTGCTGCGGTCCGCCGAGGTCGCGGCTGTGCCCTCCCTCTACGAGGGTTTCAGCCTGCCGGCCGTCGAGGAGATGGCCTGCGGCCTACCGCTCGTCGCGACCACCGCCGGAGCGCTGCCGGAGGTGACCGGTCCGGACGGCGAGGCGGCCCTCACGGTGCCGCCGGGCGACGCGGACGCCCTGGCCGTGGCCATCAGCCGGCTGCTTGGCGACCCGGAGCTTCGGGCTCGCCTTGGCGCCGGTGGGCGCCGTCGCGTCGAGGAGCGGTTCTCCTGGCAGGCCGCGAGCGCCGCGACGGCCGAGTGGTACGCCGAGCGAGTCGCGGCGCTTCGGTAACCGATGCTGACCGTTGACTTCGACCAGTTCCCGGTAGGCCCCGGCGACCGTGTGCTCGACATGGGCTGCGGGGCCGGACGCCACGCGTTCGAGGCTTATCGCCGCGGCGCCGACGTCGTGGCGCTCGACTACTCGTTCGACGACGTGGTGGCCGTGGGCGGCATGCTCGCCGCGATGGCCGCCGAAGGCCAGGCGCCGGAGCAGGCCAGGGCGGGCGCCGTGCGCGGCGACGCCTTCGGCCTGCCGTTCGCGGACGCGACGTTCGACCGGGTGATCGCGGCGGAGATCCTCGAGCACCTGCCGGCGGATGAGAAGGCGATGGCCGAGCTGGTCCGGGTACTGCGCCCCGGCGGCCTCGCGGCCGTGACCGTGCCGGCCTGGCTGCCCGAACGGGTGTGCTGGGGCCTGTCCAGCGGCTACCACTCCGTCGAGGGCGGCCATGTGCGCATCTACCGCCGAGACGACCTGGTCGGCCGACTGACCGCCGCCGGCCTGGAGTACGTCGGCGGGCACCAGGCTCACGCCCTGCACTCGCCGTACTGGTGGCTGCGTTGTCTCGTCGGTGTCCATGACGACGACCATCCGGCCACGAAGCTTTACCACCGCCTTCTGGTGTGGGACATGATGAAGCGCCCGAGGCTGACCCGGTGGACCGAGCAGGCGCTCAACCCGGTGCTGGGGAAGAGCGTGGTGCTCTACCTGCGCAGACCATCCGTCGCGGCTGGCCCGGCGTCCGAGCCGGGGGAGGCTCAGGCAGCGGCCGCCGCGTTCGCGAAGCTGGAGGAGAGCGGCCGTGGTGTCGGCTGAGCAGCCCGATCCGCACCTGGTCCGGCCGGACGGGCTCACGATGCCCGACCAGCTCGTCGGGACCGRCCAACGGCCGGGGTGGCCCGATCGGATCATGCTGCCCGAGTACCCAGCCCGGCCGGCGCCGGCCCCATGGCCCGCGCCGTTGCTGAGCCGCGCCGAGATCGTGGCGACGGCCGACGCGCTCGTCGCCATGCAGGAACCGGATGGCGCGATCCCGTGGTTCGCGGGCGGCCACACCGAGGCCTGGGACCATCTCGAGTGCGTGATGGCGCTCGAGATCGGTGGCCGGGACGACGCCGCCCGGCGGGGCTGGGAGTGGCTCGTGCGCAACCAGCGTCCCGACGGCTCGTGGGCGGGCAGCACCGTCGCCGGCGTCGTCAAGGAGGACCACGCCGACAGCAACCAGTGCGCCTACGTCGCCACCGCGGTCTGGCACCACTGGCGGCGTACCGGAGACCGCGCGTTCGTCACCCGGATGTGGCCCGTGGTCCGGGCCGCGCTGGACTTCGTCGTCGACCTGCAGGCACCCAGCGGCCAGATCTGGTGGGCCCGGTCGGTGGACGGCAGCCACTATCCGGCGGCGCTGGTCACGGGATGCTCGAGTACCCTGCACAGCCTGCGCTGCGGGCTCGGCCTCGCCGAGCTCGTCGGGGAGGCGCAGCCCGGCTGGGAACTGGCCACCGGGGCGCTCGCGCACGCGGTGCGAGCCCATCCCGAGTACTTCTTGCCGACCGACCGCTGGTCGATGGACTGGTACTACCCGGTGATCGGCGGCGTGTTGAAGGGCGCCGAAGGCCTGGCCCGGCTGCGTGCGCGGTGGGATGACTTCGTCGTCGAAGGCCTGGGTATCCGGTGCGTGGACGACGAGCCGTGGGTCACCGGCGCCGAGACGTGCGAGCTCGCGATCGCGATGCATCTGGCCGGGGAGACGGATGCCGCGCGCACCCTCGTCCTGGACATGCAGCACCTGCGCCACGACGGCGGCGCCTACTGGACGGGCTGGCAGTTCGGGGCCGGCTGTCACTGGCCGGTGGAACACAGCTCCTACACCGCGGCGGCCGTCATCCTCGCCGTCGACGTGCTCGCCGGCGGCATCAGCGAGGGGGTCTTCCGCGGCGACGACCTGCCAGAGCCGATGACCGTCCTGGAGCCCATCCAGACCGGGGGCAGGTCCCAGACCGGGGCCACCGCCCTGCCCGCGGGTCGGATCCCGCCCCTGCCGCGTAACGGGGAACAGCTGGAACTGGCCTGCGACTGCGAGCCGGCCCCGCTGCTCGCCACCTGGGCCAGGGGCCCGCTCGCCGACCGTCTCCTCGAGGGCGGCCGCCGGAGCACCCGCCTGTCGGGCGCCGAGCGTCCTCCCCACGCGGTGCCGGGGTAGAGTCACTCTCGGTGAGCGTTTAGTGACAGTTCACGGAAGTTAACTGGTAATAAAGCAGGTGGCCGGGCTGCTGGGGATCACCAGGTGAGCGGCTCGCTAGGCGACGCGGTCGAGGACGCGCAGGGATCCGGTGCGAGAACGCTCCTTGAAACCGTCCTCCAGCGCTCGCAGGAAGATGTGGTACGGGGCCTGGCCGCCGTCCGCGGGGTCGGAGAACACGTCGTGGATCAGCAGCGTGCCGCCCGGCGCGACGTGGTGCGCCCACGCCTCGTAGTCCGCCTGGGCCTGGTACTCGGCGTGCCCGCCGTCGATGAACAGCAACGAGACGGGTGTCGTCCACCAGCCGCCGACCTGCTCCGTGCGCCCGATGACGAGGGTGACGACGTCCTCGACGCCCGCCTCCTCGAGGTTGCGGCGCAGGAAGGGCAGCGTGTCCATCCGGCCGGTGCGCGGGTCGACCACCGTTGGGTCGTGGTGCTCCCAGCCGGCCTGGTTCTCGTCCGAGCCGCGGTGATGGTCCACCGTCACGACCTGAGCCCCCGCCTCCCGCGCGGCCGCCGCGAGGTAGATCGTCGACTTCCCGCAGTAGGTGCCGACCTCGAGGATCAGCCCACCCGCCGGCACCGTTCTCGCCGCGGCGTAGAGCGCGTCCCCCTCGTCCTCCGGCATGAACCCCTTCGCGGCCAGCGCCGCCCGCCGCAACCCCTCATCCACACGGTAGGTACTACCAGAAACAGGCCCGCCGGGCCGCCGGCCTGGAGATCAGCCTGTGCGGTCGGAGTCGCCGACCGACGGCATGGCGCGGGCCCACTCGGCCCAGTCGGCCAGTGCCTGGAAGAGCCGGACCGTCCGTGGCGGCGGTGAGCACCTGAAGGGCCTGCCGAACGTCGATATCGTGATCTTGGATGTCACCGGCGGGACAGTGTTCGCGCCGCGGCAGAGCAGATCACCGCCGCGCGGCGGGATCGGGGTCTGCGAGCGGTGGCGAACAACGCCGGGGTGATTGTCCACGGTCCGGTCGAGCTGCTCGCCGCCGGCGAGCTGGAACGCCAGTTCGCCGTCAACGTCTTCGGCGCGGTCGACGTCGCGCAGGCGTTTCTCCCGCTGCTGCGAGCGGGCCGCGGCCGCCTGGTGAACATCAGCGCCCCGAGCGCGAGCCTCGCGATCCCCTTCGCCGGACCGATCTCGGCGAGCAAGGCGGCGCTCGACTCGTTCTCCGACGCCGCCCGCGTCGAACTGGCACCCTGGGGCATTCACGTCGTGACCGTCGTCCCCGGAGCCATCGAGACCCCGATCTTCACCAAGGCCGACGCCGCCGCGCAGGCCGCGCTGCGCGAGGTGGACCCGGGCAAGGCCGCCCTGTACAGCCGTCAGCTCGAGGCCGTCGCCGGCGCCCAGGCGGCGATGAGGACCTCGAAGCCCCAGACCGTCGCCGACGCCGTGCTGCGCGCGATCGAGGCCTCGAAGCCGAAGGCCTACTACCTCGCCAATGCCGACGCCCGCGCCGCCGCGATGCTGTCCCACCTCCCGACCCGGACCAAGGACCGCCTCCTGACCCGCATGCTCGGCCTGCGCRAGGCAGCCGCAGTGGCGTCGTAGTCTGTGGATCCGTCCTGGCCGCCTGGTCATCCGCGGCAGGGAGGTCGCCGGGCTGCGAAGCCGCTAGACGAGTAATTCCAGTCTCTTGCCGGTGGTCGGTGGCGATCAGGCACCGAGAGACCTGGACCGTCGTGCCCCAGGAGATCCGGCCATGGCCTGTGGGGGCGAAGACCGCCATGCTGAGCACCACACCCCATGGGCGGATGACGGGCGGCCCCAGAGACCCTGACTCGGATCGAGTCAGGGGGCTCCAGGTCTCGCGCCGTGCCTGGGCCCGGAAGMCCGCCCGTGCCCAGGCACGGCTCGCCCAGACTTCGGACTTACTCGTCTAAGTCCCCCTGTTCCAGAGCCGCCCGATCCCATTCCTGGCTACGGTGGGAGCTTGTGAATCGTCCCGCTTCGGAGCGTCATTGGGTCGACTGGCACGGGCAGTACGACGTGACGGGGTCGTCGCTGAGCCGCCGCCTCGCCATCGTCCAGCGGCGCATCCGGCAGGCGCTGGACGACCAGCCGCCGGGAGAGATCCGGGTCCTGAGCATGTGCGCGGGCCAGGGCCGCGACATCCTGGGCGCACTGGTCGACCATGAGCGTCGTGACGACGTCCGGGCCAGACTCGTCGAGCTCGACCCCGACCTTGCCGCCGACGCGGAGCGGTCGGCGCGGTCCGCCGGGTTGGACGGCGTGCGGGTCGTGGTCGGGGACGCATCGGACCTCGGCGTGTACGAGGGCATCGCCCCGGCGCACATCGCCCTGGTCTGCGGAGTTTTCGGCAATGTCAGCGACGCCGACGTGCGGCACACCGTCGAGCAGCTGCCCCGGTTGTGCCGGCCGGCCGCGACCGTGATCTGGACACGTCATCGCCGTTCGCCTGATCTCACTCCCACCGTGCGCTCCTGGTTCGCCGCCACCGGGTTCGAGGAAGTCGGCTTCGACGCCCCGGACGGCTTCCGGATCGGCGTGGGAACCCACCGCCTGGCCGGACCGACGCTGCCCTACCGGCCCGGCATCCGGCTGTTCGACTTCATCGGCGACGGCAGCGGCGCCCACCACTAGCGAGCAGCGCCCGGGTCCGGTCCCGGTTTGGATCCGGGTCGGTCCACGTTCACGACGGCCGAGGCTTCGGCTGGCCCGCTCGGGACGTCGCGGATCACCCGATGCGAACCGCCTCCGGAAGCTGGTAGACGGCGAACGGGGCGTTGATGACCGGCGCGGCGACGTTGCGTACCGGGGTGCCGGCGGGAGTCACGCCGACCTCGGTCCCGTAGTGCACGTGGCCGTGCAGAGCCAGCGTGACCTGGCGCCGGCCGCCTGGGACCGGGCCGCGGAGGTGTTCGTCGCTCATCCGGTGGTCAGACGTCCCGGGCCCATGAGCGCCGTCTGCGCCGGTCGTCGCGCCGGCCCGGGGTTCCCCGTCGATCGCGTCGCCGAGGAGGTGACTGCCCAGGAACGGGTACAGCTCCAGCGGCTCACCCACCAGGGTGTCCCGGGTCGGCGCGTAGTGCGTGAGCGCCACCCGCAGGTCGACGTCGAGCTGCTCCAGCGCGGCTCGCAACGCCTGCGCGGTCGTCGCGGCGTGCCGGGCGAACGCCCTCATTTCCTGCTCACCACTCGCGACGACCGCGCGACCGGTGAAACCTCCGGCGAATCCCTTCACGCCGGCGATCCCGACCTGCCCCGCCGCGGTGTCGACGACCGTCGACGTCCCCTCCAGCACGGTGACGCCGGCGCCGGTCAGCATCTCGGCGAGTACCACCTCCTCGCCGCGGTCGTAGTCGTGGTTCCCGAGAACGGCGATCACCGGCAGGTCCAGCCCAGCGAACAGGTCGCGGGCCTCCGCGGCGGAATCGAGGCTGCCGTCCTCAGTCAGATCTCCGGCAAGTACGAGGATGTCGGCAATGTCGGCCGCGCGCTGATACATGGGCCGAAGCCGGGCCGCGGCGCCGGTGGTGACGTGAAGATCTCCAACTGCCGCGATTCGAACCATGACCCGATCGTCCCCCGCGCTGGTCCGCCGGTTCGCGGATTAGGCGATCTGGCCCGGTTCCGTACGGCGTCGGCGGCACCGACCTCGACGACCTCGGCCTTTGGCGCCCCAGGCGTTGAGGCCGTTCAGGCAAAGCAGTGTCGCCTTATCCGGAATAGAGGTAACTGTCCTCGATCTCGGTGATCGTCGCCTTGGGCGGGGGCATGAACCCGAGCTGGACCACCTGTTCGGGAACCGCCGCGGCCAACAGCCAGTCGGCCGCCACGTGTGCCCGGTTGGTGCCCGCGCCGAGGGCAAGCAGGTGGTAGGCGCGGGTGACCGCGGCGGCCGGGAGGCCCGAAAGCCGGATTCCGAGCGGGTTGGCGACCGCGTCGGTGCCACCGAGGTCGACGACGAACCCGAGGCCGCGGTGGCGGTACGGCCGCGCCGTGCCATAGCCGAGCGAGGCGGCGACATTGCGCCCGGCGGCGGCCCCCTGGCGGACCGCGTGCTGCGCGGTCTGCCCGGCCGGTGCCCCGTCCCTGGTCACGTCGGGTACCGCCGCCGCGTCGCCAAGGGCGAACACGCCGGCCGCGCCGGGGACGTCGAAGTACTCGTCGACGACGAGACGGCCTTTGACGGTCTCGGTGCCCACCTTCTCCATCAGCGGGTTCGGGGTTATGCCCGCGCACCAGACGAGGGTGTGGGCGGGCAGGATCTCGCCGTTGTCCAGCGTGATCGAGTCGGCGGTCACCTTCGACACGGAGGTCTTCAGCCGGACCTCCACCCCGCGTTCGCACAGCACCTTCATCGCGCCGGCGCCGAGGGCTTCGTCGAGTTCCGGGAGCACTCGTGGTGCCAGGTCGAGCAGGATCCAGCGAAGTTCGTCGGACGTCAGCCGGGGGAAACGCTCGAGGACATCGGTGCTGAACCGGCGCATCTGCGCGGCGAGCTCGGTCCCGGTGTAACCGGCGCCGACCACGACGAAGGTGCAGCGTGCTCGCCGCTCGGCGGCGTCGGTGCACGTGTCCGCATACTCGAGCTGACGCAGCACGTGGTCGCGCAGATAGACGGCCTCGGCGAGGTTCTTCAGACCGAGACCGTGTTCGGCCAGGCCGGAAATGTCGAAGGTCCGGGTGAGCGAACCGGGCGCCAGGACGAGACGGTCCCAGCGGAGCTCGGACGTCGAGCCGTCGTTGCCCTGAACGGTGACTGTACGGCCGGCTACGTCGATGTCGACGGCATGACCCGACCGTAGGACGGTTCGCCGCAATGCGCCGCGGACCGACACGGCCAGATGCCGCGGTTCCACCTCGCCGGTACATACCTGGGGAAGCAGGGATGTGTAGAGCAGGTGGTCCGTGGGAGAGACGAGCTCAAGGTCGGCCGCGCCGGCCGGTACCCGTGCCTCAAGGTGGCGCAGGACGCCGAGGCCGGCGAACCCGCCACCGACGACGACCACACGCGGCGACCCGTCATGCGCGGTCGTGCCGCCGGTGGCTGCTCGGCCGCGCCGCTGACCTTCGGCGGGGTCGCCCCCGCGTGGCCCCGCCATACGGCCGCGGACACGCTCGGCCATACGTGTGGCCCGCGCCACCGCACTGGAGTTCCTCACGTCCGGTTCTCCTCTCGCTCCTGCCGTGCCACCGTCCTGCCTGCCATATCGGCGCCGTGCCCGGGCAACGCCACACAAACCCCCGGCGACGCCCCGAAGCCGACTCCTCGACGCCCCGTCGAACAGCTTCCTGACACCCTGCAGAGTTCGCGGCCGCGAGGCCACTCGTGATCTCTGATCGGCCCGGCGGGCTCTCATGCTCACCCTCGGCGCGCATCGTCCGGGTAGGTGGCGGGCCCCCTCCGCGGAGACGGCGCCCGGCGTCGAAGGGGCTGTGGGCCGTGATGCGGTGTGCGTGGGCGGCTCCTGCCTCGGGGCACTGCCGGCCGGTGGGTGTCAGATGTGATGCCGCTCCGCGAATATCCACCCGYCGCCAGCGCCATCAAAACCAAGATCAGTCAGTCGTTGCGCGTCGCCGGCTGCGCCCAACGTCTGACTAATCTTGAAAGACCGTTCTGAAATCTGAAACTGTTGAACGTCGTCAGCCGTGGCACTACTCGGGGATTGTTTCCACCGGCGGAAACACCGAACGCGCGGTGACCGTGGCTGGCGGGCGTCCCCCCGCGAGAACGACCACCCTGACGGTTGGACGCGACGTCGACCGCCGTGGTTCCCCGATGTGGTCAATGCTCCTCGGGTCTCGACCATCAGACAGAGAAGCGTTCTTGCTCGCGCCGCGTCGGCGAGCCAGCCGCTCCAGCACCACGCTCGGCCGGGACTGGTCGATCTTCACACGAGGCTCAGAGCGCAATCGCCGCGACAATCACGCCGCCTACGGTGAGAACAATGTTGAGCAGGGCTATGAAGGCGCCGACGATTCCCGCGATCCTGGCGGCTCCGCCAAGCGGCCGGCCACCGCGGGTGAGACCCGCCAGCCACGCCGCGCATCCACCGAGCAGGCCGGGAGCCCCGGACCAGAACACCACCAGAGTGGCGACCGGCCGTACCAGCAGACGGCGAGTCGTCTGGCTTCTGGTCGGCCTCGCCTCGGCGGCCAAGCGGTCCCCGGTGTAGGTCTCTCATCGCTGGCGCAACATGCCGGCATCCTGGGTGGCGGGTTGACGGTCACCGCCTCCGCTCCGAAGGGAATGCACATGCGGATGGTCCTGCCCACCACCGAGCCGGCCGGGACATGATTCAGTGTCCTTGTCGTCGATGWCCATCCCGTCGTCCTCACCGGCCTGACAGCGCTCATCGGATCCGACCCTCAGCTGTCCGTGTTCGGGACTGCCCGATCCGCCGCGGCCGCCCGGGAGCTGCCCGGAGATCACGGACCGACTGTCGCCGTGGTGGATCTGCAACTGCCGGACGGCGACGGTATCTCCCTCGGCATCGAACTCAGACGACGGTGGCCGGCGCTGCGCGTACTCATCCTCACCATGCACGCCGACGACGCCACCGTGATCCAGAGCCTCGCCAGTGGCCTGAACGGCTACCTTCTCAAGGACGCCGACCCCGAGGACGTCCTCGCCGCGATCCACTCCGCCGCCGGCGGCTCTTTGGTCGTCGGGCGGGGCGTCAGCGCCGTCGTGGTCTCCGCGGCGGCGGCGGCCCCACGGACCGATGCGCTCGCGGCATTGCACGCGCGGGACCTGGAGCTCCTGGACCTCATGGTCGAGGGGATGTCCGTCTCCCACATCGCGGCTCGTCTCTCGGCCCGGGCGGACCCAGGGGCTCCGAGACCCGCCGACCAAGGGATCCCACGGCACGCGTCACCGGGAACCCGCGTCCGCGCTGTCGACAGCCAAATGACCGAAAGCGTCGCTCCAGGCCGCATACCACTGGCGAAACCACGGATGGGACTGCGCGAGCGGGACGACAGAGCGCACCGTCTCCTGGTAGTACGAACGACGTTTCTCCGGCCGAGGATGCGTGTCCAGTCGCTGCACGTTGCTCAGCCGGTCCGCCAGCTTCACCAAAAGTGCATCATCCGGGGCGCTGAGCAACCGTGTCAGATATGCCGCCCGCACCTCCTCACGTGTCTGGCCCTCCGACGGTGCGGGCTTGGTCACCCAGTCGACCAAGCCCGCGACGCGGTCACCGAAGCGCTCGCGCACATCCTCCAGCGAGCACTCCGTGTCCTCGACCACATCGTGGAGCACGGCCGCGCGCAACACGTCGATGTCAGTCGTTCCGATCGCCTCCACCAACACACACACGACCTCGAGCAGATGCTCGACATAAGGCTCACCCGCCGGCCGAGTCTGGTCCCCGTGCCACCGAACAGCGAAGGCGACCGCCTCATCCAGCGAGGCCAGATCCTGTTCCGCGATGCGCCTGGTCAATCGCGCACGCACGGACGGCCAGCCGGCCGCCGCCTCGAACACCTGCAACATGCCCCGAGCTCCCTTCACGTGCCGCGGCGACCGACAAGCGGAACGTCCTCGCACACGATCACATCAGGACACTACTAGTGACCCACGACATGCCCGTGTCTGCYGAAATCTCGCGGTCTGACCAGAGCAAACCGGACGGYGGCGTACGGCTGGGGTCCGACTGCTGCGATCGAAACTCGCAGCTCACACGAGATTCCGCGGGCTACTGGCCGCCGAATCGGATTGAAGTATGGCGCCCGTGGGTGGTGTCCGAAGAGATCGGAATTCTGGCTGCCTCGGGTTTGAAGGTGACTCCGGGACTGGCCTGACTCGGACGACCCTGGCGAACGCTCGTAGTGCCTGGCTACACAGTTGGCCAAATAATGATCTGCACTGGCCCCGGGAAGATCGAGCGAAGCTCGATCACGTGGGGTCCGGGGGTCGCCCCCGGGACAATATCGCGGCTGGCGGCGAAGGTGCCCGAAGGGCACCGAGCATGCTTAGCCAGCTCGTGGAGACGGGGAGACTCGAACTCCCAACCCCTGCCTTGCAAAGGCAGTGCTCTGCCAGTTGAGCTACGCCCCCGTACCGTGCGGCTCGCGGAAGCCGCCGATCCGGCGGTCGCCCAGCGGCGCGCGGCTCCAAGCGTACGACATGCGGGCACGTGGTGAGGAGACTCCAAGTACCTATGGCGTCGGGGCTCGCGCTCGCGCCGTTGATCAGCAGCGGCCCATCTGGTCCAGCCAGGACGCGAGTAGTGGCGGCAGCCGGTCGTAGCAGGCGGGACGCGTCGACGGGGTAACAGGCGTCGGGGCTGGTGCCGGCGGCGGAGCGGAAGCGGGCTGTGGTGCTGGGACGGCCGTGACGGGCCGGCGAGGCGGGATCGGGCGGGTCGTCGAGGTCGCGGACGCCTGGACGCCGGGCGCCGGGTTGGCCGAGGGCAGGCCTGGGAACGCGAGTGACGTCGGGGTGCTCGACGAGGTGGCGGGTGCGCGGCCAGTGCCATCCGGCGCGGGGAATCCCGCGTTTGGGGACGGCGCTCGGCTGCTGCCGGGACCGACGGTGAGTAGTACGACGCCGGCTACGATCATGACAACAGCCGCGGCGACGAGGGCGATTGTCGTCCGGCCGATCGGGCTGTGGACGTAGGTGCCCGTGCGCAGCATGTTCACCCACTCCCGAAGGCCGTGGCCGCGAGGTTCATCGGCGCGCTCGATAGGAATCAGGAGCCGAGCGGTCCCGTAAGGGATCTCGTCCTCATCGAGGGGCGGGGGGCCGTTGGCGGCCCCGTCCGGCCAGTTCCGTTGGTCGATCTTCACCAAATCGTCGGGTGACGAAGGACCGTGGATCGTTGGTCCTCCGCCGGCCGTATCGGCCGTATCGGCCACGGTGCCAGCGGCGTCGGCCTGGTCAGCGGTGATGTCCCCGACCTGAGTGCTCGCTTCCGCCGGGCCGGCGTCCGCGGCCTGGGCGGCGTCCGCGGCCTGGGCGGAGACGGTGGGATCAGGGTCCGTGCTCGTCGGCGCCGTGTCACTCGTGTCGAGGGATCCGGCGGCCACGTTGTCCACCTGGGTCTCGGGCGAGGTGCCGGACTCGGCTGGAGCGTCCTGGTTGGCCGGGGCACCGTCGTCCTCGTCGCGGTCGGCGGCGGTGAGGACGACGGTCTCGCTCGTACCGCCGTCGTCGCCGGACCGGGTCGCACCGGCCGCCTCGGATTCGTCGACGGTCGGTGGCTCGGCCGGCGAGAGGGTTTCAAGGCCGCCGTTGTCGGTCTCGGTCTCGGTCTGAGCGTTCTCAGTTGGGCTGGGCGTCAAGGCATGGGATTCGGACTCGGACTCGGACTGAGCGTTCTCAGTTGGGCTGGGCGTCGAGGCATTGGATTCGGTCTCGGGCTCGGCCTGAGCGCTCTCGATTGGGCTGGATGCAGAGGCATCGGAGGCGGGCGGGTCCGCGAGGGCGAGAGGAACGAGGAGAACGTTCCCTTTCAGCGTGGCTTCCGGGTCGCCGTCGCCGTCGACGTAGCAGTCCTCGGGTGAGTGCGGGTCGGCCCCGGACGCGAGGTCGTTCGAGGCGGGCAGGGAGGCCCCGAACGGGGGCTGAGCGGGCGAGCGGGCGAGCGTCCGGCGGGACCGGAGAAAAGCGCCGACGCCCGCGGCACGGCGCCGTGCCGCGGAGGTGACCCGGGCATCGTTGGTCGCACCAAGCTGCTCTGTCTCTTGCGACGGGATGGTCTGTTGATGCTCACGGCGGCTGTTGTCGGCGGGGCTGTCGGCGGCAGCGGTGTTCGCGGAGGGCTCCGGAGTGGGCCACGCCGGGCCGATTGCGCTGTGGGAGACAGGAACGGCCGGCGAGACCGCGCCAGCCTGAGGCGCCTCGTCCTGGGGCGCAATCCCATCCTGGGAAGAGACGCGGGTCGGGCCCGGACGGATTGTCACGGCGTCGTGGGCCGAATCCGATCCCGCGTCTCCCGCGTCGCCGTTGTTCCAGCTCCCCGCGGCCGCTTCGTTCATCGTGACGTGCCCCTGTCGCCTACTTCTCGCGCGAGTCCGCGCGCCGTACGGCGGCGGAGCGCGGTGCCTGGGCGCTGACTACAGGTTCTCACGGTTCCACATGGCGGTAGATGACCGTCGACCAGCCGGGCGAATCGGCGCCCACCAACAACGGACTATCAAGGTCCCGTCGGCGGAGCGGCGGTGCGCGGGCATGAGGCGCGGCATCCCTGTCTGCTTGGCTGGTGCTGGTGCTGGTGCTGGTGCTGGTGCTGGTGCTGCCGGGGGCGGGGGCCGGGGCGGGGGCCGGCGGCTACTGCCTGTTGCCGGAGGCGGAGACGGGCAGACGGGGCAGCGTCGGGTCGAGGTAGCGCAGCCGCTCGCGCACGTTCACCGCCAGGTCGCGGAACTCCTGGTAGCACTTGCGCACCTGGGTCTGGGCCGCGGCGAGCGCGCCGTCGCCGGCTCGCAGCTCGAACATCGGCTTGCGGGCATCCTGGGCCAGCGGCATCAGTGCCTGGTAGTGCGGCAGGTTCGCGATCTCGAACGACCTGTCGAAGGGGTCGGCGCGCGGAGAGCCGAGCACCGACGTCGCGAACACCTCGGGGATCCTGTCRAGCCAGCGGTCGTACGCCCGCACCGGCCGGTCCCGGCCCGAGGCCGGCTGCATGATGACGTACCCGATCGGCATCATCAGGGCGCGCGGCGCCGCGATGCGGTCGGGCACCTTCGGTAGCACCATGCCCTGCCAGGTGGAGCGCCAGTCCCGCAGCGTCGGTCCGAGGTTGCGCAGGCCGCGCAGCGAGAACAGGTCGGCACCCAGCGGCATGAGCACGGTGTCCGCGGACAGCAGCGCGGCCCGGTTGATCGCGCCCAGGTTGGGCCCGACGTCGATGAGCACGATCTCGGCGCGGACCGCGCGCCCGCCGTGGTCGACGACCCGATGCAGCGCGGTGGTCGTGCGCAGCGCGGCGACGTCCTTGCCGAGGAAGCTGTTCGGCCACGCCGCCGACAGCTTGTCCTCGAAGACGGAAAGGTCGACGTCGCCCGGCAGCAGCCAGACGTTGTCGTCGACGGAGACGGGATCGAACAGCGCGACGTCCCCGACACCCTCCATGATCGGCGCGATCGCCGTGGCGATGGTCCCCGTGCCGGCGGCGATCCGCGGGCGCCGCCCGCCGCCGAGGATGTCGAGGTGCCGCGGGGCCGAGGACCCCGTCGAGCCGAGCCCGGCGTTCGCCGGCGACCCGGTGGCGCCCTGCTCCTGCCACAACGTCGCGAGTTCGTCCTCGTCGAGGAACTGCGCGGTCAGGTTCGCCTGAGGATCGAGGTCGACAGCGAGCACCCGGTGCCCCTGCCGCGCCAGCATGTGCGCGAGATGGAAGGTCAGCGTCGTCTTGCCGACGCCACCCTTGTTGTTGAACAGCGCCATCGTGATCAACGCCGGCCCCCTCGCGCCGCCCACCCGGCCCGTGTCAGCCCGAAGCCGCCACGTGTCGGCCGGCAGCGCGGGGCCCCGCCGTTCTCGCGCCTTTTTCGCCCGGGCCCGGCGGAGTCGCGCAGCTGAGCATCCGTGCGCATGCGGCGGCCCTGACGGCCAGGAAAGCCGGTYATACCGGCATGTTGCGCGCGCACCCGACCATTGTCTCCCTACCACCCCGCCCCGGCGCATAGCCAGGGTCGTCGGCCGCCGTCATGGGCCGCGGTCCGCCACGGTGACCATCACGGTGACCATGCAGGGGATCCGTGGTGACCACGGTGACCACGGCCGGGTCACGCTGGGCCGGCCCCCTTTCCGCCCGTCCCGGACGGTCCAGCCGGCCTGGCGGAAGGAGGGCAGAGCAGGCGGAAGGAAGAGGACCGGCGTCGGAGGCAGTGGCGACATGGTGCGGGACGGTGCCCACCAGTGGGCGCCGTCCCTGGGTGGACGCCGTGCCGTGAACAGGCGGTCGCGAGTAGGCGGGGTCGCGAGTAGGCGGGTGAGGAGCGCTCCCTGGACGCTCAGCCCGAGGGGGCCAGCGGTGGCCATTCCGTCGGGGTGGCCGCCGTGGGCAGCCGGCCGAGAAGCCAGCGCAGTGTCTCCAGGGTCGAGGCTCGCACGGTGACCATCCGTGGGCCGTCGCCGAACGCGCGTGACGGCCGGTCGCCCGGCGCGAGCAGCACGGTGACCTCGGGTGGCAACCGTTCCGAGAGGCGGGCCGTGCTCCACGCCCACTCGGCGTCGACGTAGGTGGCCGGCAGGTCGGCCCAGCCAGGGCCGCCCCTGTCGATGAGCCCGAGGTCGACCAGGTGCACCTCGACCTCACGCCAGCGCGCGAAGACCAGGTCGGTCAGGCTCGTCGGTGCCCTTCCATGGTGCGCGATCCCGGTCCGCCAGACGTCGACGTGCGTGCGGTCCCAGGCGCGCTCGAGCGCCGCGATGGCCCGCGCGAGGTCATCGCGGATCAGCCGCGCCGGCCGGGCGGCGGCCACGTCCAGGTCCACGCACGAGTCCGAGCCAGCGCCGGGATCACGGCCGGTCGCCGCGGACTCGAACAACCTGATGTGGGTGTCCGCGTCCTGGGCCAGGTGGCTCAGGACATGCCCCACGGTCCAGCCGGAAAGCAGCGACGGGCGGGCGGTGACCTGGTCCTCGACGGCCGAGGCGAGGGCGAGCAGCCGCCGATGGCCGGTGAACGCCCCGGCGAGCAGGTCATGGGGGATGGGCGACGGGACATAGCCGGAGCCGACCGGCATGGCGTGCGTCTCCCGCGCGGACGGCGGGATGCCTGGCTCCCGGGTGCCGGGCCGAGTCTCGGTGGCCACCAGCTCACGATGGGCTACCGCGCGCCGCCCGTCCAACCGGCGGTCGTCGCCGAGCTGTGGCGGCGGCCAGGCCCAGGACCACACCGCGAGATCACACGTCCGCGGGCGGACGCTGCCCATCCACAGGGACACCGTCCGCTCTGTTCCACCGCGTCCTTGCCGGTGCTGACCATCAAGCGTCCTCGCGACGCTGACCATCAGAGGGGCAGCGTCGCAAGGACGTCGTCCTGCCAGCGAGACGGGGCTGGACGGGGGCGAGACGGGGATTGTGACCGGGGAACGGTGACCCTCGGTGGAAACCGCCGCACGATGGCCCGTCGGCGGTACCCGTGGCTGGCCATCGTCGGCCGCGGCCATGGCCCGCGCCGCACCCGCGGCGATCTCCACACGGTGCCCACCGGCGGTCGGTGCCGCCGGCCCGATGGCGCCTGTTGACCGTGCGGCATCGCCGAGTGGCTGCGCGGCCTTGCCAAAGACGCTGACCACGGGTGGGCACCGAAGAACGTTCTCGACAGTGCGCGGGCCCATCCCACCGGTGGTCAGCGGGAGCTTCGCCGGACACGCTCCGCCCGCGCGCTGACCACCAGAGGGGCAGTGCCACGCCAGGACTACGCGTCCTGGAATCCGTTCGTACACAGACGGTTTCCCTGCGCGAGCAGTGTCACGGGGTCTCCCGAGGCCGTGTCCCGCGTCCCCGACCCGGTCCATGCAGGTGGCRGCGTTGGCGATGTCCCCGGCCGGCCGTCGCGTGACAAACGAACGAGAGTGGAATCCCTGGTCCGAGGCGCCGGTGGGCTCTGATTCGGCTGGGAAATCGAACCTTTACGTCGGATCCCTTGTCGAGGCATCGTTCCGCTGTCAGTCTGGCTCGGCGCCAGTGCGCAACTTCTACGGGTTGCCGCAGATCTGTCACAGAAAGTAAGGAAGGCGGGTGCGAGCTTGGCGGTGACCGCGGACGAGGGGCCAGCGTCCGCCGCGGACGCGGTGGACGCTGCGAGGTCGGTGTCCACCCAGGTGTCCACGACGGTGCCCACCGATGGAACGGGCGCTGCGCCGCCCGCGATCGAGCTGGTCGGCGTCGCGAAGGAGTACATGTCGCGGCGCGGCGCGGTGGCCGCCGTCGAGACCATCGACCTGCGGATCGCCGAGGGCGAGTTCTTCTCCCTGCTCGGCCCGTCCGGTTGTGGCAAGACGACCACACTGCGCATGATCGGCGGGTTCGAGGAGCCCAGCCGTGGCCAGATCCTGCTGCACGGCCTGGACGTGACGTCCGTCCCGCCGAACAGGCGCGACGTCAACCTGGTCTTCCAGAGCTACGCGCTCTTCCCGCACCTCGACGTCGCGGGCAACGTCGCGTTCGGCCTGAAGCGCAAGGGTGTCGCCCGCGGCGAGGTACGCCGCCGGGTCGGCGAGATCCTCGATCTGGTCGAGCTCGGAGCGCTCGCCGACCGGCGGCCGCGGGAGCTCTCGGGCGGCCAGCAGCAGCGGGTCGCGCTCGCTCGCGCCCTCGTCAACCGGCCGCGGGCCCTGCTGCTCGACGAGCCGCTCGGCGCCCTGGACCTCAAACTGCGCCAGACGATGCAGATCGAGCTGAAGCGGATCCAGCGCGAGGTCGGGATCACGTTCGTCTACGTGACGCACGACCAGAGCGAGGCGCTGACCATGTCGGACCGCATCGCCGTCATGAACAAGGGCCGGATCGAGCAGCTCGYCGCGCCGCGCGACCTCTACGAGCGGCCACGCACCCGGTTCGTCGCCGGCTTCATCGGCACGTCCAACGTGTTCCGCAGGTCCGTGCGCACGGTGACCACCGACGAGACCGGTCCGGTCGCGATCCTGGACGCCGGCGCGGACGAGCGGCTGATGGTGCCTGTGCATGCAGGGCTCGGCGGCGTGGTCACCGGGTCGGTGGTCGAGCTGACCGTCCGCCCCGAGAAGATCAACATGACCGCCGACCGGCCCGACGGTGACGTCTGCGTGTTGCGCGGCCGGGTCACCGAGGTCGTCTACCTGGGCACCAACACCACGTACACGGTGTTCACCGCCGGCGGCGACGAGATGACGGTCTTCTGGCAGAACAGCGCGGACGCGAGCGACCTCGCGGGTCGCGGGGACGAGGTGTGGCTGTCCTGGCGAGAGGACCACTCCTACGCGCTCGCTCCCAGTGACGCCGCTCCCGCCGCGGCCGAGGCACCGAGTGAGCCGGTGTCCGCCGCCGGCTGAGCCGTCTGCGCCCTGCACCCCCTGAGCCGCCTGGGCTGCCTGGGCCGCCCAAGCACAGCGAACAACGCTAGTACCAATGCATCTCGCGGAGGACCCCCACTGTGACGACTCACGGCAGCTCGGACCATCCCGGCGCGCACCAGACGCCCGCCCCCGCCGTCAATCCGGCGCTCCTGCGCGGGCTGACCCAGCCCAGGCTGGGCCGTCGCGACGTCTTCCGGTTGGGCGGCCTCGCCGGCGCGGCCGCGCTGCTGGCCGCCTGCGGGGTCAAGGGCGAGAAGAAGGACGACTCGGCGAGCGTCGTGCCCAGCGACTTCTGGGCGGGCAAGACCAAGACCAACACGCTTGACTTCTCGAACTGGCCGCTCTACATCGACGTGTCGGAGGACGGGAAGTCCAACCCGTCGCTGGACAAGTTCAAGGCCGACACGGGAATCAAGGTCAACTACCGCGAGGACATCCAGGACAACGAGTCGTACTTCGGCAAGGTCCGGCCGAGCCTGGCCGCCGGCAAGTCGATCGGCGCCGACCTGATCGTCATCACCAACGGCATCTTCCTGGACAAGTTCATCCAGCTCGGCTACCTGGCGCCGCTCGACCAGGCGAAGCTGCCCACGTTCACGGCGAACGCGGACGCCAGCGTGAAGAACCCGTCGTACGACCCGGGCAACAAGTACACGGTCGCCTGGCAGTCGGGGCTCACCGGCATCGCGTACGACCCGGCCAAGACCGGCCGTGAGATCACCAGCTACGAGGACCTGTTCGACCCGAAGTTCGCCGGCCACGTCGGCATGTTCGGCGACAACCTCGACCTGCCGAACCTGGCGCTCGTCGGCATGGGGGTGAACCCGGAGAAGTCCACCCCGGACGACTGGAAGAAGGCCGCCGAGAAGCTGAACAAGCAGCGCACCGACGGCATCGTCCGCAAATACTACACGCAGGACTACATCGACGCGCTGGCGGCCGGTGACCTGTGGATCTCCATGGCGTGGTCCGGTGACGTGTACCAGCAGGTCGCGGGCGGCAAGGACCTGCGGTTCGTCGTGCCGAAGGAGGGCGGGATCCTCTGGACCGACAACATGTGCATCCCGATCACCGCCCAGCACCCGGTCGACGCGATCACCTACATGGACTACGTGTACAAGCCGGAGATCRCCGCGATGCTGGCCGAGTACATCAACTACATCACCCCGGTGCCGGGGGCCAAGCAGGACGTGTCCCCGGCGCTCGCCGACTCGCCGCTGATCTTCCCGAGCGAGTCGGACCTCGCGAAGACCCACCGGTTCCGCGTCCTCACCACCGATGAGGAAACCGAGTGGAACAAGATCTTCCAGCCGGTCTACCAGTCGTGACCACCGGATCCGCGGCCACCGTCGCCCCCGCGCCGGGAGCGCCCAGCTCCCGGCGCGGGCGGCGGGGGGCGCGGTGGCGATCGCCCTTCACCCCGTACCTGCTGGCGCTGCCGGGCGGGCTGTGGCTCGCCATCTTCTTCGTCGTCCCGATGCTGGTGATGCTCTCGGTCTCGCTGCAGACCGGGAACGTCGTGGACGGCTTCGCGCAGACCTTCAACTTCGCGGTCTACCCCGACGCGATCAGGCAGTACTCCGACCAGTTCATCCGGTCGTTCGCCTACGGCGGGATCTGCACCGTCCTGTGCGTCGTGCTCGCCTACCCGATGGCGTACTGGATCGCGTTCCACGGCGGGCRGCGGCGTTCGACCTACCTGTTCCTGGTGCTGCTGCCGTTCTTCGTCTCGTTCGTGATCCGGACGGTCTCGTGGAAGTTCCTGCTGGCCGACAACGGCGTGCTGCTGGGCAACCTGAAGGACATCGGCCTGCTGCCGGACGACTTCCGGGTGCTCGCCACCTCGACGGCGGTCATCGGGGGTCTGACCTACAACTCGTTCCCCTTCATGCTGCTGCCGATCTACGTCGCGCTCGAGCGTATGGACCCGAAGCTGCTCGAGGCGGCCGACGACCTCTACGCCGGCAGGGCGGCGGTGTTCGGCCGGGTGGTGCTGCCGCTGTCGATGCCGGGCGTGTTCGCCGGCGTGCTGCTCACCTTCGTTCCCGCGACCTCGGACTACGTCAACGCCTCGATCCTCGGTGGCACCAGCGACACGATGATCGGCAACATCATCCAGACGACGTTCCTGACGAACGCGGACTATCCGCTGGCCTCCGCGATCTCGTTCATCCTGATGGTGATCCTGCTCGTCGGGATCTTCATCTACGCGCGTGTGCTCGGCACCCGCGACGTCTTCGAGATGGGCACCCGATGAGCGCGGCTCCGGCTCCGGCCTCGACGCCGTCTCCGGCCGCGTCGGCCTCGGCGGCATCCGGGGCCATGCCCAAGGGCAAGGGCAGACGCGTGCGCGGCCGGCTCGGCGAGCACCTGCTGCGGGTCTATACCTGGCTGATCCTGCTGTGGCTGGTCGCGCCGATCATCTCGATGATCGTCTTTAGTTTCAACGACACGCACAGCAAGCAGAACAACAACTGGCAGGGGTTCACCCTCACCTGGTGGAAACGCATCGGGGCCATTCCCGACCTGACCACCGCGCTGGAGAACTCGCTCACGATCGCGGTGCTGTCGACCCTCATCGCGACCGTACTGGGCACGATGATCGGCATGGCGATCGGCAAGCACGCGTTCCGCGGCAAGGGCGCCGTGAACCTGCTGCTGTTCGCGAACATCGCCGCGCCCGAGGTGGTACTTGGCGCGTCGCTGCTCTCGCTGTTCATCACGCTGGGTATTCCGCGCGGCTACCTGACGATCCTCATCGCGCACGCGATGTTCAACATCGCCTATGTCGCGGTGGTGGTCAGTACACGGCTGGCCAGCTACGACCTGAGTCTCGAGGAAGCGGCGCGCGACCTGGGAGCCGGTCCGTTCGCGACGTTCCGGCTGGTCACCCTGCCCATTATCTTCCCGGGCGTGATGTCGGGCGCGCTGCTCGCCTTCTCGCTGTCGATCGACGAATACATCATGACGCAGTTCAACGCGGGCGGAACRCTCACCTTCCCGCTGTGGGTCTTCGGGGCGACGCGGGTCGGCGTCCCGCCGCAGGTGAACGTCATGGCAACGATCATCTTCATGGGTGGCGTGCTGCTCGCCGTACTCGGCGCGACCGTCGGCCGCGGCCGGCGTACCCGGCGGCCGGCCGACGACACCGCCGCGGCCTGACCCAGCGGGATGTCAGCCGGTGGGGCTGGGGGACCGGGATGGATCACGCGACCATCCCGGTCGGCCGCCAGAGCCAGCTCCGGACCGCCTGGCCAGCCCCGCTGGCTAGTCCTGGCCGGTGGTGGCGGAGGTCGCCTCCCGCCACAGATCGATCTGGTCGCCCTTGTCCCGGCGCCAGCGGGCGGCCAGCGCGGCGGCACTGGCCACCGCGGCGATCAACGCAAGCCTGCGCATCATCGGGCGCTCTCCTTGTCCTGGTTGCTGGGCTCCCGGCCCCGCCTCGTCACGGTATCGCGGGCGTCCGGCGCCCGCGATCGGGCGCGAGGCGCCCTCTTGCGTGATTCCGGGCCGGGCGGGTGACGATGCCTGGCCTGGTCCCGGGCCGACGAGGTGGCGGGGTTCGCGGGTTGAACGCGGGGATCGTGCCTGGGCGGGCCGAGCGCCCCGGATGGACGCTCGGCGTTGCCATGGGCCGTTCAGCGCTGGTAGGTCGCCCGCAGGACGCCCCGGGCCAGCGTGTGGAACGCCAGGTTGAATCCGACGACCGCGGGCGAGACCGCGTCGTTGATCTCCAGCTTCGGGACGTCGACCGCATGCACGACGAACACGTACCGGTGCGGGCGGTCGCCCGCCGGCGGCGCCGCGCCGCCGTAGTTCTTCGTTCCCCAGTCACAAGCCACGTGATAGGCGCCCGCCGGCAGGCCGGAGAGGTCGCCGGAGGCGGCCCCCGTCGCCAGCTCGGTGACCGACGCCGGGACGTCGACGAGGGTCCAGTGCCAGAAGCCGGAGCCCGTCGGCGCGTCCGGGTCATAGCAGCTGATGACGAAGCTGGCCGTCTCGGCCGGGAATCCGGACCAGGACAGCTGCGGGGAGACGTCCTGCCCGCCGGCGCTGCCGTGCACCTGGGCCAGGGACAGCGGCTCGCCGTCGGTCAGGTCGGTGCTCGTCAGGGCGAAGGCGGGGGCAGGCGGCAGCAGGTCGAGAGGATCTGGCGCCAGGGCGCGATCGGCCAGCGACATACGGCGTTCCTCCAGATGAGCAAGGGTGGGCAGCGCGGCCCGCCACGCGTCGGCTCTACGCTTTGGCGGAACGAAAACCCGCAGTCCGAGCGCATGAGTGGGGCCTGGTCGTGAAGCTTGTCACCGCAATCCTCCGCCCGCACCGGGTAGCCGACGTACGCGCCGCGCTGACTACATTCGGTATCCATGGCATGACGACTAGCCAGGTAACCGGCTACGGTATGGAAGTTTGGCGTACCAGTACGCATAGGGGGCAGAAATTCCACGACGAAACCGTCAGCAACGTCCGGCTGGAGATCGTCACCGAGGACGCTGACGCGGAGGACGTCGTCAACGTCATCCTGCGCTCGGCCTCGAGCACCGCGAGTGGCGCGGGCAAGATCTGGATCACTCCGGTCGACGGGCTGGCCAGAGTGCGTACCGGCGAGCGCGGCTCCGACGCGCTMTGATCTCCGGGAGCCCGGTCCCAGAAGGCCTCCGATCCAGAAGCCTCGGTTCCAGAAACTGAGTACCCAGATGTCGTCTGTTGTGCCACGCCGGCCTGTGAAGGCGTAAGCTAACGTTCGTCTCGGTCGTCCTGCTCGTCGAATCCCCCCGTATCGACGAGCAGGCGATCGGGATTTTTCGTGTGCGGCCGGATCCGTCAGCGACGGTGGCGGCCGCCCCCCTCAGCGCGGCGAGCGGCGGGACGCGCGGCCGGTGGCCGGACGGAAGCGCCGGAACGCGGACGGGCGAGGACCTGGGTGGTCTCGTGGCTGGCCGGGTGCATCTCGGCGTCGAGCACCTCGTCGTCCAGCGCGTCTCGCATCGCGGGCACGATGTCGGGAGAGCGGCGCTTGGCCGCGCGGCGGGCGCGCAGGAGTTCGTAGGCGACCGGGACCACCGAGATCAGCACGATGAGGACGAGAATCGCCTCGATGTTGTTCCGGATGAAGCCGATCTGACCGAGGAAGTAGCCGAGAGCCGTCACACCGCAGCCCCAGATCACGGCGCCGATCAGGTTGTAGACGACGAACGTGCGGTAGCTCATCCGGCTCACGCCGGCGATGATCGGCGTGAAGGTGCGGATCACCGGGACGAAGCGGGCCAGCACGATCGACCGGGCGCCATGCTGCTCGAAGAAGGCGTGTGCCTTCTCGATGTGCTCCTGCTTGAACACCCGGGAGTTCGGCCGGCGGAACAGCGCGGGGCCGACCTTGCGCCCGAACAGATACCCCACCTGGTCGCCGGCCGCGGCCGCGATGCCGATCAACAGGCAGGCGAGCCAGATCGGGGTGGAGATCTCGCCCCGCGCGATCAGCATGCCGAACGTGAACAGCACCGAGTCGCCGGGCAGGAAGAAGCCGACGAGCAGCCCCGACTCCGCGAAGACGATGATCAGGATAACCGCGATGCCGGCCTTCGCCAGGGTGTCGGCATTCAGGAAGGCGGGAAGGGCAAGCGTGTTCGCCGCGATCGAGGTGGTCACAGTGCGGGCCTCCGGAGCGGACGCGGTCGCGAGGATGGCCAGCCGCCCGCGGGAACGGCATGCCCGCTCGTCGATGGCCCAGTCCGTGGGTCCAGATCAGGGTAACCAGCGCCTCCGCGCGCCAGGCGAGCGGCTGGCAATGCTCGGCTGGGCCGGCCGGAGGCCGTGCTTCGAGGCGCGGTGGCCCGGAGGCCGTGGGTCCGAGGCCGTGGTGCGGAGGCCATGGCCGGAGCGTGTGTCCCACGGCATGCCGCGGCCGGGCGGCCGGGGGCCGTGCGACGTCAGCAGGGACCGGATCGGGTGCCGCTTTGGGTGTGGGGCGGCGAAGCGATCGACGGTTGACGGTTGGCGACGGTTGTGCGTGCGGTCATAGCGGGTGAAGTTGGTTCACGTGAAACGTTCGCCGACACGGAGGGTGAATAACCTCAACATGTGCGGACGCAGGCATCTCCGGGTGGACCGGGCAGACGGCGGGCGCGGCGACGGCTGGTTGTCGTCGCGGCGGCTCTGGCCGTTGGGTGCGCGACCGCGCCGCTGACCGGTTGTGGCCCTGGTGGGGATGGTGGCGGTGCCGCGYCCGCGACGGCCGGGCCGGCCCAGGCGGACACCGAGCTACCCGCGGACATCAGGCCGGGCGCGCCGGGCGAGCTGATCTCGGCGATGCCGCTGACCCCGTCAGATGGCATGGCTGCCTGGCGGATCGTCTACCACACGCGGGACCAGAACGGCGCCGACGTCGTGGCCTCCGGGCTGGTGGTCGCTCCGTCGGCCGGGCAGGGCGGCCCGGTCCTGGCAAGCGGCCGGCCGGTGGTCGCCTTCGGGCATGGGACCACCGGCGTGAATGACGCGTGCGCGCCGTCCAGGTCCAACCCGCCGCTGTCATCCATCGGCGGGGCGCTCGGGCTGGTGACGCAGGGATACGTGCTCGCCGTCACCGACTACATCGGGCTCGGCACTCCCGGCGAGCACGCGATCTATGTCGCCCGCCCGGAGGCCCAGGCGCTGCTCGACGTCGCCCGTGCCGCCCGGGCGCTGCCGGCCGCGCACGCCGGCGGCAGCGTGGTCATCTGGGGTTACTCACAGGGCGGCCAGGCCGCGTTGGCCGCCGGAGCGCTGGCCGCCCGCTACGCGCCGGAACTCCATATCCGCGGGGTGGCGACGACCGCGCCCCTGGCTGACGTGCAGAACTCGCTGCGCAGCATGCTGGCCGCGCCCAACGGAGTCGCCTACGTGCTGCTGGCGGCGTTCGGCGTCTCGGTGATCGATCCCGGCGTGCGGCTTTCTGACGACCTCACCGCGCAGGGAGAGCGGTTGTTGTCGATCGCCCGGGAGAAGTGCGCGGTAGATCTGCTCGTCGCGAGCTCCGGGCAGACCAGCGCGACCGTGTTCGTCCACGACCCGCTGACCACGGAGCCCTACGCCTCGGTGTTCGCCGCGCAGCGGACCGCGGTCATCGCCCGGATGGCCCCTGTACTGGTGCTGCAGGGCGATATCGACGATGTGATCCATCAGCCCGTGACGGATGGTGTGGTGCGCGACCTGTGCGCCACCGGCACCGAGGTCGCCTACCACCGCTACGCGATCGCGGACCATCGCACGGTCGTCGACGCGTCCCTTCCCGAGATGTACAGCTGGATCGCGGACCGGTTCGCCGCCGACCCGCCGCCGGCCCCCAACATCTGCGCGGGCCCGCTAGCGCCCAGGCCGTAGCGGGGCGAGCACCTCGATCCAGCGAGCCAGCTCATCGAACATCAGCTTCGCGGCGGCCTCCATCGCGTCGTCGGCCCGCAGCGTGCCGGTCGAATCGATCTTCTGGCCGACAAAGGCGATGTTCACCGCCGGGCCCGCGGGGATCATCGAGAGGGCGGCGACCACGGGCTTGATCGCCTGCACGGCGCGGGTGCCGGCGGCCACCCCGCCGTAGCTGACGAAACCGACCGGCTTGTGCTGCCACTCGGCCGACAGGAAGTCGAGTGCGTTCTTCAGCGGCGCGGTGAACGAGTGGTTGTACTCCGCCATGACGAAGACGAACGCGTCCGCCGAGGCGACCGAGGCGGCCCACCGCTGGGTGTGGTCGTGGGCGTAGTCGCCCAGGCGCGGGTGCTTCGGCTCGTCGAACAGCGGGAGGTCCACGTCGGCGAGGTCGATGAGCTCGACGTCGAAGCCGCCGCGCGCGCCCGCCTGCTCGGCCACCCAGGCGCCGATGGACGGCCCGACCCGACCCGGGCGGGTGCTTGAGATGATGATCTGCAGCTTCGGCACGGCGACGGCCTCCACCTTCGGTGACGACGATGAGGATTGCGGATGCAACTACTCCGAGGCTAACGACAACCGTCGCCGTCCTCCGGCGGGCGGCCCGATGCGCTTGCCCACAGTTCCCTCATCGGCCGGCGAGCGGCGGGGCGGGGCCGGAGCCGCCAGGCCGACCCGGCGGCGGCTGCGCGACGATGCCACGACGGCGGCGTCTCGCGTGGCCGGAGGCGCTCGACCAGCCTGGTGCCTTCGGCGCCCAGGCGGTCGGCTCGCCGCCACGAGGGCACCAAAGTCGGGCATCACTGGCAGGTATGTGACGCGGCTCGCGGCAACTGGGTGATAACTAGGCCGAAGACGGTTCGGCCTCGCTGGCAGAGACGGAGAATGGCGCGGTGACTCAGGACGGCGTACCACGCGCGGGCGGCGTGGGCACGGATCCGGTTCTTGGCCTCGATCTCGGCGGCACGTCGATCAAGTGGGTGACCCTGGTCGACGGCACGGTGATCGACAAGGGCCAGGTGCCCACGCCGCGGACCGGCGTCGACGATGTGCTGCGCGCGCTCGCCGGCCTGGCCGACCAGGTCCCGGCGGCCAGCGCGATCGGCATCGCGGTGGCGGGCGCGCTGGACCCGATCGCCGGCAAGCTGCTCGTGGTCCCGAACATCCCGGGCGACTGGCCGGCCCGGGCGATCGGCCCGGAGCTCGCGAACGCCATCGGACGGCCGGTCAACCTCGCCAACGACGCACGGGCGTTCGCCTACGGCCAGCTGCGGCACGGCGCCGCCGCCACGGCGGCCGACGCGATCTTCGTGACGCTCGGGACCGGGATCGGCGGCGCGATCGCCTCCGACGGCCAGCTGCGGCTCGGCTACCAGCGCCGCGGCGGCGAGATCGGGCACATGCCGATCGAGCCCGAGGACGGCCGCAAGTGCGGCTGCGGCGCGATCGGCTGCCTGGAGACCATCGCGGGCGGCCGGGCACTGGCCGAGATGGGCGCCGACCTCGTCCGGAGCGGCTCCGCGCCGGCGCTCGCCGCGGCGGTCGAGGGCCGGCCCGAGCTGGTCACGCCCGGGCACGTGGTCAAGCTCGCCCCCGTCGAGCCGGCCTGCGCGCGCCTGGTCGCCCGCGCGGGGCGAGCCCTCGGCATCGCGTTGGCCTGCCTCGCGAACACGCTGGCGCCCGAGGTCATCGTGTTCGGTGGCGGGGTGTCGGCCGGCCTGCCGGCCTTCCGCCCGCACATCGACGAGATCATGTCCCGCTACACCGTTCTCGTCGAGAACCCGCGGGTCGTCACCGCCATCGACGGCTTCGCCGGTGCCGTCGGCGCCGCCGCCTGGGCCGCCGAGCCCCCCGCCGGCTACCCGTCCCCGACCCTGCCCAGCGCCGGCTGACCTTCGCCACAGCGGTGAAGGCCGCGATCCATGACGCCTTCACCTACGGCCTGCCAGCGGACCAGTTCGCCGCCGCGCCGCAGGATGGCCAGGCGCTTACGGCCGTCCGCGCCAAGGCACTCTCCTGGACGGCGTACCCCGTACCTGGCAATTGCCAGGGAAGTGCTGGAGATCGCCGGGAGTTGCTAGATCAACCAAGGCCCACCCCCCGCGTAGCTATCCAGTAGCGGCGCGTAAGCGTTTATTGTCACTTAATGGAGGTTAAGTGCCAATACACGAGGTGAGGGGCGTCTTCGCGGATGAGCCAACGCGATGATCAGGTCGACCAGCAGGTGGACGAGCTGCTGACCGCGATGACGCGGCTGTGGGCCGCGGCGCCGCCGGTGGTCCGGTGGCGGGCCCTGCGCGAACTCGCCGACAAGCGGGCGGGCCTGCAGGCGATGACGGTCCACCAGCTGCTCCCCGAGGACGGCTCCCGCCGAGGCCTCGGCGAGCTGGCCCGCACGCTCGGCGTGACGACCAGCTGGGTCAGCCAGCTGGCCGCGCTTCCCCGCCGGCACGCCGGCCTGTTCGCCTGGGGGCGGGCGCTGGCCGTCGCGTCCGATCTGGTCGCCCTGGCCGAACGGTCCGGCTCCAGCCGGCTCTCCGGTGAGCTCGCCGGCATGATCCGGCGCGGCCTGCACGACACCAGTCCGCTCAGTGATCTGGAGGACGCGGCCAGCCGCTGGGCGGTGGCCGCCCGCCGCCAGCGCCGCGGCCCCGAGGCGGACGCGCTCGTCGAGCGCCTGAACACCCTGCTCGCGCGGGTCACCCCCGCTCTCGACCTGGACTGGCTGGCTCGCGCCGAGATCGCCCTCGGCTACCAGACCGGCCGTCCTTCCGCCGCCGGCGGCATCGCGCCCGCGGCCGGAGCCTCCGCCTCTCGGGACGTCGCCGCTGGTGGAGCGCGCGTCACCAGCGCCGATCCGGCCGTCCCCACGCCTCGGACCGCGGCGGCCACCGACTCGGCGCCGCCGCCGGCCGTGCCTGGGCCGAGGCGCGGTCCCAGCGACCCCCTGCCCTGGAGCCGTTACCGCCTCCGCGACCGCTGACCGACTACGGCGTGCGACGCAGGACGCCGGTCGGCCGGCCGGCGGCGGAGGAATCGGAGGCGTAGGTCAGCCCGCCGTCGGTCTCCAGATGCAGGCGCACGACGTCACCCTGGGTACATGCATGTATGCCCATTATGACTGGATTCTCGCCAGAGCCGGGAATGTCCACGACGATCACCTCGTCGCCGCGGGGGCCGCCGATTCCGTCGAACCGCAGTTCTCCCGTGCAGGTGAGCGGTTCCACGTCCATACCAAGGGCCTGGACCAGGGTGGACTCCGCGTGGCCGAGGGTCTGTCCGTTCTCGCCCGCCCGCAGCGTGATCACCACGTTGGAGACGACGCCCTCACCGGAGGTGACCCGTCCTTCCCACGTCCCGACGTAGTTCGCGGGCAGCGCACCGGACCGCGGGGCGCCGGTCTGGCTCGGCTGGCTGGAACCGTCAGGGGAGTTCGAGACGCTGCGCTCAGGGCCGGAGGAGACGTCCGGGGAACCGCTGGGGCTGGTGGTCTCCAGGCCCTCGGGTCCCTCGTCACCGCTCCAGCCGGGCAGCACCAGCAGGACGACCAGCAGGGCGGCGACCACAAGGCTCAGGAAACCGGCGGCCGCGGCCACGATGAGCCGGCGCTGGCGCGAGTCGCCGGCGGGCGGTGCCGTCGCGGCTGGGGGGATCGACACGGCCTGGGGTCGCGGCGCCGACGCCGTGCCTGTCCCGGAGCCCCACGAATGGTCGTGGCTGCTCCGGGAACCCGGTGTGCTGCCTGGGTCCTGGCCGGTGGGCGGCCCGGTGTGCGACCAGGCGGGCGCGTCCAGGTCGAGAAGGGCGATGGCCTGCCGGCCCAGCCCGGTGATGAGGTCGGCCGGCAGCCAGCCCGCGGCGACCAGCGCCGCCGCGCCGCCGCCTGGCGCGAGCGCGGCGAGCACGGCGGGTGGGGTGGGCCGCGCGGCCGGGTTCTTGTTCAGGCAGGCGCGCGCGAGGTCACGCAGGTCGGGGGGCATGGCGGCGAGGTTCGGCTCCCGGGTGACCACGCTGTGCAGCACCGCGGCGACGATGGATCCGTCGAACGGACCGGTGCCGGTCGCGGCGAACACCAGCACGGAGCCCAGGGAGAACACGTCGCTGGCTGGGCCGGCGTCGAGGCCGCCCACCTGCTCGGGCGACATGAACGCGGGCGAGCCGATCGGCGAGCCGGTCCGGGTGAGCACCGAGGCGTCGACCGCCCGGGAGATCCCGAAGTCGATGACCCGCGGCCCGTCCAGGCTCAGCAACACGTTCGACGGCTTGAGATCGCGGTGGACCAGGCCGGCGCCGTGGATGGCGATCAGCGCCTCGGCGAGGCCGGCGCCGAGCGCGCGCACGGTCGGCGCCGGCAGCGGGCCATGCTCGGCCACCGCCTGCGTCAGCGACGGCCCGGGAATGTACGCGGTGACGAGGTAGGGATGCTCGGCGTCCGGGTCGGCGTCGAGAAGCGGGGCGGTCCAGGGGCCGCCGACCCGTCGGGCCGCGTCAACCTCCCGCCGGAACCGGACGCGAAACGAGGGGTCGTCGGCGTACTCGGGGCGGATCACCTTGACCGCCACGGTCCGGCCGCCGTGGCCGCGGGCCAGGTAGACGCGACCCATGCCCCCGCCGCCGAGGACGCCGAGCAGCTGGTAGCCGCCGACGACGCGGGGGTCGTCCGCACGGAGCGGTCTCACGCGGCGTCACCCTCCTCGCCTCCTGTGTCACCCCGCGGGCAAGTGTCGCGGATGCCGTCCGCCGGAATGGCGGCGGGGTGTCAGGCGCCGAGGAAGTTCAGGACGGTGTCCATGGCGCGCATGTTGGACTGCAGGGAGAAGTGGTCCGCGCCGTCGATGGTCACGCCGGCGGCGTTCGGCAGCATCGCGGCCAGGGCCTCGGGCGAGCCGGCGCCGTCACGCTCGCCGGTGACGACGAGCACCTCACACGTGACGGCGGCCAGCTCCACGGCAGTGAGTGGCTCCACGGGACGGCGAGCGAACGCGGCCAGTGCGCCGAGGTCGTTGCCCGCGCTGCGCGCGAGGCCGCGGAAGAGTCGAGCCCGGACGTCCGCCGGGTCGGCGTTGTCGATCGCGAACGGGACGGCCTCGCGGATCTCGAGAACCGCCGGGCCGATGCCCATCAGCACCAGCCGCTCGAACGAGGCGAGCCCGCGCGCGGCGCACTCGAGCAGCAGGCGAGCGCCGGCGGAGAAGCCGACGGCGTCGACGGGACCGCGGTCGGCGAACGCCTCGGCGACGGTCGCCGCGACGTCGGCGTAGTCCGCCGGGTCGATCGAGTGGGGGGCGGTGCCGTGCCCGGGCAGGTCGACGGCGATGACCTCCCGCCCGGTCTCCCGCAGCAGGTCGATCCAGCCGGCCGGGCGCCAGCCGTGCTCGCTCGAGGACGCGAAGCCATGTATCAGGACGATCGGCGCTGAATCAGCCACTCCGGCACGCTAACGCGATCCCCGCGTATCCGCCCGAACTGTCTCCGCGGACCGGACAGCTTCGAGGCGCCCCGCGCAAGAGGGCATAGGTCATCGCGCTTCGGGAAGGACTACACGAGTGTGTAGCTGACTGCTTCTCCGTATAGTCGACGTCGGGAAGAGAAGAAGGTGACGCGGATGGAGCGAGCGAACGAGGACCTGACCGCCAAGGCGCGGATCCGGGACGCGGCGCTGCGGCTGTTCGCCGAACAGGGCTTCGAAGCGACGACGATCCGGGGGGTCGCCGCGGCGGCCGGCGTGTCCTCGGGTCTGGTGCGCCACCATTTCGGGTCGAAGGAGGCGCTGCGCGACGCGTGTGACGCGCACGCGCTAGACCATGCGATGGCCGTCAAGGAGGAGGCCATCCTCGCGGGGGGACTGGCCGACTCCACGTTCATGGCGGCCGTCTACCCGTCGATGCTGCTGATGCAGCGCTACCTGGCGCGGTCGCTGGTCGACGGCTCACCGTCGGCCGCCGCGCTGTTCGACCGCATGGTCGACGTCACCGAGCAGTGGGCCCAGGCCGGGCGGCTGCCGACGAGGCCGGCCGATCCGCGGGCGTTCGCCGCCGCGCTGGTCGCCATGCAGACCGGGCTGCTCATGCTGCACGACCAGGTCTCGCGCGCGCTCGGTGCCGACATCCTCGACGCCAGCGGGAACCTCCGCCTCGGCAGGGCCGTCCTCGACATCTACACGCATCCGCTGCTCACCGAGGACCAGGCCGCTCAGGCGCGGGCCGCCTATGACCAACTGCAGGCACGCCAGCCGCTCTCGTCCGCGTCCTCGGCGGCGGCACCCCACGTCGGCGGTGGGCGCGATGGCGAAGGACCACGAACATGAGTGAGGCGATCCGCGCGGAGGGGCTGGTCAAGAGCTTCGGGGCCACCCGGGCGCTCGACGGCCTGGACCTGGCCGTCCGCACCGGAGAGGTCCACGGCTTCCTGGGGCCCAACGGCGCCGGCAAGAGCACGACGCTGCGCATCCTGCTCGGGCTGATGCGGGCCGACGCCGGCAGGGCGACCGTGCTGGGCGAGGACGCCTGGCGGGACGCGACGGAGCTGCACCGCCGGCTCGCGTACGTGCCCGGCGACGTGACGCTCTGGCCGAACCTGTCCGGCGGCGAGGCGATCGACCTGCTTGGCCGGCTGCGCGGCGGCCTGGACCGGCGGCGGCGGGCCGAGCTGCTGGAGCGGTTCGACCTGGACCCGCGCAAGAAGGGCCGGTCCTACTCGAAGGGCAACCGGCAGAAGGTCGCGCTCGTCGCCGCGTTCGCGTCCGACGTCGAGCTGCTGCTGCTCGACGAGCCGACGAGCGGTCTCGACCCGCTGATGGAGGACCAGTTCCGCCGGTACATCCGTGAGGAGCGGCGTCGGGGCGGGCGCACGGTCTTGCTGTCCAGCCATCTCCTCGACGAGGTCGAGGCGCTGTGCGAACGGGTCACGATCATCCGCGACGGGCGGGCGGTCGAGGCGGGCACGCTTGCCGAGATGCGCCACCTCACCCGGACCGTCGTGGTGGCGGACCTCGTGGCCACGGCGGACRCGGCGGCGACCGCCGCCGGTCTCGGCGCCCTGCCCGGTGTCCACGGCCTGGTGACCGAAGGTGACCGGGTCAGCTTCGAGGCGGACGCCGACGCGCTTACCCCCGCGCTGTCGCGGCTGGCCGCGGCCGGGGTCCACGGCCTGGTGAGCAAGCCGCCCACGCTGGAGGAGCTGTTCCTGCGCCACTACGACCGGACCGGTCGGGAAGGCGGCGCCGCGTCCGCCGGCGCGCCCGTCGAGACGGCCCCCACCGGCGACGGGCGGGCGGAGGCGCGGCGATGACCAACCTGTGGGGGACCGGCGCCCTGGCGCGGCTGGTGCTGCGGCGTGACCGGTTGCTGCTGCCGATCTGGGTCTACGTCGTCGGGATCCTCCCGGTCAGCTTCGCCGTGACGTTCGCCGACCTGTACCCGACACCCGCGGACCGGGCGCGCTTCGCCGCGACCAGCGCGCACAACGGCACGTTCACGGCGCTCTACGGCAGGCTTTCCGGCGCGAGCCTTGGCGAGCTGGTCACCTGGCGCGGCGGGTTCATCCCGGTCGTCATCGGGCTGATCAGCCTGCTCGCCGTCATCCGGCACACCAGGACCGAGGAGGAGGCCGGCCGGCGCGAACTGATCGGTTCGACGGTCGTCGGCCGGCAGGCTGGTCTGGCGGCGGCGCTCGCGGTCGTGTTCGTGGCGAACCTGAGCACCGCCCTGATCACCGCGGTCGCGCTGAGCCTGCGCGGCCTGCCCGTGGCCGGGTCGGTCGCCGTGGGCCTGGAATGGGCTGCCGCCGGCTGGATCTTCGCCGGCGTCGGAGCGGTGACCGCGCAGCTCACGACCAGCGCGGGCGCCGCGCGCGGGATCGGCGTCGGCGTGCTCGCGGCTTCCTACGCCGCTCGGATTCTCGGCGATCGTGGCGGCTCCGCCACCCCCGGCGGTACCGGGGGCCCGTTGGAATGGCTGTCGTGGGTCTCGCCGGTCGGGCTGCTCCAGCGCGTCCACCCGTTCGYCGGGCCGTCCGGAGCCCGGCACTGGTGGGTGTTCGCGGTGGCCGCCGGCATCGTCGCCGTGCTCGTGGCGGTGGCCGCGGCGCTGTCGGCGCGGCGCGACCTCGGCGCGGGCCTGCTGCCCGACCGACTCGGGCCGGCGACGGCACGGCCGGCGTTCGGCTCGCCGCTGGCGCTGGCCTGGCGGCTGCATCGAGGGCTGCTCGCCGGCTGGGTCGCCGGGTTCGCGCTGCTCGGCGCCGTCTTCGGCGGCGTCGCGAGTGGCGTGACGGACATCGTCGGCGACAACCCGGGCCTGCGGGACGTGCTCACCCGCCTTGGCGGCCGGGCCGAGCTCGTCAGCTCCTACCTGGCTTCGATCATGTCCATCCTCGGGATGATCGCCGCCGGCTACGCCATCCAGGCGGTGCTGCGCCTGCGCGCCGAGGAGGCGGGCGGCCGGGCGGAGCCCGTCCTGACCACGGCCGTGGGCCGGCTGCGCTGGGCCACGAGCCATCTCGTCCTGGCGGTTCTCGGCCCGGCACTCGCGATGCTGGCCGCCGGGGCCGTCACGGGACTCGTGTACGGGGCCAGCTCCGGCGACGTCGGCCACGAGACGGCCAGGGCAGTCGGCGCGGCGGCCGTTCAGCTGCCCGCCGTGGCGGTGCTCGCCGCGTTGGCACTCGCCCTGTTCGGCCTGCTCCCGCGCCTGTGGCCGGTCGGCTGGGGAGCCCTGGCCACCTGCCTGCTGATCGGGCTTGTCGGCTCCGGCCTGAATCTGAGCCACTGGCTCCTCGACGTCTCGCCCTTCACCCACGCGACCCGCCCTCCCGGCGGCTCCGTCACCGCTCTCCCGCTGGCCGTCCTGTGCGTCCTGGCCGTGGCCCTCGGCGCCGCCGGCCTCGCCGGCCTGCGCCGCCGCGACATCCCCGTCGCCTGACCCGCGGGTCTGACCAGGCGTCTGATCTGTCGCCTGGCCTGCGCCCGGCCCGCCGTCTGAAGTCGCTCCCACCTGGGCATGTACACGCAGAGAGAGCGAACAAGCTCAGGGGGTGAGCAGACATGGCCGGGTCGACAGACATAGTCAGATCCACATCCACGTCCATGCTGGTGCGCGGCGTGATTGCCTTGATCATGGGGATCTTCGCCATAGCCTGGCCCGGCGTCACCATCGCCGTACTGGTGGCGCTGTTCGCGATCTACGTGTTCTGCGACGCGTTCGGCCAGTTCCACCGCGCGTTCGCCAGCGATCGGGCCGGCCCGGTCGCCGGCCATGTGCTGCTCGGAGTCCTGGACATCGTGGCCGGCATCGTGGCGCTCGCGTGGCCCGGCATCACGGCGTTCGTGCTGACCGTCTGGATCGCGGCCTGGGCGGTGGTCACCGGAGTGATCGAGATCGGTTCGGCCGTCGCCTCCCGGGGGACCAGCGGTCTTCGCCTCAGCCTCGGGCTGCTCGGTGTCGCCAGCGTCCTGTTCGGGATCGTCGTGTTCGCCCACCCGTATGCCGGTGCCGTCAGCGTCGCCCTGCTGTTCGGCCTGTTCCTGCTGGTGTACGGCGTGGACCTGCTGGTGACGGGCGGCCGGATGCACCGCGACCAGCAGGCTGGCGGGCACCTGGACACCGGAGCCACGGGCTGGACCGGTCTCGGCCGGCACGCGGACACGCGGCGGCAGGCGGACCGCCCGACGTCGAGCCCCCGCTGACGGACAGGACGGACAGGTCGCCCAGGTCGGCCGCGCGGACACCTCGCGGAAATTTCCCTTAACGAGGTGCCGCGGCTGGGTGAGGATGGCGGCCATGGTCGCTGCCGCCCAGACTCACGCCACCCAGCCGCATCCGCCGACGCACAGCTACTCGGTCACCTGTTCGTGGTCGGGATCCACCGGGGCCGGGTACGAGCGGTACTCGCGGGCGCACGCCGGGCACGCGGGTACCGCCCCGGCGGCCGTGCGCCTGTCCGCCGATCCGGCCTTCCGCGGTGACCCGGCACTGCTGAACCCCGAGCAGCTCCTGGTCCTGTCGGCGGCGTCCTGCCAGCTGCTGTCGTTTCTCGCGGTCGCCGCCCGTGCCCGCGTCGACGTGCGCGACTACCAGGAGGCCGGCCACGCCGTCATGACCGAGGACGGCAGGGGCGGCGGCCGGATCACCGAGATCACCCTGCGCCCCCGGATCACCGCCGTCACGGACGCGACCGAGGAACGGCTGCGCCGGCTCGTCCAGCTCGCGCACCAGCAGTGCTACATCTCCGCGTCGCTCGCCTGCCCGGTCACCGTCGAGCCGGCGTTCGAGATCCTCACCCCGTACGCCTTCCGCGACACCGAGGCGGCGGTGCGGCGGCTCGGCCTCGTCTCCGAGATCTTCGACCCCGGATCGCGCGCGTTCGTCGCCGCGCGCGTGCCGGCGGGCACCGAGCCCGCGCTCGCGGTAGACCTCGGCTGCGGGCCCGGCCACACCACCCGCCTGCTCGCGGCCGCCACCGGCGCGCGCCGCACGGTCGGGCTGGACGCGTCCGCCGCGTTTCTCGCCGCCGCCTCCGGCATCGCCGCCCCGGCCTCCCCAGCCGCCGACACAGGCGCCGACACAGGCGCCGACACAGGCGCCGACACGGGCGTGGACGTCGACAGCCGGGCAGCTCAGCCGGGTCAGACCGGTCACGTGAACGGTGCCGGCGCCCGGGGCGGCGAGACGGGCGAGATCGGGTTCGTCCGCCACGACGTCCGGCGCGTCCCGTTCCCGGCTCAGGCCCGCGGCGCCGACGTGGTCTACGCGCGGCTTCTGCTGGCGCATCTGGCCGACGTCACCACCGCCATCGGCGGCTGGATCACCCAGCTCGCGCCGCGCGGCGTGCTGCTGCTCGACGAGATCGAGTCCATCGACACCGACCAGCCCGTTCTCGCCGCCTATCTCGACGACGCCAGGCGCCTGCTCGCCGCCCGCGGCACGACGCTGCACGCCGGCCGGCTGCTCAACACCGCGCTGCACGACCTGGCCGCCCACCAGTCGACACCGGACTTCGAGGTCGAGTACAACGCGACCGAACGGCTGAGCCCGCCGGTCGCCGCCGCGGCGGCGATGTTCGGCATGAACCTCGCCATCTGGCGGGCGGACCCGCTGTTCCGCGACGACCAGGCCGAGCTCGACCGGCTCGGCGCCGGCCTGGCGGCGCTGACGTCGGCGCCGCCGAAGGCCGGCATCATCACCTGGACCCTGCGCCGCATCGCCGTTCGGCGCCTCGGCACTGACGCCCGCGCCGCCGCCGCCGACCATGCCGATCCGGTGCTTTGAAGGGAACATCCTGTGACCGTCGATCAGGACGGTGCCGACAATTCCACCGGATCATGGCCCGGTTCATGATCTGGTGGGATCCTCGGACCCCGAGCTCCGAGGATCCCACCAGATCACCAGTGGCCTCCCGCGCCGGTGGTCTCGACGGCGACGCGGGCGAGGGTTCGCAGCAGCGACTGCCACCATTCGGCGAAGCGCAGCTGGAAGGACGCCAGCGGGAAGCCGTGGCGGGCCGCGTGCTCGGGCGGCAGGCGGTCCCAGCCGAAGTGCTCCACGGTGACGCGAGTCTGGACGGGCTGGCCGGCGGCGTCGTCGCGGATCTCGTCGAACCGGACGTGCAGCTCGGTTTCCTGGTCTGGGGTGAAGCTGGCGTGGCGCCAGCTGAGCACGAGCCGGCTGGGCGGCTCCCAGACGCGGATGTGGCCGACGACGAACGCGTCGCCGTCGTCATAGGTCTCGACCAGCCGGCCGCCCGGGCCCGGCTCGAAGGCCAGGGTTCCCGTGCGGTCGCTGAACGAGAAGAGTCCGTTTGGACGCCACCAGTCGGCGATCTGCGCCGTGAACACGGTGAACGCCCGCGCCGCGGGAGCTGGCACCCGCAGCGCGACCAGGACGCGTGATCCCTCTGTCATGCCCCCAACCCCTCGTCCAGCCGCTCGGCCGGGTCGCCCGCGTCGGGACCATCGGTCGCGGCAGACTCGTCGTTGGTGTCGAGCGCCTGGGGCGCGATGCCCGCGTCGCGTCCCAGATGGGCGGCGAAGGAGCTGAGCTGCTCCGCCCAGGCCTGCTCGGCGCCGGTCAGCCAACGGCGCAGCTCCACCATCGGCGCCGAGGTGAGTGCGTAGATCCGCACGCGGGTGTCGAACTCGGGGCTGGTCTCGGTCACCAGGCCGGACTGGCGCAGCACCCGCAGATGCTTGCTCATCGTCGACGGCGCGGTGCCGAGCTCCTTCGCCAGCTCGCCGGCCCGGCGCGGCCGCTCGGCGAGCAGCTCCACGGCACGGCGCCGGACCGGGTCGGCCAGCGCGGCCAGCGTGCCGTCCAGCCTCGCGGGCGCTGGCTCGCTCATGCCCAGTCGGTGGCCATGATCGGCTGTCCCAGCTCGGTCTCGGCCTCCGCGCGCGTGACGTCGCGGATGTGCGCCGAGAATGTCCAGGTGTGGCCCTCGAGGTCGACGGCCCGATAGGTCCGGTCGCCGTAGAACTGGTCCGACGGTTCGGCCTGGATCTCCGCGCCGGCGGCCCTGGCCCGCTCGAAGTGCTCGTCGAGACCGTCCGGTAGCTGGACGTGCACCCGCTGCGTGTTGGCCCCGCCGACGCTCGCCGGACTGCGAGCCCACTCAGCCCACTCGCCGCCGATCATGATCCGCCCGCGGCCGGCGCAGCTCATCTCGTAGTGGCACATCTCCGGGGCGTCCGGCGGTCCGTCGATCGCCATCGTGACCTCGAACCCGAACGTCTCGGCCAGCCAGGACAGCGCCGCCTTCGGGTCGCGGTAGTGCAGGCTCGACGTGAACACGTTGTCATCCATGTTGGAAACAGTTTCCCAATCTGGAAACATTGTCAAGCGGCTGGCTCGACGGGCTGTCCAGAGGTCCAGCATCGGCCGCCTGGCGGGGACACCCCTCCGAGTCATCGACCCGCGGCCTCCGCGGCCTCCGCGGCCTCCGCGGCCCCGCGTCCTCCACGGCCCCGCGGAGGACGAGTAGAAACACGGCCCCATCGGGCGCGTGACGGCGGGGTACACCCACCCACGGCCAGCGCATCGGTCCCGCCCTGCCCCAGCCTGTCATCTCCACGGACGTCGGCGCCCGCGCCGCCGTCCGAGCCCACGGTGAACGCGGCTTCGACACCACTCGGGACCTGGCGCACCCCTGACCGCTACCGCGCCCGCCCGCGCCGCGTCAGCGCCATCAACCGGCCCATCTTCCGCTCGGCCAAGGACATCTGGGAAAACCCAGACAGGATGACATCATTGCCGATCACAGCGACATGCGGCCTGTCCCTTTGGTGAACGCATACGACCGAACGATCCGTTTCGGGGAGGAACGCATGCAATTTAACGTCGCTCCGGTAAGCCTGACAAGCGATGAGCCCGGACCTTTCGTGGTCTGGGCTGGCGACGACGGCTACGACACCCAGGCGGGATACTTCTCGCTGCTCGCCTCCAGCGGGATCAAGGGAACCTTATTCCTGTCGGTCGACTGGGTGGACCAGCCCGGGACATCTCCGGTATACGGGGACTCGTACATCACCACCGCCCAGGTTGCGGCAATCGTCTCCGCCGGCCATGAGGTCGCCACGCACGGCAAGAATCATGAAGATCTTGGGAACTACTACCTGACATACGGTGCTGCGGCGCTCGACCTCCTGCTTGGTGCCGCCATCGGCGACATTCAATCGAAATTCGGCTTTTCGGTCAAGACGGGTTCCTATCCGGGCGGATCGGCGAACAGTCGGGTAAAAGAAATAGTCAGCCGGCGGCACGAGTTCTTCCGTTGTAGCCGGGGCGTGGTCAGCCGAAACGCGCCGGATCCCTTCGACGTCCCRGGAATAGACATCCTCGCTCCGTCCCAGTCAGCCATCGAGGGGTACATCGACGAGGCCGTGGCGAACCGCAGCATCGTCGTCCTCTTCCATCATGGATCCATTGATTCGACGCAGCTGACCAAGGTGTCGAACCTAATTTCCTACGCGAGCAGCGCGGGGTGTGACCAGGGGAACTTCTACCGGGCGATGAGCCAGCGGAGCAAGTGGCTTTCGACGCGCGCGCTGATCGATGCCCAGGGCAACGCCTTCCATCCGGTCGTCCACACCAACGAGCTGATCGTCGACCGCAACGACAATATCGGTGATCACTACGTTCTGGACCTGGACGAATCGACCAACGCGCCATTCATGGACGCGACGAGTGGAACGCCATTTGAGTTCAGAAAGGACCTCCTCGCGCTCGGTACATTTTATGTGGGGCGCCGTCGGGTGTTCGAGGACTTCGCGACGACCAACGGTTCGACGACCGTCTCGTCGGGGAGCGCGGGTTTCCGTGCCGATGACGTGGGTATTTCCATCAGCGGTACCGGCATTCCGGCCGCGACGACGATCGCGTCCATTGTGTCCCCTACTCAGGCCACCATGTCGGCCGCCGCGACGGCCAGCGGGACAAATGCGGCGGTGACGCTCGACAGGCCCCTGTCACTTGGCGTCACAGCGGCGGGAGAAATGCGTCTGTACAACGGTTTGTCCATTTACGGGACCCAGTCGCAGGAGGTGTCCTTCAGGCGTCTCGAATCGACGTTGGAAGGGTCCATCAGCGCGAACCAGTGGATTAACAGCGGTACAGCGGGCGTCGGTGGGGCGATGACCATCGACTCGGGTACCGGCGGATCCTATGTGACCATCAAGGGGTTCGCGACCAGAATCCGAAGTGAGGACGACACCCTGCGGCTGCGTCTGGGTGCCGCCAAGGACGGAATCGACTTCGGCACGGCCGAGGACGTGACAATCGAACGGGACGGGTCCGGAAACCTCGCCGCCAATGTGTCCCTCAAGACAGATGGCGACCTGATCGTGGGTACTGCCGGAAACGGACTCCTGGTCAAGGAGGGGTCCAATGCCTGTCTCGGTACCGCCACGTTGGTTAGCGGTTCAGCCACAGTCGCGACAAGTGCTGTTACCGCCAACAGCCGGATCCTCCTGACTCCGCAGAACCTGAGCGGAGTCGGCACGCCTCAGCCGATGGCGGTTTCCGCGAGGGTCGCGGGAACGAGCTTCACGATCACGTCGGCTTCCGCTTCCGACACGTCAACCGTCGGCTGGATGATCGTGGAGCCCGCCTGACGGCGGACCGAGTAGACGCGGCCCGTGCCGCCCGCGTCGGGGATGCCGAACGGCGGCGTTCACGCCGCCGGGATCACCGTGCCCAGGTCGTCGAGCGGCTTGGCGACCGGGGACGGGGTCCCGGTGGTCGACGAGACCGGAGACCCCAGGAAAGGTGATCGGACTCGTGTGCGCCGCCGCCCAGGCCACACCTTTTTGGACCGGGCGTGCTGCCTGCCGAGATGCTGGACCGGCGATCCCGGCCGCGGGTGTGCCCGAACTGATCACAAAACGGCGGCTGCGTACTGACAAGGTGAGGCCGCCGGCCCATGGGAGGACCCGACCCTACTTCGGGGACTCGGTCATGGTACGGGCCGTGACCAGCATGTTCTGGGTGACCACATGGCCCCGAGGGCCGCCTGTCTCCACTCCGAGAGCGAGCTTGTAGCCGGCGCTCAGGAGCTTCCACAGAATCCAGCGAACCCGACCGGACGCGCCGTGAACCAKAGGCTCGCACGGCCGAATGCTCACAGTCGCGAATCCGGTCAGTCTTAGAGCCTGACTGACGCTGCGTGGGGTGAGGCAGATCTCATGAGTGAGATCCCCGTGATAGTAGTTGCCCGCGAATGGACTTACGCCGTTGGGGGTGCGGGCGAGCAGCAGACCGCCTGGACGCAGCGCCCTGGCAATCAGGTCCAGCGTCCGTAGGAGCTCGTCGCGGGTGAGGTGCTCGAGGAGGTCCATGGCGGTCACCACGTCCAGCTGGTCGGTCACAGCCTCAAGCGCGGCGTCGAGCGACGCCTGCTCGACCTGCACGATGCCGGCCTGATGCGCGGTCGCCACCTGCTCGGGGCTGGCGTCGACACCACGAACCCGTCGATAACCGGCGTCCCGAAACGCGGCGACGAGCGTGCCCTGCCCACAACCAACGTCGAGGATAGCGGCATCGCGATCTGYGGGCAGGAACGGCGCGATGTCGCGCCGGAACAGCCGATTCGTGAGCTCTTGGTCAGTCTCGCCGCTGTGCGTCGTGGTGTAGCGGCGGTATAGGCGCTCACGGTCCGGGCCAGCGATGCCGGTGTCGGTATGGTTAGCAGCGGGGTTCGGGTCCCGACGTGGATGCGGGATTGTGGTAGAGGTTTGCGCTGTGGCAGACCGCGTGGCGTTCATCTCGTCCCTCCCGCGGAAATTCCTCCATGCCGATTCATGCGATCTCCCTGGCTTAGCCTGGTTGAGAGGGCGCCACCCGAGCCCGCTAGCTCACTCAGGTGGCTACGCCAGTCCGCCCTGCACCTTTGCGGGCATCAATTGACTACCTGGTGTGAGCATACCGAGGGTTCATTTCCTGCCTGACGCGTTCGCACGGCGTGTCGGGCGGCGGGATCTCTCGGTGCTGTACCCCGGCCCTTCCGTTCCCTACGTCATCGCCGCCTGGCGCCGCGAACGCCCGGACACCAAGCCGGCCGGCGGCCTCACCGGTCTCGGTGTCGTCCTCAGTGGACGTCGCTTGCCGCACGGTGAGCGGACCGCGATGCGGTGGGAGCCGTCTGCGTGGGGGTGGGCGGTGGGGACGTCGCGGCGGTCAGGCTGGTGGGGTTTTCTGCCTGCTCGGCCCGTGCCTGCCGCGTCCGTCGAGGGCGCGGCGTGGGCGGCGTGGGCGGCGGGGTGCCGAGGACGGCCATGAACACGTTTCGGATGTGCTCCTCCGGCTCGGTGGTCATCCGCGCCCACTCCGCGCAGCGTTGCCRCATCTGGTTGAGTCGGGCCCGGTCCGAGAGCAGGTCCACCAGCACCGCGGTGAGCGCCTCGGGGGACTCGTCGGCGGGGGTCGCGCCCGTGAGGCCGTCCACATACGCGTCACGCGCCCCGTATGCCGGTCCGACGACCGGGCAGCCGGCGAGTTGTGCCTCGGTCAATACCAGCCCGTAGCCCTCGCCGCTGCGCGGCGGGTGGACCCGGGTCCGGGTGCACAGCACGAACAGGTCTGCCGCCGCATACAGCTCGGCCAGCGCCTTGTCGTCCGGCGACTCGACCAGGTCGACGTCCTCATGCCCCGCGACCGCATGGCGTACCGCGTCGAGAACCGGGCCCTGGCCGGCCACAACTAGCCGTACGGGGCCGACGTGAGCGCGGATCGCCGGCAGCGCCGCGAGTAGTTCGCGCAGTCCCTTGCCCACCCAGTCGGCGTCGTTGAGCCGGAAGACGCTGAGCAACGTAGGGACGGTGCTGGGTGTGGGCCGCCRATCGCCCGCGGCGATCAGGGCCGCGCGCCACGCGGTGGCGATGCCGGGCCGCAGCACCGGTGCCATGCCGACGCGGGCGAGTGCGCCGGAGCTGTAGGAGCTTACGGTCATGGGGCGCAGGCCTGGGTGGTAGGTGAGTATCACCCGATCCACGGCTCGCATCGCCCAGATGTCCGTTCCGTGAAACAGGATCAGGCCACGTTGCGCCCTGGCGAGGGGCGCGGCCAGCGCGGCCACTGGGATGAGATTCGGGAGACCGGCGAAGACCGTGTCGAACGGGCCGGACCGCAGGGCGGTACGCAGGGCCACGGCCGTGAAACGCAACCGGGTCCGCACACTGAGGGGGTTCTCCGGGCCGCGCAGGTCCACTCGGTGAACGTCGGCGCCGCCGGCGCGCAGCCGCTGCTCGACGGCGTCGAGGTAGCGCTCAATGCCACCGCCGAGCCCTCCGGACGGCGCCAGCAGCAGGACACGAGGGCGGCGAACCCCGGTCTCAGCCTCGGTATCGATGCGATGCGTAGAGAGCACGGCGGTGACTCTAGGTGTCCAAACATCGAGACGACGGAGCGTGGCCACGGCACGCCGACGCCGTCTGACGGAATCAGGCGGAGCGGACRCAACTGGCAGGTCCCACCTAGGGTTCGCCACGTGGATCTTCTGACGACCCGGCGGACCGCCTCGACATTGCGACGGCTCGGCCAAGGACACGGACAGGGCCCGTTGCGCTGGCGCCTCGCCGGCCGGCTGGCAGCCAGCCTTCCCGATGTGCGTGGTCGCGACCGGGTCGTCGGCTGGGCCCAGGGGTCGACCGACGAGTACACCGGCCCGCTTCGTGGCCGGTTTGTCAACGGCATGCGCTTCGACGTCGAGAGCTCCCGGGATGGCTCGGCGCGTGCGTTGCCCGCGCTGCGTTACCGTCCACCCGCGCTCGCCCCGGTGTTCGCCGCCGTGCTCGGCCCCGGTGACTGCTGCTACGACGTCGGCGCGAACATCGGCGTCTACACCCTGTGGGCCGCGGGCCTCGTGAGGCCGTCCGGGCAGGTACATGCCTTCGAGCCGGTGCCGGACACGATGGCGATCCTGGAGGCGATGGTCCGGCGTAACGGGCTGTCGCAGGTGCGGCTCGAGTCCCGCGCCATCGGGGCGACGGTCGGTGAGATCGGTATGCGGGTCTACCGTGACGCCTCTGGCCTCTCCCATCCTGTCACCAGCCTCGAATCCGCCGACCGCGTCGCGCCGCTCACCACCCTCGACGCGTACACGGAGCGGCACCGACCCCCGGATCTCATCAAAATCGACGTCGAGGGTTTCGAGATCGACGTACTGCGCGGCGCCAGGAATCTGCTCGCCGCCCAGTCGCCGGCGCTACTGCTGGAGATGCTGCCCGGGCACCTGAACCGCCAGGGCCAAAGCCAGGCGGAGCTGGTCGACCTGCTCACCGAGCTTGGCTACATGATCTTCAATCTGACCCGGCGGGGCCTCGCCACGCAAGGCCCGTTCACGTCGAACGTGCTGGCGCTCGCGCCTCGGTGGAAGCGGTTCGACCCTGTCGTCGCGGCCCTCGAACGCACGCCGTTCCCGCGGAACCAGACGACGTGACCCGAGCAAAGCACCGCCTCCCGCGTGTCCATCGACGCGGCGGCTATCTGGCCTCTGTCGGAGCGACGGCGGCGACAAGCGTCGCCGTCAGCGGGCTGGGCGCGGCAGGCGGCCTGATCCTCGCCCGCTATCTCGGACCGTCCGGGCGGGGCACCTACGCCGTCATTGCCTCCTACATGCTGGCCGCCGCGACCATCGGTGAATGCGGCCTGACCTACGCCGTCTGCTACACGGTGGCGCGGAACCGTGCCGACGCCCGGGACACCGTCCGCACCGGCATGGCGATGCTGTTGGGCCTGGGGTTCCTCGTCGGCGCGGTGGGTATCGCGGCTGCGCCCTTGGTGGTCGACGACCATGCCATGGTGTCGGCGTTTCGGCTGGCCTTCGCCGCCCAACCGTTGGTGTTCGGCGCCGCCGCCTGGGTATTCGCGCTGCAGGCAACCCGGCTCGGCAGCTGGAATGTGACCCGTGCGCTCCAACCGATCGGCTATTCCGCCGCCGTGGTTGCGTTGGCCCTGGCCGACCTCCTGACCGTCGAACGGGCGGTGCTCTGCCTCATCGGCTCGATCGGCCTGCAGGCCGTCGCGGCCGCGGTCCTGTGTCGTCAGGCGCTTCCCGGGCGGGGCCGGCTGCGTCGCTCCGTCGGCAGGGAGCTGGCCAGGTACGGCGGCGCGTCGATGATCTCGTCGGTCTCTTATCTGCTCAACACAACTCTGGATCTGCTTCTGCTGGCGGTGATCGTCCAGCCGGCCCAGGTGGGGCATTACGCCGTCGCGGTCTCGATGGCCACGCTGCCGCAGCCGGTGTGCGCCGCGTTCGGCAACGTCGCGATGCCCCGTCTCGCGGCCGGGAGAGCGACCGTCGCGCACGGCCCGGCCGCCGCGGCCGACCGCCGGGTCGTGCTGGCCGCCGTGGGCGCGAGCCTGGTCATCGGCGTGTTGTGCATCGGCGTACTGAGCGTCGTCGCGCCACTGGTGGTGCATGTGGTGCTAGGACCCGCCTACGCGCCGAGCCTCGAGCTGTTCTGGCTGCTCGCGCCAGGCGCGGCGGTACTCGGCTGCAACCGGGCGACGGATGACGTGTTGCGCGGCCTCGGGCGGACGCTCGCGGTGGCCCGCTGTGAGTGGACCGGCACGGTACTGACGGTGGTGCTGCTCGCCACGCTGGTGCCGACGATCGGCGTCGCCGGTGCCGCGATCGCCTCGAGCGCCGCCTACCTCGTCACCTTCGTCCTCCTGCTCCAGGTGGCGCTGCGCGCCGTCGGTGTCACGGCCAGATCCGTGCCGGCCAGGCTGCATCGGGTCACCAGACGGGGCCGCAAGGACTGGATCACCGTCCCCTCCGAATCGGGAAGAGGAAACGCATGAAAGACGACGGCCTGGGGGGCCCATGGATGCGCGACGACGCACTTCCTTCGCGCACCCGGCGGCGGTTGTCCCTGGGATCACTCGTGACATCCAGCGGTACAGGCACCGCGGTTCCGGCTCCGGTCGGCGGCGCGCTTCGGGTTGGCGTGATCGGGCCGATCGGTGGTGACAGCTTCGCGGAGAACATCCTCGAATGCCTGCCAGGCGTCGGCGCTGACCCGGTAGCGCTCGGCCCGGCCTTCCCACAGCCGGCCAGCCGGCCCGTCGCGGCCACCCTCGAACTCCTCCGGCGGGCCTCCGACCACGCCGGCCTCGCGTACCAGCGCCGTCTGGTGGCGGCGGCCGAGCGTGCGGGGATCAATGTGGTGGTCTCGGTCGACCTCAACCTGTTGCCGGCGACAGTGCGTGAGCTGCGCCGACGAGGGGTCCGGGTCTGCATGTGGTTTCCGGACGCCGTGGCCAACCTCGACCGGCAGCGGATGCTGCTCGGCGACTACGACGCCCTGTTCTTCAAGGACCCGCTGCTAGCCCGCCGGCTGTCCGACCTGCTGGACCTGCCGGCGCACTATCTGCCGGAGGCGTGCAACCCGGTCCGCCACCGGCCACCGGCCACCGCGCCAGAGCTGCCGTATGTCGTGTTCGTGGGAAACATGTACAGCGCCCGTGCCCGGCTGATCGGGCAGCTCCTCGACCACGGCGTCGACGTGCGGATCTACGGGCCGGCGATAACCCGCTGGCTTCGTGACCCGTGGCTGGTCCGCCAGCACGCCGGGCGTTACGTGGCCGGTGAGGAGAAAGCAGCCGTGTTCCGCGGGGCGCATGCCGTCGTCAACGCGCTGCACCCGGCAGAGATGCAGAGCGTGAACTGCAGACTGTTCGAGGCGACGGCTTGTGGAGGCACTGTGCTGTGCGAGCGGCGGGAGGCGCTGCCCGGGCTGTTCGACGAGGACCGCGAGGTCCTCGCGTTCAGCACCTTCGGTGAGCTGCTCGATCGGATCAAATGGTGTGCGGACGATCGGGTGGCGGCGCGCGCTGTCGGCGATGCCGCGTCGCGACGGAGCCATGTCGACCACACCTACCAGCATCGGCTCACCGAGTTGCTCGAGGTTGTCCTGTGACCGCGGTCGGCACCTGTGAGGTCCCGCCGACGCGGACCGTGTCTTCTGGAGGGGAAGATCCTTCCGGACCGGGAGGTATCGCGCGCCGTGCGCCGGCGATATGGGGCGTGCTGGCCGCGGTGGCGGTCGCCCTGTGGCTGGTCGACCTCGTCATCGTCCCGGCTGTTCCCCACCGGGTGGTCCTGCGCTCCATCGCGCTCACGGTCGAGTACCTGGCCATCGCCGTGTTGGTTGGTGGCCGCCGTGGCCGCGTAGACGGTCTGCGCCAGTTCCGGCTCGGACCATGGTCTCTGCTGGTCTCCGCCGTGACCATGGGGCTCGCGTCCGTCGCGTGGCGGAACCCGCAGCCCAACTTTCTGGCGACCATCGATCGGTCGAGCGTCGCGCACGCGCTGGCCATCGTCGGCCTGGCCGCGCCGCTGTGGGCGATCGGCTATCTCGTCGGTCCCGGCTTGCACGCGCTTCGGGCGGGCCGCCGGCTGGCCGCGGTCGCGATCTCGGAGCGCGTCGGCGAGGGCGGCGGGACGTACCGCCCGATGGCCGTGGGGATTCTCGCGGGTGTGTCCGTCGTGGCACGCGTCGCCCAGATCACCCTCGGGCAGTTCGGCTACCTGGCCGACCCGTCCAAGGCCGTCAGTGGCGCGTCGTGGTACGCGCAGATTCTGGTGCAGGCCGGTGGCCTCGGCGTCGCCGCGCTCGCCATGGCGTCGGTCGAGCTGGCCCGGTTCGGTGGCATCCGTCGACGGACGGCCTTCCTGGTCCTGCTCGGGATCGAGGTCGGTTTCGGGTTGATCAGCGGGATGAAAGGACAGTTCGTCTGGGCCCTGCTCGCCGTGTGCGTGAGTTTCACCGTCGTCCGCGGACGGTTGCCGCTGCGCTCACTGCTCGGCGCTGTGGCCATCTTCGTGCTTGTCGTCGTGCCGTTCAACGCCTCGTACCGGGACCTCATCCGGACGCACGGAAAAGAGAACATGTCGGCATCCGCGGCGGTCGCCATGGCCCCCCAGGTCGTCGTCCGGACAGTGCAGGGTGGCGATGGCGACGGCGACGGCAAGGATCAGCCGCCGCTGACGACCCTGATCAACTCGACCGTCACCGCGCGCAGCCGGTCTGTGGACAGTGTCGCCGCCGTCGTCCAGAAGACCCCGAGCCAGGTGCCCTACCGGAGCATCTCCGAGCTGTTCAGCGAACCGGTGCAGGGTCTGGTCCCACGCGCGCTCTGGCCGGGCAAGCCGGTGCGGACCGCCGGCTACACCTTCAACCAGGAGTACTACGGCACACCTCGGAACCTGTACAGCGCGGCCGGGATCTCGCCGCAGGCGGACCTGTTCCGGCACGGTGGCCTGCTCGTGCTGCTCGTCGGCTCCGTCGTCATCGGGGCCGGCTACCGGTTCGTGGACGAGACCCTGCACCCGGCGCGCGAGCCGCGGCTGACCGCGCTGTACATGTCGCTGTTCACCCTGCTGCTGTCCTCGGAGTGGACCGTGACGGACGTTCTGATGGCGCTGCCCTTCAAAATCGGAATCATGGTCGTGGCCTGCCGGTTTGTGTATGGCGGGCGGCCGGCGAGGGACCTGGTCCGCTTCGGCCGCCGTGGTGTACCGGCCGCCAGGCGGGGACACGTCGCCTGGCGTGCTTCCGGCTCTCCGGGAGTTCCCGGCGCGTCCGGACGTGGCAGGGACGGTCAACCGGCTCTACAGCGGTCGCGCTTGACGACGACCGGATCTCGGCTGGACTACTGACCGAAAATCGTGTGTCGCGTGGCAGCAGCGCGCCATCTCTTCGCGACGACGCGGGACTGGATCGCCCCCGAGGCACAGGAGCGGACCAGGGCGTAGCAAGACCGGCTCAGGGGTCAGGGTCCGGACCGTGGCGACGTGGGACGACCCGAGCGGATGCGCGGTGACCCGCGCGGCGAAACCGCGGCCGCGTTGGCGTCATGCCTCGACGATGGCCTTTCGCGGGCGCCACGACATCGGGCAGAGGTACAGCCGGCAGGCGGCTCGACGATGAGCCGCCGCCGACCAGGGTGAGAACCGTCCAGTGCCCTCGACGACAGCCAGGTCGTCGGAGGGGACCACGACGCGGGGGCTCCAGGCTCGTACGAGAGGCCGCACCTGGGCTCGGTAAGGCCCAGGTGCGGCCGGTCGGCGCCTCGGAACACCAGGCCAGCGCCGGGGGCGGGGCCTCGGGCAGCACCGCGGCGGAGACCTTTTCCGCGGCTGTCGGGTCGAGGTCGTGCGTGGCCGGTCCCGGCGGAACCGGCACGTCGATGCGGCCAGCCCCTACCGCAGCAGGTCGAGGTGGTCGGTCGACGGGTACTCGCCGGGACCGTCGGCCCCGGCGGCCGGGTGAGCGACGGGGTCGGTGCCGGCCCGCTGGTCGGGCACCACGCTCGGGCCGGGCGAGCCCGCGGCCGGCGTGGACAGCGGCGGCAGCAGGTTGTTGCGCCGCAGCAGGCCCGCGGTCTCGGCGAGACCGACGACGTTGTCCGCCGAGCTGTACTCGCCGGCCAGTTCGCTGGCCAGCGACGGCTCGCCGATCTCGGGCAGCATCGGCGAGATCACGTAGTACTGCCCGTCACGGCGGGTCCGGTGGCACTCCTCCTCGGAGACCATGACCTCGTGCATCTTCTCGCCGGGACGCACTCCGACGACCTCCACCGGCACGTCCCGGTCACCGATGAGCGCGTGCGCGATGTCGATGACGGTCGCGGCGGGCGTCCGCGGTACGAGGATTTCCCCGGGCCTCCCACGACGGATCGAATGGAAGATCATGTCGACGGCTTCGTTCAGGGTGACCAGGAACCGGGTCATGCTGGCGACCGTGATCGTGACCGGCCCGCCGCGGGCGATCTGGTCGAGGAACAGCGGGATCACCGAGCCGCGCGAGGCCAGCACGTTGCCGTAACGCACGCCGACGAACCGGGTGCGCCCGGACCGCTCGCGCACGCCGACGTTCGCGGCGGTGAAGATCCGCTCCTGCAGCGCCTTGGTCATGCCCATGACGTTGACCGGCTTGCAGCACTTGTCCGTGCCGACGCCGACGACGCAGTCCACCTGGTAGCCATGCTCGGCGACCGCGCGCACGATGTTCGACGCGCCCGAGCAGTTCGTCAGGATGGCCTGTTCCGGGAAGTACTCACACGCGGGCACCTGCTTGAGCGCGGCCGCGTTCACGACGACGTCCGCGTCGCGCACGCACGCGGCGACGTCCCAGTAGTTCCGGACGTCGCCGAGGCGGAATTCCAGGATCCGGTCGAAGTTCCGGTAGATCGTCTCGTCGGTCGTGACCCGCTGACGTAGGTAGGCCAGCCGCATCGCGTGCTGTTTGGCTTCGTCCCGGGACAGTATGATCACCTTGGCCGGCACCCCAACCTCGCCGGACAGGATCCGCCGGACCAGTACCTGTCCCAGCGACCCGGTGCCACCGGTCACCAGAACGCGCCGGCCGGTAAGCATTCCGGCACTGTCCCTCGCGCTCGCTGTGCTCTCAGTCATCGCTGCGTCCTCCGTGGTCCCTCAGCATGATCCGTTTGGCGAGCTMGTCGAGCATCGAGTCCCAGCCAGGGGCGGTGTAGCCGGTCGCGGCCGCGAACCGGTCGGCAAGCAGGCTGCGGTCACACGGCGGGCCGTCTATGGCCACCACCTCGGCCGCCGGCCGCCCGGCCGCGCGCAGCCTTTCCGACAGCCGGACGAGCAGATCGAACTTGGTGATCGGCTCCGGTGCGGCCACGTGCCACAGCCCGGTCAGGTCCTCGTGCTTGGTGAGGATCCGGTCGAGGAGCCGGGCGATCTCCATCGTGGTGAGCCCGGTGTAGACCGCCCGCTTGTAGCCGGATACCTGGCCGCCGCGACCGAGGAACCACTCGACCAGACCGCTGGCCCGGCCCGCCAGCTCCAGACCGATGATCGAGGTCCGCAGCGTCAGGGCAGGGGCCTCGCGGACCTCGCCGAGCAGCTTGGACATTCCGTAGACGTCGACCGGATCCGGCTGGTCGTCCTCGGTGTAGCGGCCCCGTCGGCCCGAGAACACGCAGTCGGTGCTGACGTGTACCAGCCGGATGTCGGCTATCCGGCACAGCCGGGCAAGGCGGTGCGGGAAGATCGTGTTGATCTCGACGGCAGGCAGCGCCATCTGTCCTTCGCTGCGCTGCTTGACCAGACCGACCGCGTTGAGCACCGCGCCCGGCCGGAATCGGTCGAGTAGGCCGGCCACGTCGTCGTGGCAGCGAACGTCGATGCCGGAGAAGACCCGGTCGGCCGGAAGCGCGCCCAGCGCCGCCGGCAGCCGGCCGGCGCCGCGTACCGTCACGGCGACGTCATGGTGGTCGGCGAGTGCGCCGGCGAGCTCGTGGCCGAGCATCCCGTCACCGCCCAGAACGAGGACTCTCATCCGGCCCTCCCCGGCGTGTCGGCCGCCGCCGGCCGATCTGGATGTGGTGGCTGAGACTGGTCGGCCATCTCCGCCGGCCGCGCGGCCGGGATCCGCTCGGGTACGGCCGCGCGGCCCGCGGCGGCGCGCAGGTGCCGCTCGACCCGGTCAAGCAGTGCGGCCCGCTCGTAATGCGCCACGTAGTACTCGCGGGCGGCGTTCCCCATGGCCGCGCGCTCGGCTGGCGTGAGCGCGCGGACGGACGCGATCGCGTCGGCGAGCGCCGCCGCGTCCTGCGCTGGAACCGCGAGTCCGCCCGCGGCCGCCACGACCCGGGCGGTCGTCCCGTCCGCCGCCGCCACCACCGGTCGGCCGCAGGCCAGGAACGACTGCACCCGGCTCGGGATCGTCAGCGCCCACACCGGGTCCCGACGCAGCGTCGTGACCACCACGTCCGCGTGCGCGAGCAACGCGGGCATCCGCTCGAGCGGCGCACGCCCCAGCAGGTGGACCCGGTCACCGAGGCCCCTTCGGCGCACCTCGTCCGCCAGCCACTCGCCGCGCTGGCCGTCGCCGAGGACCACCCAGTGCACGTCGGCGCCAGTGGGCAGGTCACGCAGCCGCTCGGCCGCGTCGACCAGCGTCTCGAGGGCCTGCGCCACGCCGAGGTTGCCGGCGATCATCGCGATGAACCCCTCGGGCATCCCGGCCTCCCGGCGGACCTGGGGGTCGGGGGGCAGCGGGCGGTAGCGGTCCTCGGCCCAGTTCGGCAGGTAGTCAAGCCGGTCGGCCGCGACGCCGGCCGCGCGCAGCGGCGGCAGGAAGTCCTCGGACTGGCCGAGCACCCGCGCGCAGCGCTGGTAAGCCGCGCCGACCGCCTTCTCGAGCAGGCCGAGCACCCGCTCGGAGCGCACCACGCCCGTCGCGCGAAGCGTGTGTGGCCACAGGTCCTGCACCCACAGCACCACCGGGGTCCCGCGGATTCGGCGCAGCAACAACGCCGGCACCACCATCGTCACCGGCGATATCTGGAAGACGAGCACGACGTCGGACGGCGGCAGCCGAGGTACACCGAACACGCTGGCGCTCGCGGCGAACGTCAGGTAGTTCAGCGCGAGCCGCCATCGCTCGCCATCTCCGCGGGAGGCCAGCGGCACCCGTACCACCTGAACGCCCTCGTACCACTCCCGGCCCGGCCGGCGACGGCGCGGAAACATCTCGCGACGCGGGTAGCTTGGCTGCCCGGTCAGGACGGTGACCTGATGGCCGCGTTCCCGCAGCCCGACGGCGAGGTCGTTGACCCGGAACTGCTCAGGCCAGAAGTACTGACTGACGATCGTCACCCGCACGGGCGCACTCCACTTCTTCTCACGAACTCGGTCGCGGCCCTGGCGGYCGGCGCGACGTCGGCGAACACCTCGAGGTGGCGAGCGGCGGCACGCTCCCAGGTGAGCTCGGCGAGCACCAGCGCGCGCAGGCGCGCGCCGCGCTGGGCCAGTGCGTCAGGGCGGGCGAGCAGCTGGCGCAGCCCGGCGGCCAGGCCGGGCGCCGTCGCCGCCACCACCAGCCCGCCGCCGCACCGCGCCACCTCGTCGAAACCGCAGGCATCGGTGATGAGCACCGGTGTGCCGTTCACCCCGGCCTCCAGAGCGACGATCGACATCGCCTCCCGCCGCGACGGCACGACCAGCAGCGACGCCGCCCGCAGCGCCTCCGTGCGCTCGGTGCCGGCGACGACGCCGACGAACCGGACCGCGCCGGCCACCCCGAGGGCCGCGGCCTGGGCGTGCAGCTCGGCGGCGAGTCCCTCGTCCGGCCCGGCGAGAACCAGCAGCCAGCCGTCGGCGGCCGCGTCGGACGCCGCGAACGCCTCTACCAGCAGGTCGACGCCTTTGATCCGGTTGAGCCGACCGAGGAAGAGCAGGTAGCGGCGGCCGGCGAGGTCGTGCCGGCGCAGAAAGGCCCCGCCCGCGTCCCGGTCGTGGTCGGCGGCGGACACCCCGTTGGGGATCACCCGCACGGCGGCCGACTCGCGGCCGTACCGCGCGAAGTCCGCCGCCTCGTCGGCGGTGACGGCGATCGCCGCCGCCGCCTCGCGCACGATCCGGGTACCGACGGCCGCGTTGTAGGCGCGCTTCGCGACGCGGCTGCGGCCGGCGACCGGTAGTGAGCCGCAGGGCGAGACCACCCACGGGACGTCGTGGCGGCGGGCGGCGCGGTAACCGAGGGCGCCCAGCGCCGTCCAGTGCCCAAGCAGATGCACGACGTCGGCGGCGGCGACCCGTTCGGCCACCCGACCCGGCCGCGCCGGCACATAGAAGCGGCGGTTCGGGCAGGGCACCGTGGTCAGCGCGGCGGGAGCCAGCGAACCGATCCGGGTGTCGGTCAGGTCGAGATCGAGGGTGAGCAACTCGGCGCGCAGGCCCGGCTCCCCGGCCCGCGCGTAGGCGCGGGTCAGCTGGTAGGCGCGCTCGGCCAGGCCGCCGCCACGGCGGGCGTCGGCCATCATCACCACTGTCAGCACCCGCACGGCGCGCCACCCCCAGGGGCGATGTCGACGTCACCGCCCGCGCCGATGCCCCCGGCGCGGGCTCGGTCCGGGAACTGGCCGTCGACGATTCGGGCGATCTCGTCGGCCAGCGCGCACGGAGCGGCGAACCCGGCGGCCCGCAGCGCCGCGGAGCTGTACCACTGGCCCGGCCGAGGGCGGCCGAGTACCCGGGCCGCGCCGTCGACCGCCGCCGCCGGCAATGGCAACCGCCACAGCGCGGGCAGGCCGGCGAGCCGCCGGACGGCGTCCTGCATGGCCGCGTAGTCGACGTTCGCCCGCGCCAGCGCCGGATCCGCGCGGCCCGGATCGTCGACGACGTTGAACACCGCCCGGCGCGCGGCCAGCGGGGTGTCGAGCGCGAACTGGACGGCGGCAGCGGCATTGTCCGCCGTCACGTAGGAGACGGGGGTACCCCGCCGGAGCGAGCCGAGCGCGGCCGCCCGGACCGGTCTGCGCAGCGCGTCGAAGATCGGCTGGTAGGAAGGCGGACGCCGGGCGGAGATCACCGAGCCCATCCGCAACACCACCAGCTCGCAGTCGGCGCGCAGTTCTGTCAGCCACGGTTGCTCCGCGGCGAGTTTGGCCCGGGCATAGGCCGAGCGAGGCCGGCAGGCCGTGGTCTCGTCGACCAGGCCACGGTGGCCCGGTCCGTACACCGAGACCGTGCTGATCAGCGTCACCCGCGTGATCCGCGGGCAGGTGTTGACCGCGGACAGCAGGTTGAGCGACATCGCCACCGCCTGCTCCGGGTCACCGAAGTTGTGCGCCAGGTGACACAGTGCCGTGTCCGCCGGCATGTCCAGGGCCTCGACGCGGTGGGTGACCAGCGCCCCGGCGGCGAGGTCCACGCAGGCAAAGCGCTCGCGCGGACCGAGCACCTCCGGYTGGCGCCGGCCAAGCAGCACCACACCACGGCCGGCGAGCGCCGCCCGGACGTGGCCGCCGAGGAATCCCCCGCCGCCGGTGAGCACCACCTCCGACCCGGCTACATCTCGCCGGAGACTGGGCACCGGGGCCGCGACCGGCGGTGCCGCGCGCGCGGCGAGCGGCCGGGCGAGGTACTCCGTGGGCTTATCCACGTCACTTCTTGTATCACTTGCAACACTTAAAGTAACTGACCTGTGGTGACGAGGGTGGCCGAGTTCCGTACCGCCCCGGACTAGAGCGCCTGTGGCGTGGGGCGCGGCGTGGGGACACCGGTCCGGGCGGCGCTGGCCGGGACGTCGATTTCACCACCGTCGGTGACCTGGCCGGCACGAGAGGACCGCAACGGCGCCGCCGGCACGCCGCCGACCCGGGCGCCGGCGGCCACGTCGGAGGTCACCACCGCGCCCGCTCCGACGATGGCGCCGTCGCCGACGGTGACACCGCGCAGGACCGTCGCCTTCGCCCCCAGCCACACGTCGCGGCCGAGCACCACCGGCGACGCCGCGAACCGCATCGCGGAGGCTGGGACTCCGGGGGCGACCACGTGGTCCTGGTCGCGGACCACACACATCTCCGCCAGCAGGCTGCCGGCGCCTATCACCACCTGCCGGCGGGCGACCACCACGCAGTAGGGACCGACGAAGTCCGCGCCGAGGTCAAGGAGTGCTCCGTCCTCGGCCTCGAGATGGACGTCGCGGGCGAGGACGGCTCCCCGGATGACCATCGTCCCGTGCGGGGCGCAGCGAATCACGCAGCGTGGCCCGAGGAAGGAATCGAACCCTATTCGGACCCGCGGCTGTGTCATCCGCAGCAGGACGATCCTCGTCCACGAGGCGACACGCGCCGTGCCGCGCAGGCATCGCCGCACGGCATGCGCGTAGGCGGCCATGAGGCCGGTGGTCCCGACGTCGTCCGCCGTCCTGTCGGGGCCCGGTCTCGCGGCGGGGAACAGCGGAGTTCGGCGCACTGCCATCCTCTCTTTCCGCGGGTCTCCTCGGCGTGCCTGAGGACTGGCCGGCTGTCGGCGGACCTGGTGGCCACGACTGCCGGGACCGGGCTCAGCCCGTGGCGCGTTCCCAGCGCGCCGGTCGTGGCTCGTCCGGCAGCGGGGAGTCGACCGGCGGCAGCGTTCCGACGCCGTCGACCAGGCCGCGCCCATACGACCGGCAGAGGGAGAGCCCGCGCCCATGCGCCAGGTCGAAGACCGTGTGACGGGGGAGCGCGGCGAACGCCAGCCAGAGCGCGACCGCGCGGGCTCGCCAGGGGTGGCCGTGGACCCTCGCGAACCAGAGGCGGTTGCGCACCGTGTAGTAGGCGTACGCGTTGCCGGGGACGGTTCCGCCGCCGGTGTGCCATGCCTGGTAGGGGCTGACCATGACCCGCCAGCCGGCGGCGACCGCGCGGAGCGCCAGGTCGGTCCCCTCGTAGTAGCGGAAGTAGCGGGTGTCCATGGGTACCTGGCGGTGGCACTCGGCTCGCACGAAGAGGATCGCGCCGGGCACGAACACGACGTCGGCCGGCTCTGGGCGCCCTCGGCGACGGCGGCGCGGCACCGTGAACAGCGCGGTCAGGCGGTCCGCTCCGGGGTGAATCCCGTCCGCGTTGAGCAGGGTGGGGCCGACGATGCCGACGCCCTCGCGGGAAACGAGATCGAGGCAGGCCAGGACCGTCCGCTCGGGCAGCAGCACGTCATTGTCGAGCAGCAGGTAGACGTCGGTGTCCTGCTGGGCGTCAGCGCCGAACCGGAAGCCGCCGGCGAACCCGAGGTTGGCGCCGGGAACGAGCCAGTTGGTGGCGGCCGGCAGGTCGCCCGGGCGGAGACTTCCATCGTTGGCGACGACGATCACGTCCGTCACCGCGGACATGTCGTCGAGCCGTCGGGCAAGTTCCACGGTCGGCTCGGTCGGTCCCCAGTGCACGATGACAGCGGTCGTCCGCGGCCAGCGGGCCGTCGGGTCCGGGGCGTCGACCGCGTGGTCGACGAGTGGCGGGTCCGTCGCGTCCGCGGTGCCAAGGGACTGTTCGCGGCCGTCGACCTTGGGTGGGGAAATCGTCCGCAGGCTCATCGCACCCTGACCTCCAGGCGGGACACGCAGATGTGTCACCGAATCTTTACTATTAGTGATCGAGCGTAGGCCAGCCGGCCGCCAATCCGAGGCTCGCCGGGAAGCGTGTCGCGGGCCGGTCGCGCGGCACGCGGCCGCGGCCAGGCGGTCTGTGAGCCGGTTGACGTCACCGACCGGGAAGTCGTGGCTGAGGCCACCGGTCAGGGTGTCGGCGGCGTGGGCTGTCGAGGATCTCAGACTTCGTGGCCTAGTGTAATTTTATAGCTACTCTGTGTGGCGCAGTTGTGAGAGTTTCCGCGCTGGGAGCCCGAGACGATCAGAGGAGCGGCTGGATGGCGAAGGTCGTGGTGTTCGGCGCCACCGGGTTCGTCGGGYGAGCGGTAGCCGAGGCGATCGCCGCCTCAGGCGACGAGGTGACGCCGTTGCCTGYCCACCGGCTGCGCGCCAGGCCGACCCGTGTTGTCGAACTGGCGGACTTCCTCGCGGCGACGGCCGCCGGAGACACGGCGGCCAGGCAGGCAGGCTCACCGACGGCGCCGGGTTTCGACACGACGTTCGATGGGGCGCTCAGGACTGGACTTGTCGACGCCAGGGTCGTCGACGACGTCGCCGCCTCGCTGAACGGGCATGACGTCGTCATCAACGCGGCCGGGCTGCCGGACGCGACGGCGCCCGCGACGCCCGAGCTGTTCGGCGCGAACGCGCTGTGGCCCCTTGTCCTGGGCCTGGCCTGCGAGCGCGCCGGGGTCGCGCGGCTCGTCCACGTGAGCACCGCCGCGGTCCAGGGCAGGATCCGGATCCTCGATGACAGTCCGCGGTATGCGCCGGTCAGTCCGTACGCGGAGGCGAAGGCGCTCGGGGAACGACTGCTCACCGGCCTCGCCGGGAGCAGCCGGCTGTCGGTCACTCTGTTTCGGCCCCCGTCGGTGCACGGAGCCGGACGGGACCTCACCCGGGCATTCGCCCGGTGGTGCGACCGTTTCCCGTTGGTCGTCAGCGGACGAGGGGACCAGCCGGTTCCGGTGGCTCTGATCGGCAACGTCGCGGCGGCGCTCGCGGCGCTCGTGACGGCCGACGACCCGCCCCTGATCGTGTCGCACCCGTCCGAGGGCCACACGGTCCGCTCGCTCTACGGGTCGTTCGCGCCGGGCCGGCGAATCTGGTCGCTGCCGCCGGGGGTGGTCCGTGCGGTCCTGCGCGCGCTGGAGCCCGTGGGCCGGGTCTTCCCTCCGGCGGCGGCGGCGAGCCGGCGGCCGGAGCTGCTGTTGCTCGGCCAGGCACAGGCAACCAGTTGGCTTGAGGGCCAGCGGTTCGTGCTGCCGCTCGGGCACGCCGAGTGGGCCGAGCTGGCGCGCCGCAGCCGCGCGGGCCTGGCGGTCTGATCACCTTCCGCACCGGACCGACGTATTCGGGAGAGGCGCCGATGTCGCTGGACCGCCTGAAAGTAATGATCACGGTGGGTACGAGGCCGGAGGTAATCAAGCTGAGCCGGGTGATAGCCGAGCTCGAGCGACACCTCGAGGTCTGCCTCGTCCACTCCGGCCAGAACTACGACTATGAACTGAACCAGATCTTCTTCGAGGAGCTGGAGGTCCGCAAGCCGGACCATTTCCTCGACGCCGTCGGCGCGACCGCGGCCGAGACGATCGGTCAGGTTATCGCGCGGGCGGACGCGGTGATGGCCACCGAGAACCCGGACGCCCTCCTCCTCTACGGGGACACGAACACCTGTCTTTCCGTGATCCCGGCGAAGCGGCGCCACATTCCCGTTTTCCACATGGAGGCGGGTAACCGGTGTTTCGACGACCGCGTCCCCGAAGAGATCAACAGGCGGCTCGTGGACCACCTCAGCGACGTGAACCTCCCGCTGACCGAGCACGCCCGCCGGCACCTGCTCGCCGAGGGCCTGCCGCCGGAACGGACGTTCGTGACCGGCTCGCCGATGAAGGAGGTCCTTACCTACTACCGGCCGGGTATCGATCGCAGCGACATCCTGTCGTCGCTGGGGCTGCGTGCCGGCGAGTACCTGGTGGTCAGCGCGCACCGGGAGGAGAACGTCGACCAGCCTGAACTGCTGCGCGCCCTGCTGGTGACGCTCGACCGGCTCGCCGTCACGCACCAGGTTCCGATCATCGTGTCCACGCACCCACGCACCCGCGACCGGCTGGCGGAACTGCGTCGCGACGGTGCCGCGGTCACGCTCGACGAACGGGTGCGGTTCTGCAAGCCGTTCGGCCTCTTCGACTACGTCGCGCTGCAACGCGACGCCCGTTGTGTCGTTTCCGACAGCGGGACGATCACAGAGGAGTCCTCGCTGCTCGGCTTTCCCGCGGTCATGATCCGGGCGGCGCACGAACGGCCGGAGGGCATGGACCACGGCGTGCTCGTGTCGAGCGTCCTGCATCCGGACAGAGTGCTGGCCGCGGTTGAACTCATGACGACGCCGAACCGGTCGCACCCGCGTGTCGTCACGGACTACGACGTCGGCGACGTCTCGCGGCGGGTTCTGCACATCATCATGAGCTACGTCGACAACGTGCGCCGGACGGTCTGGCGCGAGCGTCCCCCGCTCCTGTCCTGAGCTGCCGCTGCACCGCGGTGTCGCCCGCGCCATCGCGGTCTGCCTGGTCGGGTCCGCGGCCAGCGCGCGGCGTCACTGTCCGTCAACCTCGGTCGGTCCCGTGGTATGCGGATTTTGCGTGTGCCGATCACTGTCGCTCGGTACTTCTCGGCTTAGTCGCTCGACCGCCTGATGCGATGCCCCATTGCCGCTGGTGTTCCGGCCCTCGGGATGCGGCCATCCATCGCGCGTGTAGGTCTTCCGGCGCGCCTCCATTGGTTTCGGCGCATCGGCTCTACTGTCACTCTGGGTAGTTAGTGGATCTCTTAAAGTGATCAAAGCGGCGGGTGTGGTCGTCGTCGGCCGCGCTCACCACGACGGAAAGGGAGGAGCGAGCCCGTGGAGACGGACCCCACTGCGGACCTTCGGGTCGATCTTGCCCGCAGTAGCCGGAGCATGGTCGTCATGCTTGCGCGGCGATGGCACCTGCTACTTGCCGTGACGATCCTGTGCGGCATGGCCGGGTTCCTGTTCGCCTCGCTCCAGTCGACGCTGTACTCGAGTAGCGCGACGATGCTTCTCAACGACCCGCACATCTCCAGTGTGTTCAACGACAACAACCGTTTTGTCGGCGACCCGTCGCGATATGTCCGCTCCCAGGCGCGCTATCTCACCTCCACCGAGGTGCTCACGACCGCCCGTTCGCTCCTCCACAACCGGCTCACGGTCGAGCAGCTGCGAGGCCGGGTGCAGGCGACCTCGTCGGACCAGCTCGACCAGGTCAACGTGACCGCCACCGACCCGACGGCCGAAGGCGCCRCCGCCGTGGCCAACGCCGTCTGCGAGGCCTACCGCCAGACCGTCCGGAACCTGACCCAGGCGAACGCGAAGTCCACCACGGACGAGCTTGACCAGACGATCACAGGCCTGCGCGGACGTATCAGCGACCTGGACGAGCAGCTGAACTCGAGCGACGGCCCGGCCGACCCGAGCCTGTCCGCCGCCCGGCAGGCCGCTGCCACCCAGCTGCTGACGCTGCAGAGCCGGGCCGACGAGATCGCGGTGGACACCGCGACGTACGGCGACGGCGTGYAGATGTTCGAGCAGGCGAACCCGCCGAGCGCGCCGACACAGCCCAGGCCGCTTCGCGCGATCGCCATCGGCGTCTTCATGGGGCTGTTGCTTGCCGCCGGTGTCGTGTGGTGGCGCGACGAGTTCCGCCGGAAGGCCGACGAGAAGCAGGACCCGGCGGCCATCCTCGGCGTCCCGCTTCTCGGCGACGTCCCCGAGTTCGCCGTCTCCACCGGCGACCGGGCGCTGCCCGCCGCGCGCGACCCCGGCTCCCCGGCGGGCGAGGCCTACAACTTCCTTGTGGAGAGCATCGGGTTCGCCCTTGCCGCCGAGGGCGGCGGCAGCGTTGTCGCGGTGACCAGCGCACGCCCCGGTGACGGCAAGACGGTGACCGCGCTCAACCTCGCGATCGCGATGGCCCGCGACGACCGCAAGGTGGCGGTCGTCGACGGTGACGAGCGGATGCGGGGGCTGACCGGGCTCGCCGACGTCTCCCACGAGCCGGGTCTGTCCGACCTGGGCGGCGACGTGCCGATGAGCGCCACCGTGCGTGACCTCGACGTCAGCGGTGCCGAGGCGCTCGACGTCGTGCCGGCCGGCACCGTGCTCGACGATCCGGCCAGCTTCTTCCGGACCGGCCGGTTCCGCCACGCGGTCAGCCGGCTGCGCGACTACGCCGACGTCGTCATCGTCGACTCGCCGCCGCTGCTCGCGGCCAGCGACGCGGCCGCGATCGCCTCACAGGCCGATGCGGTGGTGCTGGTGGTCGGGCGCGGCACGCCGCTGCGGGTACTCTCCGAAGCCCGCCACCGGCTGGAGTTCGTCGGCACGCCGGTGCTCGGCTACGTCTTCAACAGGTCGGTCGGGTCCGGGCGGCGCTACGGCTACGGGTACGGCTACGGGCACCCGGCCCGATCCGCGGCAGCGGCGGCATCGTCTGGCCGCCACCGGGTTCCCGACCAGCGGCTTGGTCAGGACAGCTCGGTCAAGGCCAGCCGATGACGACCGATCCGGCGCCACGGCTGGGCCGCGCCGTCCCAGGTCCGCAAGGAACCTGGGACGGCGGCCCGGCCCCACCGCCCGCGAGGCCAGAACACGCATGGCGCCTCGAGGAAGGGCGAATCGATGAGGGTGACGATCGTCAGCCAGTACTTCTGGCCTGAGCGGTTCCAGGTCAATGACCTCGCCGTAGGTCTGCGCGAGCGCGGCCATCGGGTGACGGTGCTGACGGGACAGCCGAGCCACCCGCACCGGCAGGCGTTCGCGGGCCGCTGGCGCTCGGCCAGGGAATGGTACGAGGGCGTCGAGGCGGTGCGGGTGCCACTGGCCTCCGGTGGTGGCGGCGGCGAGCTGTGGCGCCTCGCGCTGAGCCACCTGTCCTTCGCGGCCAGCGCCAGCGTGCTGGGCGTGCCCCGGCTGCCGCCGTCCGACGTGGTGCTCGTCTACCAGGTGTCGCCGGTGACGACGCTGGTGCCAGCGCTGCTGCTGAGGCGGATCCGGGGCACTCCGGTGGTGCTGTGGGTGCAGGATCTGTGGCCGTGGAGCCTGTATGCGACAGGCGCGGTCCGCTCCGAACGGGTGCTCACCCTGCTCGACCGGATGGCGCGCGCCGGCTATCGGCGCTGCGCCCGGGTACTCGGGCGGTCCGAGGACTTCCTGCCGCTGCTACGGGAGGCCGCCGTCCCGGTCGACCGGCTCGACTACCTGCCGAACTGGGCGGAGGAGCGCTACCGCCCCGTTCCGGCCGACCCGGAGGTGCGCCGCGCGGCCGGAATCCCCGACGGGTTCGTCGCGATGTACGCCGGCGACCTCGGCGTCGCCCAGTCGCTGGAGACGCTGGTCGCGGCGGCCGAGCGACTGCGGGAGGACCCTCATGGCGCGCGGGTGCGCTGGGCGGTGCTCGGCGGCGGCCCGAGGGCTGAGTGGCTGGCGGATGAGGTGCGCCGAAGAGGCCTCGGTGACCGGGTCCACCTGCTGGGACGCGCCCCGTTCGAGCGGCTGCCCGACCTGCTGGCACACGCGGACGTGCTGGTCACGACACTGCGTCGCGATCCCGTGTGGGAGTTGACGGTTCCGAGCCGGGTACAGTCGTTCCTCGCCTGTGGCCGGCCGATGGTCTCGTCGGCGACGGGCGCGACGGCCCGTGTGGTCGCCGCGGCTGGCGGAATCGCGGTACCGGCGGAGGACCCGGTGGCGCTCGCGGACGCGGTCGTGAAGGTGGCCGCGCTGGGGCCAGCCGAGCGGGCGGCGATGGGCGCCGCCGCGCGGCGGTATTACCTGACCCACTACCAGCGGGCCGCCCTGCTTGACCGGGTCGAGCGACATCTGCGCGCCGCCGCGGGTCTGTCGGCCGCGCCGGAGCGGGTGCCGGTCGGTGGGCCGGCTGTCGGCGCGGGCGCCGCCGCGCCGGCCCTGAGCAGGTGACCGACGTGGCGGCGGGCCCCCCGCGCGCGGCGTCGACGGTCCGCTCTGTACTGCTGCTGGGCCCGGACCATCCGACCCGGCGCGAGACGGTCATCGCCGGCATTTCCGCGTGCGTCGACGGCGCCGGTGACCATCGGGGCGACCCGGCCGCACTCGGCGCGGCGCTGTCGGCCGGCTGGTTGCCGAAGGCGGTGCCGTCCGTCGAGCCCAACGAGGACGGCGTCATGCTGGCGGCCGGCCCCGGTGGGCTGCTGCTCGCGGTGGCGGACGGCCACGGCGGCTCGGCCGCCGCGACCGCGGCCCTGCGCGCGCTGGCCGTCGCGGCGGCCGACCTGCTCGCCCCTCCCGCGGAAGGAACCGATCGCCGTGGTGGCGCCCGACTCGTGCGCGCCCTCGCCGCGGCCGCCGTGGACGGCGTCGCGGATGTCGCCGAGCCGGCGCGCACCGCGCTGGGTCTCGTGCTCGCCGTCGACGAGTCGATCTTTTCGACCGGTTATGGCGACACACTGACGGCACTGGTGCGTCGAGGTCGCCCACGGGTGATCAGCACGCCGTCCGAGTTCCTCGGTCCGGGTACCCGAGGGAGCCAGGACGAGGGCCGGTCCGTCGAGAGGCGCCGCCGTCGCCCGGGAGACGCCGTCCTGATCGTCTCCGACGGCGTGCCCGACTACCTGGGCCGAGCCTTCCCCGAAGCGGTGGGGACCGTTCTGCGCGGCGACGGGCGGTCCGTTCCCGACGCGCCCGCGGTCGCTCGCGCCCTCGTCGGCCGGGCCGGGGCCGCCGGTGCCGGGGACAACATCACGGCGGCCGTGCTGCTGCCCGCCGCGCCGCCATCATGGCGGGCCCGCCTGCGCCGCTGACGCGGCGTTCCGCTGTCTCGGCCAGGGTCGCGAACGTAGCCGTGGGAACTCGGAACTTGGCGCGACACGCTTTTTACGGTGCGTGGAGCTTCCCTAGTCATCGCTCTCTGGCTACGGTCTTTTCCGTCAGGATTTGAATGCGGTGCGTCAGCAACATGTCGCGAGGCGGCCGCCTGCCAGACCAAGGAGCCCGCGATGCGGACGGATCGGGTCAGGGCGCCGGCATGCCGGCGGCATGCCGGGGCGCCCCGCGCCGGAAGGGCGAAGGCCGCCGCGGTGGCCGCGGTCGCGCTCGGACTGGTCACGGCCGGGTCCGGGTGTGGCTCGACGATGGCCGGCGGCAGCCCCGCGACCGTGGCCGCGGCCTCGTCGGGAGCGGGTTCGCGAGGGCCCGCGCAATCCGCCGCCCCCTCGGCGTCCGGCCGGGACGGCGTCGGCGCTTCCGGCGCGGCCGCGGCCGGATCCAGCGCCGCGCCCGAGGAGGTGGCGGCCGCGCCCGTCTGTGCGGCGGCCGCCCTCTCCGGCAGGCTGGACGACATCGAGGGCGCTGCCGGACAGGTATACGGAAAGCTGGTGCTCGCCAACGCGGGCCCGGCCGCCTGCAAGCTGAACGGCTTCCCCGACGTCCGATTCGTCGACGCCGGCGGGGCCGAGCTCGGCGCGCCGGCGGACCATGACGACTCCAGGCCCATGCCGGAGCCGGCACTGCTGGCACCAGGTGGCACGGCGACGGCCGTGCTGCGCATCACCCAGCCGGGCGTCCAGCAGGGCTGCCTCACCTCGGACGCGACCAGGGAGGCATCCGCCCTGAGGGTGACACCTCCCGGCGGAACAGGCACCGTGTCGGTCGGACTGTCCGGCGGCGTCGCGGCGTGCGTCTCCACCGACGTCCGCCAACTCCTGATCGGCCCGCTGAGCGCCTGACGCCCGCTGCCGGCCCGCGCCCGTGCGCCGGCGAGGTCCTGGCGCCGTTCCCCGGCAGGGGCCCGCGGGTTCCCGCCTGGAGGCGCGCCCGAGCTGGTTTCATCCACGTCCGCGCCGGACTCGGCGGAGACATCGGTGCTGTCGGTTGTGCCGCGCAAACCCGGCGTCGCCGGAGTTGCCGGGAGTACGGCGGCAGGCAGGTGAAACGCGCGACTTCTTCCCGGCGACGCCCTCCGCTGGTTTCCTGGTAAATCCTAGGGGCGCGCAGACGGCCGGCGGAGGGAGTCGTGATGGACGACGCGACGACAATTCCCGGAAGAAATCCGACGTCGGCGGCCGCGCCGGTGGCACCGGGGTCGCGGGATGCCCGGACGGCGGCCGCGTGGGTGCCCGCGCAGCCGAGGGCTGGGCGGGCGGGCGACCAGGCGCCCGTCACCACACACCGACTGCCGCGGGTACGCGTGGTCGACCGCGACGAGTTCCTGCTCGGCGCGGCCGCCGGTCGGGTGGTGACCCATGTCGGGTTCGTCGACGCCACCGTGCGCGACGACATCGCGCGCACCGACGGCCGCTGGCTGCACGCCCGGCTGGCCGGCGTCGCGCGGGACCTGGTCGGTGTCGACATCAACGTGGATGGCGTCGCCGGGGCGCGGGCTGCCGGTTACGAGGCCCACGCGATCGACTGCGAGGACCCGGCCGACATCGCCCGGGCGGCGATCCGCCCGGCCGAGCTCGTCGTCGTCGGCGAAGTGATCGAGCGCGTCGACGGCGTCGGGGCCTTCCTCGACGGCCTGCGCGCTCTGACCACGCCCGACGGGACGATGATCGTCACCGCGTCGAACGCATTCCGGCTGATGAATCTCGCGGCCACGCTGACCGGCCGCGAGCTGGCGCATCCAAGGCACGTCTCCCGTTTTTCGTGGTACACGCTCGTCAATGTTCTGGAAAGAAACTCGTGGCAGGTCGTCGCCTTTCATCCCTATGAGGACTCCGAGGGAGCGGCACCCGGCCGCGCACGAACCGTACTGGCGGCCGAACGCGCCGCGAGACTGTTCGCGCCCTTCCTCGCGAGCGGACTGATAGCCGTCTGCCGCCAGGCCCCTTCCACCGGCTGATGGTCGCTGGCGGGCCGTCCTCGCCCTCGGCCGCCGTCCCTCATGCGCCGGATCCCGGCTGGCCGCCGATTCCAGGCCTTGAGCCAGCCGCCGGATGACGTCTTCTCCTGGTTGAGTGGCGCGCGGTGGGCAACAGCGTCACACGTCCTGCTCGCCGGGCGTCCGCGTTTATCTCACGCGGCCGGGACTGTTGCCACCGTCCCGGCGCGTGGTTGGGATCGCGGCGGTCCCGATGGCCATGCGGCGAGGTTTCCTCGTCCTACCGACGTCGAAATCGAAGGYGTTCGCCACGCGTTCTGCCGGGCGGTGCGACCGGAAGGCCTCGTGTCAGCGACCATGGAGGACGTGGGGCCCAGACACAGTGACGACCAGGACCCGGCCCGCGTCGACCCGGCCGGCCGCGGCATGCTGTCCGCACTGGTCGCCCTCGTGCGGGACACCCGTGGCGACGAGTCGACGCCGATCCGGTACATCCAGTGCGACACCTGCGGGGGCCCGACGCCGCATCACGCCGAGGTCCAGATCTTCTCCGCGACCTCCCGGAACCCCACGTTCGTCGCGTCGCCGCCCGAGGTGGTCTGCGGCATCTGCGCCTCGGTCCACCCACGCGTCGTCGATGACGAGCCGCCGCTCGGCACTGAGCTGACCTGCGCCGCCCGTGGCCCACGCCCCTGGCCGGTGCGGCGGCTGGTCCCCGACCGCTGGCTCGCGCGCCGCTGGCTCGGCGCCTGCACCCACCGCTTCTCCGTCCCGGCCGCCGCCGCCACGGTCGTCTGCCCCCGTTGCGCCACGACCCAGCCCGGCCCGGGCCCCGCCGCCCGCCCCGCGCGCGACCACCTCTGATCCTCGCCGGGGTCGTCGGCCGCGACGCCGCGGTCGGCGGCGATGAAAGGCCCGGGCCGCGAGACGGTCACCGCATCCCGCCGTCCCGATCCCCTGGCCGGGAGAGGGAGTAGACGGTTGTGGGGCGGTCGAACAGCGTGTCCTGGCGAAGGGGCCGGAAGCCGAGGCGTTCGGCGACGCGGATCGACCGGGTGTTCGCCGGCCTGATCATCGCGGTGAAGTAACGATCAGGCAGTTCGCGAAAGCCCCAGTCGAGCCAGGCGCCGGCCGCCTCGGTCGCGTAGCCGTGGCCCCAGCGGTCGGGCCGCAGGGTCCAGGCGATCTCGACCTCGTCGAAGGACTCCCAGTACCGCAGGCCGGACACACCGATGAAGTCCCCGGTCGACCTGAGTTCGATGGCACAGCGCCCGTGGCCGCGCGCGGCCCACTGCCGTTCGACCGCGGTCAGGCGGTCCAGCGCCTCCGACCGGGAGTAGGAGCCGAGGAAACGGCTCACCTCCTCATGGGCGTGGAGGCTGACGTAGGCGCCCACGTCGTCGACCCGCAGCGGGCGCAGCAGCAGCCGTTCGGTCTCAAGCATGTCGTGTCACGTTAGGCGATGGGGGAGTCGGGTCGCTTCGGCGCCCGAGCCGCCTCCCGAGGTCCCTGGCCGGTCACCCTGGCGCCGGCCAGTCGGGCCGCCGCGGCGGCGAGCCACCGCTCGGGCTCGGCGAGCGCCGCGGGGACACCGCGGGCCAGGGTGGCGATCGCGAGAGCGGCGTCGACGCCGGGCGGCGACGGCGCGCCCAGCTGGCCGGCGACGATCAGGACCGGCACCGGGCCGGCCTCGCCGCCGCGGGCGGCGGCGAGGCGCAGTACCCCGCCGACGACCTTGCCCGACATCGAGGTCGCGTCGAAGCGGCCCTCGCCGGTGATGACGAGGTCGGCATCGGCCAGGGCGGTGGGCAGCCCGGCGTGCTCGGCCACCGTGGCGGCACCGGGCACGAGCCGGGCGCCCCAGGCGGCGGCGAGGCCGTAGCCCGTGCCGCCGGCCGCGCCGGCGCCTGGCGCGTCGGGCTCGCCGCCGAGCAGCTGGGCGAGCCGGTGCAGGCCGTCGTCGAGCAGGCCGATGTCCTCAGGGCTCGCGCCCTTCTGCGGGCCGAAGACCGCCGCGGCGCCGCGGGGTCCGCACAGAGGAGCGTCGACGTCGGTCAGGCAGAGCACCCCGCCGGGCGGCGCCGGGCGCAGCCCGCGCGGGTCCGCGACGGCCAGCCCGGCGAGCGCCCCGCCACCCGGTGGCAGCGGAGCGCTCGCGTCGTCGAGGAAACGGGCGCCGAGGGCCGCCAGCGCCCCGGTACCGCCGTCGGTCGACGCGGAGCCGCCGAGGGTGACGATGATCCGGCGGGTCGCCGCGTCGTCGAGCGCCGCGGCGAGTAGCTGGCCCAGGCCGATCGTGTGCGCGCCGAGCGGGTCGCGCCGCGCGCCGAGCAGGGGCAGGCCGCTGCCCCTCGCGAGCTCGACGACCGCTGTCCCGTCTGGCAGCGCGAGCCACTCGGCGTCGACCAGGCGGCTGTCCGGGGTGCCATCGGGGCCGGTGACCTTGACGGGCCGGCGGCGCGCGCCTGGCACGGCGGCCGCGAACACGTCGAGCGTGCCCTCCCCGCCGTCCGCGATGGGCAGCCGGACGACGTCGTCGCCGGGCCGGGCTGACAGCCAGCCGTCCGCGAGTGCCGCCGCGACCCGGTCGGCCGTGAGTGAGCCCTTGAACGAGTCCGGCGCGATCACGACCTTCAGTCGACGATCCATACCGTAATTTTGGTTCGCTCCGTCCGGGCAGCGCATTCCGGCCCCGTACTCACGACCATCAACGCAGCCAGGCGTCGATGCCGGCGAGAGCGCGTGCCTGGACGTCGGCGGGGGCGGCGCCGCCGGTGATCGAGCTGCGGGCACAGGCGGCGAGCTGCTCGTCGGTCAGGGCGAGCGCTTCGCGGCACAGCTCGTACTCCTGCAGGCAGCTCGGCCCGAAAAGGAGCGGGTCGTCGGCGTTGATCGAGCAGCGCACACCGGCGGTGAGCAGCGCCGGGAGCGGGTGCTCGGCCAGCGATGGCACCACGGACAGCTGCACGTTCGAGGTAGGGCAGACGTCGAGCGTCGTTCCCCGCTGCGCGAGGACCTCGACCAGCGCCGGGTCCTCGATCGCGCGGATGCCGTGCTGGAGCCGGTCGGCGTCCAGGATGTCGATGGCGGCGCGGACGGACGCCGGGCCGTCGAGCTCGCCGGCGTGCGGGGTGGACAGCAGCCCGGCGTCCTTCGCATAGCGGAACGCGTCGACGAACGGGTCCGGCGGGTAGCCGTTCTCGTCGTTGTGCAGGCCGAGCGCGACTATGCCGGCGTCCCGGAAACGGACGGCCGTCTTGGCGACCTCCACCCCGTGCTCGGGAGTGTCCAGGACCCGGTCGACGGCCGCCATCCAGCGCACGGTCACGCCGTGGCGGGCGCCGGCTTCCTCGCCGCGGGTGAGCACGGTCTCCCAGGCCGCCTCGGCGCTGGCGAAGATCTCCAGGTACGGGTACGGGTAGAAGCTCGGCTCCAGGTAGACGATGCCCTCGTTCGCGGCGTCCTCGACCATCTCGTCGACGAGCCGCTCGAAGTCGGCCACCTCCCGAAAGATCGGCAGGATGCCCCCGACCACCTCGCCGAAGCCCCCGAATTCCGTGAAGCCGGTGGTTCGGGGCGTCGGCAGGCCGCTGCGCGCGGCGAGCGCGGCCAGCGTCGACGGACGCATGCCGAGCTCGAAGTGCAGGTGCAGATGCCCCTTGGGCAGGTCGCGCAGGTCTCGCATCACCAGTCCTCACGCCGCGTGGTCGGCTCGCCGCCGCGATAGCGCCGCGGGCAGGTCCAGCCTGGCCGGCGAGCCGGCGAGGCAGTCCTGACCCGCGGTGGCGCGCCTGCGACGACGGTACGGAGCGAACCGTCCGCCCGGAAGATCATGGCCTGGTATTTACCGCTTGGACACACGTTTCCCCGCGTCACGCGCACACCGCGCACCGCGTTCGCCGCGCCGCCTGACGCGGTCCCGGCCGGCGGCATCCGGTCGTCGACACCGGTCCCCGGCATCGCGGCCGAACGACTGTCCGATGCGCGACGCGCGCGAGCCCGAGAGGGGCTTACGAGGTCAACAGAAAAGTGATATCACTTTGATAGACGACGAGCGGGGTGCCGCCAACAGGGTGGCCCGCTCGCCGGATCGGAGGAGACCGCTATGACCACGGGTAACCCGCCCCAGGCCTCGACGAACGCAGCCGGCCCGGACCCCCACCGGGACGGCCTCGACCCGGGCGAAGTGGTCGACATGCCGCGGCCCCGGGTAGGGGAGCGCACGATGACAGGCCTTTCGGGCGCGGTCGGGCTCCTGGGCGCGCTCCTGATCTTCGTGATCGGGGCGGCGCTGATCGTGCTCGCGGGCCTGCTGTTCGACGACGGCACGGGTGGCGGCGGCGCGGCCGCCCTCGTCGCCGGGCTGCTCGTCCTGATCGCCAGTTTCGTGTTCCTCGGCGGGCTGACCGCCGTCGCTCCAGGGCAGGCGCGGGTCGTGACGCTGTTCGGCCGCTATGTCGGGACGATCCGGGTCACCGGCCTGCGCTGGGTGAACCCGTTCACCAACCGGCGCAAGGTCTCGACACGGATCCGCAACCATGAGACCGGCGTCGCCAAGGTCAACGACGCTGACGGCAACCCGATCGAGATCTCGGCCGTGGTGGTGTGGCAGGTCGCCGACACCGCGCAGGCTCTGTTCGAGGTCGACGACTTCGTCGAGTTCGTCGCCATCCAGACAGAGACCGCCGTTCGGCACATCGCCACCCGATACCCGTACGACGCGCACGAGACAGGGCAGATGTCGCTGCGCGAGAACGCCGACGAGGTCACCGGCAAGCTGTCGGTCGAGATCGGGGCGCGGGTGGCGTCAGCCGGTGTCCACGTCATCGAGTCGCGGATCACCCGGCTTGCCTACGCACCCGAGATCGCCCAGGCGATGCTGCGCCGTCAGCAGGCGAACGCGGTCGTCGCCGCCAGGTCCCGGATCGTCGAGGGCGCGGTCGGCATGGTGGAGACGGCGTTGGCCCGGCTGGAGAGCCAGGACGTCGTCGAACTGGATGAGGAGCGTAAGGCGACCATGGTCAGCAACCTGCTCGTGGTGCTGTGCAGTGAGCAGTCGACCCAACCGGTGGTGAACGCCGGATCGCTCTACCACTGATCCGCGGCCCGTGACGGAGCGGAAGAAGATCCTGCTACGGCTCGACCCGGCCGTGCACGACGCGCTGGCGCGGTGGGCTGGCGACGAACTGCGCAGCACGAACGCCCAGATCGAGTTCCTGCTGCGTGGCGCGCTGTCGTCCGCCGGCCGCCTGCCAGGCACCGTCGGCCGGATACCGCGCCGCGGCCGGCCGCCCAGGTCGGCCGCCGACACATCGCCACCGTCCGGCGAGGACGAACTCACCGCCGGGGTCGCCGACGAGGCCGAACTCGAGGCGGACCACGACCATCCAGCCGATGACGACGACTCATGACTCCCAACGCCGCATGGACCCGAGGAGCATGCCGTGGACCTGCCCGACTCGCTGCCAGCCCAGCTTTACCTGCTGACCTACAACCCGGAGAAAGAGCGGATGGACGGCTGCGTCGCCAGTGGCTATCTGGGACCGGCGCTGCGCGCCGCGGCCCTGCTGGAACTGCGGCGGCGCGGCCGGATTCTCGACGAGGCCGGCAAGGTGGTCCCGGGCCCGGGAGCCCGTGCCGGTGGCCGGACCGGCGCGCCCGGTGGCGCCGGCGCAACGGCGCTCGATGACCCGATCCTGACGCGGGTACTGGAGCAGGTCGGGACCTCCGGGCGTCAGCGCTCCTGGAAACACTGGATCGGTAAGGACAACCGGCGTACGACCCGATGTGCCCGCGACTACCTGGAAGCCGGCCGCTGGGTCCGGGTGGACCGGACGCGGGTGATCGGGATCTTCCCGCGGACGGTCGTCACTGTTCGCGACCCGCGTACGACACGGGCGCTGATCAACGACGTGCGCCGCGCGCTGCGCGGCCCGACACCGGTGGACCGCCTCGACGGCCGTGACCGCCAGCTCGCCGCGCTCGGCGCCCTCGCCGAGATCCGCGTCCTCGCCACCGGACGGGAGCGGCGCGCGCACAAGGCCCGCATCGGCGAGCTCACCGCCTCCATCGCCCCGGCCGGCCACGCCCTGCGCAAGGTCGTCCAGGCCCAGAAGGCCGAGCACAGCGCCGGAGGATGAGCCAGCCCCGACCGGGCTGACGGGCGTCCGGGTGAGGTGGAAGGCTGTACACGTGCGTGTCGTTCTCGCCGAGGACCTGGCCCTGCTGCGTGACGGGTTGATCAGGCTGTTGACCGCCTACGATTTCGAGGTGGTCGAGGCGGTCGACAACGGGCCGTCACTGGTGCGCGCGCTGACCGCGCACCGCCCCGATGTCGCCGTCGTCGACGTCCGACTGCCGCCGACCTTCACCGACGAGGGCCTGCTCGCCGCGATCGAGGCACGTTCGCGCATCCCCGGTCTGCCGGTGCTCGTCCTCTCCCAGGACGTGCAGCCGCTGTACGCCCGCGAGCTGCTGGCCAGCCCCGGGGGCGGGGTCGGCTACCTGCTCAAGGACCGGGTCAGCGACGTCGGCCAGTTCGTCGACGCGATTCGCCGGGTCGCGGCCGGCGGGTCCGCGATGGATCCGGAGGTGGTGGCCGAACTGCTGACCAGGCGTTCCCGGGACGAACCCCTGCGCACCCTGACGGCCCGCGAGCGTGAGGTACTCGGGCTCATGGCCGAGGGACGCTCGAACGTCGCCATCGCCGGCCGCATGTTCGTCACCGAGAAGGCCGTCGGCAAGCACACCAACAACATCTTCAGCAAGCTGGGCCTGCCGCCGTCCGCCGACGACAACCGCCGCGTCCTCGCCGTCCTTGCCTATCTGAACTCCTGAGGCGGGCTCGGGTGAGGCACCCAGTGCCTCACCCGAGCCCGCCTTGAACTCAGCGGTTCATGCCGGTGAGGATGTAGCCGATCTTCAGCCAGGACTCCCGGCCAACGATGCCGTCAGGGGCGATCGGACCGTAGTACGGCGAGTTGAGCCGTTGCAGCGAGCCGACCCTGGCCACGGTCTTCGGGCCGAAGGCGCCGTCGGGCGTGAGTCGGTTCGGGTCGCCTGTCGGCGCCTCGTGGCCGAAGATGATGTTCAGCGCGTTCTGGAGGGTGACGACCTGCGGGCCGCGGTCACCCTGTCGCAGGGTCGGCATCGAGACGTAGCGCTGCTGTGCCTGAGTGGTGCCAGAGCCACCGCTCATCGCCAGCGCGGCTGCCAGAATGTCCGGCCGGCGGTTCGCGCGGATGGTGCCGGGGCAGGAGTGGTTGCCCCAGGGCACGCCTCCCATGCGATGGGTGCCGAGGCCGTACCCGTCCACGCTGTCGGTTATCTCGGCCTTCCAGCCGAACTCGGTCATTCCCCACGCGTACAGCTCGGCGAGCCGCTGAACCTGGACGGGGGTGTAGTCCTCGGTGTCGTAGCCCTCGCACTCCACCGAGATCCAGTACGGGTTGCCGGCCGCCTGTGCCCAGGCGCGCTGGTCCAGTGCGACGTACTGCTCGAGCGCGCCGCCCTTGGACACCCACAGATGGCTGGAGACCTCGCTCGCCGGGTTGTTGAACATCCCGTACAACGAGYCGTTGCCCACCTGGACGTGCGGGATCAGGCCGCGGGTCGGCTGCACCATCGCGCCGGACGTGTTGCGGACCGGGCGCCAGGTGGCGGGCGCGTATCGGGTGGCGGCCACGGTCACCGCCCTCGCCGTCGCGGCGTGGCGGCCGTGACCACCGCGCCGCGCGTGCCCGTTGCCGCCCTCGCCGTGCTGGTCCGTGTGTCCATAGAAATCCCTACAACCACCTTTGCCTGTTTTGGATCTCTGCCTGACCCGATGGCTGGACCGTCGCCCGCCATGCCCAGAAAAGCGCAACTTGCGGCAACCATCGCCTGTGGTGTCCATCACGTCTTTGGTGTCGGCTAGATGGCCCAGCGGCCGATAAGTCCAGTACCAGCAGAGATGCATCTCGCCGGCCTGACTCACGCGGCGCGCGCTCACATCACGAAGTAGTTCACTCATGACCCGAACGGTGGCGATCCTGCCCGAAATCGGCGGGTCGACGGCCGAGCGCCGACCCGGGAGGCGCCGCCCCGGCGCCGCRCATGCGCGTACCCGACAAGGCTTGGATACCGTTAGTGACGGTATATCGACGCAGTGCGATACCAGCCGTCTCGTCGGTCTGGAACCAGCCTGGCCACCGCTCCACCCCTTTCTAGACTTCGGCGCATGGTTGTGCCGGCTTCTGCCAGTCCGCGTGCTGACGACCAGGCTGTCGCCGAGGTCGCCGTCCTGCCCGGTCCGCCGCCCGCCGCGGTGCGGGCGCTGCGGACCGCCGTGTTCGTGGACGAACAGGGGGTTCCCGCCGAGCTCGAGCACGACGACGCTGACGCGCACGCCGACCACGCGGTTGTCTGGGACGCCCGCGGCCGGGCGCTCGCGACCGGCCGCCTGCTCGACCCGGCGTCGGTCCCGGGCCTGGACACGGGTCCCGAGCCGGGTCCGGGCGAGGCGGTGCGCGGCGTTTCGCCGGCGGAGCCGGCCGGGGTGATCGGGCGGGTGGCGGTCCGGCCGGAGGCGCGTGGGCGGGGTCTCGCGCGGGTCGTGATGGCGGCCCTGGAGCGGCGGGCCGCCGAGCGTGGCCTGCCGGCGATCCGGCTGCACGCGCAGGCCGCGGTCGTCGGGCTCTACGTCGGGCTCGGCTATCACGCGTTCGGGCCGCGTGATCTGACCGCGGGGATCGAGCACGTCTGGATGACCCGCTCGATCCTGCCGGGCCTGCGGGCGGTCAGGGACGCCGACGGCCCGGCGCTGGAGCGCCTGATCGGCGGGATCTGGGCCGAGTATCCGGGCTGCGTGCTCGACGTCGACGGTGAGGAGCCGTGGTTGCGCGCCCCGGCCGCCGCCTACGCCGGCGACACCCTCCCTGGCCGCTATCGCGGCGCGATGTGGGTGGTCGCCGAGGAGGACAGCGCCGCCGACGGGGCGCCGCTCGCGGGCTGCGTCGCGGTGCGGGAGACCGAGCCGGGCCGGGTCGAGCTGAAGTCGCTCTACGTGGCGGCCACCGCGCGCCGGCGCGGCCTGGGTGCGTCGCTGACGCGCCTGGTGGAACGCGAGGCGCGTCGACGGGGCGCCTCGGTCGTCGAGTTGTGGACCGACACGCGGTTCACGGACGCTCATCGCTTGTACGAACGACTTGGTTACGTAGCGACAGGAGAGGTCCGGGACCTTCCCGACCTCTCTAACACAACGGAGTTCCGGTATAGCAGAGAGCTACCGTCGCAACCCTGACCGGTTCGTATTGCGATTTTCTTGCTGCATCGCGAAGTTGTTGTGCTGGTTGRCCGGTCAGGGCTCCACACGTCGACGTCTTCTGGGCTATACAGCTTGGAACCTGTTGTCTAACTCACAAGTAACCTGCGGGGCCGCCACCGTCGCCCCACTGATCCGCTGGGAGCCCGCTCGTGTCCACACCCCCAGGTCCCGCTGAGCCGCGCGGACCCGAGCCAGCTGGCCGTTCCGGCTCCTTCTGGACGTCGGCAGCGCAGAAGGCTGGGAAGCGTGGTGGCATTGTCGCGATCATCGCGGTCCTGCTCACAGTGGGCCTGGGCTTCGGCATCACCCAGCTGGAGTTCAGCACCGATCAGAGCAACTACCTGAACTCCGACTCGGAGATCGCCAAGGACAACGTCTCCTACCAGTCCCTGTTCGGCGGCGAGGCGATGATCTCGGACCTGACCGTCGACAAGGGCAAGAAACTCACCGATCTGTTCACCCAGCACAACCTCGCCGAGTTCGACGCGGTGACCAAGCAGCTCGAGRCCGACCCGCGGGTCGTAGCCGTCATCACCCCGGTGACCGCCCTGCAGTTCACCCACAACCTGGTCACCAGCTCTGACGGCAACCCGGTGAACAGCCCGGCGGGGAAGATGCTGCTCGGCGCGCAGCAGCGGGACACCGATCCCACCTCACAGGCCAAGCGCCTCCAGGACTCGATCGCGACCCTGGGCCGGATCAACCAGATCCCGCCCGCGCAGCAGACGCTCAGCAACCCGGCCTGGGTCGACTTCCTGCTCCATGACAACAGCGGCAAGGTCCGTACCTCGCTGCTGCCGTTCTTCCCGAACGATGACAACGCCCAGATGGTCGTGCGGCTCGCCGGCAACGCGGACATCAAGACCGCGGGCGGCGCGGCCACCCTCGTAGAGGACGCGATGGGGGCGCGGCACTTCGACAACGCGCACGTCGTAACTACGGGCGCCACGGTGCTGCTGCGCGACATCAACGACTACCTGCGCGGAGGGTTCCTCACCCTCGGCGCGATCGCCGCGGCGCTGATGATCGGCCTGCTGCTGGTGGCGTTCGCCGTGCGCTGGCGGCTGCTGCCGCTGGGCGTCGTCGTCATCGGCCAGGTCTGGGCGTTCGGCCTCGCGGGTTACGTGGGCCTACCGCTGAACGTCGTGACGATCAGCGGACTGCCCGTACTGCTCGGCGTGGGCATCGACTTCGCCGTCCAGCTGCACAGCCGGGTCGAGGAGGAGGCGCAGCTCGACCGGGCCGACAACCCGGTCGCCGAGGCGCTGCGCCGGCTGGTGCCGGGCCTGGCGCTCGCGACCGTCGCCGCCGTCGTCGCCTTCCTCGCGCTGGAGTTCAGCGCGGTGCCGATGATCCGCGACTTCGGCACGCTGCTGGCCATCGGCCTCCCGGTGATCGTCATCGCGACCATCCTGCTCACGTCCGCGTCGCTGGCGTGGCGCGAGCAGCGCAGCCCGACGCCCGCCAAGGACTACACTCGCGGGCCGCTGGGGCGCGCCACTGTCACGCTCGGCTCGCTCCCGCGCGCCGCGGCCATTCCCCTGGTCGTCATCGCGATCGCGCTGTTCGCCGGTGGCGCGGCCACCGAGGRCAAGCTCAAGGTGYAGACGGACCCGCAGAAGTGGGTCAACCAGAACAGCCAGGTCGTCAAGGACCTCGACTACCTGAGCGACCACACGGGCACGACCAGCGAGCTCGGCGTCTTCATCCAGTCGAACAACGTCTTCGACGACCAGACGGTGGCCTTCGTCGACGGCCTTGCCCGCGAGCAGCTCGCGAAGCACCACGAGGACCTCACCAACGCCTCGAGCCTGGTCACGACCGTCGGCTTCCTGCTCGACGTCCCGGGCGCGAAGACGGTGCCGCCGACCGGCGAGGACGTCCGCGCCGCCTACCGGGTCGCCCCCGAGGCGATCAAGCGCAGCACGGTGAACCTCGCCAGCGCGAACGGCGACGCCGGCGCGCTCAACCTGATCTTCCAGACCGGTCCGCGCACGCTGGAGCAGCGCGCGGTCGTCGTCAAGGACATCAGGGCGACGGTGAACCCGCCGGAGGGCGTGCGCGCCACTCCGTCAGGTCTCGCGGTGGTCGGCACCGGGCTGCTGGACAACATCAACGAGAACCGGGTCGAGCTCACCTACTACGCGCTGCTGGGCGTCTTCCTGGTGCTGCTGCTGCGTTACCGCGGACCGGTCAAGGCGCTGCTGTCGGTGGTGCCGGTCCTGATCGCGGTGGGGCTCACCACGCTGATCGCCTGGCTGTCCGGTCTGGAGCTCTCGCCGCTGACCGTCGTCAGTGGCCCGCTGGTCATCGCGCTGTGCACCGAGTTCACGACGCTGATCGTGCAGCGTCATCTCGAGGAGCGGGCCCGCGGGCGCTCACCCCGCGCGGCGGTCGACGAGGCGGCGGCGCGCACAGGGCGGGCGTTCCTCGTGTCGGCGGCCGCGGCCGTCATCGGCGTCGTGGTGCTGGCGTTCAGCTCGTTGCCGCTGCTGCGGGACTTCGGCCTGCTCGTCGCGCTCAACGTGGCGGTGGCGTTGCTGTCCGCCCTGGTCGTGCTCCCGCCGCTGCTGGTGTGGATGGACGACCGCGGCTGGGTCTACCGGCCCAGGGGCACCGGCCCGCGGGTGCCGGACCAGCCACCGACAGGCGGCGAGACCCTGACGCAGGGTTCGCCGGTCGCCGGGGACGCGCGCTCCTAGGCGGGTCTGAGCGGCGAATGTGAGGCGAGGCGCCGCGCGCCCGAGGGCGTGGCGCCCAGTGCCACCCAGTACCGTATGCGGTACGGCACGGGCACGGTTTACCCGCGCTCGCGCGCGCCCTGACTCCCGGAGTCAGGGCGCGCTTCGAGCGCTGAAGGAGAGAGATGAGCTTCGACTTCAAGGTCGCGGACCTTGCGCTGGCCGAGTTCGGCCGCAAGGAGATCCGACTGGCCGAGCACGAGATGCCGGGCTTGATGGCGACCCGTGCCGAATACGCCGCGAGCCAGCCGCTCAAGGGCGCGCGGATCATGGGATCGCTGCACATGACGATCCAGACCGCCGTGCTCATCGAGACGCTCGTCGCGCTCGGCGCCGACGTCCGCTGGGTCTCGTGCAACATCTTCTCCACCCAGGACCATGCCGCCGCCGCGGTCGTCGTCGGCGCGAACGGGACCAAGGACGCTCCGGCGGGTGTGCCGGTGTTCGCCTGGAAGGGCGAGACGCTGGAGGAGTACTGGTGGTGCACCGACCAGGCGCTGGCCTGGCCGGACGGCGGTGCCCCCAACATGATCCTCGACGACGGCGGTGACGCGACGCTGCTCGTCCACAAGGGCGCCGAGTTCGAGAAGGCGGGCGCCGTGCCGGCGACCGACCCCTCGGACTCCGAGGAGTACGCGATCGTCCTCGACACGCTGCGCAGCACGATCGCCGCGAAGCCCGGCCGCTGGACCGCGGCCGCCGAGGCGATCAAGGGCGTCACCGAGGAGACCACCACCGGCGTGCATCGCCTCTACGAGATGCACAAGGGCGGCTCGCTGCTCTTCCCGGCGATCAACGTCAACGACTCGGTCACCAAGAGCAAGTTCGACAACAAGTACGGCTGCCGCCACTCCGTCATCGACGGCCTCAACCGGGCGACCGACGTGCTCATCGGCGGCAAGGTCGCGGTCGTCGCCGGTTACGGCGACGTCGGCAAGGGCTGCGCGGACGCGCTGCGTGGCCAGGGCGCCCGGGTCATCGTCACCGAGATCGACCCGATCTGCGCGCTGCAGGCCGCGATGGACGGCTACCAGGTCACCGTGCTCGAGGACGTCGTCAAGATCGCCGACATCTTCGTCTCGACCACCGGTAACYTCAACATCATCACCGCCGACCACATGGCGTCGATGAAGCACCAGGCGATCGTGTCCAACATCGGCCACTTCGACAACGAGATCGACATGGCCGGCCTGGGCAAGATCGCGGGCATCGAGAAGATCAACATCAAGCCGCAGRTCGACGAGTGGGTCTTCCCGGACGGCCACTCGGTCATCGTGCTGGCCGAGGGCCGGCTGATGAACCTCGGCTGCGCCACCGGCCACCCGAGCTTCGTGATGTCGAACAGCTTCACCAACCAGGTGATCGCGCAGATCGAGCTGTTCACGAAGACCGACCAGTACCCGATCGGCGTCTACACGCTGCTCAAGCACCTCGACGAGAAGGTCGCCCGGCTGCACCTGGACGCCCTCGGCGTGAAGCTCACCAAGCTCACCAAGGCCCAGGCGGAGTACATCGGCGTCGACGTCGACGGCCCCTACAAGGCCGACCACTACCGTTATTGATCGCTGGTCGGCCGCCGTCACCGACGGCGGCCGACAAGCCGCACGACACGAGGGCCGCTCCCGCTACCGGGAGCGGCCCTCGCCGCGTGCGGGCCACGCTGGCTGGTTCTCAGACGCCGGCGTGCTGGGAGGCGAAGAGCTCCAGGACCGAGTCGGGGCCCGGGAAGAACATCACCTCGTGGCCGTCGTCCCAGCGGATCATGTAGGGCGGCCCGTTCTCGCCGCGGACGTCCAGGATGACTCCGTGCCGTTCGGGCTGGCCGACGATGCGGCTGTGGACGCATACGCGGTCGCCGGTCTTCGCGTGCATCGCGATCCTCCTCGGCTTTGGCGGTGAACGGTGTCCGTTCGGGCGATCACGACAAATAGTTACCCCGATGTTTCTTTAAGTAACGTCCGCGCGGCGGCAGGTGGGAAGGGGCGTGGACACTGTCCCTTCTGGGCGGTATGTCGATCCGACGCTCGTAGGTCGTGGCGTGGCCTACCCGTCGCCCTTTGCCGCAGGGCCGGGTCGTTATGTCACTCGCCGTGCCGATGATCGGGGTGTCGTCGTGGCATGGAGTGCTGGTCCACCTGTCTCTGGGCGTCAGCTGGTGCGTGGGYACGGCCGGAGGATGGCCGCTGGATGGCCGGTCGGTGACGGACATGGCCGCGAGTAGATGAACGTTCAGGACATCTGGTGGAAATAGTTGCCCCACGTTTGCTGTTGAGTCATGTCGATCCGGCGGTGAGCGACGCGAACATCGTTACGTATTGTGTTCGCATCGTTCGCTTTTGTTGTCATTGTCGAATGGCGAGGCGTGGATGACACCGTTGCTCGACCGATATGTGTCGATTCAACTCCTGAGTGTTACTCCGTCGGCGTCGTTTCGTCGCATAGGGCGACCAGCTGGTTCGACTCGGAGCCGAGAGATGTGTCACCAACCCACCTGTTGTGCTTACCTGTCGGTTAGTAGGACGGTGTAGAGCGGGTCCCCAGGGGGGTGGGGAGGTGTTCTGATGCGTAGGGGTGCGATGTGGTGAGCATTCCGTGTCCATCTGGCCCGCGAGCGGGTGATGGCGTTCGGTTCCGCGGGCCGGCCGAGGTTGTCGGCTCCGAGCGTCCCCCGCCATCGCGAGCGCGCCGCGCGTTCCTGACGTCCTTCTACTTTCTCGGCCAGATCGCCCTGCTGGGCGGGCTGTTCATGGTCTACCGGCTGGGCAGGACCCTGGCGGACGSCCGGCGGGTCGAGGCGCTGCGGCACGCGCTGGCGGTCTGGCACTTCGAGCGGCTGCTGGACCTGCCCGACGAGTCATCGATCCAGCGGCTCGCGCTGCGCTCCACCGATCTGCTGGAGTTCGCGAACCGCTTCTACATAACTGTGCACTTCCCGGCCGCCATCGCGTTCCTGCTCTGGGTCATGATTTTCCAGCGGACGCACTGGCGGCGGGTACGGAATGTGATCATGCTGTCGACGGGTGTCGCGCTCGTGATCCACATTTTCTACCCGCTGGCCCCGCCGCGGTTCCTGCCGGCCGTGAGCCCGAACATCCCCTTCGTCGACACCGGCGTCGTGATCGGCCCCTCGGCCTACAACGAGGTGGGTGCCGCTCAGGCGAACCAGTACGCGGCTATGCCGAGCCTGCATATCGGCTGGGCGATCCTGGAGGCCTGGGGAGTCATCACGATCCTGCGTTGGCGGGCGCGCTGGCTCGCCGTCGCCCACCCGGTCGTCACCGCGCTCGTCGTCGTGATCACGGCGAACCACTACTGGCTCGACGGCCTGATCGGCGGCGGCCTGGTCTGGGGCGCCATCGTCCTGACCCGGCAGCCTCGCTGGGACCGCATCACCACGGTCACCCTCGCCCCAGCCCGACGCGTCCGCGCCGCGCTGCGCTACCGCCAGCCGGCCGAACACCCGCCGGCTGGTCCGCCGTCGCTCGACCTGGTGCCCGCCATGGCGAGACCGGTCCCGCCGGCCCGTCAGGCGAGCAGCGGCACCGCCCCCTTCGCCCTCGCGCAGGCATCGGCCAGGATGCGGGCCAACCCCCAACCCGAGACCACCGAGAACAACCCGCAAACCAGTTCAGAGTCGGCCGCCCCAGCCCCAGCCCCAGCCCCCGCCCCCGCCCCCGCGCCCCGCCACGAGCGAAGCGACGCGACTCCCGGACCCCTCTAGAGGAGCAGGCCCGGAGTCTGGGCGAGTTGTGGTAGTCCACAGCCCGAGCTTCGAGGGCCCTGTCGCCACGCGAGACCCAAAAGCCCTCTGGACCGACCCGAGTCATGCCCTCCGGGGCCTGGCTCTCATCCGCCCATGGGGAGTGGTGGCCAGAACGACGGTCTTCGCCCCCACGGGCCATGGCCAGATCCCCTGGGGCACGACGGGCCAGGTCGGCCGGTCCCTGATCGTCCAACCCGCACCGGGAGCGAAGCGGCGGCTATGCGAACGCCGCGGCTTCGGGTTGGTGACGCCACAGCGGAGGTCGCCGCAGCGCCCGTGAGCGGAGGAGGACGGCGCGCGGAGGTCTCGTCCGCAGCGAAGCAAGGACGGGGCCGGAGCACGCCGCCCGGACGGAGCCGAACCAGCTAACTCAGCCGTTCCACGATCATCGCCATGCCCTGGCCACCACCGACGCACATGGTCTCGAGGCCGATGGTCTTGTCCTTGGTGCGCAGGCCATTGAGGAGCGTGGTCAGGATGCGGGCGCCGGTCGAGCCGAACGGGTGGCCGAGCGCGATGGCGCCGCCGTGCACGTTGAGCTTGTCGAAGTCGATGCCGAGTTCGCGAGCCGACGGCACGACCTGGGCGGCGAACGCCTCGTTGATCTCGACGAGGTCGATGTCGTCGATCGTCATGCCAGCGCGGCCAAGCACCTGGCGCACCGCCCCGATCGGCCCAAGGCCCATGACCTCCGGCGACAGGCCGGTCACGCCCGTCGCCACGATCCGGGCCAGGGGGGTCAGGCCGAGCTCGCGGGCCCTGGTGTCGCTCATGACGACCACCGCGGCGGCGCCGTCGTTGAGCGGGCAGGCGTTGCCGGCGGTCACCGTGCCGTCGGGGCGGAAGACCGGCTTCAGGCCGGCGAGCGCCTCGAGGGTGGTGCTCGGCCGCGGGCCGTCGTCCGCCCGGACGACCGTGCCGTCCGGCAGGGTGACCGGAATGATCTCCCGTTCGAAGAACCCGTCCGCGATGGCCTTGGCTGTGTTCTGCTGGGAGCGCAGCGCGAACTCGTCCTGGTCGGCCCGGGTGAGCCCGGTGTGCTGGACGACATTCTCGGCCGTCTGGCCCATCGCGATGTAGATGTCCGGTAGCACCCCGTCGATGCGCGGGTCGGTCCAGCTGGGGGCGCCGCCTTCGGCGCGGGCCTTCGTGCGGGCCTCGGCGTCGGCGTAGAGCGGGTTGTGGGTGTCGGGCAGGCCGTCGGCGTTGCCCTTCACGAACCGGCTGACCGTCTCGACGCCGGCCGAGATGAAGACGTCGCCCTCACCCGCCCTGATCGCGTGGAAGGCCATCCGGGTGGTCTGCAGCGACGAGGAGCAGTAGCGGTTCACCGTGGTTCCGGGCAGGAAGTCCATGCCCAGCTCGACGGCGACCGCGCGCGCCATGTTGAAGCCCTGTTCACCGGCCGGCTGTGCGCAGCCGAGCATGAGGTCGTCGATCGCCGTGGGATCGAGCTCGGGCAGCTTGTCGAGGACAGCCCGCACGAYGGTCGCGGCCAGGTCGTCCGGGCGCAGATCCTTGAGTGATCCCTTGTATGCACGGCCGATCGGGGACCGGCCGGTGGCGACGATGACGGCCTCGGGCACGTTGGGCTCCTTCCACGGTGTCCGGGCGTAGGGGCCGCACGGCCCGCCCCGGTGCTCTCCCGTAACGGCCCTGCCGGGCTCGCCCCGCGCCGGCCGGAACGGGCCTTCGCCGGGCAACGGGCACCTCGCCCAAGCTAGCGCAGTTCGCCCTCTCGAGCCCGCTATCCAACCCGGTCGTGATCATGCGGCCTCGCGACATCACCTCCACCGTGTCCTAGCCTGACCTCGATCGGCACAGCATGATCATTCCGCATGGTCACACCGACCGGCGCGTGGCGTGTGCGTCGTTGTCGACGTCATGCCGATGGCGTGGGCCGCGGGCCGGCGGCCATGGCCGTGCGGCCACCAGGAGGTCGGTGAGGCGATGCCTTCCGGATACGCGATGCCTTCCGGGTACGCGATGTCTTCCCTGTACGAGAGTGCCCTGGAACGGCGCGCTCCGGCCGCGCTCGGGAGCGCGGCCGCCGAGCTGCGGGCCGCGGCGGTCGAGCTGCGTGGGCTCGCCGTGACAGCCTCCGGCCTGCTTGGCCCCGTGCTGAGCCTGGACACCCCCGAGACCTGGTCGTCGCCGTGGCAGCGGCGCGCGACGGCGCGGGTCGACGGCTGGCTGCGAGCGCTGGGCGGCGGTGTCGAGGCGATGGCCGCCCGTGCCCGCTGGTACATCCGGGTCGCCGACGCGTTCGAGGCCGCCGCCGCGGTGGGGCCCACCGTCGCGGGAGCCGGCGGCGCGGCGGGAGCCGGCGGCGCGGCGGGAGCCGGTGGCGCGGCGGGGGAGGGCAACGCGGGCGGCGGGGCCGCCCCGCCGGGGGCTCCAGACGTCGGGCTCGTGCCACGCCTGCCGGAGATGCCTCCCGGCTGGGACATTCCCGACGCGGCACTGCTGCGCGAGCTGGCCACCGGCAGCGGTACCGGCACAGGTACAGGCTCGGCGGACCCGTTCCTTGCCGGGCCGCTGGGTGCCGGCGGCTGGCGGACCAGGCGCGCCTCGCCCTCGGCGGACGTCTGGGCCGGCGCGGGCGCCGCCGGCCGCGGCGTGGATGGCGGCGCCCGCGCCGGCGACCTGGGCGGAGGTGGTCCGGTCTCCCTTGACCTCGGCCCGCTCGGCGCGCTGGCCGGCAGGCTGCGCGCCGCGGGCACCGCCGCGGCCGAGCTCGCCACCGCCGTCGGGCGGACGGACGAGACAGCCCTGGACACGGTGGTCGCCGTTCTCGGCGCGGCGGCCGCGGCGACGGGTGGCGGCCTCGCCCAGGCACTGGGCGCCGCCGCGTCCGCGAGTCCGCCGGGCGCCTTGCGGCTGGCCGGCCTGCCCATGACGACCGACGTGCTCCGGCTGGGCGCGCACGCCGTCGCGGCCGGTGGGCCAGATCTCGCCGCGGCGATCGAGCGCCGAACGGCTCACTTCGTGGCGGCCGAGGAGGCGGTGCGGGCCGGCGGGGTGCTGATCGACCCGCGCGCCTGGTTCGACGACGCTCCGCCGCCGAGCCTCGGCTGGATCAGGACGACCGCCGCCGGGCTCGTCGCCCTGGTCGGGACCGACCCCGGCGCGCTGTCCGCCGCGGACATGCGGGAGGTCGGCCGGCGGCTGGCGGCCCTGCCACCGGCCGTCCGCGAGGCGGTGATCAGCCGGCTGCGTGGTCAGCCGTTACAGGTGCTGACCGGAGCGCTCACCCGTCTGCTGCGCCACGTGGCCGCCCGGTCGGACGACGAGCTCGAGGCCCTGGCCGCGGTGCCGGACCTGCTGCTGGCGAGCGCGCCGGCCGTCATGCTCACCGAGCTCGTCCGCCTGCTGCCCGACCTCGAACCGGCCCCTCCCGAGACCGGGACCCCGAGCTCCGACGGCGTGGATGAGGCGAACCGTGCCGACCCGGTCGTCCGGGACGGTGTCAGCACCTCCGACGTCGGCCAGGGCGGCCTCGGTGACTGCTATCTCGCCGCGGCGCTCATCGGTCTGGCCCGGCAGCGTCCCGACCTGCTCATCGAGGGAATCCGGGAGAACCCGAACGGCACGCTCACCGTCACCTTCTACCGCGACGGCCGGCCCTTCCCTGTCACCGTGACGCGCGCGCTTCCCGGCCTGCCCGCCGGTGACGCCGCCGGCGGAGCGGGCGGCGCCGGGGCCGGGGCCGGCGGCGCGCGGCCGGTGCCCACGATGGCCGCGTTCGACCTCGCCGGGCGGCCGGAGCTGTGGGCCGCCGTTTATGAGAAGGCCTATGCCCGGCTCAACGGTGGCTACGACGCGATCAACGGCGGCGATCCCGGCGTGGCCGCGACCGACCTCACCGGACACGCCCATCGCGCGGTGCCGCCGGGCTCCATCAGCGTCGCGGACGTCGCGTCGCGGCTGGCCGTGGGCGACGTGATCACGGTCTCCACCCGGCCGGGCGCGGCGGACAAGCCACCGGCCGGGTCGGCGGTCGGTCTTGCGGGGCAGCACGCCTATACGGTTCTGGCCGCGGACGTCGCGGGTGGACGGCTGCTGCTGCGCAACCCGTGGAGCAGCCCCGGCGAGGAGTTGACCCGCTGGTATCGCTGGGACGACCTGCGKCCCTGCCTCCGGGCAGTCATCCTGACCCCGACGTCCTGACGCGGGCCGCTCCAGCGCCGCTCTGGACCGCGGTTGAGGCGGGGGCTTCGGGGATCTGGGGCTTGGACAACCCGTTCGGGGCGAGGGATCTCGCCTGGATGTTGTTGGAACCCGCCTCAGGGCGTCAGCCGCGCCTCGTCATGGGCTCGCGCGCGTTGTTCGCGTATGCCTGTTGGGCATATATGTCCGCTGATTGTGACCGTGGTGACGCGGCCGCGTCGTGGCGAGCGCGCGACGAGCGCCAGGTGCGCGCTCGCCGGCCCTCTCGATCACCGCTCGCCCCACCGAAGGTCGAGCGCTCCTCTACCGCTCGCCTACCGCTCGCCATGGTTTCACTCGTCAGTGGTTCGTCGCGTGCGTCCCGCTCAGCGGCCGAAGTGCCGGGCGGCCGCGTAGCCGGCGCCCTGCAGTGGCCTGCCAGTGCGGGACGTCCATCGCCACTGCACCGAGATCCGGCCGCCGACGTGACCGGCGACCCTGGGCACGCCGTGCAGCCAGTCCGCCTGGGCACGCCCACCCAGCACGAGCAGGTCGCCCGGGCCGGGCGCGAGATCGAGCAGGCCGGTGGCGTCGCTCGGGTCGTTCAGGATGCGGCGGCCCGGGGCGAGCCGCACCGGCTTCACGGTCCACGGCCGGCGGGCTCCCAGCGTGAGAATCGCGATCACGGTGTCGTCGAGCCACCGCAGCTCCTTGTCGCGGTGTACCGCCACCGAGTCCGCGCCGTCGCGGTAGTAGGACATGCCGTAGCCGTCGAACTCGATGCCGTAGCGCCGCCGCAACGCCGCATGCGCGGCCGTCAGCTCGGGGACGGGCGGCGGCCGGCCCGCGTCGTACCAGGCACTCAGCCGCGGCGGGACCACGTATTTCTCGTAGCGCCACATCGCGCCGGCCCGCCACTGCGTGGCGTCGCGGACCCGCTGGAAAAGCTCGCCCGCGCCCGGCAGCCAGCCGCGACCGACGTCCACCCAGGATGTCCGGTCGAGCCAGTGCCGCTCGAGAGGAACCGCCGCCAGCGCACGGGCGAGGGCGGGGACGTCGACCCGATCGGCTGGTGGCGAGACATCGCCCGCGGCGGCTGGGCCCGCGGCGGCTGGGCCCTCGCCGGCCTGGCCGGCCTGCTCGGCGGACATGGCCCGACGCTACCGGGGATCTCCGACACCTTCCGGCGGTTGCGGCCTTGTCGTCATCGCGGATCTCGTCGGTCTGGCCGCCCATCGGCCCGCGTGCGGTCGAAGGACGCGGGGCCGTCGTAGGTGGATGGTTGCGGCCGGGTGGGCTGTCGGTGGGTCGGCGTTTCCCGGCGTCGGTTCTCGTCGGGCGGGGGGCGGACTGACCGTCGGCTGGACCCGTCGCGAGTGCATCRCTGACGCGCATAAGCGCTGGTCAAGCGCTCTCGAAGCGCTCACGCAGGCATGTTGCCGTTATGTGTGCCCCTTGGCCGCGCTCCTCTTACCGCCGCGCCAGCGCGGGGTAACGTTCGTCAACCGGCATAGCCAGCCAGCGCGTCGCACAGACCGCCGACATCCGACACCGACCCGAACCGACCCAGAGTCCCTCGGCCCGGCCCTTCACCGACTCGCCGGCCCGATGTTCATTTCGCCACGCGGCCAGCAGCTCCGTCTGGGTTTCTCGGTCCCACCACCCGGTGGGCCGCGGTGACCGGAGCTTCGCCCGAGACCAGCACGCAGGAAGGGAGGCGAGACTCCGTGGCAACCGACTCGATGCGTCAGCTCCCGCTTCCCGGAGTTCTCGTCCTGGTCTCCACGCCGCCCACCGGCGCGATCGTCGCCGACAACGTGGGTTGGCAGCGTGCCGTCGCGCAGGCGGCGCTCGCGCCCGCGGCCAAGCTGGTCGCACTCATCCTTGCGAGTCACGTCGAACCGGCCAGCGGGACCGATCCGGAGCTGCCAGCGGGTTCCGCCGTGTGCGCGCCCGGCCTGCGGGTGCTGGTGACGCAGACCAAGTACAGCCGCACCCACGTGCAGCGTCAGCTCGCGCTGTTGCGCAGGCTGGGCTGGCTCACCTCGGTGGGCCGGCCCGCCGCCGGCCGTCCGGCGCGGTTCGTGCTGACACTGCCGCGGGACGTCGCCCGTTCCGCCGGAGTGGGACTGGCCACGCCGTCCGCCCAGGCCCAGGACGCCGCTCGCGCCACCACGGCCATGGGCGCCCCGGCCGCCACCGCGGACCCGGCGGAACGGGCGCACGGCCGGCTCGCGGCCGTGGGCGCCACCGAAAACGCGACGGATGCCCCGACCTCTGCCGGCGCGGCCCGTCAGGACGTGCCCGACGAGGTGGCCGCGGTCGCCGAGGCCGACGCCGAGCTGGCGCCCGCCGCGGCCGGCGCTGGCGGCGGCGCGGCCACCGCCGGCGGACACCTGCGCCGCCGGGCGGGCGGCCGTGGCCGACCGGCCCGGCCGGCTACGACGGAGCGAGGGCGGGCCAGGATCGCCGGCACGCTGACGCGCCCCGGCGCGCGGCCTGGTGCGCCGGGCTCCCGTCTGGAGTTCACCGAGGACGCGGATGCGCTGCCATCCAACGTCATGCCCGACCCCTTCAGCCTGCTGACCGGCTCCGTCGGCCATCGGGCGGCGCCGCGCTGGTCGCCGTTGCCCACGCTCCCTGTCGCCACCCGACCTGCGCGGCCCGCCTCGTCGCCTGGTGCCGGTTATGGCGGGGGCTCGGCGGTCTGGTTCGCCGCGAGCCCGGATGCCCCACCCACGAACGCGAACGCCGGATACGCCAGGTATGCGGGGTATCCGGGGCCTGAGGGCGTCGTGCCCGAGAGTGTCGAGTCCGGGGACGTTGTTCCCGCGGACGCGCGGCCCGGGGGCGTCGCATCCGGGCCGGTGGCCGGAGATTCGTCGCCTTCCGCCAGCGAGCCGGCGGGCGGGCCGCCCTCGGCGGACGCGAAGCCGGCGACCGGGCCATCCTCGGATTCACCCGCGCCCTCGGACCCGCCTGTGCCCTCGGGCCTACCTGTGCCGGTGGAGCCGCCCGCACCGGTGGAGCCGCCCGCACCCGCGGAGCCGGTGGTCCAGGCGCCGCGCGATCCTCTGGCCGAGGCGGCGGACCAGCTGGTCGGCACCCTGGCCAGCGCGATGCGCTGTGAACCGGAGGTCTTCGCCGAGTGCGTGGGCCAGCTCACCGACATCCTCCACGAGGGCGGCTGGTCACCGCCCACACTCGCCACCCACCTCGTCCACCTGGTGGTCGGCGGGGTGAAGGTCGGTTCCGACAGCCCCGCCGACGGCCTCACCTGGCGGCTGAAGCATCTGCCGAGAACCAGTGGCGAATGCCCCTGTAGCGCCTGCCGGTCCTGGCGCACGGCCGAATCCGAGCCACCTGCCGCGTCTGGTCCGCCCGGTGCCGGTGGGGACGGGGCGGCGCCCGCGCCGCCCGGCCTGGCCGAGATCGAGCGGGCCGCCGCCGTCGGCGCCGAGCAGGCGGCTTTGCTCGCCCGAGCGCGCGCCTCCTGACCCAACGGCCCGCTCACCTGCCGGATACCGGGGCGGGCGGGATGATGGAGCCATGGGCAACACCAGCTCAGATACCGAGTTCAACGGGGCCAGCGGTCTCGATGTGGACGTCCTGGTCGTCGGGAGCGGGTTCGGCGGCAGCGTGACCGCCCTGCGCCTGGCCGAGAAGGGCTACCGCGTCACGGTCGTCGAGGCCGGCCGCCGTTACAGCGCACCTCCCGAGGCCTCCGGCACCGCGAAGAAGGAGCATGTTCGCGCTGCCCTCGGCGAGGCATCTCCCGAAGCCTCCGGCACGCAGAAGGAAGCGCGTTCTCGTCGTGGCGCGGTCGCGCCACTGCCTCGGACCAGCATGGACATCCGTCGCTACCTCTGGATGCCATGGCTTGGCTGTCACGGCATCCAGAAGATCACCCTGCTTGGTCGAGTGCTGGTGCTCTCGGGCGCCGCCGTCGGCGGTGGCTCGATGGTCTACGCGAACACGCTGTACCGCCCGCTGGAGCCGTTCTACGCCGACCCGCAGTGGGCGGGCCTGGCCGACTGGCGRGCCGAGCTCGCGCCGTACTACGACCAGGCCGAACGGATGCTCGGCGTCGTCCACAACCCGACGACCACATACGCCGACAAGGTGTTCCGGACGGTCGCCGAGGAGATGGGCGTCGGCGACACGTTCCAGCTCGCCGACGTCGGCGTGTACTTCGGACCCGAGGGGCGGCCGGCGCCGGGCGAGCCCGCCGAGGACCCGTACTTCGGCGGCGCGGGCCCGCGGCGGGTGGGCTGCGTGCAGTGCGGCGAGTGCATGAGCGGCTGCCGGCACGAGGCGAAGAACACCCTCGACCGCAACTATCTGTACCTGGCGGAGCGCCTCGGCGTCACGGTCGTCGCCGACACCACCATCCGCTCGGTGACGCCGCTGCCGGGCGGCGGCTACGAGGTCGTCGGCGAGCCGACCGGCGCCTGGCCGGCGGTCACTCCGTGGGGCCGGGTGAGGGCCCGGGGGCGCCAGCGCCGCTGGCGAGCCGGGCAGGTGGTGTTCGCCGCCGGCGCGCTCGGCACCCAGCAGCTACTGCACGCGATGCGAGCCGGCGGCCAGCTGCCCGGCCTGTCCGAACGCCTCGGCCACCTGACCAGGACGAACTCGGAGGCCATCCTCGGGGCGGTGAGGACGCGCCCCGACGAGCGGATCACCCGTGGCGTCGCGATCACGTCGAGCTTCTACCCGGATCCGCACACGCACGTCGAGCCGGTCCGCTACGGCCGGGGGAGCAACCTGCTCGCGCCGCTCGCCTCCACGATGACCGACGGTGGCGGGCGGGTGCCGCGGTGGGCGCGGTTCCTCGGTGCCTGCCTGCGCCGGCCGCACCTGGCCGTCGCGGCCTGCCTGCCGTGGCGCTGGTCGGAGCGGGCGATGATCGTCCTGGTGATGCAGTCCCAGGACAACTCGCTGGTCGTGCGCCGCCGGCGCGGCCCGTTCGGGACGAGCTGGCTGACCAGCCGCCAGGGCCACGGTGAGCCGAACCCGACCTGGATCCCAGCGGGCAACGACGCGACCAGGCGGATCGCCGCCGAGATCGGCGGGCATCCGGCCGGCTCGATCACCGAGGTCGCGAACATCCCGCTGACGGCGCACATTCTCGGCGGAGCGCCCATCGGGGAGAACCCGGAGCGCGGCGTCGTCGATGCCTACCAGCGGGTGTTCGGGCATCCCGGGCTGCACGTGGCGGACGGCGCCGCCGTCTGCGCGAACCTGGGTGTGAATCCGTCGCTGACCATCACCGCGCAGGCGGAGCGCGCGATGTCCTTCTGGCCCAACAAGGGCGACTCCGACCCACGTCCCCCGTTGGGCGCGCCCTACCGCCGGATCGACCCGGTGGCGCCGCGTCATCCCGCCGTTCCGGCGTTCGCCCCCGCCGCCTACCGGATTGGCGGCCTGCCGGTCGTCGCCGTCACCCACGTCCCAGACGCTGAAGGGCGCTGACGCCGGCCGTACGTACCGGGAGGGACCCGCGCGGCGTCGACCGCGCGGGTCCCTCCCCATCACCTGGCCGACAGGGCGCGAAGCACCCCGGCCTTAGAAACGACGGGCCGTCGAGGGGTCGCTCATCGTGTCGACGCCGGGCATCTCCTCGATCCGGCCGGAGGTGGCGTCGCTCGCCATCCGCTCCGAGAGCCGGTCGGTGCCCGGGAACCCGCCAGGGGTCGTCGGCATCGGCCGCTGACCGGCCTGCTCCTCGCGCGACGTGGCCGGCTGGCCGGCTCCCCGCTGTCCCAGGTACCGGCGAGCGGCCACGGCGGCGCCGGCGCCCGCTCCCGCCAGGAGCAGCAGGCCCACCCCGCGCCGACGGCGCTGGTGCGACTGGGCCATCCGGTGCTCGGCCCGGGTGAGGTGCTGCTCCAGCAGGCGCTGGGCGCGGTCGGCCTGCACCGTCGCCTTCTGCTCCGACTTGCGCGCGCGGCGCGAGTGGCTGTGCCGCATGGCCCGCTCGCTGGCCTCGTAGGCACGCTGGGTACGGTCATCGGCCGCGGACTGGGCCTTCTCGATCCGCCGCTGGTGCCGCTTGGACACGCCGCGCACCCGCTCCTGCCCGCCGCTGAGCTCCTCCCAGGAGAGCCCCTCCGGAATGGCCCACCGCGCCGGCTCGCCGCCCCGCTCCCGCGACGCCACGTCGCCGAAGCGGGCCCGCTCGCCCCGCTCGCCCCGCTCGCCCCGCTCGCCCCGCTCCTCGCCCCACTCGCCGCGCCGGCCCGCGCCCCGACCCCGGCCGCTGGGCTGCTCGCGGCGCTGCCCGCGTTCCCCCGAGAACCGCTCCTGGCGGCCCTCCTCGCCCCACGCCTGGCCGCGCCCGGCCAGGCGGCCAGACCGTCCCTCGACGCGCCCGGCGATCTCCTCGCCGGGCGCCATGGTCTCCCGCCGTCGTCCCAGCCAACCGCGACCACCCCGCGCCGCCGCGTCAAGCTCGCCCCACGGCCGCTGGCCGGGCGTCTCCCACGACGGCCGGTCGTGCTGCTCGTCCCAGGACCGCCCACGCTCGCGCCTCGGCCGCTCGCCGAGCCGGCTCGCCGCCCAGCCCAGGTCGGCGTCGGAGCGCTCCGACATCCGGTCGGACCGCTCCGACATGCGGGTGGAGGCGTCGGACATCCGGTGAGCCAGCGTGCTGCTGGCGTCCCGGGTCGCGGAGGCCGCCGACTGGCTGGCGCGGGCGGCGAGTCCCGCCGCGCCGGTGACCGCCGAGCCGGCCCTGCCCGCGGCGCCTCGCGCGGCCGTCTGGAGGCCGGCCTGCCACTCCTGCCCGCCGTCGCCGAAGGCCGCGCGGATCCCCGCGTGGCCGGGAGCGCCCGAGCCGGCACCGCCGAACAACTGCGACGTGCCGAGCAGGCCCGAGATCGGCCCGCCGCCGTCGTGGCCGCGGCCGGATCGCTGCTCGACCACGCCGCCAGGACGCAGGCGGCGCATGACGCCGCCGCGGTCCTGGCCGCGTGCGTCCCGGCCTCGCCTCGTGTCGCCCGGCGCCGCCCCGGTGACGCGCGAGAGCCGGTTCCGCAAACTGCTACCCATCGGTCTCCCTCTCCTGGCGTTGCCTCATGGCGTGGTGGGACGAGCCGACCCCTGCCTGCCCGCCGCCTGGTCTCCGCCGGTCCGCGTGACGGATCGAGTGGGCCGGCGCGGTGACCAGAGCGCGGGGCCGGCGATGTCTGCCCCGGGGATCCCCCCGACCGCCGCCACACATCACCTTCACTCTGTGTAGTGCTGGTAGCACTCTCGCGCCTGGGGCTGCCCTTGTCGCGGCGAGGCGCTGGGCGCGCTCGCCGGGTGTCGGGCGCTGGGCGCCCTCCCCACGTGGTAACGGGTACTGGCATATGAGGGTGGTCGCGCTGGGGATGGGCAGACGAGATGGCTGGGTTGGTGCCGCGCTGATGCGCCGTCACCATCGGTGGCTTGGTTGCGCACATTGGTCGCGAGAACGGCATCGCGACCGCCGACGGCCTGGCGCCGTGGCCAGTGGGATGTCTGTCGGGCGCTCGGCCCCTTCCAGCTGTCACACCGCGGGTGCGTGAGCGGCACATACGATCGTCGTCAGTGCGGCCGGTTCGGGGCGGCCGCGCCGGGGCGACGCAGGGCCGGCGGGTTCGTTGACGTCTGGTCGGCCTGCCCCGCGCCCGCGAGCTTCGCCGGCGGGCGAGCCTCGCTGCCGAGCCCCGCGCCCGGCTGAGCCGAGCCAAGCCGACACAAGGGAGCCGCGGTCCCGAGGGAAGCGCGCCACGCGCCGCCGGAACGCCACGCGGCGCGCAGTCGTCTTCCGGATGGGTATGCGGCCGGTGACGCCAATCCGACGCGGGCCAGGCGGCCCGCGGACACGAAGAGAAGAGAGACACATGGCCGAGGAGCTGTACGCGACGCTGCGGACGACTCAGGGCGACATCGAGATCCGGCTGTTCCCGGATCACGCTCCGAAGACGGTTCGCAACTTCGTCGGTCTCGCCACCGGCGAGCAGGACTGGACCGACCCGAGCACGGGTGAGAAGAAGACCGGCACCCCGCTCTACAGCGGCACGATCTTCCACCGCGTCATCCCGAACTTCATGCTCCAGGGTGGCGACCCGCTGGGCAACGGCCGCGGCGGCCCGGGCTACAAGTTCGCCGACGAGTTCCACCCGGACCTGTCGTTCGACCGGCCGTACCTGCTGGCCATGGCGAACGCCGGCCCCGGCACGAACGGCTCGCAGTTCTTCATCACCGTCGCCGCGACCGACTGGCTGAACCGCAAGCACACCATCTTCGGTGAGGTCACCCGGGGCACCGACGTCGTCGACGCGATCGCCAAGGTCCCGACCGGTCAGCAGGACCGGCCGCGCACCGACGTGGTGATCGAGGAGATCGCCGTCGAGCGTCGCCCCGCCTAGCTGGCCGTACCGCCCGGGAGGCGTGGCCGTGACCATGTCCACGCCTCCCTGGTGCCGACCTCGGCCGGAGGCGTTCGTCGACGTCGCCGACGGCGGCGTGACGATGACCGGGCCTCGCACGTCTGGAGGCTCGAGCTGGACAGTGTGGACAGGCCGAAGGACTCGGACGGACAGGGACGCGGGCCAGCTGGCCCGGAGGGGGTGGCGTGGTGACCGCGCAGGGCACCGAGCCCGAGCCGGCGACCGGCTCGGGGCTGGCGGCGTCGGGCGCCGGCGACGCGGGGCCCGGGCAGGGCGCGCCGGCCGCGGACGGCGAGCGCTCCCCTTGGGCTCGTCCCGCCGACGCGGGGGAGCCGTCGGCGGGGGCCTCGTCCGCGCCGGCCTCCCCGGTCGCGTCACCCAGGCCGGATGGCTCGGCCGACGCCGGCCGGCAGCCTCATGCGGCGGACGATGCCAGGCCGCCGGGCGGCCTGCCGCCTGGGCACGCCGGCTGGGCGCCGCCACCCGCGCCACAGCTCCCCCGGATGTCCTGGGGCGCGCCGCGGGTTGACGATGCCCCGATGCGGGGGGCCGACCGGGACGCGCGGCCCGCCGGCGACGGCGGCGCCGGTCAGGGATCGGGCCCCGAAACGCCCGGGCAGCAGACGCGTTGCTACCGCCACCCGCAGCGGGACGCGTATGTCGTCTGCCAGCGCTGCGGCCGGCCGATCTGCCCGGACTGCATGCGCCCGGCCTCGGTCGGCTTCCACTGCCCGGAGGAGGAAGGCTCGGCGAAGCAGGCGCCGCGCACCGAGCTCGGCAGCCGCACCCAGGCGTCGCCGGGCCTGGTCACGAAGATCCTGATGGGTCTGTGTCTCGTCGCGTACGTGCTACAGGGCCTGCCGGGGCTGACAAGCTCCAACCGGGCCAACCGGTTCACCGTGGACTACTCGCTKCTCGGTTTCAAGATCGCAGAGAACCACGAGTACTACCGCCTGGTCACCGCCGCGTTCCTGCACGGYAGCCTCCTGCACATCCTGTTCAACATGTACGCGCTGTTCCTGCTCGGAATGCAGCTCGAGGCGATCCTCGGCCGGGTACGGTACCTGGCGCTGTTCTTCGCCTGCGCGATCGGCGGTAACACATTCAGTTACCTGATGTCCGGGGAGCAGACGTTCTCCTACGGCGCGTCCACGGCGATCTTCGGATTCTTCGCCGCCTACTACCTGATCGCGCGTCGGATGCGGCTGAACACCAACCAGATCCTCATCGTCGTCGGGATCAACCTGATACTCACGTTCACGATCTCCGGCATTGACAAATGGGGACATCTCGGTGGTCTCGGCACCGGACTGCTGCTGGGCCTGCTCTACGCCTACGTTCCCTCGCGGCGCGTGGTTCTGCAGGCGGTCGGCACCGGCGCCGTCGTGGCCCTGMTGTTGGCCGCCGCGGTCCTGAACTCCCAGAGCCTGACGTCCCTTACCGGCAGCTGATCTTCGGCCGGCCGGTGAGGGCTGCCAGCGCCAGCCGCGTCGACAGCAGCCACGTCGATGCCAGCCGCGCCGATGCCAACCGCGTCAGTGCCAGCCGATCGAGGCGTAGACGGGCAGCCGGCCGATGTGAGGGCGGGAGCGCTCATCCGGCGCGTGCCACTCCTCGGCCGGGACCAGGCCCGGCTCGATCGGCTCCCAGGTACTGACCAGACTGACGGTCTGCGCGTGCGGTCGAGGACAGCCAGGCAGGCCGGCCCGCGCGAGCACCCCGCGCAGCCCGCGCGCGGAGCTCTCGTCGCAGAGCTGGGAGAAGATCAGCAGGCTGCCCCGGGCGGTGGCCTCCCGGTAGCCGAGCAGCATGCCGCGCGGGTCCTCGTGGTCGGCGATCTGTGGCAGCCCGGGCACGGCGACGAGGGCGAGCGGGCGGGTGACGTCCAGCCGGGCACGTACGCCCGGGTGCGCCAGCACCTCCGCCGGCTGGGTGATGTCGGCCCGCACGACGGCGGCCTGCTCCGTCGGCACGTCGCGCGTCGAGCGGATCGCCGTCAGCGGGCTCGGATCGACGTAGACCGTCTGGCTTTCCGGCGCCACCGAGCAGGCGATCTCGTGAACCGGGCCGGCGGTCTGCGTGCCGCAGCCGAGGGCGAGGAACTGGTTCACCCCGTTGCGGGCGGCGAACCGCACGGCCCGGACGAGGAACTCCTTGGACGCCCGCGCCGCGGCGGGCGCCTCCGGCCACTCCAGCAGGATCCGCAGCGCCCAGCGCCGGTCCGCGCGGCGATGGGAGGTGCCACCGAGCAGCGCGTCGTAGATGCCGCCCGGGGTGGGGAGCTCGTTCAGGTCTCCCTCGGGGTGGAACTCCGGTGGGATCGGGACGGTGAGGCCGCCGTCCGGGCCGGTCTGCTCGACCGGGCGCGGCGGTCCGACGGGCCGGAGCGGCTCGCCCTGCTCGCGCCGCCGGAACGGGCCCGACGCGTCGATGATGTTCGAGATCCGCGGCGGGCCGGCCGGGCCGCGGGGTTCGACCGTCCGCGCCGCGCCGCCTGACCTGAGCGTGCCGACGGCCGGGAAGTCCCCCTGTCGTGCCGGTTGGGCCGCGCGGACTGGGCCGTCACCCAGGCCCCGTTCCCGGCCGCTGGGGCGCGCTGGGAGCGACGCGGCTATGGGCATGCTGCCGCCGTGCCTTCTGGCGAGCATGGGCCCGGTGGACGTCATGTCGTCACCTTTCACTACCTGCGGGTCGGCGCCCACCGGCCGGGGCGGTGGACGCCGTGGTCGGATCCTCCGGTCGCCGACGGCGGGCACGCGGGCCACGGGACGAACCCGGACAGCGGCCGACCAACGGCGTGACCAGCGGGCTGAGGCTCGCTGGCACAACCGGACACGGACCGGCGGCGTTCGGGGCACGGGTCCGAACGTCGCCGGGACTGCGGACGCACGGCCAGTGATGGCCGCGGGAAAAGCCGGCCGCTGACCTCATGCTTAGGCTGGAATGAGCGTGATGCTGGCATTCCTTCCACCTCTGCGGAGGTCGACCCATCGGTGCAGCCGAGCATGCGGTCCCTCACCGTGCGCGGGGACAGATTATCCGCGTGTCTCACCGCCGTGAATAAGGGCTTACCCCCGACCTGGATGCCAGTTTTCTCGGCAAAGCCGCCCGGAATCGCCCGGGTCGCGGGAGCCGCCGCCGGCCATGGCCCGTGTGATTACTATKCGCTCTCATCGCCGATACAATGAGCGATGGTTCTGGGGTCGCTGAGGCCCTGGTAGCGGACGGGCCGCGGGGACCGGCGACGGGCCAGGCAGTGGGCGGGCCGCGCGAGGCACAGGGCTCTTCCCCGGCGCCCCCCCGCGGGCCCAGGAAAGACGAGGTGGTCGCGGTGGCACACTCACCGACACGTCGGCTCGGGGGCAGCCCATTCCCGCCGATCGCCGAGTACGCGTTCCTGTCGGACTGCGAGACGTCGTGTCTGGTGGCCCCCAGCGGCAACGTCGAGTGGATGTGCGTGCCGCGGCCGGACGCCCCCAGCGTGTTCGGCTCGATCCTGGACCGCTCGGCCGGTGGGTTCCGGTTCGGTCCTGAACGGATCATGATTCCGGCCGGCCGGCGCTACCTGCCGGGAACCAACGTCATGGAGACGACCTGGCAGACGCCGAACGGCTGGCTGATCGTCACCGACTGTCTGGTCGTCGGCCGCTGGCACCGCACCGCGGCCCGGTCCAAGACGCTGCGGCGCACCCCGATGGACTGGGACGCCGAGCACGTGCTGCTGCGCACGGCGCGCTGCGAGCATGGCGAGGTCGATCTGAGCCTCGTCTGCGAGCCGAACTTCGACTACGGCCGCCAGCCCGAGTCCTGGGAGTACGAGGGCGACGGCTACTCGTCCGGCGTCATCTCCAACGCCCACACCGGCCTCACGCTGCGGCTGCGCACCGACCTGCGGCTCGGCTTCGACGGCCGACGCGCCCTGGTGCGCACCACCCTCAAGGAGGGCGACACGGCGTTCGTGGCGCTCACCTGGCGGGCGCAGGAGCCGATGCTGCCCGGGACCTACGCGCAGGCCATGGCGGCCGTCGAGTCCACCACCGAGTTCTGGCGGCAGTGGCTCTCGCGCGGCATGTTCCCCGACCATCCCTGGCGGCGGCACCTGCAGCGCAGCGCGCTCGCGCTCAAGGGCCTCACCTACGCCCCCACCGGCGCGCTGCTCGCGGCCGCGACCACCTCGCTGCCCGAGACTCCCCAGGGCCAGCGCAACTGGGACTACCGGTACAGCTGGATCCGCGACTCGACGTTCGCGCTGTGGGGCCTCTACACGCTCGGGCTCGACTACGAGGCGAACGACTTCTTCTCGTTTATCGCCGATGTCTGCGAGGAGAACGGTGACATCCAGGTGATGTATCGGGTCGGCGGCGAGTCCGACCTGCAGGAGCGGGTTCTCGGGCACCTGTCCGGCTACGACGGGGCCACCCCGGTGCGCGTCGGGAACGACGCCTACAAGCAGCGTCAGCACGACRTGTGGGGCACCGTGCTCGACTCGGTCTACCTGCACACCAAGTCGCGGGACTACCTCTCCGAGCGGCTGTGGCCGGTGCTCGCTCGGCTCGTCGAGTCCGCGGCCGCCCACTGGCGGGAGCCGGACCGCGGCATCTGGGAGGTCCGCGGCGAGCCCAGGCACTTCACCACGTCGAAGGTCATGTGCTGGGTCGCGCTCGACCGGGGCCGCCGGCTCGCCCAGATGCGCGGCGACGTGAAGTCCGCGGCCCGCTGGAAGACCATCGCCGAGGAGATCCACGCCGACGTCTGCGCCCACGGTGTCGACGATCGAGGCGTGTTCACCCAGTACTACGGGTCGAAGTCGCTCGACGCGTCCGCCCTGCTCGTGCCGCTGCTCGGCTTCCTGCCCTCCTCCGACGACCGGGTCAAGGCCACGGTGCTGGCGATCGCCGACGAGCTGACCGTCGACGGCCTCGTGCTGCGTTACCGCACGGACGAGACCGACGACGGCGTGGGCGGCGAGGAGGGCGCCTTCCTGATCTGCTCGTTCTGGCTGGTGTCCGCGCTCGTGGAGATCGGCGAGCTGCACCGCGCCCGGCAGCTGTGCGAGCGCCTGCTGTCCATGGCGAGCCCCCTGGACCTGTTCGCCGAGGAGGTCGACCCGGCGACCGGCCGCCATCTGGGCAACTTCCCCCAGGCCTTCACCCACCTGGCACTGATCACCGCGGTCATGTACGTCATCCGCGCCGAGGACGCCGAGGCCTACGCCCGCCCTTCTCCGTCCACCTGACAGGTGTGTCAACCAGCCCCGGACTGGTGACGTTCCAGCGGCACGCAACCGAGCTGGGCGCGGAGGCGCGCCGCGCGGAGGCCCGGCCATGGAGCGAAGCGAACATGGTCGGGCCGCAGCGAGGTCGCCGGAGCGCCCGTGAGCGCAGGAGGACACGGCGCGGAGGTCCCGTGGGAGCGAAGCGAGTACGGGGCCGTAGCGCCGTGCCCGGACGGAGCGAACCAGAGACACAGGTCCGGACCGGCATAGCGCACCAGACGCGCCGATTACCGCGTACGGCCGCGCTGCTTCTAGCATGGGGTTGTGGCGAAGGTGGAGGTCGCGGGCGGTCGGGTCGAGGTCGTGCTCAGCCAGAAGGAGCGGCTCGCGGCGCTGCGGGGGGACGTGTCGGCCGCGCTCGGGGAGATCGTCGACGTGCGGGTCTCGCCGCACCCGTTCGGCGAGCTGCGCGGCATCCGTGCCCCCGGGACGGGGGTGCCCGGCGTGATCGCGATCGGCACCTGGCGCCATCGCGGCGGCAAGGACTTCGTCGCCATCTACCGCGGCCGGCCAGCGGTCGTCGTGACGCTCGCCCCCGACAGCGAGTTCGAGCGCTTCATCATCGGTGTCGAGGACCCRGACGAGACCGTGGCCGGGATCCTCGCCCACCTTCCGCGCGGCCTGACCACATCGGGTAGCTAGTTCGCTACTTTGCGTTCCGTTGTTATGGTGGACCTCTATCCACACATGTGGACAACGGTTGTGGATAAATCTCAGCCGTGCAACTTCGCCGACGGCGCCACGACCAGCCGGGTCGTGGCGCCGGGCATTTCCAGGTGTCGCGCGAGGGCGACTAGTGCCACTGGGTGGCCACGCCCAGGCCAATTACCACAAAACCGAATCCGATCAGGATGTTCCAGCCGCCCAGCGACTCCATCCCCAGGACGCCGCCGTTGGAGAAGTAGTACGTCAGCAGGTAGGCGATCCCGATCAGGAAGAACGCCAGGATCATCCCGCCGAACCAGCGTGGCGAGGGCGCCCGGCGCTTCGCGGCGACGGTCGTGGTGGGACGGGCCGAGGTGGACTTCTTCGGCTTGCGACGTCGCGACTCGGGCACGGAAGATTCTCCTCGTCGGGGGCTACACAAACACTGCGAGAAGGCTACCCTCCCACCCCCGCTGATTGGCTATGTAAGGGCTTGGCCGCTATCGGCGCCTTCGGTGTCGCCAACGCGAGGGAGCGAATCCGGGCGCTCGCCGGACCGGCCGCCGGAACCTGGGCCTGGCCTGGGCCCCCGAAGGCACCCGGTCGGGAACCTGGCGCCGACCAGGCCGGAAAGGGCGTGGCGGCCGGCGAGGGAAGGACGCTCCGTACCGGCCGGCAAGATGGACGCGAGTGTCCTCACCGTAGGAGGGTGACGCGTGTGCGGTGGACGGCGTGGCGGGTGGACCGGCCATACCCGCCGGGTGCCCGCCCACGGCGCCGGCTGGCGGGGATGCTCGGCGCCGTGTTCGCCGGTCTCGTCGTCGCGCTCGCGGCGGTGACCGCGGGCGGGGACGGCGGGAGCGCGTCCGTCCGCGCCGATCCGCGCCCCTACGGCGCCGGTCTCGCCGGCCTCGCCGACGTCGTCGCCGCCGACCGGGCGGGTGTCGACCGGGCTCGTGGGCGGCTCGCCCAGCTGCGCGCGGCCGGCCCGGACGCGCCGCCCACCGCCGTCGCTCCCTCCAGCGCCGCACGGGCGCCTTCGGCCGGCGCGCTGGAACAGGCGGGGCTCGCCGAGACCCACGGAGCGGCGGTGACGGTGACGCTGGACGACACCCCGAGGGAGCGGCGCGCCGGGCCCTTCCCGCCCGGGTTGCGCCCGCCCGTCGCGGACGACCTCGTCGTGCACCAGCAGGATGTGCAGGCGGTGGTCAACGCGCTCTGGGCCGGCGGCGCTCGGGCCATGACGATCATGGGGAAACGGGTGACCGCGCGCACCGCGGTCCGGTGCGTCGGGAACACGCTGCGGCTGGAGGACGGCGTCTACGCCCCGCCGTTCGTGATCTCGGCGATCGGCGATCAGCACCGACTCGGCACCGCCCTTGAGGACGATCCCGACGTGGTGCTGTACCGCCAGTACGTCGACGCCTATGGCCTCGGCTACGACGTCAGGATGGTCCCGAACGCCACCTTCCCCGCCGCGAGCCTGCCCAGCGCCCGCTACGCCACCCCGCTGCCCGGCTGACCCGGCGACCGCCGCGCCCATCCGTCGCGTGATCGCCGGCTGTGCCCTCTGATGGTCGTGAAACGGCGATTACGACCACCCGAGGGCTGAAACCGTGATCATGTCTGGCGGGTTCAGGCGAAGKCGGCCTGGCGCAGGGTCTCGACCTCGGTGGACAGGGCGGGGGCCAGCCGGCGGGCGGCGCCGCCGTCGCCGCAGGACTCGAGCCAGCGGGCGAGCATCAGGTGGCCGCCCTGGGTGAGCACCGACTCGGGGTGGAACTGGACGCCCTCGATCGGCAGCGTCCGGTGCCGCATGGCCATCACGACACCGCTCTCCGTCCGGGCGGTCACCTCGATCTCCGGCGGCAGGGTGGACTCCTCCACCGCGAGCGAGTGGTAGCGGGTCGCGATGAACGGGCTCGGCAGGTCCGCGAGCACCCCGGCGCCGTCGTGGTGGACGACCGAGGTCTTGCCGTGCAGCAGCTCGGGCGCGCGGTCGACGGTCGCGCCGAACGCGACCCCGATCGCCTGGTGCCCGAGGCAGACGCCGAAGACGGGCAGGCCGGCCGACCCGGCGGCCATCACCATCGGGATGGTGGCGCCCGCCGCCTCCGGCGTGCCCGGACCGGGGGAGAGCAGCACGCCGTCCACCCCGAGCCCGCCGATGAGCTCCGGCTCCACCTCGTCGTTGCGGAGCACCAGGCACTCGGCCTCGAGCTGCCCCAGGTACTGGACGAGGTTGAAGACGAACGAGTCGTAGTTGTCGACGACCAGGATGCGCATGCCGTTCCCGCCTCCCACTTGTCTTCCGGGTATCCCGGTGGCTCGGCCAGGGTTCAGTCAGGGCCGAGCCACCGAGGCGGTCAGTGCCTTGTTGTCGCTACTGGTTCCCGCCAGGGCCGGGCTCGGTGGTGGGTGCCCCGGTGCCGCCCTCGGGCGTGGTGGGCGGCGGCTCGGTGGTCGGCGGTCCGCTGGTGGGTGGCTTGGAGCTCGGCTTGACCGTCGGCGAGGGCGTCTCGGTGGGGGCCGGCTGCCCCGCGACTACCAGACTGATCGTGTCGCCGCGGTTGACGGCCACGTTCTTCGGGTTCTGGTCGAGGACGGTGCCCTGCGGCTGGTCGGCGAGGGCCCGCTCGCTGACCGTGTACTTGAGCCCGAGCTTGTCCAGTTCAGCCTGGGCGGTGGCGACCGGCTGGCCTATGTAGCTACCGACGTTGACCTTCGAGCTGACCACCCAGACCGTGATCTTGCTGCCCGGGGAGGCCGACTGGCCGCCCGCCGGGTCGGTCTTCTCCACCGTGCCCGGGTTGTGGGTGGCCTGGCCGACGAAGTCCTCGACGTCAGGCTTGAAGCCCGCGTCTGTCAGGGTGCCCACCGCGTCGTTCTTGCTCATGCCGGTTACGTTCGGGATGACCTTCGCGTCCGGCAGGATCGCGACTGTAAGGGTGATCTTCGCCGTCTTGTCGATCTTGCTGCCCTCGGCCGGGTCGACGTCGATGACGGGCCGTTCCACGTCCTTCGGGGCGTCGGCGGTCTTGACCTCTTCGATCGTGATGTTGGTGAACTCCAACGCTTTCAGTCGGTCCTCCACCACCGTCTGTGCTTGGCCCTTCAGGCCCTGCGGGATCGTCGCCTGGCCGGTGCTCGCCGTGTCGCCGTCATCGCCCTTGTCGTTGCCGACCAGCGACGTCGCCACCAGCGAGACGACGACGAAGGTGAGCACGACCGCGAGCCCGGCGAGCACCCACTTCCATGCGTTGGAGCCGCGCTGGGGCCCAGGCGCGGCCGGGCCGCCTCCCGTGCCGTAGCGGTCGGGCGTGCCGGGGGCGCCGGCCCGGTCGAACTCGTCGTCGTAGCGGCCGCCGTAGTTGCCGATCCGCGTGTGCTGGTCGTCGTCGTAGCCGTCGTCGTAGCCGCCGGTCGGGTAGGGGCCGGTCTGGTCGTCGTAGCCCGTGTCGCGGTAGCCCGTCTGGCGATARCCGGTGTCGCGGTAGCCCGTGTCGCCATAACGGGAGCCGCCGCCGGTGGTGCCGCCCCGGTAGTCGTCGCCGTAGCCGCCCGGGGCCAGCTGGGTGGCCGCCGCGGAGGCCCCGCCAACCCCGCCGGCGGTCGGCCGCGGTGAGGGCAGCTGGGCGAAGACGCGCCGGCCGGCGATCGCGCGCTCGAGGTCGTCGCGCATCTCCCCGGCGGTCGCGTACCGGTCGTCCGGCTCCTTCTCGAGCGCCTTGAGCGTGACCGCGTCCGCCGTGGCGGACAGCTGCGGGTTGCGCCGCGACGGCGGGTCGGGCAGCTCCCGGACGTGCTGGTAGGCGACGGCGACCGGGTTGTCGCCACGGAACGGCGGCTCGCCGGTGATCAGCTCGTAGAGCAGCACGCCGGTGGAGTAGACGTCGCTGCGCGCGTCGACCTTGGCGCCGCGTGCCTGTTCCGGGGAGAGGTACTGGGCGGTGCCGATGACGGCCTGCGTGGCCGTCATCGTCGACGAGGTCGCGTTGTTGGCCTTGGCGATGCCGAAGTCCATCACCTTGATCGAGCCGTCCGGGCTGAGCATCACGTTCGCCGGCTTGACGTCCCGGTGGATGATGCCCAGGCGGTGGCTGTAGTCGAGCGCGGCGCAGATGTCGGACGTGATCTCCATCGCCCGGCGCTCGGGGAACGGCCCCTCCTGCTGGAGCACCTCCCGCAGCGTGCGCCCCTCGATGAACTCCATGACGATGTACGGCAGATGGACGCCGTTGATGACGTCCTCGCCGGTGTCGTAGGTCGACACGATCGCCGGGTGGTTGAGACCCGCGGCGGACTGCGCCTCCCGCTGGAAGCGCTTGAGGAAGTTCGGGTCGCGTGCGAGGTCCGAGCGCAGCACCTTGACGGCGACGTCCCGGCCCAGGCGGATGTCGCGGCCGCGGTAGACCTCGGCCATGCCGCCGTAGCCGATGCCGGCACCCAGCTCGTACCGGCCACCGACGAGCCGTGGCTCTGTTCCGTACATCTCTGTCACATCAGACACCAGCCATTCCCTCCCCGACGACGATCCCACCACCACCGGGACCGGTCGTCACCGCCTGTGTGACGGAGGCCGCCGCATGCGAGGAAGGACTCGAGCTGGCGAGGGAGCGCGTGATGAGCGCGGTGACAGCCACTGTGATCAGCAGCAGGACGATCAGTACCGGCAGGGTGAGCCGTCGGCGTCGCCCGTCGGCGGCTCCGGCGCGTCCGGCGCCGGCCCGTCCGGCGGCGGCCCGCCGGCTCGCCGCCCGGCCTGGCTGCCAGCCGCCCGGCTCGGCGTCCTCGACGTCGGCCACGGCGGGGCGTGACGCCGCCAGCCCGGTCTCGGCCAGCTGGTCGTCGGACTCCCAGGAACCGGCGGCGGTCGGCTGGTAGGCCGTCGGGGACGGCTGGTAGGCGCTGTGCCCTGGCTGTTCCTGCTGGTAGGCGGCCGGCTGGTAGCCGGTGGCGCCCTGCTGGTAACCGGTCCCGCCGCGCGGCTGGTAGCCACCGCCCGGCTGGTAGGCGGTCGCCCCAGGCTGGTAGCCCGGCGCGCCCTGCTGGTAGGCCGTGGCGCCCGGCTGGTAGCCGGTGGCGCCGGGCTGGTGCGTCGTCGCCGGGCTGGGAGTGCCGCGTCCGGGCCCTCCGGCGCCGGCGTGACCGCCCTGGGCCACGGGTGCCGCGACGGGGTAGCCGGGGCGCGCGGCGCCGGGGTAGGCCGCCGAGTCTCCGGCGGGAACGCCGGCGGGGCTGTCGGCCACCCAGGAGGGCGTCCTGGTCCGGCCGCGCGGTGGCGGCCCCGAGGGGCCGGGGTGGCGCGCCGTCATGTCGGGGCTCACGCCGGCGCCGGGGGTCCAGCGCGGCTCGGAGGCGAACACCTCGCGGCGGATGCCGGCGGCGCTGCGCGCGAACGCGCCGGCGGACGACGGCCGGCGTGCCGGGTTCTTCGCCATCGCCTGCTCGACCAGCGCGCGCACCTGGTAGGGCACGTCGTTCGGCAGCGGCGGCGGCGTGTCCTGCTGGTGCGCCATGACCACGACGATCGGGTTGCGGTCGTCGAACGGCCTGCGCCCGGCCAGGCACTCGTAGGCGACCACACCCAGCGAGTACACGTCGCTGGCCGGGGTGACCGGGCGCCCGGACGCCTGCTCGGGCGAGACGTAGTACGCCGTGCCCATCATGATCCCRGTCGCGGTCAGCGGGGCCGCGTCGACGGCCCGCGCGATCCCGAAGTCGGTGACCTTGACCGCGCCGTCGGTGCGGATCAGCAGGTTGCCCGGCTTGATGTCGCGGTGCACGATGCCGAGCGCGTGCGCGGCCTCCAGCGCGTCCGCCGACTGCCCGAGGACGTCGAGCATCCGCTCGGGCGAGAGCCGTTTCTCCCGGTGCAGGACCGCCGACAGTGGCTCGCCCTCGACCAGCTCCATCACCAGGTAGGCGGTCGGATGGTCGTCGACGGTCGCGACCTCGCCGTAGTCGTAGACGGAGGCGATGCCCGGGTGCGAGAGCCGGGCGGCATGGCGGGCCTCGCCGCGGAAGCGGACGAGAAAGGACTCGTCGCTGGCGTACTCCGGGCGCAGCAGCTTGACCGCGACCGGCCGGCCGAGGGTCTGGTCGACGCCCCGCCATACCTCGCCCATGCCGCCGGTGGCGATCCGGCCGTCGAGGCGGTAGCGGTTGTCGAGCACGGTGTTCGGCGGAACTGCTCCGGCGAACGGCTGGGCTGGCTGATGGGTGGGCTGACCCGACGGGTTGTTCATCCTCGAACGTCCAATGCGGTCTGCATGACCTTCTGCGCGATCGGGGCAGCGATGGCACCGCCGGTCCCGACTTCTCCGCCGCCGTCCTCGACGACGACCGCGATGGCGATGGTGGGGTTGTCGGCTGGGGCGAAACCAACGAACCACGCGTGTGGCGGCTCGTTCGCCCCATGTTCGGCGGTACCGGTCTTCCCTGCCACCGACACGCCGCTGATCTGTGCTTTCCGGCCAGTACCCGACGTGACCACGGACTTCATCATGGTAGTCAGCTGGTCGGCCACCTGAGAGTTGATGGGCTGGCCAAGTTCCTTCGGTTCGGTCTGGGCGATCCGCTTGAGGTCAGGTCCCTGAAGTTCCTGCACGACGAACGGCTTCATCATCCGCCCGTCGTTCGCGATCGCCGCGACCACCTGTGCCATCTGCAGCGGGGTGACCCGCACGTTGAACTGGCCGATCGCGGACTGCGCGGTCTCCGGCTTGTCCAGGGAGCTCGGGAAGACGCTCTTGGCCTGTGGCAGCTCGAACTTGTCGATCGTGGTGTCGAAGCCGAACGCGTCGGCCTGTTCCCGCAGCTTGTCACCGCCGAGGTCCATGCCGAGCTGCGCGAACGCGGTGTTGCAGGAGATCGCCAGGGCGTGGATCAGCGTGTCGGTCTGGCCGTTGCCGCACCGCTCGCCGCCGAAGTTCGGCAGCTCGACGGTGCTCTGCGGCAGCGGCAGCCGGTCCGGCGCCGGGATCACCGAATCCGGGTTGTAGTTCCCGGTGGAGAGGGCCGCGGCGGCGGTAATGATCTTAAAGGTGGAGCCGGGCGGGTAGGTCTGCTGCGCGGCCCGGTTCAGCAACGGCTCGTTGTCGTCTCCGCTGAGGGTGTTGTACTGCTGCTGGACGGTGTTCACGTCGTGACCGGCCAGCGAGTTCGGGTCGTACRTCGGCGCCGTCACCATGGCGAGGACCGCGCCGGTGCGCGGGTCGAGCGCGACCACCGCGCCCTTGCGGCCCGCCAGCGCCTGCGAGGCGGCCTGCTGGACCGCCGGGTCGATCGTGGTGACCACCGCGCCGCCCTTGCGTTCCGAGCCGGAGAACAACGAGCTCACCCGGCTGGCCAGCAGCCGGTCGTCGTCACCGCTGAGGAACAGGTTCTCCGACCGTTCCAACCCGGTCGYGCTGTAGAGCGTGTAGTAGCCGGTCAGCGGCGCGTAGAGCGGGCCGTCCGCGTACTGACGCAGGTACTTGAACTCGTCGTCCACCGGCGTCGACGAGGCGATCGTGGTGGAGCCGGCGAGGATCATCCCGCGCTGGCGGTCCAGGCGCGCGGCGATCTCACGGCTGTTCGTGGGCTCCTGCTTGAGGCTGCGCTGCTCGCCGACCTGCACCCAGTTCGCGTTGACCAGCAGGCCGGCGAACAGCGCGCCGCAGACCAGCATGACCCGTCGGATCGGCCGGTTCATGTGCGCGGCACGCTGGTCCGGACCGGACCGGCGCGCGTCGCCGGGACTACTCGGCTGGCTCATGGGTCTCCTGGGTCTCCGGAACCTCGACCCTGCGGACGATCTCGGTCTGGACGTTCGCGATCTGCTCGGGCTCGACCTCCAGGACCTCCTGCGCCTCCGCCTGACGGCGGCGGACCGTGTCGCTGATCCGCAGCAGCAGGGCGATGATCGCGGCGTTCGCGACCAGCGACGACCCACCGTAGGAGACGAACGGCAGCGTGACACCGGTCAACGGGATCAGCCGCATCACGCCGCCGACCTGCACGAAGACCTGGATGCCCAGCGTCGCGGCCAGCGCGGTGGCGAGCAGCTTGCCGAACGGGTCCGGGGCGGTCAGCGCGATCCGCATCCCGCGCACGACGATCAGCAGGTACATCAGCAGGATCGCCATGACCCCGGTCAGCCCCAGCTCCTCGCCGAGGCTGGCCATGATGAAGTCGGTGTTCGCGAACGGCACCTTGTTCGGATGGCCCCGGCCGAGGCCGGTGCCGGTGATCCCGCCCGCGGCGAAGCCGTAGAGGCCCTGTACCAGCTGGTAGGACTTGTTGCTCGGGTTCGACCCGTCGAACGCGTGCAGCCAGATGTCCACCCGCACCTGTACGTGGCTGAACAGGTGGTAGGCGGCGAGGGCCGCGGCGATGAACAGGCCGAGGCCCACGACGACGAACCGGGCCCGTTCGCTGGCCACGTAGAGGACGACCAGGAACATCCCGAAGAACAGCAGCGACGAACCCAGGTCGCGCTCGACGACCAGCACGCCGAGCCCGGCGACCCAGGTGAGGATCGCCGGCACGTAGAAGCGCGGCCCCTTCGACCACACCCGGCTGATGACGCCGGTGTACGTGCCGCTCGAGTCGCCGGTGTCGGCCGGCGCCGCCGGCGCGCCCGCGCCGTGCGCCCCCGGCCGCAGCCGCCTGATCGCGCCGGTGAGGGCGGCGGCGGCGTTGCCCGCCGAGCGCCCGCGTGCCTTCGTCACCACGTGCGCCGACATCAGCGCGCCGAAGGTCCGCAGGTAGCCGGCGAAGAAGATGGCCAGCAGGATCTTCGAGATCTCGCTCGGCTGGAAGGAGAACGGGCCGACCTGCAGCCACAGCCTGGCGCCGTTGATCGTCGCGCCGATGCCCGGCAGCGCCGGCAGACACAGGAAGACCAGGCCGGCCAGGCCCGCGGTGAACGTGTAGCGGGCGAGCGTGCTGTGGTTGCGTATGAGCGCCAGCACCAGCGCGAACACGATGACGGACAGCGCCGTCCAGATGACCTGGGTGTGTGCCGCGCTGGGCGGGATCGCGCGGCCGGCCTGCTTCGCGGCGTCCTCCCTGGCCAGGTCCAGCCGGTAGATCATGACGAGCCCGAGCCCGTTGAGAGCCGCGCACAGCGRCATCAGCAGCGGATCGGCGGCCGCCGCGAACCGGCGCATCGCCAGGTGCACGACGCCCCACAACGCGAAGAACCCGATCGCGTACGTGGCGATGTGATACGTCAGATGACCATCATGTGCGATCGTCAGCGCCGACAGCGCCGCGGTCGTCAGGATGCCCGCGCCCACCAGCAGAACCAGCTCGCTCCGCCGATACGGGGGTAGTTCTACCCCCTGCGGCGAAGGGACCGGGGCGAAGGCGGACGTGAGGCTCTCGGACCATTGCCGGCGAGGCGGCCGTGTCATGGGAACGTGACGGGTGCGCTGCTCTGGCAGGAGGCCGGGTTGGCGGCGCAGGCGGACGCCGAGGCCGCCGCCGCGCCTGGGTCCGGGATACCCGGGGTGGTCGAGGACGCGCTCGGGCTCGGGCTCGGCGTCGGCGTCGTCGGCCTGGTGGACACGGTGTCCCGGACCTTCTTCAGCCCGCGGGCCTTGGCCTGCGCGTCCGCGAAGTCATCCGCCCGCACCCCGTCCTGCACGTCGCTGCGATACGGCTCCGCGATATCGGAGATCGGGCCGTAGGTGCCACCCTTGACGTGGGCCAACATGCCCAGGCTCGGGATGCCCTGAAAGACCGCGACCTCGCCGTCGTGGACGCCGACGTAGTACTGGTCGCGCATCCACGCGTAGCCCGCCACCGCGGTGACGACCAGCAGCACGACGACCGTCACGCCGACGAAGATGAGACGCCGCCCGCCTCGGCCCCGCCCCGCCCCCTCGGCGAAGTCGTCGGCGGACAACCCACCGCGCTGGGCGCCCCGCCCGATCCGCGCGGCCTTGGCGGCCGCCGAGTCGGTGTCCGGGTTGCGCGGGTTCGGACCGACCCGTGCGGCGGTGGCGCCCGGGACCGTGCCCTTCTCCGCGGCGGCGCCGGCGACCAGCGCGCCCTCCATCAGCTCGTCGTCGTCGACGACGTCCGCGACGACCACGGTGATGTTGTCCGGACCGCCGCCCTTCAGCGCCAGCTCGACCAGGCGGTCCACGGCGTCCCGCGGGGTTGTCCCGAGCAGGGCCTCGAGGATCGTCTCGCCGCTGACGACGCCGGACAGGCCGTCGCTGCACAGCAGGTAGCGGTCACCGACCCGGACCTGGCGCACGGAGAGATCCGGCTCGACCTCCCGGCCGTCGAGCGCACGCATGAGCAGCGAGCGCTGCGGATGGGTGTTCGCCTGCTCCGGGGTTATCCGGCCCTGGTCGACGAGGTCCTGCACCAGCGTGTGGTCGTGCGTGACCTGGCTGAGCACCTCGTCGCGCAGGAGGTAGCAGCGGGAGTCCCCGACGTGCAGCACGCCGAGCTGGTCACCGGAGGCGAGCAGCGCGGTGACCGTGGTGCCCATCCCGTCGAGCGTCCCGTCCCGGGCAGCCATCGCGCGCAGCTGCGCGTTGGCGTCGTGCATCGCGGCGACGAGGGCCTCAAGGAGGTCGTCGTCGTCGATCTCGGTATCCAGGTCGGCGAGCGCGGAGATGACCGTCGAGCTCGCCACCTCACCGGCGGCGTGACCACCCATGCCGTCGGCGACGGCAAGCAGGTAGGGACCGGCGTAGGCCGAGTCCTCGTTTCCCTCTCGGACGTGGCCGACGTCCGAGCGGATCGCGTAGTGAAGCCGAAGGCTCACCGGCGGAACTCCAGGACCGTCTTGCCGATCCTGACCGGCGCGCCGAGGGATACCGGCATGGGCGTGGTCACTTTCGTGTGTTCGAGAAACGTTCCATTGGTGGAGTTGAGATCTTCGACGAACCACCGCCCGTCGTGAGGGACGAGTCTCGCATGTCGACCGGACGCGAAGTCATCGTCGAGAACCAACGTCGAGTCCGGCGCGCGTCCGATGGTGATCGGTTCGCCGGTCAGTGGGATCACCGTGCCCGCGAGGGGGCCCTTTGTGACCACGAGCTTGCTTGGCGGGTATGCATTGGGTGCGTTCAGTGCTGGCGGGGCCTGTATGCCCGCCCGTGGCCCCGCCACTCGCGGCCTCGCCGACCTTCGCGGAGCGGGGCCACGGCCGCCCGGCGCGCTCGCGCCACGCCGTGCCTGTCGGCGCGTCGGACCGAGCAGGTCCGCCCGCACGGCGCGGACCGCCAACAGGACAAACGCCCAGAGCAACGTCAGGTAACCGATTTTCACCAGCAGCAGGACGAGCTCGTTCGGCTGGGATGGGTCCATCAGGCTTTACCAGCTCCGGTCGCTCGGAGGGGGTGGGCCGGGCCGACGTCGTTGGTCGTCGGGCCGAGGACGAGCAGGGGTCCGGCTGGGCAGTTCGGTGTCGGCATCGTAGATCTCGTCGGGAACACGGTCATCGCGACCACCGCGGCCGGCCCCACCTCGGTCGGCCGGGGGGCCGCCGAAACCGTTCGTCCCCCGCGGCATACCGGGACGTTCAGCACTGGGACGTTCAGCACCGGGGCGTTCAGTGCTGGACCGCTCAGAACCATAGCGTTCAGAACCAGGGCGTCCACGGGGACGCCCGTCGGCACGATGACCAGCGCCATAACTGTCTTCCCGATCAGGGTACAGATCGGCGTCCGCATCCTGACGGGAGCGGGCATCCCGGGCATCCCGGGCGGCGCGCGGGTCACGCCCGCCGCCATCTCGATACTGCTCGTTACGCGGACTTGACGAGGTTCCGCCAGCGTCCTCGCGAAGGCGCTCGCCCCGCGGCGGAGAGCTGGAGCGGTCGGCATATGGATCTGGCCGATCTGGCCGATCCGGCCGGACAGGCCGCACAGGCCGGACGGGCCGCACAGGTCGGACGGACCGTTCCGGCCGGGCCACCGCCGGTGGCACCGGGGGCGGTGGCGGCGTCGGTGCGTCCTGGTACGGCTCCCCGCGGGGGTTGGAACGGTCTCGATACGGCTCGCCGGGTGGCTGGGCGCGATCCCGGTCCGCGTACGGGTCGGGCCGGCCGGCCGGCGGCGCGTCCCGGTAAGGCTCCRCGCGCGGGTTGGAACGGTCCGCGTAGGGCGGCTCGGGCCGGCGGTCCCGTTCACGGGGGCGATACGGCTCCTGGCCGCCGGGGCGGCGGGGAGGATCCGCCGGTGGCGGCGTCGACATCCGAGCCGGCCGCGCGTCCTCCCGCACGAACGTGATCAGCGCGTTGCCGAGCTCGATCAGATCCCCGTTGACCAGCTTCACCTGTGTCGCCGGACGGCCGTTCACGATGCTGCCGTTCGTCGAACCGGCGTCGACATAGAGGAAATGGCCGTCCGGCATGGCTCGGATCTCGCCGTGCTGGCGTGACACCCCGGTGTCCGTAAGCCGGATGTCGCATTCCACACTGCGGCCGATCAGCGTCGACTCACCTGTCAACGCGTACTGCCGCTCCGCCCCCGGCGGCGCGTCCTTGCTCGTGATCATCAGATGGGGGGTGCCAGGTGTCGCGCGCGGGCCGCCGCCACGCGGGCCGGCGACAGCCCCCGGATCGGCCGAGGCCACGCTGCTGCGGATCCGGAACACGCCGACGTCGAGGTCCTGCGCCTCCGACAGCTTCACGCTCAACGGCCCGACGAACGTGTACCGCTGCTCGGCGGCGTGCTCACGGACCATCTCCGCCAGCTCGTCACACAGCGCCCGGGTGTAAGGCGCCAGACGCGTATAGTCCCCGCTCGCCAGCTCCACCGCGAACTGGTTCGGCACCAGCACCCGGTTCGAACTGATCGCCCGCCGGTCGTCGGTCTCCCGCGCCAGAGCACCCGCGATCTCGACCGGTTCGACGCCGCCCTTGAAGACCTTCGCGAACGCGCCCTCCACGAGGCCGCCCAGGCGGCGTTCGAAGCGCTGCAGCACGCCCATGCCCGACCTCCCTTCGCCCGATCTGTGGATCGTATGACGGAGGCGTGAGAACACCCCCGTCGTCGGGTGTCGAGCGCCCGACGGGACTGGTTACAGGTCAGTGTGTGGCGGGGCCGGTCGTGGTCTGGGGCCGGGGTGGTGGCCGGCCTGTTCGGCGGGGGACGCTGGTTGGCGAGGGACGCTATCGGACGATGTGCCGGGTGCCACCGGCTTCGGGTGCTTCGCGCGGGTTGTCTCGTCCATACCCCGCCGGCCTCGATGTCATAGGTCCGAGTCACAGGTCCGTCTCGGAGCGCACAGTCCGCCTCTGGCGGTCGGCTCGACGGCCGCGCCGGCTCACTGGCCGCGCCGGCTCGCCGACGCTGTCGGCCCGAGCCCAGCCGCCCGCGCCATACAGCCTGACCCGCAGCCAGTCCCGGGCACGCGCGCGGCACCCGACGGCGAAGACGGCCCACGTCTACGCCGCACGCCGACGTGGTACGGTAGCTCCGGTCACGAGATAAGACCACTCGGGCGAGTGGCGGAATRGCAGACGCGCACGGTTCAGGTCCGTGTGTCCGAAAGGACGTGGGGGTTCAACTCCCCCCTCGCCCACGCGATCGGGGGATCCCTGTTCGCAAATCCTTTGGATTTGCTCCCGGGCTCCCGCGTTATATTGCTCCGGGGCCGAGCCCCGGTCCCCGCGGCAGGGAGGGCTTCGCCCCCCTGCACCCCCCGGTTCGCTTTGGTTGGGTTTCGTTTTCTGGTTGCGTGTGACTTTTTCGCGGTGATCGGGTTGCGTTTTTGGTTGCGATGGGGTTTTTTCTCAGGGTTTGCCTAATTGTAGTTGGCGGTTTTCCGGGAATGTTTTTAGGTCTTCCTGGTGATGGTAATTTAAGGTTTGAGTTTTGTTGGGGTATTTTTTCTTGATGTGTTGATCGCGTGGATTCGGGGCTTGCGGTTAGAGGTGGGGGTGCCGGGTGCCGGTCCTGGTGGATGGTGCCGGATTTTTGGGTGGAACGTCCGCGGTCGTCGTGGGCAGTGCGTCGAGCTGGGGCTTCGCCTCCGCAGTCCCCCGCTGGCAGAGGTGGCTCGGAGGGCTGGCAAGGGTAGCTCGGAGGGCTGGGTGGAGAAGGCGGGCCTGCCTGGATGCCGTTTTCATCGTGGGTGGGTGACCGGCCGTGGTTGGCGTGGCGGCAGAGGAGGGGCCGGGGGGTCGCTCCGTGTTCGTCCCAGGCTGGCGGGAGGCCAGGGCCGGCTTGTGGTTCCTGACCCTGCCGAGGCGCTGAACCGAACCGAGCGTCGGGGGTGCGTCCGGATAGGCGACGTCGATCTCCGGCCGGCGGACTGCAGGGGTCGGACCAGGCCGCGCCGTCTGAGCGCCAGCGGCCAGTGACGTTCGGTTCGGAGCCGTTTTTCTCTTCGACCAGTGTGGGGTTTCGTTTCCGGTCCAGGCCCGGTTGCCGAGATGGGCACCAGTTGGCGCGTCTATTCATGGTACGGGACTGGAGCCGCTGTCGGTGAAGCGAGGCGGCGGCGGGGATGGCGGGCGATGGAGCATCCGCCGCGGTTTCCGGTATCTGAGTGTGATTACCGGGGATTGTGGCGGGCCGCGCTTGAATCGAATGATGGCCGATCGGGCAAGGGCCGCTGGCGGTGACCACCGGCGCCTCGCGGGCCGTCCGTGTGACGCTCGGCGCACCTCACCGGCATCCCCCGTGGTGAGCCGGACGCCCCTGCCCGGAAACCAAGTGGGAGCAGAGTTCCTGCCGGATCGCGAGGCGATCTGGGAGGTCAGGCTCCGCGCCCGATGGTGGTGCCCGGGTGCGGGCGCGGAGCGTCCGGCAACGGGAGCGCCTTACTCGCCGAGTTCGGGTTGGGTGGGGCAGGTAGAGAGGACGCCGCGCATGGCGTCAGCCTCGGCCTGGGTGACCCAAAGGTGGTAGCGGGCCTTCAGCCCGACCTGACGGGCGACGTAGCTGCACTGGTAGCCCTTGGCGGGCGGGAGCCACTCGCTCGCGTCCTGGTCGCTCTTCTCGATGTTCGTCGGGCCGTCGACGGCGAGCAGGTTCTGCGGGTCGTTGGCGAACGCCTCCCGCGTGTCGTCGGTCCAGGCATACGCGCCGGTGCGCCAGGCGTCGGCGAGCGCGACGACGTGATCGATCTGTACCGCCGAGGAGTCCTTGCCTCGGTTGAAGCGGATGGTCCGGTTGGTGTACGGGTCGGCCAGCTCGCCGCTGAGGACGAGGCAGTCATCCTTGCCGACCGTGACCGAGCGCAGGTCGCGGTGCAGGATGTCGTTGCGGGTGTCGCAGCTGTTGTGGTCGACGTCCTTCCAGGCGGTGCCGAACTCGTCGCGCTGGTACTTCTTCTCGGTGCTCAGTGGCTGGACCTGCAAGGTGGCCAGCACCGCCAGCGCCGAGCCGTCCCCGGCCGGGGCGCCCCCGCCCTGCGTCGGCGCGCCGACCGCCGGGGTGGGTGAGGCGCTCGTGAGATCGTCGACGGCCTGCTGGACCCCGTCGCACGAGGTCAACAGCATCGCGGCGACCACACTGGCCACCAATGGCATGGCGGCCGCCAAGCTCACTCGTCGCGACACCAACTTGCTCATCTACGCCCGCCTGTCCTTTGTCCGCCGCCACTGCGGCTGCCACCCGATCGTCCGTGGGCAGTCCGCCTCGTCGGTCCAGTTTTCCGGGTAGCCGACGAGACGTACGAGCCGCCCCCCACCATGCACTTTGGCACCTCCGCCACCGGTTGCGCCCCACGAATTCTGGCGCGTGATCGAACGGGCCGATCCCGCCGGCTTCAGGCCCTTACAGTGGCCACATGCACGTGGGGGGCTCACAGGTGGTCAAAGTGGTTGTGCCGGGCCGGCCGTTGCGCCGCGACGCGGAACGGAACCGGGAGCGCATCCTACGGGCGGCCCGCGAACTGTTCGTCGAGCAGGGCCTGACTGTGGGCGTGGACGAGATAGCGCGCCGTGCCGGGGTCGGCATGGGAACGCTGTACCGCCGGTTCCCGAACAAGGACGCGCTCGTCGAGGAGACGCTCGTGACGGCGGTCGCGCGGGTGCGCGAACTGGCCGCCGGCGCCCTTGAGGCGCAGCCTCCTGGGCGGGCATTGCGCGAGTTTCTGGTGACCGGGCTGAGCGACGACGCCTGCCGATGGGCATTCGTCTCCCGCCGGCTCTGGACCGGACGTACCCGCGCGGCTGTCTTCGACGAGGTGGTGCCGCTGATTGGGGAGATGTTCGCCGATGCTCAGCGCGTCGGATTGCTGCGCGCGGATGTGGTGCTCGCGGACCTGATCGTGCTGCTACGCGCGTTGCGGGTGATTCTCGAACTCACGGACGCGTCGGCCGAGGGCACCTGGCGCCGCTACGTCGACCTGATGCTCGACGCGCTGCGTCCCAGCGACCACAACAGCCGCCTCGACGACCCACCGGTCTCGCTCGCCCAGCTGGCCGGCGCGCCCCTGACCACCGTCGAGCGGGGGTGAGCCGCCCGCGCGGACCAAGCGCGGGCACCGCCGCCAGCGGGCCGTCCGCGCGGCGGGCAGGCCGCCGTCTACAGGACGAAGGGTGGGACGGACGTGTCTGCCGTCATCGGGCGGCCGAGCGCGGCCCAGGCCATCATGCCGCCCTCGAGATTGTGGGCGTCCCAGCCGCCGTCCACCAGGTAGGCGGTGACCCTGGCCGAGCGGTTCCCGGAGCGACAGACCGCGATCACGCGCGCCGAGCGCGGGACCTCGTCGAGACGGCCGGTGAGTTGCCCCATCGGGATGTGGGCCGCTCCGTCGATGTGGCCGGCCGCCCACTCCTCCGGCTCCCGCACGTCGAGCAGGAACAGCTCGTCCGGGGTTGCCGGTGGAATGTCTGCGACCGTGACGGTCGGCACCTGGTCAGATCCCACGCCGCCATCCTCGCACCCCACCCCGGCGATCCCGCGACTGGGCCAGACCGCCGCGCGCCGCGCCACCGTCCCGCCGCGGGCGCGGGGAAGCGCCCCGGCCCTCGCTACTTGAGGAGGCGCGACATGCGGCGGTCGGCGAGGACCCGGCCGCCCGTCTGGCAGGTGGGGCAGTACTGCAGGCTCCGGTCCGCGAAGGAGACCTGGCGCACGGTGTCGCCGCACCGTGGGCAGGCCTGCCCGGTACGGCCGTGGACGGCCAGGTTCGCCTTCTTCTCCGCCTTCAGGTCGGCGGCAGCCAGGCCGCCGGCCGCCTCGACCGCCGCGCGCAGCACCCCGACCAGCGCGGCGTGCAGCGCCGAGACCTGCTCGGCGCCGAGACCGCTCGCCGGCGCGAACGGCGAGAGCCGCGCCGCCCACAGCGCCTCGTCGGAATAGGCGTTACCCACGCCGGCGAGCACCGACTGGTCGGTGAGAACCCCTTTGGTCTGGGCGCGCCCCGCGGCGGTGAGCAGCTCCGCGAGCGCCTCGACGGTGAACGCGTCGTCGAACGGGTCGATCCCGAGCCGGGCGACGCCCGGCACCTCGGCCGGGTCACGCACCAGGTAGACGGCGAGGCGTTTCTGGGTACCCGCCTCGGTCAGGTCGAAGCCGGACCCATCGGTGAACACCAGCCGGAAGGCGAGACCCCCGCGGCCGCCCCGGCCCGGCGCGGCCGGTTGGTTCTCCTTCCAGCGCAGCCAGCCGGCCCTGGACAGGTGGGCGACCAGGTCGAGCCGCTCGCCGCCCGCCGCGGCGAAGACCAGATCCAGGAACTTCCCGTGCCGGGCGGCATCGACCAGGGCCGCGCCCAGCAGGTCACCCGGCCCCGGAGAAACGGTGCGTAGCGCGTTGATCGCGACCGGCTCCGCCCGCGCGACCACCTTGCCGACCGCGCGTTCCCTCAGGACCGACGCGAGCGCTTCCATCTCCGGCAGCTCCGGCATGGGACCAGTGTCCCCTACCGCATGCGATCGTGGAGGTATGACAGCTGGCGGTTCGCTCCATGACGGCCTGGCGGACGGCCCGTGGCTGAACTGTCCCTGGTGCTCGGGGATCGTCCCGCTGGCTCACCTCGTTCCTTCTGACGAGGAACCGGGAACCGTGGTGGCCGTCTGCGACGACTGCGGTCGCCGTGTCTCGTTCCTCCCGCCAGAGGAACCCGACAGGCAGTCGCCCGATCTGCCGGCATCCTGAGTCCGTCTTCGGGTTTGTGCGAAGTCGTCGTTGTCGCCACCRCCGAGGGGCGGCCGAACCGGAGTCGCGGGCTGAACGTACAGAGGCTGTGTAGCGACGAGGAAACGGCGGAAAAGGACGGGACGGAGTGTCGGCTACCCGAACGCGGGGGGGCGGAGAACCGGGGTGATGAGAGAGACTGCGGCTGGCAGGCCGCGCCGGGTCGCATGGTGCTCACTGGCAGGCGACGGGGCGAGGCGGATGCGAGAACAGGCGGGACGACGGCGAGGGTGACCGGGGTCATCGGGCCAGGAGACCGGGGGCGCGGGTGACGGAGGACGTGGCGGGCGCGGCGCGACGCCCGGCCTCCGGGGTGCCGGGCGAGCAGCTCGCCGCGCACGACCCGCGCCGGATCGGCCCGTATGCGCTGCTCAGCCGCCTGGGGACCGGCGGGATGGGGACGGTCTACCTCGGCCGGGGGCCGGCCGGCCGGCTGGTCGCGGTGAAGGTCATCCGGCCGGACCTGGCCGCGGACGAGGAGTTCCGCCGCCGGTTCCGCCAGGAGGTGGCCGCCGCCCGCCTGGTCGCCCCGTTCTGCACCGCCGAGGTGCTCGACGCCGACCCCGACGCGGCCGCGCCATACCTGGTGACCGAGTTCATCGACGGCCTGCGCCTGGACCAGGCGATCGCCAGGGGCGGCCCGCTCCTGTCGTCGACACTGACGGGCCTCGCGGTCGGGGTGGCCACCGCGCTGACCGCGATCCACCGGGCCGGGCTGATCCACCGTGACCTCAAGCCGAGCAACGTGCTGCTGTCCCTCTCCGGTCCCCGGGTCATCGACTTCGGCATCGCCCAGGCGGTGGCGGCGGACAGCAAGGCCAAGCCGACGTCGTGGGGGTTCGGCTCGGCGGGCTGGATGGCGCCCGAGCAGATCAACGGGCACGCGATCGGGCCGGCCGCGGACGTGTTCACCTGGGGCATCCTCATGGCCTACGCCGGAACCGGCCAGCACCCGTTCGGCGAGGGGAAGGACATCGACCTCGCCTACCGGACCGTCTCCGCCGAACCCGACCTGACCGGTCTCGCGCCGCCGCTGTACGGCCTGGTCGCGGCGGCGCTCGCGAAGGACCCCGACGCCCGCCCCAGCGCCCGTGACCTGCTGCTGGCCCTCGTCGAGACGGGCCCGAGCGGCGGCGGGGGCCTCGCCCCCGGGGAGGAGCTGCTGGGGCTCGCCGCGGACCGGGCGGACGTGATGGCCGGGCCCGTCATGGCCGAGCTGACCGGTCCCGACCAGGGCGGCGACGGCCGGCCGCGACCGCTGCCCAGGACGAGGGTCGCGCCGGCCGGCTATGGCGCCACCAGCCACGCCCCGGGGGCCCAGCGCCCCGAATCTCCCAGATCGGCTGCGCAGGCTCCGCGGATCCGGCAGGAACCCCGGGCGGCGCGGGGCGCGGCACCGGGATACGTCCCGCCTGACCGGGGCCAGGCCGCCTACCCTGGCGCCCCCGGAGGGATCGTGTCGCCACGGCGGCCGTCGACCCCCGCGGCGGGGGAACGGCACTGGCCTGTGGGCGGCCAGCCCGGCGGCAGGGGACCGGGCGGTCCGCTGCCGGGTGGGCGGCGCGGGCCTGGCAGCCGTGGGAGTCGGATCGGACTCTGGCTCACGGTCGTGCTGCTCGTCCTGGGAGCGGCGGCTATCGCCGCGATCGCGCTGAACCCGGGAACGTCCAGCGAGACTGGTTCTGGTCCGTCCGGGACGACGCCAGCGGCATCCGCGACGCCGAAGCCCACCGAGCCTGTCTACCGCGACGGTTCGCTGGAGTTCACGATCAAGGATCTGCGCTGCGGCGTGACCGAGATCGGCGTGCTCATCAAGAAGCATCCGGACGGGCAGTACTGCCTGGTCAAGGTGACGGTCCACAACACCGGGAACACCCCGCGCGGCCTCGTGGCCAACCAGCAGTTCATGTACGACCAGAGCGGCGGCAGGCACGAGGCCTACTCCGGCTCCCGCTGGTATTTCCCGTTGGATTCCCTCTGGAATTCGATCAAGGCGGGCGACGACGTCAGCGGCACGCTCGTGTTCGACATCCCGTCGGGCGCCCATCCATCGCGTCTCGAACTGCACGACGGGCTTCTCGGCGATGGCGTGACCATCCAGCTCTGACGCCGGAGGCCGCCGGGCCCCGCTCGGTCTCCGCTGAGCCACCGTCGGGGCAGAGCGGTCGTTACGCTCGGGGGGTGTCAGACGGTGCGCCTGCTGCTTCTTCCTCGCTGGTTGTCGGATTCGATCTCGACCTGACGCTGTTGGACGCGCGCCGCGGCATCGCGGCGACATATGTCGAGCTCTCGGCGCGTACCGGCGTCTCGGTGGACGCGGAGCTGGCCGTCGGTCGGCTGGGCCCACCGCTGGAGGACGAACTCGCGAACTGGTTTCCGCCCGGCGAGATCGAGGCGATGGCCGCGTTGTACCGCGAGCTGTACGCGGTGCATGCGATCCCGGTGTCCGAGCGGATGCCGGGCGCCACGGAGGCCGTCGAGGCGGTACGCCGGGAGGGCGGCCGGGTGGTGGTGGTCACCGCCAAGAACGAGCCGCAGGCGCGGGCCAGCCTTGCCGCGATCGGAATCGAGCCGGATGTCGTGATTGGCAACCGGTACGCAAGCACCAAGGGTGACGCGATCCGTGAACACGGCGTCGACATCTTCGTCGGCGACCATGAGGGCGACATGATCGGGGCTCGTGCCGGGGGCGCGCTGGCCATCGGGCTGACCACCGGGCCGCACGACGCGGGCAGCCTCGCCGCCGCGGGTGCCGACGTGGTGCTGGGCGCGCTCGCCGAGTTTCCCGACTGGCTGGCCGGCGCGGTGCTCGACCGGCGGCTCGCTGCCCTGTCCGCGCGGCTGACCGACCTCGGCTCGGTGCTCGTCGCCTTCTCCGGCGGCGCCGACTCCGCCTTCCTGCTCGCCTGGGCGGCCCGCGTGCTCGGCCCGGACGCCGTCGTCGCCGCGACCGCCGTCTCGCCGTCGCTGCCGGCTGCGGAGCTCGACGGGGCGCGCGCGCTCGCCGAAGCCCTGGGCGTGCGGCACGTGCTCCCCGCGACCGACGAGCAGTCCCGGCCTGGCTACCGGGCGAACGGGGCCGACCGGTGCTACTTCTGCAAGGCGGAGCTCACCGAGACCCTCGCGCCGTTCGCGGCCGAGCTGGGCCTCGCGCACGTCGTCACCGGGACCAACGCCGACGACGCGGTCGCCGGGTTCCGTCCCGGCATCCGGGCGGCGGCCGAGCGCGGGGCCGCCACCCCACTGCTCGACGCCGGTCTGACGAAGCGCCAGGTGCGTGCCGCCTCGCGCCGGATCGGGCTCGTCACCGCCGACAAGCCGGCCGCCGCCTGCCTCGCCAGCCGGATCGCCTATGGCATCGAGGTGACGCCCCGGCGGCTCGCGCGGGTCGAGCGAGCCGAGGGTGCGCTGCGGCTCGCGCTGGCGGAGGCCGGGCTCGACTGCCGCGACCTGCGGGTGCGTGACCTGGGCGATCGCGCGCGGATCGAGGTGGACGCCGGCCTCGTGGCGGCGCTCGCCGGCCGGCCGGACCTGGTCGGCGTCGTGGAGGGTTTCCCCGCCGTCGAGGTCGACCCGCGTGGCTTCCGCTCAGGCGCCATGAACGAGCTGCTGTCCTGACCGCCGGCTCCTGGCTGCTGTCCTCGAGCCGGGGCGACCGGGCGGTGGCCGACCGGTGGGAGAAGGAATCTCTGCGCCCGAAGGCCGCTCGCCCTATAGCCTGATGACCGTCGTTGGCTGGTCGAGCCGCCCCGGTTTCCCTGGGGCGAAGGCTGGCGAAGGCGCGGTCAAGTACGTATGGCCGCGCCTTCTTTGGCCCTGTTCCATCCCGTCGTGTCGCAGAACGAGGTCGCCCGTGCCCACCGGCAAGGTCAAATGGTATGACGTCGACAAAGGATTCGGCTTTCTAAGCCGTGACGACGGCGGCGACGTGTTCGTCCACAAGGATGCTCTTCCACCCGGTGTCGAGAAGCTCCGTGCGGGCGACCGCGTCGAGTTCGGCATCGCCGCCGGCCGCAAGGGCGACCAGGCCCTGTCGCTCCGGGTGCTCGCCGCGCCCCCCTCGGTCGCGAAGGCGGCGGCACAGGCCGCCCGGCGCAGCCCCGACGAGCTGCACAGCATGGTCGAGGACATGATCAAGATGCTCGACGAGGTCCAGCGGGACCTGCGGCGAGGCCGCCACCCCGACCRCCGCGTCGCCCAGCGCGTCGCCAAGGTCGTCCACGCCGTCGCGAACGAGCTCGAGGCCTAGAACGCCGCGACGGTCAGGGGCCGCGCGAGGTCAGGAACAGGGCTGACCAGGTCCTCAGCTGGTCAGACGGCGGGTGAGGCGGGGGACGAGGCCCTCGGCGGCGGCTCGGCCGAGGAGCTCCTCGACGGCGGCGTAACCCTCGTCACCGAGGTCGAGACTGAAGTCGTTGACGTAGAGGTTGATGTGCGCCTGGGTGACCTCCGGCGCCAGCTCCTGGGAGTGCGCGAGCACCCAGTCGGCGGACGCCGTCCGGTCGGCGAAGGCGGCCGCGACGCTGTCCCTGACGGCGGCGCCCAGGTCGCCGGCGGCGGCCGGCAGGTCCCGGCGGGCGAGGATCGCGCCGAGCGGGATCGGTAGGCCGGTGGTTCCCTCCCACCAGTCGCCGAGGTCGGCCACCGACACCAGGCCGTAGGACGGGTAGGTGAAACGGGACTCGTGGATCACCAGGCCCGCGTCGTAGCGGYCGTCACGGACCGCGGGCATGATCTGGTCGAACGGGAGCACGTCGATCGAGGCGACGTCGACGCCGGCCGCCCATAGCCGGAACAGCAGGTATGCGGTGGTGCGGGTGCCGGGGATGGCCACCTTCGCGCCACGCAGGATCCCCGGCTCCGCCGCGCCTGGCGTCCCGTCACCGCCCGGACCGTCACCGCTCGAGCCGCCGCCGGCGGCGCGGGCGGGGGCCGTGAGGACGAGTGGGCCACAGCCACGGCCGAGCGCGCCGCCCGACGGCAGGAGCCGGTAACCGTCGAGCAGCCACGGCAGCGCCGCATAGGACACCTTCACCAGGTCGTCCAGGCCGTCGGCCGCCYGGGCGTTGAGCACGTCGATGTCGGCGAACGTCACCGACACCGGCGGCGTTCCCGCCACCAGGCCGTGCGCCAACGCATGGAACACGAACGTGTCGTTCGGGCACGGCGAGATCGCCAGGCTCAGCGGCGCCAGGCCCTGAGGCCAGGCGGTCGGGCCCGACAGGGTCGTCTCGGTTGCCGTCATGAGGTGCATTGTCTCTGGTTCGCTCAAGCGGCACGCACCCACGCTGGCGCGGAGGCGCGCCTCCGCGGAGGCATCCCTACGAGCGCAGCGATGTGGGGGTGCCGGAGCGTGCCGCCCGGATGGAGCGAACCAGGATTACAGCGCCTGCAGCAGACCCTCGGGGTGGGCGACCAGTGCGCCCGCGGCGGTGCGCAGGCTGGCGAGCGCGCCCGACATGTTCCAAGTGCTCCGGTCGCGCCGGCCCACCTGGTTGCTGATCGCGCGGATCTCACCTACGGGCACCCCGAAGGCCGCGGCGGCGACGCCGACCGCGTAGCCCTCCATGCCCTCCGCGACCGGGTCCAGGCGGGCGGTGAGGGTTGCCGCGCGCAGCTCGGTGCCGGTGACGGTGGCGACGGTGAGCACCGGGCCGGTGGCCACCCGCCGTCCGGTCAGCCCGAGCACCGTGCGCAGTCGTTCCACCAGCTCGGGGTCCGGGACGATCGTGGAAGAGCCGAGATCCAGGTCGTCCAGGGTGAGGAACTTGCCGTCGACGGACGAGCTGGTGGTACGCGGCAGCGGCGGCGCGCCGGTGCTGTGGAAGCCGAGGCTGCGGTCCATCTCGTGGATCTGGCCCTGCGGCTCGCGCAGGTCGTCGAGGCCGGACTCGGCGCCCAGATCGGCGGCGACCAGCCGCCCGGCGACCACCAGGTCGCCGATCTCGGCCCAGCCGCGGAACCCGCCACCAACCCCCATCGACAGGACGAGGGTGAACGGGTCGCCCGCCGCCTGCGCGACCGCGAGCGCCACCGCCGTGCCAGCCGCGGCCGCGGGCCCGCCGGTGCCGGCGGCGAGCACCGTCACCGGGCCGCGGCGGCGCCCGACGTAGGGGCCAAGGGTGGACGTGGTCAGCAGCTGGCGGTCCCAGTCGGGCGAGACAGGCGCGCTCGGCGCCTCGTTGGAACGTCCGCGGGAGCGCGACCAGCTACCCATCAGGCCCGCGCACACCGCGTCCGCCTCCGCCTGCACAGCAGTGACGATCAGGGTGCGGCTCATCGGCGTGTCCGAGGCATGGTTCCTGGCTTTCGTATCGCTGTTACGTTGCGTCGCAAACTTGTTACGTTGAGGTATGTAGTCGGTCCTGCCCTGTTGGTTCCTTCTCGGTCCGGGGGCCGTCTGGTGGCCCGAGGTCGGTTCCGTGCGCCATCGAAGGAATCCGCGGACCCGCCGGGAAGCGCCACCATGTCGCACGGCGCGGTAACAGCACGGGGTTTCCAAGGAGGGCAAACAGGACTTTGCTGACGGACCTTAGCATCGCCGTCGACGGTGCGTGGCGGGGCGCGGGGGTGTTTCCGCTCCCCGCATCGTCACCCGCGCAGGCTGCCCACCTGCGCGAACACGTCGTCACCACCCGCTCATGCCGCGAACGCGGTCACGCGCCAAGCCAAAGGTCCCGACGAGCGAAGCGAGGTACTCCCGAGCTGACAGCTTCGGCTTGGTGACGTTCAGCGGTGGGTGACCGTGCTGGGCGCGGAGGCGCGCCTCGCGGAGGCCTGGCCATGGAGCGAAGCGATCGTGGCCGGGCCGCAGCGAGGTCGCCGGAGCGCCCGTGAGCGTAGGAGGACGGCGCGCGGAGGTCCCTTGGGAGCGAAGCGAGTAAGGGGCCGGAGCGCGCCGCCCGGACGGAGCGAACCGGCAACGACCTTCCCGACCGCCCCGCTCCGGGTCTCTGCCCTGCCTCAGATCCAGCCTCGGGCCGGAGCGCCGCGCCCGGACGGAGCGAGCCGGAGATACAGCTCAGGCGTGGCCGTAGGGTTCCGGGTGGCCGGCGTGGCCGACGGTGGCGTGACCGGTGCCGGCGGCGTCCTGGCTCGTGCCGCCCGCCGTCGCGCCGACCAGTTCGACGTCCGTGGGCTCCAGGTCCGACGGGTCCTCGTCGAAGGGAACCGGCTCGGGATGCGCTGACGGCGCGACCAGGGCCTCGGAGTGGGCGCCGCAGCCGTGATCGATGGACGTCACCTTGGCGTCGTCCGGCGCCAGCTCGTTCGCGCACACACCGAACAGACGGCCGAGACCGCCAGCCAACCGGACGTGGAAGCCGCAGGTGAGGCAGGTCGCCGGTGCGACCTTCGCCACGTGGGCGTCCGGGCCGGGCTCCCCGGCGTACCAACGTGTGCTGGCCTCCTCGCGACCGAAGGTGGACAGCACCCGCGGCCGGCCGAGGCCGAGCTCCAGGAAGGCGTCGGTGTCGGCGAACTCCTCGACATCGCTGCGGCGCAGTGCCAGGCGAGGGTCATCGACGGCGGTCGGCAGTAGATCCCCGACGCCGACGTCACCCGGGCGCAGCCGCTGCGACCATGGCACCCACGGCGGCGCGAGCAGCGCGCCCTCGCCGGGCATCAGCACCACGTCGTCGACGGTCACCCTGCGGACCCGCGGTGCCCTCGCGGTGACGACGGCCCACACCCAGCCCCGGTACGCGGGCGTCAGGCAGGCGAACCGGTGCAGCACGAGCCGTTCGCCTTCGGCCTCGACGCCGAGGTGCTCGCCGACCGCGTCCGCGCCGCCCGCCTCCTCGATGGCCGCCTCGCGCGCGATGTCGACCGCGGCCGCGCAGACCGGGTCGGGCCCTCGGGCGGCCCGTGCCGCGCGGCCACGGCCGACCTCGTCGACCGTCTCGTCGTCGTCTGCCGCGGCTCGGGTCTTGGTCTCGGCGGCGGACTCCGGTCCGGCCACCGTCGCCGTCTCCGAGACCGTCGCGGTCTCGGCCGGCGTCACAGGCTCGGGCGGCGTTGCCGCCTCCGAAATCGTCAGAGGCTCGGGCGGCGCTTCGACCTCGGCCGTCGGTGCGGGGGTTGGTTCCGGTTCGGGTTCGACGATGGCCGCCGCGACCGGTTCGGGCTGCGCGGCGGCCTCAGCGGTGTCAGCGGCCTCGGTGTTCACCGCGTTCGCCGCGTCCACAGCCGGCTCCGGCGGCGCTCCGGCCGCCAGCGTGCCCCACTCAGCCGGAGCCTGGTCCGCGGTTGGCTGCTCGACCGGGGGGGCCTCCAGGGCTGGGGCCTCCAGAGTCGGGGCCTCAACGGCCGGGGGCTCGGCGGCCGGGACCTCGGGAACCGAGGGATCCCCCGTCAGTGCCTCGGCCGGGAAGGCGGAGGGAGCGGCCGTCGCGGCGGCATCGCCGGTGAGCGCGCCCGGGGCCTGCCCGTCGGCGGCGGGGTCTGGCGTCCCGGTCGCGTCCGACGTATCCGGCGGCGCGGCCTCAGGCGTAGCCGAAACCGCCTCCGGCGTCACCGGGGGTGCGCTTGCCTGGTTGTCAGCGCCTGTCACGTCGTCCACGGATACATTCTCGCCTAGTCGTGACCAGTACGCCCGGCGTGGTCGTGGCCCGGTGGCTGTTTCGCGGGCACACTCGGCAGGGTGGGCACTGGCGGGATCGGCCGAACGGTGGGAAAGGCCCGCGCCGGGATGGGCACGGGCATCACGCGGCTGCGCGCGTCGACAAGACGCGATGGCGCGGACCGGTCAGGGCTCGCCGCCCTCCTCGACCTGTCCGTGATCAATGCCGCGGGCGACGCGCTGGTCACCGTGGTGCTGGCCGGGGCGCTGTTCTTCTCCGTCCCGACGGGTGAGGCTCGTTCCAAGGTCGCCCTCTACCTGCTGATCACGATGGTCCCGTTCGTGCTGCTCGCGCCCGTGATCGGGCCAGTTCTCGACCGGTTCTCCTACGGGAGGCGCTCGGCGCTCGCCGCGCTCTGTCTCGGGCGCGCGATGCTCGCCTGGCAGCTGGCCACCTCGCTGACCGGGATCGGGGTCTACCCGCTCGCGCTCGGCCTGCTCATGCTCTCCCGGGCGTTCGGGGTCGCGCGCAGCGCGGTCATCCCGCGGGTGGCACCCCCTGAACTGACACTCGTCAAGGTCAACTCGCGGCTGTCGATGGTCAACATCGTCGCCGGCACCATCGCCGCCCCCGTCGGCCTGGGCATCGCGCACATCCCCTACGTCGGCTACCCATGGGTGCTGCGGGTCTGCGCGGTGCTCTACCTGGCCGGCGTTCCCTACGCCTTCAAGCTGCCGAAGAGGGTCGACTCGAGCGAGGGYGAACGCCGGCTGCGAGACGTGGTCGCGTCCGCGACGGGGCCGCGGATCCCCGTGCCCGCCGGACCGGGAAAGAAGCGGAGCCGGGCGGCTAGGGCGCGCGCCGCGGTCAGGACGGTGCTCGGGGCGTCGCCGGCGGCGCTGCGCTCGACCCTGGTGCTGCGCACGATCGTGGGATTCCTGACCTTCTACCTGGCCTTCCTGCTGCGCGCCGAGGGCGGTACCTCGCTGTGGCTCGGCGTGCTGGCCGCCGCGGCGGCCGTCGGCAGCGGCCTGGGTGTCGTCATCGGCGGGCGGCTCGGCCGGCGCCGCCCCGAGCGCCTCCTGACGCTCGCGCTGCTGCTCACGACCGGCAGCTGCGCGCTGGCGGCGGCCACCTACGCGAAGCTCACGGCGCTGCTCGCCGCGCTGCTGGCGATGCTGGCCGCCTCGATGGCCAAGCTCGCCCTGGACGCGATCATCCAGCGGGACACCGCTGACGACGTGCGCAACTCGGCGTTCGCCCGCTCGGAGACCGTCCTGCAGCTCGGCTGGGTCGGTGGCGGAGCGGTCGGGCTGATAGAGATGCCCGGCCCGCTGGGCTTCGTCCTGGCCGCCGTGGCGGCCGGCGTGACCGTGTTCGGCCAGGCACGGGAGCTAAGCCGGGCCCGCGCGGCCCGCCGAGCCGGGGCCGCCGAGCCGGAGACGGCGCCTGGCTGGCCCACAGATCCGTCCTGGTCAGCCGAGCCGTCCTGGCGGGCCGACCCGGCCGTCCTTCCGACGATGATGCCGCCGCCCGGCGACCAGCCGCCGCCGGCCGCCTGGTCACCGACCGTCGCTTCGCCGATGGACGGCGACCCGGACGTCACCCTGCCAGCCCGCCGCAGGCGGTGGGGGCCGCGCGTCAGCGCCCGGCCGAGCGGTCCTGAGCAGGACCCGGACGCGACCCTCCCGCGAGACCAGGAACGGCGGCACCCATCGGTGCCGCCGCCCAGGACCTGACGTTCACTCCCACGGGAACAAGCCTGGGGCCGGGCGGGAAGGTCGACATGGCCCGCTCCGTGCGGGCACGGCGCTCCGGCCCCTTGCGCGCCTGGCGGCTCGCAAGAGACCTCCGCGCCCGGACGGAGCGAACCAGTGTTACAGCAGGTTCTTGCTCTTCAGGTACTCCTTGGCGACGTCGGAGCTGCGCTCCCGGTCGGAGTCGACCTTCTTGTTCAGGTCGGCGAGGTCGGCCGTGGTCAGCACCGGCGCCAGTGCGTTCAGCGCCGCGGTGATCTCCGGCGAGAGCGACTTCGTGTTGACGATCGGAACCAGGTTGTCGGCGTTCTGCAGCTTCTTGTCGTCGTCGAGCACGACCAGGTCGTAGTCGTCGACGGTGGCGTCCGTGGTCAGCACCAGGCCGAGCTGGGCATCGGTGCCGTCCTTGACCGCGGACTTCGTCTGGGCCGTGTCGACGCCGGTCTCGAGGATGCCGGAGACCTTGATGTTGTAGGTCTTCTCCAGACCAGGCTGGCAGAACGGCCGGGTGGCGCACTCGGGACCGGCGGCGATCTTCACCTCGAGGCCGCTGGCGCCCAGGTCCGACAGCGTCTTGAGGCTGTTCTTGGTCGCGAAGTCCTTGCTGACGGCGAACGCGTTCTGGTCGACGGCGTCCGCCGGGTCCAGCGCGGTCAGGCCCTTGCCGGTGGCGAGCTTGCGCAGCGCCGCGACCGACGCGTCCAGGTCCGACGACGAGACCGACGCCGCGTCCTTGCCGTTGACCAGCGTGTTGAGCAGGTCGGCGTAGGTGGCGACGTACTGCGGCATGACGTCGATCTGGCCGCTCTCCAGCGACGACTGGGCGATCTCGGTGCTCTGCACAGAGGTGCGGTCCACCTTGTAGCCGGCCTTGGTGAGCAGCTCGCCGTACATGTCGGCGAGGATCTTGCTCTCGGTGAAGCCGGCGTCGGCGATCGTCAGGGTCCCCTTGGGGGCACCGGTGGTGCTGCCGGAGCTGGTCGGCCCGGAGTCGTCGGAGCCGCCGCAGGCGGCCGCGCCGAGGGTGACCGCGAGCACGGCCGCGACGCCGACAGCGCGTGGCCCGATGCCGCGGCCGAGAAGCCGGCCCAGGCGTGGGCGGCCGCGGCGCCGCGGCCGGGGATCTTCGGCGAACTGTGTTGTTTCTGCCACAGGTAACTCTCCTGGGTATGGGGCGCCCTGTGCCCTGCCTGGCATGCCGGTGGCTGGCCAGGACTCGTCATAGTGGGAGCGTGCCGCACAACGTTCCGCATCACGGTGTCCGGCAGACCGGGGCAACGCAACCAGATGCTGCCTATTCCCGGTGTAAAACCACAGAACTGTAATCCTCGTGTAATAGAAGCGAGCGCGGTCGCGGTGCGCGGACGAACGGTGGTGAGGAGTAGCCACCGGGTGAGGGCAGGCGGTCAGCTCCCGTCCGTGCCAGCCGCCGGCCGCCGGCCGCCGGCGAGCGAACGTACGATCGGGCGCCGAGCAGGCAGCGGCGGACCGGCGGATCGGCGGAGGTGAGACTGGCACCGATGGACACAGAGCAGCTGCGAACCCTGTTGACCGAGGTGGCCGCCGGCCGGGTCGACACGGACGAGGCGATGGCCCGGCTCGCGGCCGGGCCGCTCGGCGACGGCGCGGGTTTCGTCGACCTTGGGTACGCGCGGGTCGACACCCACCGCGGCGTGCGTACCGGCGACCCGGAGGTCGTCTACGCGGCCGGCAAGACGGCGGCCGAGACGGTGGGGATCGTGACCGCGCTGCGCGCGGCGAGCGGCGACGGCCGCCCGACCCTGGTCACCAGGGCCGGCAGGGAGACGGTCGACGCCCTGCTCGCCCGCTGGCCGGACGCCACGGCGACCGACCCGGCCCGCCCGCTCACGACCGTCGCCGTCGGCCAGCTGCCGCCGGCGCGCGGCCGGGTCGTCGTCGTCTGCGCGGGCACCTCCGACGCGCCGGTCGCCGACGAGGCCGCCCTGACGGCGGCGGCCAGCGGCGCGGGCGTCGAGACGCTGCGCGACGTCGGCGTGGCCGGGCTGCACCGGCTGCTCGCGGTGCGCGACGTGCTCGCGAGCGTCGACTGCCTCGTGGTGGTCGCCGGGATGGAGGGCGCACTGCCCAGCGTCATCGGCGGCCTGGTCGGGGTGCCACTCATCGCCGTGCCCACCAGCGTCGGGTACGGCGCCGCGTTCGGCGGGATCGCGGCGTTGCTCGGGATGCTGACCGCATGCGCGCCGGGGATCGCCGTCTGCAACATCGACAACGGTTTCGGCGCCGGTCTGTTCGCCGCGCGCGTCGCCCGCGCCGCCGCCATCGCCCGCGCCGCGAACGTTGTCACCGCTGGCGCCTCCGCTGAGGCCGCCGGCGTCGAGGCCGCCGCCGGCGGTAGCGAGCCGGGGGGCACGGTCGCCGCCGCCCCGGTGCCGGCGGGCACGGTCGGACCGCGGTGACGCGACGGGTTGGCTGGCTGGACCTGTCCTGCGGCGCGAGCGGCGACATGCTGCTGGGCGCCCTGGTCGGCGCCGGGGTGCCGCTCGACGTCATCGCCACCGCCGTCGACACGCTCGGGTTGCCCGTCCGGTTCGAGGTCCGCCAGGTACGGCGCGCGGGCCTCGCCGCGACCAAGGTCGACGTCGTCGCGCCCGCGGGCGACGCCGTCCGCACCTGGGCGGACATCCGCGCGCTGCTCGCCGGCGCGCCCCTGGCAGAGCCGGTGAGGGACCGCGCGACGGCCATCTTCGCCGCGCTCGCGGCGGCCGAGGCGCGGGTGCATGGCATCGCGCCGGACGAGGTCCACTTCCACGAGGTCGGCGCGCTGGACGCCATCGCCGACGTGGTGGGTGCCAGCGCCGGCCTCGCCCACCTCGCGCTGGACGAGCTGGTGGCCACGCCGGTAGCGCTCGGCGGGGGGCGGGCGATGACAGCGCACGGCGTGCTGCCGGTTCCCGTGCCGGCCGTGCTGGAGCTGCTGCGAGCCGCCGGCGCGCCGGCCGCCGGTGGCCCGGCCCAGGTCGAGCTGTGCACGCCGACCGGCGCCGCGATCGTCGTCACGGCGGCGACCGGCTACGGCCAGCTGCCGCCGCTGCGCGTCACCGCCGTCGGCGCGGGGGCCGGCACCCGGGACCTGCCCGGCCGCCCCAACATCGTCCGCGTCGTGGTCGGAGAGGCGCTCGAGAACGCGGACGGCGGCCGTGGCCGGCAGGGCGGTGGCTCCTCCGGCGCGCCCGTGGTGCCGCCATCCACCGGTCGGGCGCATGACGGCCACTCGCGCGGTGATCACGATCATGGCGGCCACTCACATGGCGGCCACTCACATGGCGGCCATTCGCATGATGGCCACTCGCACGGACGCGATCATGAAAGTCCCGCCCCTCCCGCGCCGGAGATGGCGGACCAGGCCGCCGGGATAGCCGACCACAGCGGACCCTGGGGACTGGCCGAGTCAGGCCGACCCGGCGAACCGGGTGATCTCGTCGCGACCGACGAACTGGTGCTCGAGGCCAACGTCGACGATCTCGACCCGCGGGTCTGGCCGTCGGTGCTCGCGGCGCTGCTCGCGGCAGGCGCCGTGGACGCGTGGCTCACCCCGATCCTGATGAAGAAGGGCCGCCCGGCGCACACCCTGCGCGCGCTGGTGCCAGTCGCGGCGGCGCCCGCCGTGCGGGCCGCCGTCTTCGCGCACACCTCGACCCTGGGGCTGCGTGAGACGGCGGTGCGCAAGCACGCCCTGGCCCGCGGCGTGCGTGTCGTCGAGGTCGCCGGCCACGCGATCCGGGTCAAGGTCTCGCCCGGTCTCCCCAGCGCTCGCGCCGGCGACCACGGGGCCGGGAGTCAAGACACCGGTGGCCAAGACGCCGGAAGCCGGAGCGCCGGGAACCAGGGTGCCGGAGGCGTGGCCCAGCCTGAGTGGGAGGACGTGGCGCTGGTCGCGGACCGGCTCGGCTGGCCGGCCCGCCGGGTGCTCGCGGCGGCGAACGCGCTCGCGCACCGCGGCGAGTGGTCGGATGTCTCCGCGCCCGCCGACGGTGGCCCCGCACCGACCTGACCGGCGCTCCCCGACCTGACCGGCGCTCCCCGACCTGACCGGCGCTCCCCGACCTGAACGTGCGCCCGCCGCGCTGTGGTTCGGCGTTGGCGTGGGGCGAGCCGGTGGCGATCTCCACGGACAGGTGGGCATGGGTGAGCCGTGAGAGGGTACTGGCGGCGGGACAAGAAGAAGTCGCGGTCGAGGCCGCGGCGCGCTAAGCCCCTCGGGTAGGCCCGCCAGAGTGTGGCATGGGACTATGGGGTGGGTGCTTATAGTGATCTTTGGCCATTTCCGCGCCATGGGCTAGCCCACCGGTGTTCTAGTCCTCGGTGTGTCGAGCCCCCGACGGAAGGGGTTCCTGTGGACCGAACGGGCGCCAGGCCGGATCGTGAGTGTCCCGCCCATGGCGGGGCGGACCGGGCGGGATCATGAGGAGCGACGCGGACATCGACGCCGGCGACGGGTATCCCTCGCGGTACGCCGGTCAGCCGCGCGTGGACGTCGCCAGGGCGCCCGCGGGCGCGAACCGTCTCGACCCCACGGCGCTTCCCTTCGCCGACGGATACCTGGGCCGGGCCGCCGCCGGCGAGCCCATCGGTGAGCGAGGCGTCGGCGGTGCCGGCGCGTATGGTGCCGGCGGCCCTCCGGGGACCCGGCCGGCCGGGCGCCTGCCGGGCGTGGGCATGCCGGGCCAGCCCCCACCGCCCCCACCGGTTCCACCGCCCGGCGGAGAGAACCCGCGGTACGGCGCGCCGGCCGGTCCCGGCCCGGCCGTGCCTGGCGGCGCCCCGGACGGGCGGTACCCGCCGTCGCGCGCCGCCTTCGGGCAGGCACCGGCGGCACCGGGCGGGCATAACGGGTTCGGCGCCCCCGGCGCTTTCGACGCTTCGAACGGATTCGACGCGTCACACGGTCGTGGCGCCGCGAACGGATACGGCGCCGCGAACGGATACGGCGCCGCGAACGGATACGGCGCCGCGAACGGATACGGCGCCGCGAACGGATACGGCGC
>NZ_MOMC01000023.1 GCF_001983105.1 Pseudofrankia asymbiotica | reverse complement strand
GCGCCGCGAACGGATACGGCGCCGCGAACGGATACGGCGCCGCGAACGGATACGGCGCCGCGAACGGATACGGCGCCGCGAACGGATACGGCGCCCCGGACGGATACGGCGCCCCGGACGGGCGAGGTGATCCGCGCGGGTTCGGTGCTCCGGGCAATGCCGATCGTCCACCAGGACCCGAAACGTTGAACGGATCTGGCGGCGCCGGGGCCCCCGGCTGGCGGCAGGCGGCCGACGAGGCCAGGGGCGCGCCCCCTCGTGGCCCGCGGCCCGGCCCGCCGCCGTCATCGCCGCGACCGTCATCGCCTCCCCCCGCGCCGTTCCCGTCCGCGGGTGGCGCGCGGCCCGCGTTCGGACCCGGCTCGGCGGCTGCCCCGATGGCGTCCGGACAGGGCCCCATCGACCTTGACGCGGGCTCCAGGATGCCTGGCCATCCGCCCGCCCCGCCGCCGGGCAACCCCCGGTGGCGCCCTGACCCCTGGGCCGCGGCCCAGGCCGGCACGGCTGGCACGTCCGGTCCGCCAGCCCCGGCCGGGTCTGGTTTCCCGGCGCCTGGTGGTCCCGCGGCCGGTGGCCCGAACGGGGCGGGGCGGGGGCAACGGCCCGATCCGCTCGCTGGCTTCACCGTCGACGCGGGGGCGACGCCGAACGGGCAACCAAGGTCGATGCCCGATGGGTGGTCGGTCGGAGCTCCGGACCATCCTTCCGTCCATGCCGCGCCGCCGCCGCGGCCCGCCGTCCCCCCGCGTGCCGCGCCTCCTGGCCAGGCGCCGCCCTACCGGGGCGTGCCGGCGTCAGGCGCCGGTGGTTCGTTCAGCGTGGACGGGCGCCTCGAGGACTGGCAGTCGGGCCACGCGGCGCCCGCTCTTCCCAGCACACCGCCAGACCGTCCCGCCGCCTGGCCCGCCGGCCCGGCCGGCCGTCTCGCGGGCCGGGACCCGTCGTTCGCCAGGGCCGAGGCGCCGCCGGCGCACGCCGACCCGTTCGGCGTCGACGCGCGTGACCCGTTCGTGCTCGGTGGGCGGGAGCCCGGCGGCACGCGCGAACCGGCGCGGGAGGCGGCCACGGGCCGCGGTGTTCCCTACGCGCCCGGGCATCCGTCCTGGCCGACCGGCCTCGCCGTGGAGAATCCCAACGCGCCTTCCCGGCCACAGCCTCCCAGGCAGGCCAGTGCCTACTCACCCCCCGGCGTGCCATCCGCGCCGCCAGGCGGCCGGCCGGCGTCCGGGCCGCCGTTCGCGAGCCAGCCGCGCGACGGCGGGCCCGCCGGCCGGTTTCCGGCCGAGCCGCCGGCGCGCCCGCGGGGCTGGGATGTCTCAGCCAGTGGGCGCGGCGATGGTCCCGGCGGCGGATCGCCACGGCCCGGCGGCCCGATCGTCTTCGGCGGCGCGGATGACGGGCGGCGCGTGGGCGCCGGCCCGGGGATGAGTGTGGACGGCGGCCCCGGCGCCGGCCGCGGGCCCGGGCCGGGCTCCGCCGCCGGGCTGGGCAACGGAGCCACGCGGGGCAACGGCGCTGGGGCGGGTCATGGTCACGGCGCCGGTCTGGTGCATGGGAGCGGGCCCGGCCAGGGCGCCGGGATGGGCCAGGCTGGCGGCATCGCCGTTGGCGGCGACGCCGGCTCGTCCGTCCGTCCCCAGCCGCCCGCCGGGCCGTGGGTGGTAGAAGGCTCGGCCGACAGGACGGGAAGGCCGCCCGCCAGCCCGGGCCGCGACCGTGCCGGTGCCGGTGCCGGCTACCCGGGGCCTGGTGAGCGACCGGCCCCAGCCGGCCTGCCGACCCAGGCGTTCGACCCGCTGTTCGATGATTTCCCGGTCGGCCAGGCGCCGGTAGGCCTGTACGGCGCCGGACGTGGCACCACCGCCGGCGGTCCGGGCGGGGGTGCGCCGGGCGTCCAGCCGGGAATTCCCGGTGTCCCATCCGGCCGGCCCGGTCCGCCCAGCCCGCATGGGCCGGGCCAGGGCTACCCGCCGCGGCCACCGGCGGCGCCTGGCGCGCCGGTCGGCTCGCCAGCGAGCGTTCCCGGCGCGCCGGTCGCCTTCGCGCCGTTGCATGACCAGGCGCCCGACTTCCAGCCGTCGACGCAGTTCCCGGCACCCGCGCCCAGTCCACTCCCGCAGCCGCCGCCCCCGCCGCCGGGCATGGCCCCCGGCGCGCAGCCGCCGCCGAACGCGGCCGCCGGCCTGGCGGCGCCGCCACGTCCGCCGTCGGCCCCCTACCCCGGGGCGGACGGCGGGAGGCGCCGGCCACCGCCCGGCGCCGCGCCGGCGGGTCACGAGCCTTCGGGCTACCCGGAGACGGCCCGGGGAATGGCTCCGCCTCAGCCAGGCCTGGGCCGGGTTCAGCCCGGTCAGCGTGAATCGTGGGACCAGTTCGACGTCGGGGCGCCCCGCCGGCCTGGCGCGGCGCCGGTGGACAACCGCGGTGGCCGCCCGATCCGTGACGGCCGCGAGGTCAGGGGCGGCCATGAGGTCAGGGACGGCCGAGAGGCCCGAGAGGGTCGGGAGGCCAGGGACGACATCGGGGCCCCCTACTCGCCGCCCCGTCGCCGGAACACGTCGGACGGCTCCGGGAACGTGGGCGGACCCGCCGACGACGTGTCCAACCGGGCGGGCGTCCGGCACAACACCGGGCATCCCGGGGCCGCGCTCTACAGCGACGCCCTGCTGGGGCCGGCGCAGGAGACGGCGGCCCGGGGCTGGCGCAAGGTCGTCTACCAGATGTCCGGCGGCGCGGTGAACCCCGGGCCGTCGCCCGACGAGGCCCGGCACAACCGGCTGCTCGCGCACATCCGGACGTCACTGATCGACTGCCACCGGATCGCCGTGATGTCGCTCAAGGGCGGCGTCGGCAAGACGACGACCACGATCGGCCTCGGTTCCACGCTCGCCGACCTGCGCGACGACCGGGTCGTGGCGATCGACGCCAACCCGGACCGCGGCACCCTGGGAACGAAGGTGCAGCGGCCCTCTCCGTACACCGTTCGTGACCTGCTCGAGCACGCGCCCGGGCTGCATCGCTACGTTGACATCCGCCAGTACATGGCCCGCTCGGACTCGCGTCTGGACGTGCTGGCCTCGGCGGACGACCCCGAGATCTCCGAGGCGTTCGCCGACTCGGACTACCGCGCCGTCGACAACCTGCTGCAGCGCTACTACTCGATCCTGCTGACCGACTGCGGCACCGGCATGCTGCACAGCGCGATGGGCGGCGTGCTCGGGCTCGCCGACACGCTGGTCATCGTGACGAGCTCGAGCGCTGACGGCGGGACGTCCGCGAGCGCCACGCTGGACTGGYTGGACGCGCATGGCTATGCTGACCGGGTCCGCGACGCGATCGCGGTGATCTCGATGTTCCCGTCGAACGGCGACGGGGTGGACGTCGAGTCGCTCGAGCAGCACTTCGCCGCGCGCACCCGCCGGGTGGTGCGCGTCCCGTGGGACCCGCACCTGGCCACCGGCGGGCGGATCGACCTGCAGGAGCTGAAGCGGGAGACGCGCCGCGCCTACCAGGAGCTCGCCGCCGCCGTCGCCGAGCGCTTCGCCCCGCCGGACCTCGACGACGCCGGATACCCCGTTCCCCAGCCCCGTCACAACGACCGCCTGTTCTCCTGACCCGCCGGCGGGGCTGGCGCGGCCAGGTCCGGGCACCAGGTCGGGCGGCCAGGTCCGGGCGCCAGGTCTGGGCGGCCAGGGCTTAGGGCCCGCGTAGCGTGCGGACATGGGGAACGCACGGACGAGTAGGCGGCCGTATGTGCTGTTGAGCTGCGCCGCGTCGATCGACGGGTACATCGACGACGCGAGTGAGCGCAGGCTGCGGCTGTCCAACGAGGCCGACTTCGACCGGGTGGACGAGGTGCGGGCCGGATGCGACGCGATCCTTATCGGCGCGGGCACCATCCGGGCGGACAACCCGAGGCTGCTCGTTCGCTCCCAGGCCCGCCGTGACGCCCGGGCCCGGCGTGGCCGGCCCACGAACCCCTTGAAGGCGACTCTCACCGGTCGTGGCGACCTCGACCCCGCGGCCCTGTTCTTCACGACAGGAGAGGCCCCGAAGGTCGTCTACGCGACCACATCCGCGCTGGAGAAGACGCGGGACCGCGTCGGCGCGGTCGCCGAGATCGTCGACGTCGGTGAGCCAGCCGACCTGGGCCGGATGCTCGACGATCTGGCATCCAGGGGTGTTGGCAGGCTCATGGTGGAGGGTGGCGGCGCCGTCCACACCCAGTTCCTGACAGCCGGGCTCGCCGACGAGCTGCAGCTCGTGATCGCGCCGTTCTTCGTCGGCGACCCGCGTGCCCCTCGCTTCGTCCACGGCGGCGCCTTCCCGTGGGACCCGGCCAGCCCCGCCCGGCTCGCCGAGGTCACCAGGATCGACGACGTCGTCCTGCTGCGGTACGCCATGTCGGACAGCTACCCGGGCGGGCCCGCGCCCGTGGGCTGAGGCGGCTCGCGGTGGTCAGCCCGTGGCGTCGGGGAAGGCGAAGGGATCGGCGACGTCGGCGACGGCGGTGACGCGATGCAGGACGAAGCGGCGAGGGGCGCCGCTGTTCTCGTCCCAGGCGGTCAGCCAGCCGCCGTCGAGCGCCGTCGGCCGCACGATCCGGTCGCTCGGCGTCCCCTGTTGGTCGACGTAGCCGAGCACCACCCGGCGCCGGTCGCGGACCGCGGCCTGCAGCCGGACCAGGATCATCGGCGCGGCTCGGACCAGGCCGTCCACCTGGCTGGCTCCGGTGCCCCCCGGGCCGACGCCGGCGAGCCGCAGCGCCCGCGCGTTCTCGTCGCCGCGGCGCACGAGACGCACGGCGTCGCGCAGCTGGCCGCGACGCACCGCGGCCTGGTCGGCCGCCGCGGCGCGGGCTCGCGCCGGTGTCCGGTGTGCCTCCGGCCGGCTGACCACGACCCGTCCGTCCGCGCCCTCGGCCGCCGGGGCGAACCCGGCGGCGCGCAGGCCGTCCAGCAGGTCGGAGACCTGCATCCGGGAGATCACGACGGTGGGGGCGATCCGGCGTAGCCCGAGAGCCTGGGTGCGCCGGGAGGCCAGCACCTCGGAGAGCAGCACCGGATCGTCGCAGCGCAGGTAGGACTCCGCCGGGCCGGAGCGCAGGCGGCCATGCCGACGGGCGGTGTCGTCGATCAGGTAGGCGAGCGCCTGCGGCACGCCGCCCCGGCCGAGCCGGGTGAGCAGGTCGTGGATGTCGGCCGGCGCGCGGCCGGCGTCGAACGCGCGCCGCAGCGACGCCTCCGAGAAGCGGTAGACGGTCGCGGCGCCGGTCGACTCGATGTCGGCCAGCTGGGCCAGCTCCGCCGCGACCTGGGGCACCAGCGGGCCGGGCGCGACGGCGGTCAGGTCGGCCTGCAGCAGCAGCTCCTCGACCGGCTCGGGGAGCAGCGGCGCGAGCGCGTCCGCGAGCGCGTCGGCGAGCGACCCCGGCGGCCCCGACGGGCTCGCGCCACCAGGCGCGATCGCGCCGGCCGCGCCGCCGCCCGCGCCTGGCGGCGGCCGGTGGGCGGGGGTGAGCAGCTCGGCGAGCAGCCGGCCGGTCGTCGCGGGGACACCGCGGCCGGTCAGCCCGAGCAGCTCCGCCTCCTGGATGGTCGCGTCGACCATCCGGTCCAGCAGCGGCCCGCCGCGTCTCGGCGCGCGCCAGGCCAGCAGCGCGCGCACCGACTCCGGGTCGGGCGCCACGCCGTCCGGCGCGGCCGCCAGCGCCACCAGCACCTCCAGGCGGGTCGTGACGGCGGCACCCCGGCGCACGTCGACCGACAACGCCGAGATCTGCCGGCCGCGCTCGTCCCGTTCCCCGACCAGCGAGGCGACCGCCGCCGACCTGACCCAGCCGTCGACCAGCATCGCCCACCGGTGCGCCGGCAGGTCGACGCTCCACCGGTCGAAGGCGGTCGTCGGCACGATCCGCACGTCGACGCCGGCGGTGGCGTCGACCAGCCCGGCGGCCGAGGCGAGCTCCACGACGAACGCGGCGACCGGCTCGGAGACGTCCAGCAGCTTGGCGACGGCCCGCAGGTCGCGCACGCTGAGCCCGCCGGTGCGCAGCGGGACGACCGGTGTCGTTCCMCACCCGTCCAGCAGGGTGGCGACGTGGCGGACCATCGTGTCGGCGGCGAGCGCGGCCGCCGGGTCGACGGATGCCGGGGCGACGGTACGGCCGGTCAGCGTGGGCGGGTGCGGGTGCAGCGTCCCGGTGGGCGCGTCGCCGCGCAGGGCCAGCCCGACCTCGCGGGGCATCTCCACCTCCTCGGCCTCGACACCGACGAGCAGGCCACGGGCGAGCAGCTCCTCGACGGGGGTGCGCGCGGCGGAGACCGTGAGCAGGCGGCCCGCGTCGGCGGTGGCGCCCCGCGCCGGCCCCTGCGCCAGCCGGTCCAGGATGCGCCCGGCCGCCGGCGAGCACTCGGCGGCGAGCCGGCGCACCAGGTCGGCGTCCGAGAGCTGGGCGCTGATCGCGGCGACGAGCGGCCCGCGGGACTCCGACGACCGGGCCGCGCCGCGGTCGCGGCCGTCGCCGTCAGAGCCCGAGGGCACGCCGAGGGCGGCGGCGAGGCGGGCGAGCTGCGGCGGGCGGTAGGCGGCCAGGCAGTCCCGCGCCGGCCGGCCGAGGCCCAGCGGCCGTTCTCCGAGCACGTCGCCCGCCGTCGCGACCAGGCGCAGCGCGTCCGGGGGGCCCCAGAGCAGGCCGCGCGCGCGCAGCGCGGCGACCGACGGACCGACGTCGAGGCCGCCACAGAGCTCGGCCAGCCGCCGGACCGAGACCGGGGCGGGCAGCAGCGTCAGGATGGCGCCGACCTCGAGGGTGAACGCGTCAAGGGTGTCGAGCGCGCGCAGCACGCTGACCCGGATCTCCAGGCGCGCGGCGAGGATGTCGAAGTCGGGGGGCGGCGGGGTGGCGAGGTCGGGGCGCAGCTCGAACAGCCTGGTCAGCTCGTCGTCGGACCGGGCGCGCAGCCACGTCGCGAGCGTGGCCGGCTCCTCATCGTCCTGCCTGACCGCCGATGACACCCTCCGACGGTAGCCCAGCGTCCTCGGCGACCTGTCGGCGCGCGTCGGCATCGGGCCCGCGGGTCGCTTTTGTCGGAGCCCGCCGCCGGCGGTCCGGCCGGTGGCGTGGGCTGACGGCCGGCGTCAGAAACCCGCCTCGACGATGAACCCGAGGCGATGGTCCCTGGCCCAGTCGGAGATCCGGATCTGCAGGCCCGCGTCGCCGGGCAGCGCGAGCTCGCGGCCCAGGGAGAAGCCGACGGACGCGACGCCGACCATCACGAGCGTCTTCACGGTCCTGGCGATCGGCCGATGCTCGGGAGGCGGGCGCCGGGGACGTCTGGCCGGCATGTCTCCCGTGCTGGGCCGCCAGCCGGTGGCCTCGGCATCCCCGAGCGGGGCCACGCTCGACGGCGCACGGCGCGAACGGGCCTGCCTCGGCGAGGCGAGGTCGCCGCGGATCGACAGATTGAGGTTGGTGGCGCTGACCGCGTCCAGCCCGTCGTCCGGCGGGCCCGCCCCGCCGCTCGCTCGAGCGGGCCGGCCGTCGCGGTCGGCCCGGCGAGGCCGGCCCGGACTCCCGCCGCCGCCGGTCCGGCCGTGCCGGCCTGTCGCGCCGGCCGGGTCGGCCGGGTCGGCCGGGTCGGCACGAGCGGTTTCGGTCCGGCCGGTCGCGCCAGCCCTTCCTGCCCGCCCGGTTCCCTCCCGCTCGGCTCGCCCGGTCCTCTCACGGCGCGTGACGCGGTCGGAGCGGTCGGAGCGGTCCGGACGGCTGGTGTGAACGGCTCCGGTCCGGCCGGTCGCGCCGGCTCGTCCGGCTCGGCCAGTCCCGTCCGGCCGTCCGGTTCCCTCATGCTCGGCTCGTCTGATTCGTTCAGAGCGGTCGTGGCGGTCGTGGCGGTCGTGGTCGGCCCAGCCGTCGCGGTCGGCCGCGCCCTGGAACCCATCGCCCTCGGGCTGGCCGAAGCGCCCGCGGCCCGGAAGCGAGATCCGGTCGGTGCGCTCGGCATGGTCGGCGTGGTCCGGGTAATCGGCGGGACCGGTGTAGTTGGTGTAGTTGGTGGGGTCGGGGTGGTCGGGGTAGCCGGCGGGCGGGGRCTCGGCGGCGCGGGGCACCCACTCGCTCGCGGGTGGCGCGTACAGCGGCCGCTCGAACCCGCTGTCAGCTCCGTCGACCGACACGTCCCAGTCGGCGGAGCCATGCCAGCCGTTCGCCGCGTCGGGCACCGCCGGCGAGGGGGGCGAACGCGGCGGCTCGTCCCAGGGATCCCCGTACTGCCCGGCGGCGGCGTGGCCGGCCGCTGGCGCGTGGCCGGTGGCGCGGCCGTCGTCGGACCAGCCGTCACCCGACCAGTCGTCCCAATGGTCGCCCCGAGCTCCCTCGACCTTGATGACCACGGCGGRAACCTCCCGGGTCCACGCGCACCGCCTGCCCGGGTGACAGCGGCGATCTGAAGCGGCGACCTGGCGGCGGTGGAACGTTCGCGCGGACCTCGGCGGTACGCGGCGAGCAGGGCCGTCTCGGTCACGGTCAGTGCTTAGCGTAAGTGGGCGAGTTCTGGCCCGGACGGCGGGGTGCCTGGTGACTAGCGGTGGCGTACGCGGCAGACGTGCTCGAGGAGCAGCGCCGCGGCGATGAGGCTCAGCGCGGAGCCGAGACCCAGGCCCGCGGTGACCAGGTCGGCGCTGGCGGTGCCGAACTCGTCGGTCCTGGACGCGGTGTAACCGAGCAGCGCGGCCCATCCTCCGGCCATGACCGCGGCGGTGAGCGAGCTGGCCTTGGCGAGGACGGCGAGCCGGGCGACCGTGATCGGCATGATGGGTTTGGTGCCGGGCCGACCGGCGAGCCTGCGGCGGGTGATGCTCGCCGTCTGCACCTCCAGCAGGGCGACGATGAACACCGACAGTGGGCCGGTGCGCGGCAGCTGCGGCAGCGACCGGTAGGTCAGGACCAGCAGCAGGTAGGCCAGCACACCGGCGACCACGGCGGCGCCGACGAGGTCGCGTGCCCGCGTCGGCCTCATCCGTGCCGTCCCTGAAAGCACGCCGCCCCGCTCGGCCGGCTGGCGCGGGAACCGTGGGTACGCCTCATCCGAGCGCGAGGCCCTCGCCGAGGTTCACGGCTGTGCGGCGCAGGCCCGCGGTCTCCCCGGCCGCGGCGAGGCCGGCGACCAGGTCGGCGACCCGGCCATGGCCGGGGACGGCCGCGTCGGGGGCGACGTCCAGCCACGGCACGCAGACGAACGCGCGCAGGTGGGCCCTTGGATGCGGCAGGAGAATCTCCGGATCGTCACTGACCACCGGACCGCAGGCGATCACGTCGACGTCCAGGGTGCGCGGCCCCCAGCGCACGGTCCTGACCCTCTCGGCCGCCTGCTCGGCTTCCCGCGCCGCGGCGAGCAGCTCACGCGCGGGCGCCGCCGCGGCGAGCAGCACCGCGYTGAGGTAGTCGTCCTGCGGGGGCCCGCCGACGGGCACGGTCTCATAGACCGGTGACACGGCGAGCACCCCGAGCCGCTTGTCGAGCAGGGCGACGGCGGCGCGCAGCGTCGCCTCCCGATCGCCGAGGTTCGAGCCGAGTGCCAGGACGGCCGGTCCGCTCGCCGTGTCCGGCCCGGGTCCCGCGTCCGACCGGGCCGGATCGTTCGGCTCGGCTCCGGTCACGGGCGGTCCCGGACGATGGAGACCGCGACGTCGCCGAACGGGATGGAGATGGGCGCCGCCGGCTTGTGGACGGTCACCTCGGCCCGCTCGACCCGAGGGTCGGCGAGGCAGACGTCGGCGAGCCGGGCCGCGAGAGTCTCGAGCAGGTCCACGGGCTGACCGGCGACGACGCGGGCCAGCGCCTCGGCGAGTTCGCCGTAGTGCACGGTGAGCGTCACGTCGTCACTGGCGGCGGCGGGTGCCGTGTCGAGCCACAGGGTGACGTCGACGACGAACTCCTGGCCGAGCTCGCGCTCGGCCGCGAGGACACCATGCCAGCCACGTACCCGCAGCCCGGTCAGCGCGATCCGGTCAGCGGGCAGCGCCCGCGCCGGCCGCTGACCCGTCGCCCGCTCCGGGCCCGCCTGATCCATACGCGCCGTCACCACCGTCGCACCACCATCTCGCTTCTCGCCGGCCCATCGCCGGCTCCCATGCCGCACGGCAGGCTGAGCCGACGAACGTGCTTTCCAACGTTTCGCGGGCCGTGCTCATGCCTACCATGCTTCCTTCGTCACCTTCGGCCGTCAGGCGCGAAACGAACCGTGACCCTCCGCGGTCCGCCAGGCGCCGACGACCCGGACCGCGTCCACCGCCGGCCGCACGGTGTGCACCCGCACGCCCCACACGCCCTGGTAGGCCAGCAGCGTGGTGGTCGCCTGGGTGGCGTCCTCGCGTTGCTCCACCGGGCGCGCCGCGCCGTCGGGCGTCGCGAGCACGGCGCCGAGGAAGGACTTGCGCGACGTGCCGACCAGCAGCGGCCGGCCCAGCGCCGCGACCGCGTCGAGATGGGCCAGCAGCGCCCAGTTGTGCTCGAAGCGCTTGGCGAACCCGATGCCCGGATCGATGATCACCTGTTCCCGGCGCACGCCCGCGTCGAGCACGGTCGCGAGGCGTTCGGCGAGCTCGGCGGTCACGTCGGCGACCACGTCGCCGTAGTGCGCCCGCTTGGCCATGTCCACGCTCGCGCCCCGGGCGTGCATGAGCACGTAGTACGCCCCGCGTTCGGCGACGAGCGTGAGCAGGTCGGGCTCGGCCGCCGCGGACACGTCGTTGACGAGCACCGCCCCGGCGTCGAGCGCCGCCTCGGCGACTGCGGCCCTGGTGGTGTCGACGCTGACCGCGGTCCCGGCGGCGGCGAGCGCGGCGACCACCGGCAGCACCCGGCGGCACTCCTCCGCCACGTCGACGCGGGCCGCGCCCGGACGGGTCGACTCCCCGCCCACGTCGACCAGGTCGGCGCCGTCCGCGACCATCCGCAGCCCGGCGCGCACGGCCTCGGTCGGGTCGGCGTAGGTGCCGCCGTCCGAGAACGAGTCGGGGGTGACGTTCACGACGCCCATGACCCGGGTCGGCCCCGGCGCGAGCAGCCGCGCCATGAGATCCCCTCCCGCGCCAGCCGGGTCGCGCTCCGCGCCGGTCATGCGGGCCTCACCGGCGTGGCCGGGCGCCGACGGTAGGTGTAACGGTAGACCGGGAGGAAGCCGAGGGCGGCGTAGAGCCGCCGCGCCGCCGCGCTGCGCTCCTCCACCTGCAGGTAGGCGCGCCGGGCGCCGAGCGCCACCGACCACCGCGCGAGCGCCGTGAGCACCGCGGTGGCGGCGCCCCGGCCGCGCGCCGCGGGCAGCGTCGCCATGCTGTAGATGCCGAGCCACTCGCCGTCGACGACGCCTCGGCCCACCCCGACCGGTCTGCCGTCCAGCGCCGCCGTGACGTAGACCGCGGGCAGCGCGATCCGGGACAGGATCGCGACGCTCGCCTGCCGGTGGGGGCCGAACATCGACATACCGCCCGCGGCGCCGACGTCCAGCCAGCTCCTGCCCGGCGCGTCGTCCCGCGAGGTCCGGACGGCCGTGCCCGGTCGCGTCCGGCCGGCCGTGTGCTCGGCGAGGCCCGGGATGCTCGCGATGAGGACGGTCAGGTCCGCGACGCACACGTCGGTCGGGCCGCTGTCGTCGTCGTAGCCGGCGGTGTCCAGCGCGGTGCCCAGCCCTTCGGGCCGAGACACGGGCGTGAGCTGGAAGGTCGACGGGCGGCCAGCGCGCGCGTAGAACTCCTCGGCATCGGCGATGGCCGCCGCCAGGTCGGCGACGTCGCCGTATGTCCAGACCGAGTTGCCGCGGCGGGTGGCGCCGGCGGAGTCGCGCAGCACCCAGCCGTCGAGCGTCCGGGTGTGCAACGCCGGCCAGCCGCGGAAGGCCAGCACCTCCAGGTGGGCGGCCAGCGCCGTCCGGTCCGTGAACCCGGTGGTATGGGTGAGGGCCGCGTCGGCCGCTGGGTCGGTGAGATCGGTGAACCGGCGAGGCGCGACCAGCGGGTCCGTGGCTGCCGGCTCCCGGCCGAAGCTCACCGCGTCCCCACGAGCCGACATGTTCCGAGGCTACCGAGACCCCCTCGGCCGGACGGCGCTCGTCGGCCGTCAGGTAGCCGCTCAGGACGTGATGCCGGCCACCGCCGTCCGGGATCTGGGAGCCTGTCGCGCGTGGTGCCGGCCCTCGCCATCGGGCACCGAACGGGCGCGCCGCCCCGCGACGGCAACCGAGAGGCTGTGCTCGTTACCTTCGGTATCCAGGCTCATGCGACGGATGCCAACGGTTCGCTGACGGGATCCACTCGGCCACACGGCGATCTCGCGGGTCTCAAGTCGGGACCATGTGGGACAAGTCCGGCGCCGACACGTCGCGGGGGCGATCGAGGGGCACTCGTACGATCTGCGCGAAACGGATGMCGCAGCGGTTGTCGTCGCGAGTTTTCCTGACTGTCAGTAAACAAGGCTGCGTCTTCTCGGGACGGCGAGGCCCACCGGCTCAGGACGGCGTGGATGCCGTCGCGGGACGGTGGGGCCGCCCGGGTCACACCGCGCGTGGTCTGACCGTGGGCCCTGTCGAGGACGGCTATGCGCTGCGGTACGAGCGATCTAGTCTTTCCGCCAGGGTCGAAGGTCCCAAAAGTAGTCAGATCTTAGTCCACGCGGCCGGTTCATCGGCGATTCGGCCTTTCACAGGAGGGACACCCGATGCCGCAAGCCACGGGTGGACTGCCCCAGGACCCTGGGAACGAAGCCGCCGACGCGGCCACGCCGTCGGCCTCGGCCGACAGCGGCGACGGGCACCACACGCGCGACGGGCGCGACATGGGCGATGGGCGTGACGGCACCATCGCGCCCATCGCGCCCGCGACGGCCGGCGGAGCCGGCCTCGACGGCGCGGCCAGCCGGCCCGCGCCGCCAGGCCCCGCCGGGCGGGTGGTCATTCCGGTCGCCCGGCGGTCTCCTGACGACCACCCGGGGGACTACCCGGGCTTGACCGGTTCTCGGCGATCCCACCCGGCCGAGAGCGCGCCACGACCGGCGCCCACGACGGACTCCCGTCCGGGAGCGCCCGCTCATCCGTCGGCGGAGACCACGTCAGAGACCACGTCGGCCGCTGTCGCGACGCCGCGCGGTGAGGACGATTCGGATATCGGCGATTCGGATACAGGGACCTCAGATCGCCGCCAGTTCCATCGGATGGCCGTCGGCGTGGCCATGGGCGCGCTGCTTCTCGAGGGCCAGATCCTGGAGGTACCCGGCATGCTCGCCGCCAGCCCCGTCCAACTGGCCCTCGACCGGGCCGAGCACCTCCTCGGCCAGGCGCTCGGCGCGCACGAGGCGATCCCGCCGACACACGTCCTCGCCCAGACCGCGCGGCTGCATCGCGGCCTGGAGCGGCTGGCTCGCCGCCGGATGGCCGACGGCCAGTGGAAGCGGCTGCGGGTGGTGGCGGGACGGGTCGCGGTGCTGCGCGCCGACGCCGCCTTCAAGCAGGGCAACGTCGCCGCCGCCCGGACGCTCACCGCCCAGGGGTACGCCGCCGGGCTCGCCGCCGGCGACGGGCAGCTGTGCGGTTCGGCCCGTGAGGTCGGCGCCGTCGCCGAGTTCTACGACGGCCGGCCCGACGAGGCGCTGCGGCTGGCCAGGGACGGGCAGCGCCACGTGACCGGCGGCCCCGTGCGCGCCCGGCTGGTCTGCCAGGAGGCGAGGGCGCTCGCCGGCCTGGGCGACGTCCAGGGCGCCGCCCGCGCGCTGGACCACGCCTACGACCTCGCCGACGAGATCCCGCCGGACCGCTGGGGACGGCCCGGCCCGAGCTTCGACGAGTTCAACCCGGTGGAGGTCGCGTACAACGCGACCACGGCGCTGTGCCTGCTCGGGCGGCCGCGAGCCGCCGAGGAGCACGCGGAGCTGGCGCTGCCGAAGCTGGACGGGGTGGACGCCCCGGGCTTCCGCTCGGTGATCCGCCTCGATCTTTCGCTGGCCCTCGCCAGGGCGGGGCGGCTCGAGCTCGAGCGTGTGTGCTCGCTCGCCAGCGAGGCGATCCAGATCTCCTGGGGCCGCACCGTCGCCTCGGTGTCCGGCCGCGCCGACCAGGTGCTGGCGGCGACCCGCGTACACAGCGAGGTGCCGGAGGTACGGGAGCTGGCCACGCTGGTCCGCGAATGGCAGCGCTCGGCGTCCGAGCAGCGGCCGGGTAACAGCCCGTCAGGTGCCGTCCTGGCGGCCGGTGGACCTGGCCTGCCCGCTCGGGCGCTCCCGGACGTGAACGGCTGACGGGCGGTTCTCGGGGGAGAGCGCGGGCGAGCGGACCGGATGACGAGCGAGGTGATTCGCCTGCCTCGGAGCGGGATCCCGAGTTACCGGGCGCCGACGGCCGGTTCACCGCCGAGGCGTCCCGCCGGGCCCTCTCGGCGATCTGCGCCGTGGCCGGGCTGGACGCCACCGACGCGGTCGCGCTCAAGCTGACCGTCAACTCGGTCTACCGGTTGCCGCGAGCCGGCGCCGTGGTGCGGATCGCCACCTCGGCCGCGATGGCGCACCGGATACCCAAGGTCGTCCAGGTCGCCCGATGGCTGCAGGACGAGGGCGTGCCCGCGGTACGCCTGCTGCCGGACGTGCCGACGCCGGTGACGGCGGCGGGCTCGCTCGCGACGGTCTGGGTCGACGAGGGGCCTGGCGCCCCGCCGGCGCCCACGGCCGCCGAGCTCGGCGGCGCGCTGCGCCGCCTGCACGCCCTGGCGCCGCCCACGCCGGCACTGCCCCGGTGGGACCCGCTCGACGACGTCCGGCGCCGGATGTCCGACGCGGAGGCGCTACCGGCCGCGGACAGGGCGTTCCTCGACGAGCTGACCGGCCGGGTGGCGGCCGGCCTGCGAACCGTCCGTTACCGGCTGCCGACCTCGGTGATCCACGGGGACGCGCATCTCGGCAACCTCGTCAGGCGCCCGGACGGGCAGGTGGTGCTGTGTGACTTCGACTCGGTCAGCATCGGCCCGGCGGAGTGGGACCTGGTCCCGCTGGCCGTCGGTACGGCGCGGTTCGGCTACCCGCCCGGCTGGCACACCCAGCTCGCCGCCGCTTACGGCGCGGACGTCACCCGGTGGGACGGCTGGCCGGTACTGCGGGCAGTCCGCGAGCTGAAGCTGGTCACCAGCGTGCTGCCGATCCTCGCCAGCAACCCGACCGCCGCGGCGCAGTTCCGCGTCCGCCTCCAGAGCCTTCGTACCGGCGACGAGACCGTCCGCTGGCGCCCCTACAGCTGATCCGACTGGTGACCCTACTGGTCCGACCCCTCGGTCGGCGCCGTGGCCGGCGACGTTGACGTGGACGCGAGCACGGCGTCCGCGACCGAGGTCGCGCCCCCACCGACGGTCGAGCCGGCCGGCCGGGCGGCCCCGCGCCGCCCGGCCCGCCGGCCGGCTCCTCGGCGGGCGGTGGCGCCGGCCGGGGTGAGCAGGCGAGTGAGACCGAACAGCAGCCCGTCGACGGCGAGGGCGAGCACGGCGACGAGGAACGCGCCGCCCACCACCTTCGGCTGGTCATGCTGGGCGAGGCCGTCGACGACGAAGCGGCCCAGCCCGCCGCCGCCGATGAGCGCGGCGATGGTCGCCGTCGCCAGCACCTGCACCGCCGCCAGCCGGACACCCAGCATGATCAGGGGCAGCGCGAGCGGCAGCTCCACCCGGGTGAGCAGCTGCCACCCGGACATGCCCATGCCCCGGGCCGCCTCCCGCGCGCCGGCGTCCACCTCGCGCATGCCGACGTAGCTGTTCGCCACCAGCGGGGCGACACCGAAGATGACCAGCGCGACGATCGTCGTCTGGTCACCGATGCCCAGCGGGCCGATGGCCAGCAGCACCAGCACGGCGAACGTCGGCACAGCGCGCAGCGCGCCCGAGAGGTTGACGGCGAGCGCCCCTCCCCGCCCGCGGTGACCCAGCCAGATTCCGACCGGCAACGAGATGGCCGCGGCGATCCCGACCGACGCTCCCGTGAGCATCAGGTGCTCGCCGAGGCGCGTCGGGATCCCGCCGTCGCCGGACCAGTTCGCGCCGTCGGTCAGCCAGCGGGCGGCGTCGGCGACCGTGCTCACGAGTGCGCCTCGGTGGACGTCGCGGCGGCCACCGTGGCCACCGTGGCCGCGGTGGCCGCAGTGGCCGGGCCGGACGGCCGTCGGGTGCGGCGTTTCCGCCATCGCCACGGGGTGACGAGCCGTTCCAGCCCGACGAGCAGCAGGTCCGCGATCACCGCGAGCGCCAGGCACAGGACCGAGGCGGTGAGTACCTCGGCCCGGAACGTGCTGCCGAGGCCGTCGTAGATCAGGTTGCCGAGGMCGCCGTGGCCGATCGTCGCGCCGACCGTCACCAGCGCGACCGTGGAGACGGTGGCGACCCGCAGCGCGGTGACGATCGCGGGCAGCGCCAGCGGCAGCTCGACGGTGAGCAGCATCCGTAACGAGCCGTAGCCCATCCCGCGCGCGGACTCCAGGACGTCAGGAGGGACACCGTCGAGGCCCGCGAGGAAGCCGCGGAAGAGGATGACGAGCGTGTAGATCACCAGACCGGTGCGTACCGTCGTCGTGGACAGCCCGGACACCGGCAGCAACAGCGCGAAGAAGGCCAGCGAGGGGATCGTGTACAGGATGCTGGTGGCACCGCCGACGAGGCCGACCGCGGGCCGCCAGCGGCGCGCGACGAGCACGAGAGGGATCGCCACCGCGACCCCGAGCGCGACCGAGGTGAGCGTGAGGTCGATGTGCTCGCGCAGCGCCGCGAGGATCTCGTCGGACCTGGTACTCAGGTATCGCCCGCAGATCCACTCGTTGCGCGTGAGGCAGTTCCCACCCGCCGACGCCATACCCGCACGTTATCCGACCGGCGGGGTGCGAATACCCACTATCCTGCCCGGAATGAGCGGATCGCTGGCGTCGCCACCGTCGGTTCCCCCTGTGGGTATCCCATCGGCGGCGCGGATCCCGTCGCCGACCTCACGGATTGAGGAGCGGGCCGCGTGTCGGTAGCCAAGCCGATGATCGTGCTGGAGGGGGTAGGGAAGACCTACCCGGATGGAACGGTCGCGGTCGCCGACCTGTCGTTCGAGATCGGCGACGGCGAGCTGGTCTGTCTGGTCGGGCCGTCCGGATGCGGCAAGACCACGACCATGAAGATGATCAACCGGCTGGTGGAGCCGACCGCCGGKCGGATCCTGGTCGCCGGCGAGGACGTGCGCGCGCTCGACCCGGTGAGGCTGCGCCGCCGGATCGGCTACGTGATCCAGCAGGTGGGCCTGTTCCCGCATCTGACGGTCCGGGCGAACGTGGGCTGCGTGCCCAGGCTGCTGCGCTGGAGCCGGGCCAGCACCCGGGCACGCGCCGACGAGCTGCTGGAACTGGTCGGGCTCGACCCGGCGGTCGTCGGCGACCGCTACCCGCATGAGCTTTCCGGCGGTCAGCAGCAGCGGATCGGGGTCGCCAGGGCGCTCGCCGCCGACCCGCCGGTGCTGCTGATGGACGAGCCGTTCTCCGCCATCGACCCGATCGCCCGTGAGCGTCTCCAGGACGAGTTCGCCCGGCTGCGCCGGGAGATCAGCAAGACGATCGTCTTCGTCACGCACGACATCGACGAGGCGATCCGGCTCGCCGACCGGGTCGCGGTCTTCCGCGCGGGCCCCGAAGGCGGGAGCCTGGAGCAGATCGACACTCCCGCCCGCATCCTGGCCCAGCCGGCGACCCCGTTCGTCGCCGACTTCACCGGCGCCGAGCGCACCCTGCGCCGCCTGGACGTCATCCCTCTGCGCCGCGACGACCTCGAACCGGCCGCGCTGCCTGCGCCGGACCGCTCACCCGTGGGCGAGAAGCCCTCGATCGTCGTCGGGTCGACGCTCTCGGAGGCGCTGACCGCGCTGCTCGCCCGGGATGACGCACGGCTGCCCGTCTACGAGGCGGCCAACGGCGACGGCCCTGGTGGCTTCGCCGGCTACCTGACCCCGGCCTCGCTGCACGCCGCGCTGCGCTCGCCCGACAACCACTGACCGCCCGAGCCTCGCTGACGGTCCCGCGCGGCGCGTGTCGGTTCCCGCGCGGCGCGCGCGACAGTTCCGCGCGGCCCTTCCCTTGGTTCTAGCGTGACAGGGCGGCGACGGCGGCGGTGACGCCGGGGCGGCGCAGCTGGCGGGCGATCGTCGAGCGGCCGTCGATGATCCGGTTGAACAGGCCGAACCCGCCTGGGCCGGCTGACATCATCATGTGCATCAGCTCCGGCCGGCGGCTGTACAGCCCGAGCAGCACCCGGCCCGCGGCGAGCTCCGATCCGAACACGGCCTCGACCCGGTCCGGGTAGGTGCCCAGCGCGGCCGGGTCGCCGCCCGCGGCCGCGGCCGCCGCCGCGCCCGCGAGCCGGCCGGAGCGCAGCGCGAACGAGATGCCCTCCCGCGTCCACGGGTCGAGCAGGCCGGCGGCGTCCCCGGCGACCAGCACCCGGCCGCGGCGCAGCGGTGAGCCGTCGGCGCGCACCCGGGTGAGGTGCCCGGAGTCGTGTTGACGGGGCAGGTCCGCGATGCCCAGCGAGGCGACGAACCTCTCGTAGTAGGCGCGCAGCGCCGGGCCCTCGTCGCGTGACCCGATCACGCCGACCGTGAGGACGTCGCCCTCCGGGCCGAACTTCGGGAACACCCAGCCGTACGAACCGGGCACCGGGCCCCAGTCCAGCAGCATCCGCCGCTCCCACCGGGCGGCGAGGTAGGACGGCACCCGGAACTCGCCCTCCAGGCCCACGTCCACCTGGTCGCAGCGCACCCCGACGTAGCCGGCCGCGCGTGAGGACGTCCCGTCCGCGCCGACGACGACCGAGGCGACCAGGTCCGGGCCGCCGCGCACCGCCACCGCGACCCCGTCCGTGCCGGCGTCGCGCACCTCGGTGACCGTGGTCGCGGTCCGCACCTCGGCGCCCGCCGCCCTGGCCACGTCGACGAGGGCGGCGTCGAGCTCGGGGCGCATCACCATGGCGAGGATCGGCTGGCCGTCGCGGCGGCGCCGGGTGACCTTCAGCCGGCCGTCGAGCGTCATGGTGAGCACGTCGACCTGGGCGCGGGCCAGGTCGGCCCAGTCGAGCCCCGCGGCGCCGATCTGGTCGCGGGACATCCCGACGAGCCCGCCGCCGCAGGTCTTGTAACGCGGCAGCACGGCCCGCTCGAGCAGGCAGACGCGGGCTCCCGCCGCCGCGGCGACGCGCGCGGCCGCTGCCCCGGCCGGTCCGGCCCCGATCACGACGACGTCGAAGTCGAAGCGGGCCATCAGGCGCGGTCCGGCATCAGGAGTGGCCTCGTCTCGGTCGCGGCGGCGTGCTGCCTCGTCTCGCCTCGGGTCTGCTGCCCCGCCATCATGCCCGCGCCCACCCGACCAGGTCCGTCCTTAGCAGGTCAAAGGCGGGCTAACGCAGTGTCAGGGTGCGGCCGACGACACCGGCGCGGACGCGGCGCTCCTCGCTCGTCAGCGGGCGGCGGTCGGCCAGCACCTCGTCCAGCGCGGCCCGCAGCGCCGCCGCCGGCTCCTCGCAGCTGTCCGCGTCGGCGTCCGGCGCGAGGTCCCAGACCGGGACGACCAGACCGTCGGCCCGGAACGAGCCGACGAAGCGCGACCCCTCGCCGACGGTCAACGCGCCGGCGGTGGCGACCCGGGCGAGCGCGTCGAGCAGTTCCTCCTCCGCTCCTGCGCCGACCAGGTCGGTCCCGCCGTCCTTCCCGGCCGGGAACGGCAGCACCCAGCGCAGGTGGCGTTTGTCGCCGGGCTGGGTCCAGTAGGCGGCTTCGACGGAGCTCAGCCGGGCGGTGGGCACGACCGTGGCGTTGGCCCGTTCGAGACTGGCCTGCACCTCACCGGACAGGCCTGGGGAGTCGTCCTCGGCCGGCGGCAGCCACCAGCCGAAGCCGGGGTGCACGGTGACCTTCAGCGGGGCCGGGTCGAGCAGGTCGACGAGGCGGGGGAGGCCGGCGAGCCCCTGCGGCAGGCGCTCCACCGCGCCCAGCGCCGAGACGGGACCGTCGGCGACGACGTTGCCGGGCTCCGCGGCGAGCGCCGCCAGCAGCGCGCCCGCGATGTCCGCCGACGCGTCGAGGCCGGGGGTGAGGGTCTGGGTGGCCAGCAGGATCTCGCCGGTGTCACGGACCAGTGCCGGCGCCGCCTGCGGCAGCATCGTACCGATAATGATCTTGCGGTCGGCGTGCTCGGGGTGCTTGGCGAGATGGTCGGGGTGCAGGGTCACCGGCGCGGTGGCGCTGGGCACCAGCTCTCGCAGCGCGACCAGGTCCGGCTCGTCGGCGCGGCCGGCGAACGGCCGCAGCACCGGCGCGGGACGCGTCCTGGCGCCGTGGCAGGCCTTGTAGCGGCGGCCAGAGCCGCAGGGGCACGGCTGGCGCGGCCCCACCTCGGGCACGCCGCCGGGGGCGCCGCTCGCCGCGGTGGAGATCCTGGGTGCTGGGGCGGTTCGGCGAGCGATGGCGGGCTCCCGATGTCAGGGACGCAGCCGTTCCGCTGGCGTCCGCCGGTATGGATCTCGACGTTGATCTCGATGTGATCGCGACTTCCGGCCGGGTGAGGCTTCGCCATGATCGCGCGACCTTCGGCCGGATCTCGTAAGGCTAGGGCATGAGGACCGCGCTACCGCGGACTCGGGCGCTCGTCGGCGCGAGGTCAACCTGTTGCCCGTCACTACTACGGCTGGTGGCCGTGCGGTGTCCTATCCGAGGGCAGGTACCGTCGAGTCATGCTCTTCAGGATCGGGATGGGTGGGGTAGCCAGTGCCTGATGGGCCGCTGATCGTCCAGTCGGACAAGACGTTGCTGCTGGAGGTCGACCACCCACTCGCGACCCAGGCGCGGGCGGGGATCGCGCCGTTCGCCGAGCTGGAACGCTCGCCCGAGCACATCCACACCTATCGCATCACCCCGCTCGCGCTGTGGAACGCCCGGGCCGCCGGGCATGACGCCGAGCAGGTCGTCGACGCGCTGGTCACCTACTCCCGCTACGCCGTGCCGCACGCGCTGCTCGTCGACGTGGCCGACACGATGGACCGCTACGGCCGGCTGCGCCTGGAGAACGACCCGGTACACGGCCTGGTGCTGCGCGCCGTCGACCGGGCGGTGCTGGTCGAGGTCACCCGCGCCAAACGGATCGCGCCGATGCTCGGGGCGAAGGTCGACGACGACACGGTCATCGTCCACCCGTCCGAGCGGGGCCGGCTCAAGCAGGCGCTGCTCAAGCTCGGCTGGCCGGCCGACGACCTGGCCGGCTACGTCGACGGCGAGGCCCACGCGATCGAGCTGCGCGAGGAGGGGTGGCAGCTGCGCGACTACCAGAAAGGCGCCGTCGCGGGCTTCTGGGAGGGCGGCTCGGGCGTGATCGTGCTGCCCAGCGGCGCGGGCAAGACGATCGTCGGCGCGGCGGCGATGGCTCAGGCGAGTAGCACCACCCTGATCCTCGTCACCAACACGGTCGCCGGCCGGCAGTGGCGCAGCGAGCTGCTGCGGCGCACGTCGCTGACCGAGGACGAGATCGGCGAGTACTCCGGGGAGCGCAAGGAGGTCCGGCCGGTCACGATCGCCACCTATCAGGTCATGACCGCCCGCCGTGGCGGCGAGTACCTGCACCTGGACCTGTTCGGCGCCCGGGACTGGGGCCTCATCGTCTACGACGAGGTTCACCTGCTGCCCGCCCCGGTGTTCCGGATGACCGCTGACATCCAGTCGAGGCGGCGGCTCGGCCTGACGGCGACGCTGGTGCGCGAGGACGGCCGCGAGGGCGACGTGTTCTCGCTGATCGGCCCGAAGCGGTACGACGCGCCGTGGCGCGRGATCGAGGCGCAGGGCTGGATCGCGCCGGCGGAGTGCACCGAGGTGCGGGTGACCCTCACCGAGGACGAACGGATGTCGTACGCCGTCGCCGAGCCCGACGAGCGTTACAAGATGTGCGCGACGGCGCTGTCCAAGCACGGTGTCGTCGAGCGGCTGGTCCGCAAGCACTCCGACGACCGGGTGCTCGTCATCGGGGCCTACCTCGACCAGCTGGAGATGCTCGGGCGCAACCTCGACGCACCCGTCATCCAGGGCAGTACCCGCAACAAGGAGCGGGAGCGGCTGTTCGAGGCGTTCCGGACCGGTGAGATCACCACACTGGTCGTCTCCAAGGTCGCGAACGTCTCGATCGACCTGCCGGAGGCGGGCGTCGCGATCCAGGTCAGCGGCACGTTCGGCTCCCGCCAGGAGGAGGCGCAACGCCTCGGCCGCGTGCTGCGCCCCAAGGCCGACGGCCGCTCCGCGCACTTCTACACGGTCGTCTCCCGCGACACCCTCGACCAGGAGTACGCGGCCCATCGCCAGCGCTTCCTGGCCGAGCAGGGCTACGCCTACACGATCGTCGACGCGGCGGACATCGCCTGAAGGCGCGTCGACCGCCAGCGACGCGCGGCGGCGGGTGCCCGCGCGCCCGCGGAGCCCGTCCCACGAGCGAAACGACGTGCCCCGAGAGGGCGCGGTTCTTCGGGTTGGTGACGTTCAGCGGCGGGTGACCGTGCGGGCGCGGAGGCGCGCCTCGCGGAGGCCCGTCCCACGAGCGAAGCGAGTACGGGGCCGTAGCGCCGTGCCCGGACGGAGCGAACCAGAAATACAGCTACTCGGGTGGGTCGATCAGGTCGGCGGGGATGATCGTGACGGGGAACGGGCGGCTCACGGACAGTGGGGCGGTGCCACGGACCTCGCCGGTGCGGACGTAGGCGCCGTCGACGAGGTCGTACACCTCGACGGTGGCGGTCGCCGCGGCCGGGTCCGGGTCGACCAGCCAGCAGGACGGGATCCCGCGTTCCCGGTAGACGTCCAGCTTGAGGGTCCGGTCGTAGCGGCGAGTGCTCTCGTCGGCCACCTCGACGACGAGGAACGGCAGCTCGCTGATCCGGCTCCTCGCGGCGGCGCCCGCGGGCGCCTGCCCGCCGGTGCCCTGCGCCGACGGTACGGCCGCCGGCCCCTGCCCCGGCACGGGCGTGGGCGACGGAGCCGACACCGGGGCGGGCGCCGGGCCGACGATGATGTCCGGGGCGAGCAGCGTGCGCGCGGAGATCTCGATGCTCACGCCGTGCGGATAGACGTACGCACCCGAGGGGGCGGCGTCGGCGAGCCGCTCGGCGAGCCGCTGGATGACGCGGGTCCGCAGCGGCGTCGGCCAGGGGCGCAGCACGCACAGCCCGTCGAGAAGCTCCACCCGCCCGTCGTCGGCCTCGGCCGCCTCCAGCGCCGCCACCGTGACCGGCGGGGCGGGCAGGACCACCATGGGGAGGTGCTTGCGCGCCTGTGTGACTGCCTGCTGCATCACGCGGCCATCCTGTCGCCCGCCCGCCCGTCTGTCCAAGAGGTTGTTGACCGAAGTCGGCCTTTGACCTGCTGTGGCCGCCGGCCGCGCGAGTTTCGTCTATTGTCGCGCGACCTTCGACCAATCAGCCCGCTGTGGTCGTGTCGTCGTGGTCGCGATCTGGTCGGATCCGCGACCACGACGACACGACCATGGCGACCAGCCGGTCGTGTGCCGCCGGGCGAACGCTCGTCGAGGCGCTAGTTCCAGCCGCGGGAGTCCTGCTTGAGCGCGGTGTCGACGGTGAGGGCGGAGGCGATGACCATGCTGAGCAGCGGGTCCGCCAGGCGGTGGTGGATCTGCACGACGTAGTTGTCGGCCGACGTGAACATCGTGCGCAGCACCCCCTCCCAGGTCTTGGTGATCCGGGCGACCTCGACGTCGTTGTGGTCGACGATGGCGAAGTTCCAGGCCCGCCAGTTCTCGGCCTTGATCATGCCGACCTGGTGCTCGCCGACCATCAGCCCGAACCGGATCTTCCCGATCGCGTTCTGCTGGACGATCTGCCCGACCTCGGAGCCGTCGGGCCGGGCGACGACGACCCGCGACTTGACCAGCTTCCGCGGCCTGGTGAGCACGAGCTGGACCGTGCCGGCCTGGTCGCGCACCTCCAGCTTGTGCGTCATGTACTGGTCGAGCGAGGAGACGACCCGGGCGACCTTCTTCATCGTGCTCTGCCCGACCTCGACGACCGAGGCGATCTGGCGGCCCTGCTGGTCGAAGACGGCGTACTGGTTGGTGATCTCGATGAGCTGGGTCTTCTGGTTCACCACGAGCACCGGCTCGGAGAAGATCGACCCGCCGCCCAGGCCAGCCGGGGCGACCCCGGCCTGCTGCTGGACCTGGCGCTGGATCTTGTCCGGCGTGGCCGACGTGAACACCGGCGCCGGCGCCGGCGCGTATCCACCCGGCGCTCCCGGGCCGCCCTGGGCCGCCCCCCACTGCATCGGCGGCCCTTGCTGCGGCACCTGCCGCGGCTGTCCCGGTCCTGCCTGCCAGCCCGGCCCTGGCTGTCCTGGCCCCTGCGGGTAACCGCCAGGCTGCTGGGGCTGGGGCTGGGGCTGGGGCGGGTAGGGGCCGGCCGGCTGCGGCCCGGGCCCCGCCTGCGCCGGCTGTGGCTGCGCCTGGGGCGGCGGCGTCGGCTGACCCTGTGGTGCCTGCTGCGTGTGCGTCGTCCACTGGGTGCCGTCCCACCACCGGAGGCCCGGTGCACCTGACGGGTCCTGGTACCAGCCCGGCGTGGGGGAATTCTGCGACATGTGCCAAGCCTGGCACTGGCCCGTCGCAAAGGCCATGCCGGCCGCGCGACATCCCGCGCCCGGTCACTTCCAGTGGTTGACCGGTGTTCGAGCGGAGCAGAAATCGCCTCTCGGGCCGCGCGGACACGAAGGGGCGGCCCCTCCCGGGACCGCCCCTCCTACGTGCTGCGAACTGATGAGTCCCTCAGGAACTCAGAAGTCCATCTCGCCGCCGCCACCCGGCATGGCCGGGGCGGCGTTCTTCTCGGGCTTGTCGGCGATGACGGCCTCGGTGGTGAGGAAGAGGCCGGCGATCGACGCGGCGTTCTGCAGCGCCGAGCGGGTCACCTTGGCGGGGTCGATGATGCCGGTGGCCAGCATGTCGACGTACTCGCCGGTGGCCGCGTTGAGGCCGTGGCCGATCGGCAGGTTGCGCACCTTGTCGACCACGACGCCGCCCTCGAGACCGCTGTTGAAGGCGATCTGCTTGATGGGCGCCTCGAGCGCGAGCTTGACGATGTTCGCGCCGGTGAGCTCGTCGCCGGACAGGTCGAGCTTGTCGAACGCGCTGATGGAGGCCTGGAGCAGGGCGACRCCACCGCCGGCGACGATGCCCTCCTCGACGGCCGCCTTCGCGTTCGAGACGGCGTCCTCGATGCGGTKCTTCTTCTCCTTGAGCTCGACCTCGGTCGCCGCGCCCACCTTCACGACCGCGACGCCACCGGCGAGCTTGGCCAGCCGCTCCTGCAGCTTCTCGCGGTCGTAGTCGGAGTCCGACTTGTCGATCTCGTTGCGGATCTGGCTGACCCGGCCCGAGATCTGGTCGGTGTCGCCAGCGCCCTCGACGATGGTCGTCTCGTCCTTGGTGACGACGACCTTGCGGGCCTTGCCCAGCAGGTCGACGGTGGTGCCCTCGAGC
>NZ_MOMC01000022.1 GCF_001983105.1 Pseudofrankia asymbiotica | reverse complement strand
CCCCAGTCGGGAAGTGCCCCTCCACCCGGTCTGGGTCCTCCCGCCAGGCCAGCGTCAACCCGTCCGCGCCCGGCTGCTTGCCGCGTTTCTTCTTCCCCGCCCCGCCACCGCCCGCCGGCGGCTCGGGCGGCTTCCGACCCGGGATCGCGCCGTCGCTGGACGGCGATAACGACGAGTTCCGCGAGTTCCGCGACGCCTTCCGCTCCAGGTCAGCGACCTTCGCCGTCAGCTCCGCGATCTGCCGGGCCTGCTCGGCGACCGTCGCCCGCAACTCCGCGATCAGCTCCGCCTGGGCGCGCACCACCGCGAGGAGGCCCTCAGGGGGCATCTCCTCGACCGGCGCCATGCCCCTACCTCACCACACGCACCAGACCTGGCACGCCACGCGACCACCAACATCAGCGCCTGGCTCCGAAGCCAGCGACCCAAAGCAACATCAACAAAGCACCTGAATGTTTACCTTCCGGCAGCTCTCGTCAGCTCTCGCCGTCAGCGCGCGACGTAACCGCCGTCCACCGGCATCGCCACGCCGGTCATGAACGACGACTCGTCGCTGGCCAGGAAGAGCGCCGCGGCGGCCAGCTCGGCCGGCCGGCCAAAACGCGCCATCGGGTTCGGCACCTTGATGTCCTCGGGCGGCTCGGAGGCCTGGGCGGCGGCCATGCCGGTCCAGGTCATGCCCGGGCAGACCGCGTTGACCCGGATACCGGACTTCGCGTAGTCGAGGGCCGCCGACCTGGTGAGCAGCACGACGCCGCCCTTGGCCGCCGAGTACCCGCCCTTGCCCTTCCAGCCGACCATCCCGGCGTTCGACGCCGTGTTGACGATCGACCCGCCGCCCGTCTTCAGCATCACGGGGACGGCGTACTTGATGCCGAGGAAGACGCCCTTGATGTTCACCGCGAGGAGGCGGTCGAGTATCTCCTCGTCGAGCTCGTGAATCGGCGCGGACGGGCCGGAGACGCCGGCGTTGTTGAACAGCACGTCGAGCCGGCCGAACTCGCGCTCCGCCGTCTCCACCATGTTCCGCACGTCGGCGGCGACGGCCACGTCCACCTGGACCGCCACCGCGCTCGCGCCGATCTCGGCGGCCGTGTCCTTCTCCGAGCCGTTCAGGTCCGCGCACACGACCTTGGCGCCCTCGGCCGCGAACAGCAGCGCCGACGCCTTCCCGATCCCGGACCCGGCCCCCGTGACGATCGCGACCTTGCCATTCAGCCGTCCCACGGCAACCTCCAGCGGACGTCGATGTCGTCACCGGCCGACGCGCCGGCCACCTCGCCGCGGGGACGAGGCGCGCGGCGCCCCGTCCCCGGATGGCTCTAGGTGTTGCGGCCGCCGTTGACGCCGATGATCTGACCGGTGATGTAGCTGGCCTCGTCGCGGCACAGGAACGAGGTGGCTACCGCGATGTCCTCCGGCTTGCCTGCGCGGCGCACCGGGGTCTTCCCGGCGTGCTCCTCGACGCCGCCGCCCAACATGCCGCGCCGCTCGGACTCGCGCAGCATCGGGGTGTCGACGAAGCCGGGCGGGATCGTGTTGACGGTGATCCCCTCGGGGCCGAACTCCAGCGCGAGCGCCTTGGTCATGCCGATCAGGCCGGCCTTCGAGGCGACGTAGTGCGTCATGTACTGCTGGCCGCCCTGGGCGCTCGACGACGAGATGTTCACGATCCGGCCCCAGTGCGCCGCGATCATGTCGGGCAGCACCGCCTGGGTGACGTAGAAGGGCCCGGAGAGATTGACCGCGATGGTCTTGTCCCAGGACGCGTCGCTGATCTTCAGGAACTCGCGGAAGCCGGTGACGCCCGCGTTGTTCACGAGCGCCAGGACCGGGCCCATCGAGGCCCGGATGCTCTCGACGGCCGCGTTCACCTGCTCGCGGCTGGACACGTCGACCCCGCCGAAGGCGACGGCCTCGTTCCCCGCCTCGCCGATCTCCTCGGCGACCTTCTTCGCCGCGTCGGCGTTGAGGTCCAGGACGGCGACCGCGAAGCCGTCCGCGGCGAGCCGATGGGAGATGGCCCGCCCGATACCCGACCCACCGCCGGTGACAAGCGCCGTCCGCTGCTCGGTCACTATGCCGAACCTCCTCTTTGATCTAGGAAATGGCTTCGTCGCCGGCGATCGAGGTGCGGTGCATCAGCCGGCTCGAGGTCTCGCCGTAAGGCAGCGCCCGGTGCAACATCCCCGTGTTGTCCCAGATGACGAGGTCGCCTCGCCGCCACTTGTGGCGTACCACAAACTGTGGCTGCGCCGCCCAGGTGAGCAGCCGCTCGAGCAGCGACTCGCCCTCCTCGTCCGGCTGGCCGACGACCTCGCCGGCGGTCGCGCCGAGCAGCAGCGAGCGCCGGCCGCTGCGCCGGTGCCAGACGAGCGGGTGCTCCCGGGACGGGATCCGGTCCCAGGACGCCCGTTCCCGCTCCGAGGGATCCGGGTAGACGCGCAGCTGCGACGCCGCGAAGCTGTGCACCACCCGCACACCGGCGAGCCGCGCCTTCTCCTCGTCGGGGAGAGCGTCGTAGGCGGCGTAGACGTTGGCGAACTCGGTGTCGCCGTCGTCGTCGCCCGCGATCTCCCGCGCGGTCAGCAGCGTGTACTTGTCCGGCACGGTGTCGGTCGCGCCGTCGAAGTGCCACCAGAACGTCGCCTCGCGGTACGCCGCCATCGTGCTCTTCGACGCGTCGCGGGTGATCGCCTGAACCTCCGGGTGGCCCTCGACGGCGCCGCGCGCCGGCGGCACGACCTCACCGAGGAGCCGGCTCAGGGCCACCAGCTCGTCGTCGGTGACGTTCGCCTCACGAAAGATCACGACACCGCTCTCCTCCAGGCCGGCGAGGGTGTCGGCGGCGACCGCCGGGTCCAGCAGCTGGCCGCCGGAGAGCCCGGAGATCTCGATCCCGGTGGTCGGCGTGACCTTCGTCTTGGTGATGCTCATGGCGCCTCGTCCCGGGTTCGCTCAGATCGCGGGTTCGACGGCGGCGTTGAAGAACGCGGCGCCGGAGTCCGGGATGCGGGGCTGCTTGAAGATGTTCACCGGGTAGGACACCATGATCATCGAGTAGAGCAGGTGCATCAGCCGGGTCTCCGGCTCGGGCAGGTCCTTCACGTCGAACGTGTCGAGGTAGGCGATCGCCTCCTCGGCGTGCGGCGCGATCGCGTCGTAGAACTCGCCGAGCTCGTCGATGGTCTTCGACAGCCGCTTCTCGTACCGCTCGGTCCGGGTGGCCAGTGCCCAGTCCTCCGCCCAGGGCTCGAGGACGCTGAACTTCTCGGGCAGGGTGCCGGTGGTCGTCGTCATCGCGTCTGCTCCTTACTTCTCGGTACCGGCCTGGCCAGCGGCGACGGCGTTACGGACRACATGGTGGAACTGGCGGATCATCAGCTCCATGTCGGACAGGTGGAAGGTCTGCAGCGCACGGTTGGCCAGCGCCGAGTAGCTCGCTTCCACCGTGTTGGTGTCCTGCATGGCGAACTCGATGGTGCTGTCGACGACCAGCTCCTGGGCGAGCCGCTCGGAGACGCTCTTCGGCTCCGGGAAGTAGATGTCGACCTCGTAGTTGTGGCCGCCCACCGAGTCCGGGATGTACTGGTAGGTGATGTAGTAGCCCCGGCCCCACAGCTGGATCGACAGGTTCGGGAACAGCCAGTACTGGTCGTTGCTCCAGTACCGGACCTCGCCTGGGTTCCGGTCAGGGGTGAGGAACCCGAGGTCGTCGCGCACGTCGTCCGGGCCGAACAGGCCGGCGCGGAAAAGCCTGTAGACCCAGTTCATGTCCCGGACGGCCGGGCCGACCGACGCACCGTTGCGCGGCTTCAGCGGCGGCGGGCCGGGCACCGAGGTCAGCATGTGCGGGGCGAACAGGTCGTAGTGGTAGGAGTCCATCGGCGGGACGAGCTTCTCCGCCTGCGACACGTCGGTGTCGAGGAACCGGCCGTGGACGTACGCCGGGTGGTACCACTCGAGCAGCGCGTCGATGCCGATCTTCCAGTTGCCCTTGACGTAGGTCCGGAAGCCCCAGTGGTTGGTGAACTTCTCGTACGGCCAGGACTCCAGCTCGGCGACGAGCTTCTCGCCGAGGAACTCGCGCAGCGGCGGAGCCTCCTGGCTGAAGTTCACGAAGATGAACCCGGCGAAGACCTCGCACCGCAGCTGCGGCATGCCCAGCCCGTCCTCGGGCAGCGAGTCGAAGAACTGGTCCCGCTTGGTGACGTAGCTGCACTTGCCGTCGAGGCCGTAGCGCCAGCCGTGGTACTTGCACTGGAACTGCCGGGCGGTGCCCTTGGACTCGTTGCCCGGGTGCTCCTGCCAGACCACCTTGTTCCCGCGGTGCGCGCAGATGTTGTGCAGCGCGTATACCTCGCCGTCGGTGTGCCGGCTGATCACGATCGACCCGAGGCCCTTGAGCTCGCGGGTGAAGAACGTGCCGTTGCGGGGCAGCTGCTCGACCCGGCCGACCTTCAGCCACGTCCGCTTGAAGAYGGCCTCACGCTCGGCCTCGAAGAACWCCTCGGAGATCGAGTCCTCGTAGTCGACCGGGCCGGTGCCAAGCTCCGGATAATCCAGCGTGTACTTGTCACGGCCGGTCGCCAGTTTGTCGATGCTGGACAATTCTCCACCCCCTCCGTGGGATGATCTCGGGCCGGACGATGCCCGGCGCCGATCAGCGGTGCTGCGGTGATCAGGATGTGGATGTGACGGGGACGGCGCCCGCACGGCGCCGCCACGACGAGGCAGGAAAGATCAGACGACGCCGTCCGCGCGCAGCTGGGCGATCTGGTCGGCCGAGCGGCCGAGGATCTGGCCGAGCACCGCGTCGGTGTGCTCGCCGAGCTCCGGGCCGAGCCAGCGGATCTCGCCCGGGGTCTCGGACAGCGCCGGGATCACGTTCGGCACCGCGAGCGGACCGATCCGGGAGTCCTCCACCGTGATCGTCCCGCGGTGCTGGTACTGCTCGTCCTCGAAGATGTCGGCGATCGAGTAGAGCTTGCCGGCCGGCACCTCGGCCGCGCGGCAGCGGGCCACGACCTCGTCGCACGACAGCGCGCCGACCCAGTCGGCCACCAGCTTGTTGATCACGTCGCGGGCGGCGAGCCGGTTCTGCTTCGGCCCGAAGAGGTCGGGGGCGGACAGCTCTGGCCGCTCCATCGCCCGTGCCAGCCGGGCGAACATGTCGTCGTGTGAGCAGGCGATCGCCACGTAGTGGCCGTCAGCGGTCCGGTAGTGGCTGTGCGGCACGACGTTCACCGTGTCGGCGCCCATCCGCTCCCGGACGAAGCCGTTCTTCTGGTAGGCCGGCGCCAGTTCGTCAAGCGCCCGGAAGATCGTCTCGAACAGCGCGATGTCGACGACCTGGCCGCGCCCGGTGCTCTCCCTGGCCCGCAGCGCCATCAGCACGCCGATGACGCCGTACATGCCGGACATGTAGTCGGCCAGCGAGGTGGAGCCAGGCGTCACCGGAATGCCGTCCGGCTCGCCGGCGAGGAAGGCCAGACCCGAGAACGCGTGCGCGATCCGCGCGAACCCCGGCAGATCCCGCAGCGGGCCGGACTGCCCGTAGGCGGACACGCGCAGCAGGATCGCGGCGGGGTTGATCTCCTGGATCGCCGGGAAGTCCAGACCCAGCTTCTCCATGACACCTGGCCGGAAGTTCTCGATGACGACGTCCGCCCAGGCGATCAGCTCGCGGAGCAGCTCCCGGCCGCGCGGGTCGGTGAAATTGATCGTCACCGACCGCTTGTTTCGCGCCTCCGAGAGCCAGACGAGCGTGTCGCCGCACTCCGTGTCGCTGCCGAACCGGCGCAGATGGTCGCCGACGCCGGGGCGCTCGACCTTGACGACCTCGGCGCCGAACTCGCCGAGCACCGTCGCACAGAACGGGCCGGCCAGGAAGGTGCCGAGATCGAGGACCTTGACTCCGTCGAGCGCATGCATGCCGTGGACCTTCTGACGAGACGGGCGGGCGAGATCGAAGATCGGGTTGCCGGCCAGATCAGGGCGGGGCGTAGGGRCTCCCTCCGCTGTTCCGGCACCACCTGGGCCGGTCGCGGAGGAGGACCACGGCGTTGCGGCGGGCACGCCACGCGGGCGGGGCTCCCGTCATCACGCCCTCCAGAAGAACGGTCGTCTCACATACGAGAATGATCAGCTCGCCTTGATGAGAACGATCAGCGTGCGCTGGCGAGAACGACGCTACCACAAATCGCAGGTCGTCCTATAGTCATGCGAGCATCGTATAATCGGGGCATGCCAATGGTCCGTCCGTTCCGCTTCGCCGTCCAGGGCACCAAGGCAGCGTCCGGCACCGTGTGGCGCGAGCTGGCCCGGAAGGCGGAGGACCTCGGGTACTCCACGCTCTTCGTGGCCGACCACTATCTGGGCCCCGGCCCCGTGGCGCGGGCGGCGAGCATGCCGCCGCAGCACCTGGCCCCGCTCGCCGCGATGACCGCCGCCGCCATGGTGACCACTTCCCTGCGGGTCGGTTGCCGGGTGTTCTGCGTCGACTACCACGTGCCGGCCGTACTCGTGAAGGAGGCGGCGACGATCGACCTGCTCTCCGACGGCCGGCTCGAGTTCGGCATCGGCGCGGGCTGGAACGGGGCCGAGTACGAGGCCATGGGCCTCGCCTTCGGCCCGGCCCCGCGGCGCATCGACAAGCTCGTCGAGGTCGTCGCCCTGGCCAAGGCCCACTGGTCCGGCGAGCCGATCGAGATCAAGGGCGACCACGTCAACGTCTCCGGCTACCGCGGCCTCCCCGTGCCCGTGCAGCAGCCGCGACCGCCGATCATGATCGGTGGCGGCAAGAAGCGGGTGCTCTCGTTCGCCGCCCGCGAGGCCGACATCGTCAGCATCTCCAACGTGCACTTCAGCCCCCGCAACGACGACGGGCTGACGCCGGACGAGGAGCTCGCCCGGCGGGTCGGCTTCATCCGGTCAGCCGCGCCCGAGCGCGTGGGTGAGCTCGACATCGAGGGGTCGCCGTATTTCTCTGAGATCACCACGGACAAGGCGGCGGTGTTCGAGAAGCTGGCCGGGTGGATGAAGACCACGCCGGACGTGACCGCCGCGCACCCGAACGTGCTCGTCGGCACCCCCGACGAGATGGCCGACCAGCTGCTCGCGCGCCGCGAGGCCTTCGGCATCAACTACGTGACCATCCAGTCCAACCAGCTCGAGAGCTTCGCGCCGATCGCCGCGCGGCTCGCCGGCAAGTAGCCTTCAGCGCCGGCCGGCAGGCAGCCGTCCCGGTCCCGCAAGAGCCACAGGAGGACCCGTGCGCGAACCGCGCGCCCGCCGCTCGGAGCTGGCGACGCCGGCCAGCAGCGAGAAGATGTGCATGAAGGCCGGCTCGTCCGGGGCCGACCTGGTCTTCCTCGACCTGGAGGACGCCTGCGCGCCGGCCGCGAAGGAGTCCGCCCGGGGCATCGCCGTCAAGGCCCTCACCGGCCAGGACTGGGGCCACACCGTCCGCGCCGTCCGCGTCAACGGACTGGACACCGAGTGGTGCCACGACGACGTCGTCGAGATCGTGACCGGCGCCCGCGAGGCCGTCGACGTCCTGATCGTGCCCAAGGCGCGCTCGGCCCGGGACGTCTGGTGGTTCGACGTCCTGCTCACCCAGCTGGAGACCAAGCTCGGCCTGCGCAAGCGGATCGGCCTCGAGGTGCTCATCGAGGAGGCCGAGGGCCTCTCGAACGCGGCCGAGATCGCCAGGGCCAGCCCGCGGCTGGAGGCCATCATCTTCGGCGCCGGTGACCTGTCCGCGTCGCTGCACGCCCGGGTGAACGGCAACTTCGACCCGCTCGGCGACTACCCCGGCGACTTCTGGCACTTCGCCCGCGTGCAGGTGCTCGCCGCGGCCCGCGGCGCCGGCATCGACGCGATCGACGCGCCCTACCCCGCCTACAAGGACCCCGACGGCTACCGCCGCGCCGCGACGCACGCGAGCCTGCTCGGCTACGACGGCAAGTGGGCGATCCACCCGTCCCAGGTGCCCATCGCCAACGAGGTCTTCGCCCCCACCGCGGCGCAGATCGCCGAGGCCCGCGACTCGATCGAGGTCTACCGCGCCTCCGAGCGCGACGGGGTCGGCGCGATCGGGCGCGACGGCCGGCTCGTCGACGCCGCCCACATGCGCCTGGCCGCCAACGTGCTGCACCGGGCATCGCTCGCCGGCCTGGTCGACGAGGTCTAGCCCACCGGAACCAACCACCACCGCCACCTCGTGCCCGCCAGCCCGGGGCCGCCAGGCAACCCGACCCAAACGCAACCGCCACTTCAAGCCAACCCGACACCCAGCGCAAGAAGGCACTAGAAGGCGCCCCACAGCGCGACCGGCAGCGGGAAGCGAAGGGCAACCGGAGGAAGCACGATGCAGGTTCAGGATCGTCTGTTCATCGGCGGCGAGTGGGTCGCACCGAGCGGCCCTGACACGTTCGACGTCGTCTCCCCCGCCACCGAGGAGGTCATCGCCAGGGTCGCCGAGCCGACCCCGGCCGACGTCGACAAGGCGGTGGCCGCGGCGCGGACGGCGTTCGACGAGGGCCCCTGGCCCCGGCTCGACCCGGCGGAGCGGGTCGCCGCGGTCCGCCGGCTCGCCGCGCTCTACAAGCCGGGCCGCGCCGAGCTGGCCAGCATCATCACCGCCGAGATGGGCGCGCCGATCAGCTTCGCCAAGCTCGGGCACGTCACCATCCCGATGTTCATGATGAACGCCTTCGCGGGCATCGCCGAGAACCTCGCCTGGGAGGAGAAGCGGCCCGGTTTCTACGGCCAGGACATCCTGGTGCGCAAGGAGCCGGTCGGCGTCGTCGGCGCGATCGTCCCGTGGAACATGCCGATGCACCTGACGATCGGCAAGCTGATCCCCGCGCTGCTCGCCGGCTGCTCGGTCGTGCTGAAGCCGTCGCCGGAGACGCCGCTGGACGCGTACTGGCTCGCGGGCCTGCTGGAGCGGGCCGAGATCCCGCCGGGCGTCGTCAGCATCCTGGCGGCCGGCCGCGAGGTCGGCGAGTACCTGGTCTCCCATCCGGGGGTCGACAAGGTCTCGTTCACCGGCTCCACCGCCGCCGGCCGCAAGGTCGCCGCCGCCTGCGGGGCGAACCTCAAGCGGGTCAGCCTGGAGCTGGGCGGCAAGTCCGCCGCCGTCGTGCTCGACGACGCCGACCCGGCCGCGATGGCCAAGGGCGTCGAGGTCGCCGGCCTGATGAACAGCGGCCAGGCCTGCGTCGCCCAGACCCGGGTTCTGGTTCCCCGGTCCCGCTACGCCGAGTACGTCGACGCGCTGGCCGCCATGGTCGAGTCGCTGCCCACCGGCGACCCGACCGACCCCGCCACCGAGATCGGCCCGCTGGTCGCCCAGCGCCAGCAGGAGCGGGTCCGCGGCTACATCGAGGTCGGACAGAAGGAAGGCGCCCGGCTCGTCGCCGGCGGCGCCGACCTGCCCGCCGGCGTCGACCGCGGCTGGTACGTCCGCCCGACCCTGTTCGCCGACGTCGACAGCTCCATGCGCATCGCGCAGGAGGAGATCTTCGGCCCGGTCCTGTCTGTCATTCCCTACGCCGACGAGGCCGAGGCTCTCAGGATCGCCGACGCGACCGAGTACGGCCTGTCCGGCTCGGTGTGGACCGCCGACGTCGAGCGTGGCCTGGACGTCGCCCGGCGGGTGCGCAGCGGCACCTTCGGCGTCAACGAGGCCTACAGCATGGACCCGGCGGCGCCGTTCGGCGGCGTGAAGGCCTCCGGCATCGGCCGCGAGCTGGGCAGGGAGGGCATCGAGGGCTTCCTCGACTCCAAGTCGATCTCGATTGCCGCTACCCGATAGCCAGCCGGGCGCCAGACCGCGGCCGGACGGTTTCATACCGTCCGGCCGCGGTCGTTCCCGTCGTGGACGCGCCTGAAGGGACGGGCGTCGTACGGTAGGTTGGGATCGCAGCTTCCGTTAGCGGAGAATGCTGCTCTCAGCAATTTTCAACGCCGTTGCCCCCTCCGGCGGCGGAGAAACAGGTCCCGCGCCCGGCCGGCGTCGCGGTGTCGAAGGGAGCCTTCAGATGGCGAACGACCTCGAGTCGTTGGACTTCTTCCTGGGCCAGGAGCTCGTCGAGAACCCGTATCCGTACTTCGACGAGCTGCGGTCCAAGAGCCCGGTGCGCCGGGAGCCGCATCACAACGTCGTGATGGTCACCGGTTACGACGAGGGCATCCAGGTCCTGCAGGACAACGAGAACTTCTCGTCCTGCACGTCAGTGACCGGCCCGTTCCCGGGCTTCCCGGTCCCCCTGGAGGGCCGCGACGACGTCGCCGAGCTGATCGAGCAGCACCGCGGCTCGCTCCCGTTCTTCGACCAGCTGCCGACGATGGACCCGCCGCTGCACACCGACCATCGCGCACTGCTGATGAAGATGATCACCCCCAAGCGTCTCCGCGAGAACGAGGAGTGGATGGGTGTCATCACCGATCGGCTGCTCGACAGCCTTCTCGAGGGCGGCAAGGGCGAGTTCATCGGCGACTTCGCCGGGCCGCTGGCGCTGCTGGTCATCGCCGACCTGCTCGGCGTGCCCGAGGAGGACCACGCCGAGTTCGTCAGCCACCTGAACCGGGCCGCCAGCGGCACCATCGGCGGCACCAGCGGTGAGTCGCTCRCGCACTCCCCACTGGAGTTCCTCTACGAGAAGTTCAGGGTCTACATCGAGGACCGCCGCAAGGAGCCGCGCGGCGACGTGCTCACCGGGCTCGCCCAGGCGACCTTCCCCGACGGCTCGACGCCCGAGGTCATGGACGCCGTGCGGGTCGCGGCGAACCTGTTCTCCGCCGGCCAGGAGACCACCGTCCGCCTCGTCAGCACCGCGGGCAAGCTGATCGCCGAGGACCCCGAGCTGCAGGCCAGGCTGCGCGCCGAGCCCGGCCTCATCCCGAACTTCCTCGAGGAGACGCTGCGCACGGAGAGCCCGATCAAGGGCGACTTCCGGCTCGCCAAGGTACCGACGACCGTGGGTGGCGTGGACGTCCCCGCCGGTGCCACGCTCATGGTGGTCAACGGCGCGGCCAACCGCGACCCGCGGCACTTCGACGACGCGGACAAGTTCGACATCACCCGGCCGAACTCCCGGCACCACATCGCGTTCGGCCGCGGCATCCACACCTGTCCCGGCGCCCCGCTGGCCCGCGCCGAGGCCCGGGTCGCGATCGAGCGGCTGCTGGCCCGCACCAGCGAGATCCGCGTCGACGAGGCCGTCCACGGCCCGGCGGACGCCCGCAAGTACCGGTACCTGCCGACCTTTATCCTGCGTGGCCTCGGGTACCTGTGCCTGGAGTTCACTCCGGCCCAGAACCCGAGCGAGGCGTGATGAAGGTCTTCATCGACGAGGACGTCTGCCGCGGGCACGGCGTCTGCGCGGCTGAGTGCCCCACGGTGTTCGGGATCAGCGACGACGGCTACGGCGAGGTCCTCGTCGACGAGGTGCCCGCCGACCTCGAGGCGGAGGTCCGCACCGTCTCGGGCCACTGCCCCGAGCGCGCCATCACGGTGGAGTAGCACACCAACGCGCGAAAGGGGCGGTGGCGGGCTCAGGCCCGCCACCGCCCCTTTCGCCGTTGTTCAGGACGGACCGTCAGGCTCTCTTGGTTCGATGCCCAGGGCCGGCCCCATCGGTGCTCTTCCTCGTCTCAGCAGGCGTCTCAGAAGCCGGGGATGATCGCGGCGTTGCAGTCCGCCGCGGCCTGGCGCAGCCGGATCGCCTGGGAATAGGCCTCGGACGTGTACCAGGCCTTGGCTGCCTCGACCGAGTCGAACTCGAGGATGACCGTCTGGTTGCCGTGCCACTCGCCCTCGAGGACCTCGGAGGCGGGGCCGAGAGCGAGCGGCCGCCCGGCGACGCCGTCGAACGACGCCCCGGCGACCTTCGCGTACTCGGCCATCCCGTCCGGGTCCTTGATCGCCTCTGTGAACACGATGTACGCCTTCGGCATGGCTCTCTCCTTCATCCGCACACAACCCGCCTCGCGGCGATGCAACCACAGCCCTTCATCAGGTGCAGCCGCCGTCATCGCCAGGGCCGGTCCCAGGTCAGGACAGGTAGGTGCCGCCGAAGGCCTCGATGAAGCCGAACGTCTCCGCGGCGGAGTTGGACTGGGGAGAGATGATCAGCCAGGTGACGCCGATCTTCTCCAGCTCCGCCCACTCCTCCCGGTGCCGGTCGGCGTCCGCGTTCGGCGCGATGGCGGCCTGGGCGCCGCTGTAGGACGAGGTGAAGTCCAGCGGGCCGGGGCGCCCCGCCGCGGCGGCCGCGTCCTTGACACCCTGGATCAGGGTCGCCATCTGCTCCTGCGACGTGATCGCCATCGTCTGCGCGGTCTGGGCCACCTGCGGGCTGGCCGTCATCGGCAGCCAGCCCTGGGCCTTCTCGGCGGCCCGGCGGCGAGCGCGACCCGAGTTGCCGCCGACCCAGATCGGGATCGAGTCCTGGACCGGCTTCGGGCGGGCGATGACGTTGCGGGCGTCGAAGTGCAGGCCCTTGTAGCTGAACGGTTCACCGCGCCAGTGCAGCGGTAGCACGTCGAGCGCCTCGTCGAACAGCGCGGCCCGCTCCGCGAGGTCCACGCCGAGCGCGAAGAACTCCGACTTCTGGTAGCCGGTGCCCATCCCGATGATCAGCCGGCCACCGGAGAGCTTGTCGACCGTCGCCGCCGCTTTCGCGAGCAGGAACGGGTTGCGGTACGGGGCGACGACCAGGTTCGTCATCAGCCGCAGCCGGGTGGTCGCCGCGGCGGCGAACCCGAGCGCCACGAACGGGTCCAGGCTCTGGTGCCCGCCGTTCTCCAGCCAGCTCGCGCCCGGGACCGGGTGTTCGGTGAGCGAGATGGCGTCAAAGCCCGCCTTCTCGGCGGCGGCGGCGACCTCGTCCAGCGGCCCGAGATCGAGCATGTCGCGGCTGGTCCCGTTGGTCTCCGGGTAGTGCAGGATGAAGCGCATATAACCCTCCTACACCGTGCGGATTGGTAGACGCATCCAACCGCGTGTCGTGGACGTGTGATCTAGGACCGCGTTGTCGTAGTCGACGTCCCAGTCGGTCCACCGCCTGAGCACTTCCGCCAGCACGACGCGGCCCTCGGTGCGGGCGAGCGACGAGCCCATGCAGAAGTGGATCCCGCGGCCGAAGGACAGGTGCCGCTCGGCCTCCCGGTTGATGTCGAACACGTCGGCGTCGGGGAAGCGCCGCTCGTCCCGGTTCGCCGAGGCGTTGAGCAGCAACATGATGGCGCCCTCCGGAACGGTCTGACCATGGAGCTCGACGTCGCGCGACAGCACCCGCCCCTGCACCGGCGACGGCGTCTCGTAGCGCAGGATCTCCTCGATCGCCTGGTTGACGGTCGACGTGCCGGCCGCGATCGCCCGGCGCTGGTCGGGGTGGTCGGCCAGCAGCTGGCCGGTCCAGCCGATCAGCCGGCGCGTGGTCTCGTTGCCTGCGCCGGCCAGCAGCGAGATGTACAGGAGGATCTCGGTGCGGGTCAGCCGGCGGGTCGTGCCGGTCTCGTCGCGGAACTCGACGGTGAGCAGCGTGGTCGTCAGGTCGTCGGACGGATGGTCGGCCCGCCAGTCGACGTAGTCGGCGAACTCCGCCATCGCCGCACGCATGTCGGAGAGCTCCGGCACCTCGCCCTGACTGATGTGGTGACGGGCGTTGTTCCGGTCGCGCAGCGCCTCCTGCTCGCTCTCCGGAATACCGAGCAGCATGCCGATCACGCGCATCGGGATGAACGCGCCCAGGTCGGCGACGAAGTCGAACCCCTCGGCGCCGACGAACTGGTCGAGCGTGCGCGCGGTCAGCTCACGCACCCGGGGCTCCAGGGCCGCCATGCGCTTCGGCGTGAACACCCGGGACAGCAGCGCGCGGTGCAGGTCATGGATCGGCGGGTCCTCGGCCAGGACCATGCCCGGCGGTATCAGCGTCCCGGCCTTGATCAGCTCGAGGACCGAGCCCTTGCCGGAGATGTACGTCCTGTGGTCGACAAGCGCCTCGTCGACGTCGTCCCACCGGCTCAGCGCGTAGAAGCCGTGCCTGTCGTTGTGGTAAAGCGGCGCCTCGTCCCGCATCCGCTTCCACACCGGGTACGGGTCGGTGTCGATCTCCACGTCGTAGGGGTCGTAGTAGACCCCCCTGTCCGCTGTAGCGGCCGCTAAGCCAAGCTCTGCCACGCCTGAACGCCTCCATCAGCCCCGGAGCACCGACCGACCGCCACGGCAGCCGTCAAGCCCACATTCGTGGCAGCAGCATGTCACCGATATGAAGGCCGGGGCAACCGCGACGGACGCCTCGACCGCGGGCCGGCCCGTCGCCGACGGAGCCGCCGACCACCCTCGGCCGCACGCGCACGCGCACGCACGAAGGGCGGGTCGCCTGTTGCGCGCACCCGTACCGGCCGATGAGTATTTACTCATTAATGATAAATCCGCGGCCAGCCCCGTGCTGGCCGCCGCGAGGCGGAGGGAGCGCGGATGACCACCGAGACGACGGGTCAGGGTCCCCTGTCCGGCGTACGGGTCGTCGAGGTCGCTTTCGGTACCAGCGTGGTCGGAGCCGGCCTGGCCGGCAGCCTGCCGGGCGCGCTGTTACGCGACTTCGGCGCCGAGGTGACCCGGGTCCGCTCCGGCCGCCGGCCGACGCTCGACACCGGGGTGGAGTTCGCCCGCGTCTGGGACCGCGGGAAGGAGATCGTCGACGTCGACGACGACGCGGACCCCGACGGCGCGGCGGCGACGGCCGCGGCGCTCGCCAGGTCCGCCGACGTCCTGTTCCTCAACGGCCCGGAGAAGGCGATCGAGCGCCGCGGGCTCGGCTACCCGGACCTCGCCCGCGCCAACCCGGCCCTGGTGGTGGTCCGCACCCGGCCCAGCCACACCGCTCGCGGCGCGCTCGCCGACCTGGAGCTGCTGCTCGCCGCCCGCACCGGGCTGCTCACCCAGATCCGGTGCCACCAGCCCGGCCGCCCGGCGTTCCCCGACCTCGCGATCGCGAGCGCGGGCGCGGGGCTCGCGGCGACGGTCGGGGCGCTCGCCGGGCTCTACGAGCGGGCCGCGACCGGGCGCGGTGGCTGGGCGGAGACCTCGCTCGCCGACGGCCTGCGCGCGATCCTCCCAATGATCATCGGGCGGGTCGAGCACCCCTCCCCCACGACGAAGCTGCTCTGGCATGACCAGGGCCCCCAGGAGACCCTCGCCTACCGGTGCGCCGACGGCGAGTACATCCAGCTCTGGTTCGGCGCCAAGGGCGCCTACGAGGAGTTCCTCGCGTTCCTCGGCGAACCACCGAGCGAGCGCGGCTACAACGCCGACATGATGAGCGGCGAGATGGTCGAGCGCGGCATCCGCTGGGCCGAGGCGATCGCCAGCCGCCCCCGCGCCGCCTGGCTCGCCGACCTCGCCGGCCACAACTTCCGCTGCGAGCCGGTGCTGCGCCCCGGCGAGGCGCTCCTGGACGACCACGTGCGCCGCACCGGGCTCGCCGTCAGCCACGCCGACCCGGCCTACGGCCGGATCGGCGTCCTCGGCCCGATCGCGCGCGTCACCCCGGCGGGCCAGGCCGGCGCCCCCGGCGTGCCTGACGCGCCCGCGCCAGCCGGCGGTGCCGCGGCGGGTTCCGGGCGGCTGCTGTCGGGCGTTCGTGTGCTCGACCTGTCCGCCTACCTCGCCGGGCCGGTCGCGACCGCGGTGCTGGCGGAGCTCGGCGCAGACGTCGTCAAGGTCGAGCCGCTGACCGGCGACATCCACCGGAACATGGAGCCCATGTTCGCCGCCGGCCAGCGCGGCAAGCGGGCCGCCGCGCTCGACCTGAAGGCACCCGGCGCCGCGGGCGTGCTCGCCGCGCTCTTCCGCGACAGCGACGTCGTCCACCACAACGCGCGGGTGGGGCTCGCCGAGCGGCTCGGCTACGACGAGGCCACCGTTCGGGCGGCCAACCCGAACGCCGTCTACTGCCACGCGAGCGGCTTCGGCGCGACCGGCCCGCGCGCGAAGCTGCCGGCCAACGACCACCTGATGCAGGCGCTCTCCGGCGTCGAGGGCTCCCAGGGCGGTGCGGGCCGGCCGCCGACGTTCCTCGTCTGGGGCGCGATCGACTCGGCGAGCGGCTGGGTCGCGGCCTGTGGGATCCTCGCGGGCCTGTACGCGCGCCGCCGTCACGGCGGCGGGCAGTCCGTCAGCACGTCGCTGCTCGGGGCCGGCCTGATGCTGAAGTCCGGCGCGTTCGTCGCCTATGCCGCCGACCCGGCCGGCACGAGCCACTTGGCCGACCTGGCCGGCACGAGCGGCACGAGCGGCCCGGGCGGCCCGGGCTCGGACGGCGTGCCGGCCGGCGAGGCCACGGTGGTCGCCGGGCCGGTGCTCGACGCCGAGCAGACCGGCTACGGCGCGGCCTACCGGATCTACCAGGCCGGTGACGGTGCCTGGCTCGCCCTCGCGGTCCCGGACGCCGAGGCGTGGGGGCGCCTGCGCGACGCCGTCACGGCCGGCCTGCCGGCGGGGCGGGGGTCACTGCTCGCGAACCTGCCCGCGACGCCGCCACCGCTGCGGACCCGGTCGGGCGAGCACCAGCCCGCCGAGGAGATCCTCGAGGCCGCCTTCCGCGAGGGTGGCGCGGCGGCCTGGGCGGCCCGGCTGCGCGCGGCCGGCGTGCCGGCGGAGCTGGTCGCCGAGGTGGACAGGTCGGGCTTCGTCGCGAACATCGTCGACGACCCGGTGGACCGCGAGCTCGGCCGCACCGTCGCCTTCGACTGGGGAGCGCGCGGCCTGACCGAGCAGCCCGGGTTCGCGCTGCGCCTGGGCCCCGAGCCCCGCCCCGCCGTGCGGGTCTCGATCCCCGGCCTCGGTGAGCACACCACCGAGGTCCTCGACGCCGCCGGCTTCGACGCGGACGCCCGCGCGGCCCTCGCCGCCGCCGGCGCGATCCCCGCCGACGCGCCGCGCGCCGTCGGCACGCCCGGCTGACGCCGCCCGGCCGTGGGCCCGACCGTTCCCAGGCCGGGCTCGCGGCCGGTCGCCGGCTTCACGGCCGGCCCCTCGCGTGCTGGCCCGTGTTGGCCAGGCGTTCGTCACACGCTCCAGACAGCCGGTGAAGTCCGCACGTTCGCGCCCGTTCCATTTGAGATACTGACAGGATCATGACGAGCGATCCGACCCGCTCAGCGGGCCGGCCCGTGGACCGGGCACCCATCGTCGACGCAGCAGGGGCATCCGCGCCGGAGTCGATCGCCCGCCGCGTCCCGTTCGCCGACAACCCCACGGTCGGTCAGCGCGGGCGGCTCACCCAGCAGCGCATCGTGGCGGCGGCGCTGCAGGTCTTCGGCGAGGGCGGCTACCACACCGCCAGCATCGCCGACCTCGCCAGGCGCGCCGGCTGCTCGCGGGTGGCGTTCTACCAGTACTTCTCCAGCAAGGAGGACGTGCTTCGGTATCTGGCCGGGCAGGTCACTCGCCAGGTCGGCGCCTCCGTCGAGGCGCTGGGGCCGCTCACCCCGGACGCGGCGGGCTGGGCGGCGATCCGCGAGTGGGTGGAACGGTACGCGGACATCTACGAGCACTTCGGCGCGGTGTTCCACGTCTTCGAGAGCGCGGCCAGGGAGACCCCGAGCCTCAAGGCGCTGAACGTGCAGGCGGCGACGGCGAACATCGCGCTGATCCGGTCCAGGCTCACCGCGACGACGCTTGCCCCGCACGATGCCGACGGCGTGATCGGCCTTCTCCTCGGCGCCACGGCCCGCACCTTCTACTCGGCCGAGATCCTGCGCCGCGCGGCCCCGCGGGCGTACCCACGCGCGCGGGTCGACGACGCGCTCGCGGACGTCATCCACCGCGCCCTCTTCGGGCTCATCCCCGACGTGAACGCGCGCGGCCGCGACACCGACGCGGCGCCGCTCATCGACTTCGACCGCCGGGCGGCCGGGGCGCCGGGCCAGCGCTCCGCGCTCACCGACGCCGCGCGGGCCACGTACGACGCGCTGCTCTCGGCCGGGTACGAGGTCTTCACCAAGCGCGGCTACCACGGCGCCCGGGTCGATGACGTCGCCGAGGCCGCCGGTCTGTCACACGGAATCTTCTACCGGTACTTCGCGAACAAGGCCGACCTCGCGCGCACGCTCGTGCTGGCCGCGATGGCGCCGCTGTCCGGCACACTCGCCGCGATCCCCACCCCGCCCGCTCCCGGGTCGGAGCAGGCCTGGTCGACGGAGACCCTGCGGGACTGGCTGCGCACGTACAACAAGATCCAGGTCTCCGAGGCCGGGATCATCAGGATCTGGATCGACGCGACGCTGCACGAGGCGGCGCTCGGTACCGACGCGGCCGCCGCCCTCGACTGGGGCCGGCGCCAGCTCGCGCACTTCCTGGTGCCTCGCGGCTTCGGCGACGTCGACGCCGAGGCGATCGTGACGATGGCGCTGTTGGACGTGTTCGGCGGCGGGCACCGCTCGGCCGAGACCCTGGAGGCCGCCGCCCTGGTGATCGAACGCGGCCTGCTCGGCACCCGGCAGTCGTCCTGACCAGGCTCCGGCCGCCCCGGGAACGGCGCCGGCCGGTCTCGCGTCACAGACGCGAGACCGGCCGGCATCACGGTCACGGACTTTCCTGGGACCGAGCGGCTCCCGTCAGCGGTCAGACGCTGGCGGGGCTCTCGAGCTTGGCCGGGTAGCCCATCAGGTTGGCGAGGTTGCCGCCCATGAACTTGGCGATCTTCTCGTCGTCGTCGACGTAGGCCGCCAGATCCTCGGCGTACTTCGCCGGCTCGGCCAGGCCCTCCGGGTGCGGGTAGTCCGACCCGAACAGGACGTGCTCCTCGCCGAGAAGCTCGGCCAGGTCGAGGTAGTTCTCCTCCCAGAACGGGGAGATGTAGATGGAGCGGCGGATGGCCTCGACCGGGTTCTCCGGGAAGTCCTGCGGCATCTTCTTGTAGAGGTCCTTCAGCGCCTTCATCAGCGGCGCCACCCAGGCCGCGCCGTTCTCGATGACGGCGACCTTCAGGTCCGGGAACCGGGTGAGCGCGCCGTGGCAGGCCAGCGCCGCCACGGAGTCCTCGATCGGGCGCCACGCGGACAGCATCCGGAACGCCTGCGGCTGGAACGGCAGGAACTCGCTGTTGTTGCCGTACCAGTCGTTGGTGTAGCGCTCGTAGCCCGAGTCGGACGAGTGCATGCCGACGATCAGGTTGTTGTCGACGATCTTCTGCCACACCGGGTCGAACTCTTCGAAGCCGAAGGACCGCGAGCCCCGGAAGCCGGGCACCGGCGCGGGCCGGATCAGCACGACCTTGGCGCCGCGCTCGATCACCCAGTCGAGCTCCTCGAGGGCCTTGTCCACGATCGGCAGGGTGATGACCGGCGTGGTGAAGATCCGGTCCTCGTAGTTGAACTGCCACGTCTCGTACATCCACTCGTTGAGCGAGTGGACGACCGCGTGGATCAGGTCCGGGTCGTCGCGCATCCGCTCCTCGACGAGGCTGGCGAGCGTCGGGAACATCAGCGTCCGGTCGACGCCCTGCTCGTTCAGGAGCTCCAGGCGCGCCTCCGGGCCGCGGAAKGCCGGCATCGCCTTGATCGGCGCGCCGAAGATCTCCCGGCGGCTCTTACCGTCCGGGTTTCCCTTCCGGTAGTACTCCTCCTGGGCACCGGGGCGCGCGACCRCATCGAACGTGGGGTTCGGAATGTAGTTCGAGATCTGCCCCCGCACCACGATCTTCGTACGCCCGTGYACGTCGACGTAGTCGATGGCGCCCTTGTACCTGTCAGGCAGGTGCTTGGTGAGTGCATCGCGCGTCTCGTACAGGTGGTTGTCCGCGTCGAACACAGGGAACCTGGCACTGGTCATGTTCTGACCATAGGCCGTTTCTAACACTCGTGTCAACGGCCGCGCAGAAAGGTGGAGTCCCCGTTTCGGGGCGTGGTTCGGATGCCTGCGCGCAGGCCGTTCGGATGCCGGCGCGCAGACCGTTCAGATGCCGGCGCGCAGGCCGCGGAACAGCTCGTAGGACGGATCGGCGGTGTCGCGGCTGCCGCCGCCGGGCAGGCGGGCGGTCACCGGCCGGTCCTGCTCGTCGAAGTCCAGGACCCACACGCGGTGATCGATGGCCCAACGGCCGTCCCGGCGCGACCAGCGGTCCAGGTACCGGCCGGCGTAGAACTCCTCGGTGAAGCCACCGGCCACGGCGGTGCGCAGGCGCACCGTGACGTACGACTCGCTGACCGCGCGCTCGCCGCGGACCTCGATCCCGACGGTCGCGATCTGATGGGAGTGCGCCAGGCGCCGGAGATGGTTGCGTGACACCTGGTCCACGAAGTCGCGCCCGGAGCCCCGGAAGACCGCCGCGCCGTAGTCCGCCGTGCCGTCCTCGTGCCAGACGGCGTATCCCAGCTCGTCGTCACGGCGATCCATCGCGCGGCAGTAGTTGTGCAGCTGCTGGCGAATCGCCTCACGCGCCGCGAGCTCCGCCAGCGCCTCGGCCTCGGTACCGCTCACAGTCGCGTGATCGCTCTCCGGTAGGCGTGGACCATCCGTGGACGCGCTCAGCGCGCCTGGCCTGTCAACGGCGCGCCACCTCACCCCGCGGGTCGACACGCGACCCCGCGGGTCGACACGCGCCAGCCCGTCCTCGTGGACCCGAGCGCTCGCGAACCATATAGTGCACGGCCACGTGCATCATATGAACCGTCGACCCTGGTCGCCAAGGGGCGGATCGCCAGCCCTGGCGACGACGACGAGCCCTGGGCAGGGACTACGGAGGCGGGTCCGGATGAGGCTTGGCGTCACCATCCCCCAGAACGAGCTGGGCGGCGATCCCGACGCGCTCCGTCAGTTCGCGGTGACCGCCGAGCAGCTCGGGTACGAGCATCTGCTCCTGTACGACCACATCGTCGGGGCGGTACACGGCGTGGACCGCCAACCACCGCTGCCCGAGCGGTCCTACCACGAGAAGGACCCGTTCCACGAACCGCTGGTCACCTTCGGCTACCTCGCCGCGGCCACCCGGCGGGTCGAGCTCGTCACGGCGATTTTGATCCTCCCCCAGCGCCAGACAGTCCTGGTGGCCCGGCAGGCGGCCGACGTCGACCTGTTCTCCGGCGGCCGGCTGCGACTCGGCCTGGGCGTCGGCTACAACCCGGTGGAGTACCACGCGCTCGGACAGGAGTGGACCACCCGCGGACGCAGGCTCGACGAGCAGATTCCCTATCTTCGCCAGCTGTGGAGCGGCGAGCCGGTCACCTTCACCGGCCAGTTCGACCAGATCGACCGGGCCGCCCTCTGCCCGCCGCCGAGCCGGCCGATCCCCATCTGGCTTGGCGGCTCGTCCGAGGCGGCCTTCCGCCGCGCGGCGAGACTCGCCGACGGTTTCATCTTCGGCTACGGCTTCCACCAGGAGGCCATGCTCGCCTGGAGCCGGGTCCAGCAGCTGCTTCGCGAGCAGGGCCGCTCCCCCGACGGGTTCCGGTCGCTGTTCAACCTGCTGCCCGACGAACCGGGCGCGTGGATGGGGCAAACGGTGGAAGCCCTCCCGCGGCTGCGTGACGCGGGTGTGACCGACGTGGCCGTCAACAGTGCCCGCAACGGCCTCACCACGCTCGGCCAGCACCTCGACTTCATCGCCGAGATGAAGAGGCGGGCCGACGCCGTGCTCGGCTAGACGACGGCGCTACTCGTAGAAGTGCGCCAGGAAGTGCGTCGACCAATCCACGGGATCGCTGGGCACGTAGTAGCCGGTCTCGTCCTGGATGGCCCCCCAGTTGGACGGCGGCGTTACTCGTAGAAGTGCGCCAGGAAGTGCGTCGACCAGTCCAGGGGATCGCTGGGCACGTAGTAGCCGGTCTCGTCCTGGATGGCCGCCCAGTTGGCGGCGACGTCGTCGATGTCGACCTTGGCCGGGTCGGGGTTGAGGTAGCCCTCCGTGACACCGACGAAGAGCCGGGCGAACCGGCCCCCGCCCGCCAGGTACACCTCGCCGCTGACGCCGCACTCCTCGTGCGCCAGGTAGGCGACCATGGGGGCGACCGCGGCCGAGCTCAGGTCCGGGACGGCACGGAATCCCTCGGTCAGCGGAGCGCTGGTGGCCGGGGCGGCATCCGCCGGCGCGGCGTCCGTCGAGGCGGCGCCGGTCGCGGCGGTACCGGTCGCGGCGGTACCGGTCGCGGCGGTACCGGTCGCGGCGGTACCGGTCGCGGCGGTACCGGTGGAGGACGTGTCCGCCGGGGTGCCGTCGGCGGGGGCGCTGGGCGCGGGCTTGTTGGCGAGCCGGGTCATCGCGTTCGGGCCGATGACGTTGATCCGGATGTTCTGCTCGCCGGCAGCCGCGGTCATGCTCCGGGCCATGCCGATCATTGATGCCTTCGATGTCGCGTAGCCGAGGTTGTCCGAGAGCCCGAACATGCCGATCGACGTCGTCAGCACGATGCGCCCGTAGCCCTGCTCCACCATGTGCGGCCACGCCGCGCGCACGGTGTTGAACGAGCCCTTCACGTGCACATYCAGGTGCGCCTCGAGATTGGCGAGGTCGATGTCAGGAAGGCCCGCCCAGACCATGTTCCCGGCATTGTTGATCAGGATGTCGATGCGCCCGAACTCGCCGATGGCGGCGTCCACAATCGACTGGCCACCCTCGACGGTCGACACGTCGCTGAAGTTCGCGATCGCGGTGCCACCGGCGGCACGGATCCCGTCGACGACCCTGTTCGCCGGTGCGGCATTGGCCCCGACGCCGGTCGACGAGCCGCCGAGGTCGTTGACGACCACCTTGGCCCCGAGCTGGGCCAACAGCACCGCGTAGGCCCGGCCGATACCGCGTCCGGCGCCCGTCACGGCCGCTACTCGGCCGTCGAAGGTGAACCTGCTCATCGGGTTGGCACCGTTCCTCTCAGCGGCGGGCACCGCGCACCCGACCTGTGTGATCGCGGGCCGCGGCCTGGGACAGGGCCTGGCCTGGTTCCGGGCTGGTAAGGCGGCTCGACTGGCACACGTCGGTGGCGCCGTCACCAGGGCGGAAGCGACGCTAGTGTCTGTTGTACCGATCGGTCCAGTCAATCGACCCGGAAGGGACTCGCATGAGCGCCGAGTATGCCGACGCCGTCGCACGGATCCGCGACACCATCGCGGCGTATGCGCAGGCCGTGGACGACGCCCGCACCGAGGACGTCGTCGCCACGTTCCTGCCCGACGGGTCGGCGTCCTTCCCCGGCTCGGAGGTGCTGCACGGCCACGACGCGATCCGCGCGACCTACTCCAAGCTGACTCCCGGGGTTCCCCAGCGGCACGTCGTGCTGAACATCCACGTGACCGACTTCGACGGCGAGTCGGCCAGCGCGACGAGCGACCTGCTGTTCCTGGTCAAGGCCGAGAAGGGCTGGCGGGTCCAGCTCGTCGGCCGGTACACCGACCGCCTGCGGGCGAGCGGCGAGGCCTGGCTGTTCGCCAGCCGCGAGCTGGTCTTCGTCTAGCGATCCGAGGCCGGCGTCCGAAGGATGCGCGAAAGAAGATCATTTTCGCACATCCTTCGGCCCTCCAGGCGTCCAGCCCGGCCCCGGCCCCGGCAGGCGGAGGTCCCGGGCGAGCCGCACGGGACCTGGTCCACCCGCCGGCCGACGGGCCCCGGCCCGGTCAGCCGAGGAAGCCCGCGTAGCCGCTCTCGACCGTCTTCTCCATCACCCGCAGCAGGGCCGGCCGGCCGGCAGGGTTCAGCAGGAAGCGCCGCGGCTTGCCCGGCACGTTCGTCCCGTAGTACTGGCCGTGCTCGACGAAGCTGGAGAACGGCAGGCCCTTCTTCATCGTCGCGGCCCACCGCTCCTCGGTCTCGGCGGGCACCTCGACGCGGTCCTCGCCGCGCTCGCGCGCGAAGCACATCAGGTCGGCGACGAAGTCGACCTGGTCGCCGCCGTAGCGCGGGTTGTTGCCCGCGGCGCCGTGCGGGCCGCCGGGGAAGAAGAAGTTCGGGAAGTGATGGCACATCAGGCCCAGGAAGGTGCGCGGGCCGTCCGCCCAGTACTCGTTCAGTGTCAGCCCGTCCGCGCCGCGGATGCCCATGCGCAGCATCGCGCCCGTGCCGAAGTCGAACCCGGTGGCCCAGACGACGATGTCGAACTCACGCAGGCCGTCCGACGTCTCGATGCCGGTCTCGGTGACCCTGACGAACGGGGTGTGCTGGGTGGAGACAAGCTCGACGTTCGGCCGGTTGAACATCTCGTAGTAGCCGGCGACGAACGGCGGCCGCAGCGCGCCGTACCCGAGGGTCGGGATGAGCAGGTCGGCGACGGACTGGTCCTCGACGATCCCGCGGATCTTCTCCTCGAGGAAGTCGCACCACTCCTTGTTCGCCTTGGGGTCGAGCATCATGTCCGCGTAGTTGGTGCTCATCTTGGCGAAGCCGGGGCTGTTCCAGGCCCRCTCGTAGAACTCCCAGCGCTGTTCCTTCGTGTCCTCGAAGGTCTTGCGGTCCGAGGTCTCGTGCAGGTAGCCCGCGATGGAGACGGCGAGGGCGTCCCTGATCTTCTCGAAGTTCTCCTTCAGCTCCGCCTGCTGCTCGGCCGAGATCGGGTGGTTGTTCAGCGGTGTGCACCACGACGGGGTGCGCTGGTACAACGTCAGCGAGGCCGCCTGCCCGGCGATGACCGGCGCGACCTGCACGCCGGAGGAGCCGGTGCCGACCACGGCCACGCGCTTGCCGGCGAACTCGACGGGAGTCGCCGGCCAGCGGCCGGTGTGGTACTGCTCGCCGGCGAACCCCGTGCGCCCGGGCACGTCCGGGTAGAACGGCACCGAGAGCACGCCCGTCGCGCTGACCAGGTAGGTCGAGCGGACGACGTGCCCGTCGGCGGTCCGCGTCGTCCAGGTGTGGGACTCCTCGTCCCACTCGGCGGCGACGACCTGGCTGCCGAACCGGATGAAGCGGCGGAGGTCGAACCGGTCGACCACGTAGTTCATGTAGCGCTCGGTCTCCGGCTGGCCGGCGAACTCCTCGCTCCAGTCCCACTCGCGCCATAGCTCGGCCGAGAAGAGGTAGCCGTAGGTGTAGCTTTCGGAGTCGAACCGGCTGCCGGGGTAGCGGTTCCAGTACCACGTGCCGCCCACGCCGTCGCCCTGCTCGAGCAGTTGCACGGAGTATCCGTCACGCTGCGCGCGGTACAGCTGGTTGATTCCGAGGATGCCCGCGCCCACGATGACGATGTCGACGTCTGCTTTTCCCATGTCTCCCACATCGGTCGCGGCGGCACTCAGAGAGATCTTTCGCACCGGGATGCTCTTCTGCACTGAGGTGCTCTTCTGCACTAAGATCTTTGTACCGACCGGTCCAGAGATTCCATGAAGCTATCCCGCCGCCCTCGGGAGCGTCAAGGCGACGAAGTTCCCGGCAGGCCAGGCCAGGCGTGCCCCCRCCTGGCGCGGGACGCCACGGGCAACCGTTGAACCGGCCGGAAGACTTGGCTACCGTCACGCTGTTTGTACTGGTCGGTCAAGAGGCCAACGGGTGCGCGAAAATGATCTTCTTTCGCATACCCGGGGCCACTGTCCCCGACATCACTAGGTGGAGGCAGGTTCGATGAGCGCTCCGGACATGAACTGGGTCGGCGTCCTCGCCCACCACGCGGACCGCGCTCCGGAGAAGCCCTTCGCCGTCTATGAGGGCGACACCGTCACCTACCGGCACGCCCTCGAGCGCACGACCGCCGTGGCCGCCGGCCTGCGGGCCCGCGGGATCGGCGCGGGCGACGTCGTCGCCCTGCTCGCCTACAACAGCGTCGACTTCCTGACGACGATCTTCGCGGCGAACTATCTCGGCGCGGCCGTCATGCCTCTCAACTGGCGGCTCGCGGCGGCGGAGCTGGAGTACATCCTCGACCACGCCCAGGCGCGCGCGCTCGTGGTGGACCACGAGCTGGTCGCGCTTGGAACCGATGCGACCAAGCAGCTGCCCGCTCTGGCGCGCATCGCCATCTCGCCGGAGGCCTCCGACGGATGGGAACGCCTCGCCGACCTCGCCGACGGCTCGGCGCCACCGGCCGAGCGCGCCCAGACCGCCGGCGACGACATCCAGCGCCTCATGTACACCTCGGGCACCACGGGGCGCCCCAAGGGCGTGATGATCACACACGCCAACCTCGCGTGGAAGAACTACGCCCACATCACCGAGTTCGGTCTCACCGCCGCGGACGTCGGCCTCGCCTGCGGCCCGCTGTACCACGTCGGCGCCCTCGACCTGGTGACCACGTCGATCATCGCGGCGGGCGGCACGACCCATGTTCACCAGACCTTCGACGCCGCCCGCGTGGTGGACGACATCGAACGGTCACGGATCACCGTCGTGTGGATGGCGCCGGCGATGGTCCGCGCGGTCCTCGACCTGCCGGGCGTCGACGGGCGCGACCTGTCCTCGGTCCGCGTGCTGATCGGCGGCGGCGAGAAGATGCCGCTCCCCCTCATCGACCGCATCCAGAAGGTCTTCCCGTCGGCGTGGTTCGCCGACGCCTACGGCCTCACCGAGACGGTCTCCGGCGACACCTTCCTCGACGCCGGCAGCATCCGCGCCAAGCGTGGCAGCGTCGGCCGGGAATGCCTCTACCTGGAGCTCGACATCTGGGACGACGACGGGCGGGGGCTGCCCGCCGGCGAGGCCGGCGAGATCGTGCTGCGCGGGCCGAAGGTCTTCAAGGGCTACTGGCGGGATCCCGAGGCGACGGACCGCGCCTTCGCCGGCGGCTGGTTCCACACCGGCGACATCGGCGTGCGCGACGAGGACGGCTACGTCTTCATCGTCGACCGCCTCAAGGACATGATCCTCTCCGGCGGGGAGAACATCGCCGGCTCCGAGGTCGAGCGCGTCCTCTACGAGCATCCGGCGGTGCTCGAAGCCGCCGTCGTCGGCCGTCCCGACGAGAAGTGGGGCGAGGTCCCGGTCGCCTTCGTCGCTCCCAGGCCGGGTGTCTCGGTGACCGCGGACGAGCTCATCGAGCACTGCCGCGGCAGCCTCGCGAAGTTCAAGGTGCCGAAGGCGGTCACCTTCATCGACGCCCTCCCCCGCAACCCCTCCGGCAAGATCCTCAAGCGCGAGCTCCGCGGCCAGCTGTAGCACGACGGAACGCGGTCGCGGCGAGCCGTGACGCAGAGAGCCATCGCACGGCGAGCCCATCGCACGGCGAGCCGTCGCACGACGAGCCCATCGCATGACGTGCCGTCGCATGACGTGCCATCGCACGGCGAGCCCATCGCACGACGAGCCATCGCACGGCGAGCCAGAGAACTCGTGGGAACTTACCGACGCCGACATGCTGGACGCGCTGCTCAAGGACTACGACCGGGCCTGTGCCCAGTCCCGTGCGGCGGCGGCCGGGTTCGCGCTGGACGACGTCGTGCCGCATCCGGACGCGGCGAGGTCTCGGTGCGCTGGATCTACGTCCACATGATCGAGGAGACCGCCCGCCACGCGGGCCACGCCGACATCCTGCGCGAGCTGACCGACGGCGCCACCGGCCGCCTCGGCTGACCCTGTCGGCCGTCAACCGACGAGGACGACGAGGACGACCGGCTGCGCCGGACGCTCACATACTGATCGCCTGGCCGGCCGGACGCCCGTTCGTGCGGGTCGACGACGAGATCACCGACGCGACCGCGCCTGGGTAGAAAGCACCAGTGAGGACACGCCCACCTCCATCAGGTCGATCCACGACGCGGCCTCGCCGAGGGCGACTACGCAACGCTCCACCGGTGGCCAACCGACTCGGCAAGATCGGCAACAGGGTGACCGATGTGACCGCGACATGGATCTCCGATGATTTTAGAACGGACACGGATCTCCTTCGGCCGACCGCCGTTCACTGTTGATTCTGCGTGTGGCCGAGGGCATGGCTGCATAGATGAGGCATCACCCTTCTCGCCTTCGGGGAGAAGTAGACCCTCTTCCTCGTTTGTATTGATGTCCAAATGATAGGTCCGGCCGGCGGGACTCATCCAGATGAAGACGCCGGCTTCTGGCTGGTTCAGCGTCCAGCCACCTCGATGTTTGGCCGAGTGATGATGGCGGCACAGCAGGCCAAGGTTGTCGAGCGCGGTTCGACCGCCCGTGGCGTGAGCAACCGTATGATCGATGTCGCAGCAGGTGGCGGGCATTCCGCAGCCGGGAAAGACGCATCGAGTGTCTCGATGTCGGATGAGCCGGGCAAGCGCTGGGGTCGGAATCCGCCGGTGCCCGAGGTCCAGGACCGTGCCGGTGTCCGGGTCGGTCAGGACGCGGCGCCAGTTCGCGTCAGCGGCCAGCATCCGGCCGACCGTGGCCGGGATCGGACCATGTCCGACGAGCTCGGCGGGGTTGTCGTCCAGCCCGGCGAGAGTGCCAACGGCGGCGATGACCTGGATCTCGACCTTTACCAATTCGCGGCGATTACCCAACAGCAACGCCGCGAGAACGTCCGCGCGCCGGGCATCGATCGGCCGCCCGTCGCCGTCGACACGGGCATCGGCCTTCGCGATCCGGTCGATCCGCTCGAAGATCGCGCGTGCGTCCTGGGCCGTCAACGTCGCCGACAGTAGGCCCATGCCATCCTCGAGAGCCTGAACGGCGACACCACGCTGAGCATGGGCTTCCTTGCGCCGCCGCGCGGCGGCGTCTGGATCGATCCGAGTCACCATTCGGTGCAGCTTGCGACGCCACTGTGACGGCGACTTCAACCGGCCGCCGGCCAGCATCTGGGCCTCGACGGTGGCTCGTTGCCCGTCGGACAGCGCCCGGGTGACGTCGTGCAACGCGAGTAGCCGGGGATAGTCCAGCTGGCCCGACGTCAACGCGTCGAGCGCGTCGGGCACCTGGTGAGCGATGTCCCAAGCCTGCGCGAGCCGACCCGAAGCGGTGCGTGGCGACTGGCTCAGCTCGGCTGCCAGCTCGTCGGCGAGGAACTCCGAGTAGGCCCCACCGCTCTCGTCGCCATCGCCGGAAGGCGCCGGCCGGAGCCGGGCCAGGTGGACCTGCGCCCGGATCGTCAACCCCTGCAGACGGGAAGCCAGCCGGACAAGCTCCACCACCAGGTCAAACGCCGCTTCCTCGGCACAGCCCGCCAGCCCGGCCAACACGGCCTCCAGGGAGGTATCCGCCTGGGCGAGCCACCTCAACGGTCCACTTTCGAGTCCCGCGACAGAAGACACCGCGTCCAGAGACACCGCGTCCGGCTCTTCCATCGCGGGGACGAGCATCTGGGCGGCGGCGATCGGGCGGGAGGGKCGCGCCACCGATCGGGACGACGGCCGCCGTGGCGCCGGCGAGCTGAACCCAGACGGTCTGGAACCGGCGGGTCGGAAGGAAGGTCCGGATCGGATGCCCCCGCGCGGGCCGGCGGTATCCGTGGGACCCGCGGGTGAGTCGGAGGACGACGGAGCATGGCCGCCACACGTATCGAACATGTGTTCATAGTAGCTCGGAGGAGGGAGAAATCAACCGCGCCAGAATTCGGGCCGGGCACGCTCGGCCAGGTCGGACCAGTCATTCTGACCGCCCTCCCCAGTTTAAACGGAGGGGGCAACTGGACTGCACTAGCCGGATTTACCTGGAAGACGCTATTGCCGCTTCCCGTACGTTCGACGATACAGAAAAGGAAACGCGACCGCGATTTTCGCGAACCACAGTTTCAAGCGATCCGACCAGGTTGTCAGAATCACCGTCCGGGCCAGCCGACGGAATCCCTGCCGGACCAGACGGCGATGTGGGCGCCCTGCATCCGCACACATGTGATCACAAACATGATGGGCATGCCGGATGCAAGATGTTCCCGGCCGCCACCGCTGCCTTACCGAAAAGATGATCGATCACGACGACGGCACGGGCGACCCACCAATGAGCGTGCGCCCACGCGGACCACAGGACTATCAGGTGCTCGGCCTGGTTGCCGGCGCGGGTTAGTCGCCCGTTACCTTCGGCGCCGTCGATCTCATATCGATGGCGTCTCGACCCGGAAACCGATCCCGTGTCCGAAAGAGTTCGMCGCCAGGGTCATCGACATATGTCGCCACCGTAAACGCCCGTAGTCACGGCCCACCTGTCGGCGACGGCGCGGCGGTTCCCCCCCAGGTGCCCACGCCACGTGTAGGACATGGACGAAAGGGCGTCAGATCCCAATGCCACTTTAGTTAATCCAAGATCGACCGGCATCGCCGCAGGTCAGCGGTTCGCGTGAAGATCGAAAATGGTTCTAACTAAGTGGCATTGCCTCAGATCTCCGAGGCGCCGGAACCAGCCTCACCGTCAGTCCCCGTGTGGGGCAGGCCCCACGCGGGTTCCATCAGCGGTTTCCGCCTACACCGTCGCGACGGGAGTGAGCGGGCCGCCAGCGGTGCCGGGGAGGCGTAGGGGCGGGGCGGTGAGCAGGAAGCTGGTGCGGTTGTGCTCACGCAGCCAGGCGGCCAGGTCGTGGAGGTACCAGAGCTCACCGAGCGGGATGCCGAGCTTGAACAGGCACAGCTTGTGGATCGGCAGGAGGGTGTGCGGCTCGCGGCTCGCGGGTGCGAAACCCTCGACGGCGTAGTTGTCCGCGATGAGCGCCGACTGTCCGGAGTCGATAATCCACTGCAGGATCCCGTCGTCCTGCGCGTCGAGGTAGGGGTACATGGCCTGGATACGGGACTCGTCGGGCTTGCCGTTCCACTCCAGGATCTTGGTGGCATACCCGGTGTGGAGAATTACCATGTCGCCAGGGCGGATCTCCACCTTGTCGGCGTCGATGATCTCGCGCAGCGTCTTCCAGCTGACCGCGGTCCACTCCTCGGTGTTGCCGAGATGGTGGGCGATGTCGATCAGCACGGCCCGGCCCTGCACGCCGTGCGCCGCCATGTGCTCGAGGCCGAGGTGCCGGGCGAAGCTGAGGCTGCCGCTGCCGTCACCCTTGGCGTCCTCGCGCGGCCCGATCACATCCTCGCCGGGCCGGAAACCGTTGTAGTACACCGGCTCGTCGACRCCGTCGCCATCCGCGTCGAACAGCGCGCCCTGGTGGACCAGCGCGTCCCACTGCGTCGAGTACTGCAGCCAGAGGGTCACCATGTCGTCGGACCAGACGTCGGTGAACGAGTAGTGGAGCTGGTCGCGTCCGACGATGTTGTAGAAGACGTCGGGGTTGTGCTTCAGGTCCTCGGTGGGCCGCAGGATCGGCGGGTAGCGGCGCTGGTTGAGCGAGCTGCCACCAGGGAGGTCCAGCGGGAGGCTCAGCGAGAACGCCTTGCCCGCGGTGATCTCGCGGACGCCCTCGAGCACCTTCTCCGGCGTGATCATGTTGACGCGGCCAAGCTCGTCGTCGTCGCCCCAGTCGCCCCAGTTCGAGTCCTGCGGACGCTGCTTCCAGCGCTTTGCCACTGTTCCTCCTCAGGGCCGGGAYGGTCACCCGCCCAGCGAACCTAGCCAATCTTGTACCGAGCGGTCAATAATTGGACGGCCACGTATCCTAGCCGGCAGGGAGACGTGCGCAGCGGCACGAGACACGGCCTCCGGCGGCACGAGCCGGCGCCCGACCTCGGATGACACGGCCCCACCGGGCCGCCAACGACACAGCGCCATCGACACAGCTGAGCCGAACGGAGCGACCGCGAAGGCCATGACGGAGGTCAGTGTTCGGCGCAGCGCCAAATGGGAGCTGCGCCGCCAGGAGATCATCGACACGTCCGCGCACCTCTTCGCCCAGCGGGGGTTCCACGGCACCAGCACGGCCGAGCTCTGCGAGGCCAACCAGGTCGGCAAGGGGGCCCTCTACTACTACATCGGTTCGAAGGAGCAGCTGCTCGTCGCGATCCACGACCGGGTGATGGACGAGGTGATGGCCGGAGCCGACCGGGTCGCGAGCCTCGGCGGTACCCCTCCCGAGCGGCTCGGCGGGCTCGGCGCCGAGCTCCTCGACGTCATCCACCGCTATCCCGACCACGTCTGGGTCTTCCTGCACGAGTTCCCCGCGCTCACCGGTGAGAACGCCGAGACGTTCCGGCGGCGACGCCGGGACTACGAGATGCGCGTCGAGGAGGTCTTCGAGGCGGGCCAGCGCTCGGGGCACTTCCGCGACATCGACCCGCCGATGGCGGCGAAGGCGTGGCTCGGCATGCACAACTACACCTACCTGTGGCTGCGCCCGGGCGGGCGCGTCGGCGTGCTCGACCTCGCGGAGCAGTACGCCGACATCTTCGTCCGCGGCATCTCCGCCGCACCGCCGTCCGCCGGCATCGTCGCCAGGCCGCCGACGGACGTGGCTGGTGCGACGAATGCGGCGGGCGCGACGGACGTAGCGGGCGCGGGCGGCACGCCGGCGCGGACGGGCGCGAAGAAGCGGCGCCAGGGCGCCGCTTAGCCGGACCCGGCCGCCGCGTGGCCGGACCCGGCCGCCGCGTGGCCAGACCCGGCTACGCGGCGAGGGGACCAAGCTACGGCGCGGCGTAACCGCCGTCGACGACGATCGCCGACCCCGTCGTCCACCGCGAGGCGTCGCTCGCCAGGTAGGAGTAGGCGCCGACCAGGTCGTCGGCCGCGCCGAGGCCGAGCGGGTGCTTCGCCGAGATCGCGTCGATCGCGCTCTGGGGCAGCTCCGTGTGCATTCCGGAGAGGAAGGTGCCGGGGCAGACCGCGTTCACCCGGATGCCGTCGCGGGCGTACTCGACGGCGGCGACCTTGGCGAGGTGGATCACGCCGGCCTTGGTGACGCAGTACGGCGCCGAGTGCGACCACGCGGTGATGCCCGCCACCGAGGCCGTCAGGATGATCGACCCGCTGCCCTGCCGGCGCATCGGGCCGACGGCGGCGTGGATGGCGTTGACGGCGCCCAGCACGTTGACCCGGAACGACCGGTCCCAGTCCGCGGTCGTCAGGTTGTGGATACGCCCGTTCTGCGCGAGCACGCCGGCGTTGCTGATGAGGACGTCGAGCCGGCCGAAACGCTCCACCGCCAGGCGCACGACGGCCTCGACCTGGGCCAGGTCGCTGACGTCGGCGACGGCGGTCTCCGGCTTCGCGCCGCCACCCTTGATGCCCTCCGCCGTCGCGGCCAGCGCCGCTTCGCTGACGTCGGCGAGGACGAGGTCGGTGCCGGGCTCGGCGGCGAACACGCGCGCCAACGCGGAGCCCAGGGTCCCGCCCGCGCCGAGAAGCACCACCACCCGCCGCCCGGCGGCGCCGGGGCGAGAGACGGCCTGTTCGGTGACCTGCTCGAGGACGCCCTGCTCGATGACGTCGTGCTGATCGGACATCTGACCTCTTACCTTTTTACTTGAGTAGGTAGCCGCCATCGACATTGAGGACGGCTCCGGTGAGGAAGTCGGCGGCGGCGGAGGCCAGGAACAGGTAGGCCCCGGCGAGGTCGCCGGGCCGGCCCCAGCGTTGCAACGCCGTGTGGTCCAGGATGGACCGCTCCAGGCGGTCGTTGCTTTTCCAGCCGGCGGCGAGCGGTGAGTCGAACCAGCCGGGGGCGACCACGTTCACGGTGATCCCCGCCGAGGCGAGGTCCAGCGCCAGCGCCTTCGCCATTCCCACCAACCCGGCCTTGGACGCGCTGTAGGCCGCCAGGCCGCGCGCCGGCCGCTCCCCCAGCACGGACCCGGTGAAGATCAGGCGTCCGCCCGCGGTCATCACCCGCGCGGCGGCGCGGGCGCCCAGGAAAGCCCCCGTGAGATTGACGTCGATGACGTCGCGCCACACGTCCGGGTCGGTCTTCAACGGACCGGCGACGACCGGGGAGATGCCGGCGTTGCAGATCCAGGCGTCGACCCCGCCCCAGGCCTCCACCGTGCCGTCGGCCACCGCGTCGTTGAACGCGACGTCGCGCACGTCGCCGCCGAACAGCAGCACCGGGCCGGGCAGGGTGTCGGCGACCGTCTTCAGGTCGCGTTCGGTGCGCGCGACCAGCGCGACACTCGCGCCGGCCCGGGAGAACGCGTGCGCGAGCAGCTCGCCAAGCCCCCGCCCGGCGCCGGTCAGCACCACGCGTTTACCGCGGACGTCGCCGACGGTCGGAAACGTCGGCGGGATCTCGATCCGGTCACTCATCGCCCACTCCACCGCGGCGAGCGCTTCTCGATGAACGCCGCCAACCCTTCCTTCGTGTCCTCGGAGTCGAGCAGCCGCCTGAACTCCTGGTCGCACATCGCTCGCAGCGTGTCATCGTCAGTGGTCGCGGCGGCGCGCACGATCCGGCGGCTGGCCCGCACCGCCAGCGGCGCGGCCGCGGCGATCTGTTCGGCCAGCCGCAGCGCCTCCGTGAGCGCCTCGCCGGGCTCGACGAGCCGGCTGACCAGGCCCAGCGCGAACGCACGCGTCGCCTCGAGCGGCTCGCCGGTGAGGATCGCGTCCAGGGCGGCCGCCTGGCCGATCGCCCGCGGCAGCCGGAACAGACCGCCGGAGGAGGCGACGAGGTTGCGTTTCACCTCGGCGAGCCCGAAGGCCGACCGGGTGCTGGCCACGACCAGGTCGGCGGCCAGGACGATCTCCAGCCCCCCGGCGGTGGCCAGGCCGTCGACCGCGACGACCACCGGTTTGGCGCGCTCGCGGAACACGAAGCCCGCGAACCCGCCCCGAGCGGTCATGAGCGTGTCGAGCTGCCCGGCCTCGATCGCCTTGAGGTCCGCGCCGGCGCAGAACACCGGGCGCGCCTGCCCGTCGGAGTTGGCGCACAGCACGCCCACCCAGACGTCCGGATCGTTCTCCAGGGCGTCGATCGCCGATTCCAGCCCGACCGCGACGTCGTGGTTGACGGCGTTGCGCGCCGCGGGCCGGTTCAGGGTGATCACCGCGACGTGGCCGGAGACCTCGTAGCGGACGGCCTCGGAAACGGCGCCGGACTCGGACCCGGCGCCAGGGACAGCGCCAGCACCAGGCGAGGCGTCAGCGTCAGACATCGACGACCGAGATCGCCTGCGTCGGGCAGCCGGTGACAGCGCTGACGAGCTCCGCCGCCGTGTTGCCGTCGGGGTCGACGACGATCGCGATCGCGTCGTCATCCTGGGCGAAGGTACTCGGCGCGTAGATCAGGCACTGACCGGACCCCATGCACAGGTCACGATCAATCCGTATCTCATGAGCCACGTTGGCTCCTCCACTCGCATCTCGGGCTCACTGGTCTCACGCGACGGGAGTCAGCTCCACGTGCAGCTTCATCAGGCCGTGGAACAGGTAGGTGGGCATGTACTCGTAGCGCCGCGCGTCAGCCGGGCCGTGGAACTCCTCGGAGGTTCTGATCGCGGACGTGCGGTCGAAGAGCCGCTCCAGGACGACGCGCACCTCGGACCGGGCCAGCGGAGCGCCAGGGCAGGTGTGCACGCCGTGCCCGAACGCCAGGTGCCGGCGCGCGTTCGGGCGCTCCAGCCACAGCGCGTCCGGGTTCTCGAACTGGCGCGGGTCCCGGCCGGTGGCGCCGCCGACCAGCGAGACGACGGTCCCCGCGGGCAGGTCCATCCCGCCGAGGCTGGTCGACCTGCGCACCAGCCGGAACATGCTCTTGATCGGCCCCTGCAGGCGCAGCGCCTCCTCGACGAAGCGCGGGATCAGGCTCCGGTCGTTCCGCAGCTGCCGCTGTAGGTCCGGGCTGTCCCCGAGCAGCTGCAGGCACGCGCCGAGCAGGCGGACGGTGGTCTCCTGGCCGGCGGCGAACAGGTTGGCCCCGATCCGGGCGACGTCGATCAGGTCCGGGGTGGTCCCGTCGGGGAAGGTCGCCTGCGCCATGCCGGTCAGGACGTCGCCCTGGGGGTTGTTCCGGCGGGCCCCGATGCGGTCGATGAAGTAGTCGTAGAGCGGGTCCAGGGTGTGGTGCCCCATCGACTGCTTCTCGTCGGTGCCACCGGGCAGGACGCCGATCCCGGTCTTCTCCAGCAGCATCTGGTGGTCCTCTTCGGGGACCCCCAGCAGGTCGGCGATGACCAGCAGCGTGTAGGGCTGGGCGAAGTCCTCGATGAACTCGCAGGTGCCCATGGCGAGGATCGTGTCCAGCTGGCGGTCGGCCAGCCGCCACATGAACTCCTCGTTCTCCTTGAKGCGCTTGGGCGTGATCAGCCCCATCAGGATCGCACGGTGAGCGGTGTGCTTCGGCGGGTCGAAGGTGACGAGCTGGTCGCTCTGCGGCAGCACGTCCCGGTGCGCCTCGATCAGTTCGGAGATGTCGTCGCCCTGCCCCTTGATCTCGACGGGGAAGGCCGGCCGCGGCCCGGCGATGAGGTTGCAGGAGGAGAACGTGTCCGGGTCGCGGAAGACGGCCAGCGCCTCCTCCCAGCCGGAGACCATGGCGACGCCGTACTTTGGCTCGATCCAGACCGGACGGTCGGCCAGCAGGAAGTTGAAGTACGCCCACGGGTCGACCGCGACGTCCTGGTTGCGGAAGAAGTTCACCGTGCTGAAATCGGTCAGTTCCGTCATCTGGCTGCTCCGGTTCGGTCGCGCTTGGCGCCGGGTCGCGCTCGGCGTGCGGTCGTGCTGTGCGTCGGGGCGCGCGGGTCTGCACGCGTCCGGGTCTGCGTCTGCCTGATCTCGGTGGTAGGCGGCCGCGGGCGTTGACTACGCGCTGGCCGACTCACGCACCGCGGCGGCGATCCGCTCGACGTCCGGCAGCCAGGCGCGTTCGAGCGACGGCGCGTACGGCGCCGGGGTCGGCTGGGCACCGACCCGGATCACCGGGGCGTCCAGCGTCCAGAAGCCCTCGCGCACCGCCGCCGCGGCCAGCTCCGCGCCAACACCGAACGGCGTCACCGCCTCGTGCGCGATGACGAGCCGGTTGGTCTTCGCCAGCGATCCGAGGACCGTCTCGTAGTCCAGCGGCGCGATCGTGCGCAGGTCGATGACCTCGACGCTGATCCCCTCGGCGGCCAGCTGCTCGGCGGCGGTGAGGCAGTTGTGCACCATCTTCGAGTAGGACACGAGCGTGACGTCCGTGCCCTGGCGACGAACGGCGGCCTTGCCGAGCGGTATCAGCGCGTCGGACGCGGGGCGCGGCCCCTTGCGCCCGTAGAGCAGCCGGTTCTCGATGAAGACGACGGGGTTCGGGTCGCGGATGGCGCTGCGCAGCAGGCCGTAGGTGTCCGCCGGTGTGGACGGCATGACGACCGTGAGCCCCGGGATATGCGCGAGCAGGGCCTCCAGGCTCTGTGAGTGCTGGCTGCCCGACGAGCGCCCCGCCCCGAACTGGGTGCGGATGACCAGCGGCAGGCTGGCCGCGCCGCCGCTCATGAAGCGCATCTTCGCGGCCTGGTTCATGATCTGGTCGAGGCAGACACCGATGAAGTCGAGGTACATGACCTCGACCACCGGCCGCAGGCCGGCCATGGCCGCGCCGACGGCGACGCCGATGACCGCGCTCTCCGAGATCGGCGTGTCGCGCACCCGGCCGGGGTACTTCGCCGCCAGCCCGCGGGTGAGGCCGAAGACGTTGCCGCCGGCGCCGACGTCGATGCCGGCGACGAACACGTCCGGATCGCTTCCCAGCTCGAGGTCCAGCGCGTCGTGCACCGCGTCCATCGTCCGGAAGATCTCACCGGCCGGCTCGGGCGGCTCCGCGACGGCTTCGCGCGGGCTGGTGACGTAGTGGTACAGCGTCGCCGGGTCGGGCTCGGGCGCGGCGGACGCCGTCGCCACCGCCTTCTCGATCAGCTCGTCGACGTCCCGGTCGATCGCCGCGACCTGCTCCGGCTCCATCCGCCGCGCGAGCACCAGCAGCGGATCGCCGATCTTGGCGGTGTCGACCTCGGTGGCGTCCCGGTATCGCTCCGGGTCACCCTCGTAGTGGCCGTGCCAACGGTAGGTCTCGGCCTCCAGCAGCACCGGCCCGGCGCCGGCCCGAAGGTCACGGACCAGCCGCGACGCCGTCCGCGCCACCGCGAGCACGTCGTTGCCGTCGACGTGCGCGTAGCCCACGCCGTAGCCGCGGGCCCGGTCGGCCAGCGAGGCGCGGTGCTGGTCGGCCTCGGGCGAGAACTCGGCGTAGTGGTTGTTCTCGCAGAGGAAGATCACCGGCAGGTCCCAGACGGCGGCCAGGTTCACGGCCTCGTGGAACATGCCCTGCCCGACCGCGCCGTCCCCGAAGAAGGCGACGACGACGCCGCCGGCCGAACCGTCACCGCCGGCCGAACCGTCGCCCTCGTCCGTACCGTCGCCCTCGTCCGTACCGCTGGCCGCGCCCGTACCGCTGGCGGCGCGCAGCCGCGCGGCGGTGGCGGCGCCGGCGGCGATCGGCAGGCCCGCCGCGACGATGCCGTTCGCGCCGAAGATGCCCTTGCGCGGGTCGGCGATGTGCATCGAGCCGCCGCGGCCGCGGTTCGTCCCCGTCTCGCGCCCCATCAGCTCGGCGAACATCTCGGTGACGTCGAGGCCCTTGGCGATGCAGTGCCCGTGGCCGCGGTGCGTGGACGTGATCACGTCCCGGTCGTCGAGCGGCCAGCAGGCGCCGACCGCGGTCGCCTCCTGGCCGATGGACAGGTGCAGGAAGCCGGGGATCTGGCTGTCTCGGTAGAGCACCGACGCCCGTTCCTCGAAGCGCCGGATCAGGCGCATCCGCCGGTAGAGCTCACCCAGCGTCGCCGCATCGGTGCCGATCTCTTCCACGTCGGTGGACGTCAACGCCTGCAGCCTTCCTTCCAGCCTGTGACCCGCTGGCCCGCACCCGGCCTCGGTGGCCTGGCCGCATCCGGCCAACGGTGACCTGGCCCGCACCTGGCCCGCGGCAGCGCGGCAGGCCGCTTGACATCGGGCGACAACGCGACATTCTTGTACCGCTCGTTCCAAAAATGCAACCCTTCGTCKACGGGAAGCGGCCATGGACTTCGATCTCCCCGAGGAGACGCTCGCCCTCCAACGCGTGTGCCGCGAGTTCGCGACCAAGGAGATCGAGCCGCACGCCGCCGACTGGAGCGAGCGTGAGTACTTCCCGGCCGAGATCTTCCCCAGGTTCGCCGAGCTGGGGATCATGGGCATGCTCATCGACGAGGAGTACGGCGGCGCGGACGCGGGCTACGTCTCCTACGTCGCCGTGATGGAGGCCATCGGCGCCGCGGACCAGTCGATCGCCGCCGCGTGGAACGCCCACTCGACGATCGCGTCGCTGCCGCTCGCCGCCTTCGGCACGCACGAACAGAAGAAGCGCTGGCTCGTCCCGCTGGCCACCGGCACGCACCTCGGCGCCTTCGGCCTCACCGAGCCGACCGCCGGCTCGGACGCGGGGTCCGTACGCACGAGCGCGGTCCGCGACGGTAACGGGTGGCGGATCAACGGCACGAAGATGTTCATCACCAACGCCGGCACGCCGATCAGCCTCGGCGTCACCATCCTCGCGACGACCGGCACGTCGTCCGACGGCAAGAAGCGTTTCGGCACGTTCTTCATCCCCGACGGCACGCCGGGGTACTCCAAGGGGAACGCGCTGCGCAAGCTGGGCTGGCACGCGATGGACACCCGCGAGCTCATCTTCACCGACTGCTGGATCCCCGACGACCACCTGATCGGCGAGGAGGGCAACGGCCTGCGCCAGTTCCTGGAGGTCCTCGACGCCGGGCGCATCAGCGTCGCGGCCCTCGGGCTCTCCCTCGCGCAGGCCGCCCTCGACCTGGCGCTGCGGCACGYGAACGAGCGCGAGCAGTTCGGCAGCAAGCTCTCCCGCTTCCAGGCGATCGGCCACAAGCTCGCCGACATGGCCACCGAGGTCGAGGCCGCCCGCGCGCTGGTGTACCGCGCCGCGTGGCTCGGCGACCGGGGCCGGCCGTTCGCCAAGGAGGCGGCGATGGCCAAGCTCTACACCTCCGAGGTCGCCAACCGCGCGGCGAGCGCGAGCGTGCAGATCCACGGCGGCTACGGCTACGTGCGCGAGTCCGCCATCTCCCGGTTCTACGCGGACGCGRAGGTCCTGGAGATCGGCGAGGGCACCAGCGAGATCCAGCGCAACGTCATCGCCCGGCACCTCACGAAGCGCACGCCATGACGGCCCAGACGTATGCCGTGGCGGACGAGACGTATGCCGTGGCGGACGAGACGTATGCCGTAACGGCCGAGACGTACGTCACGACGACCCGGCCCGCGCGATGATCAAGATCGTCGCGCTGATCAAGCGCCGGCCGGACCTGACACTCGCCGAGTTCCGGGAGTACTACGAGCACCGGCACGCGCCGCTCTTCCAGCGCGTGATCCCCGCCGAGGTGGCGGACGCGATCATCCACTACGTGCAGAACCACACCGTCGTGCTCGGCCGCGGCACCACCGAGACGGCGTACGACTGCGTGACCGAGATCGGGTTCCGCGACCGCGCCGGGCTCGCGGCCTGGAACAGGTGGTACCTCGGCGACGAGGGCGGGGTGCTGCGCGACGACGAGGAGAACTTCATGGACAAGAGCAGGCGGTACGCGCTCGTCACCGAGGAGTCCGACCTCGGGGTCGGCCGCTGATGCTGGCCGCGACGATCACCGCGGCCGACCCGGCCGACCCGCTCGCGGGGCTGCGCGTCGGCGACCACCCGGAGCCCGCCGTTCCCGAGGGCTGGAGCCTCGTCGAGGTCAGGGCCGCGTCGCTGAACTACCACGACGTCCTGTCGCTGCGCGGGCACGGGCCCAGGAACGCGCCATTCCCGCGCGTGCTCGGCTCGGACGTGGCCGGCGTCGACGAGTCGGGCGACGAGGTGCTGGTCCACGCGCTGGTGGGCGACCCCGCCTGGACGGGTGACGAGGTGCTCGACCCGAGGATCTCGATGCTGTCGGACTTCCACGACGGCGGCCTGGCCGAGCGCATCGCCGTGCCGTCGCGCAACCTGGTGGCCAAGCCGGCCGAGCTGTCGTTCGAGGAGGCGGCCTGCCTGCCCACGGCCTGGCTGACCGCCTACCGGATGCTGTTCGTCCTGGCCGGCGCCACCGAGGGCACGACGGTCCTCATGCAGGGGGCTGGCGGCGGCGTGGCGACCGCGGTGATCCTGCTGGGCCGCGCCGCCGGCGTGCGCGTCTGGGTCACGGGGCGGTCCGAGGAGAAGCGCTCCCGCGCCGTCGCGCTCGGCGCGGCCGCGGCGTTCGAGCCGGGTGCACGGCTCCCGGAGCGGGTCGACGCGGTCATCGAGACCGTCGGGGCGGCCACCTGGGCGCACTCGATGAAGGCTGTGCGTCCCGGCGGCACGATCGTCGTCGCCGGCATGACATCCGGGACGAACCCGCCCCTGGACATCGAGCGGCTGTACCTGGCCAACCTGCGGATCGTCGGCACCACCATGGGATCCCGCCACGATCTCGAAGGGCTCGTGAAGATGATCGTGGACCACGGCCTCCAGCCGCCGATCCACGAGGTCATCCCCCTCTCCGAGACCCGGGCCGGCTTCCAGGCCATGGTGGACGGCCACCTCTTCGGCAAGGTGGTCGCCCGCCCCGAGTAGGCCTGTATCTCTGGTTCGCTCCGTGCGGGCACGGCGCTACGGCCCCTTACTCGCTTCGCTCGTGGGCCGGGCCTCCGCGAGGCGCGCCTCTGCGCCCAGCTCGGTCGCTTGCCGCTGCACATCGCCGATGCTTTGGCTTCAAACGGTATTGACTCAATACATCTGGGCGGATAGACCTTGATGGACCGGTCGGTACAAGCCGATCCCGAACGGATGGTGTGGCATGTCCAAGGATTTTGTTGTCTCTGCCGATGGGCACATCCTCGAGCCGATCGACCTCTTCAAGACCCGCATGCCGGTCCACCTGCGTGACCGCGCGGTCTGGGAGGWGGACATCGAGCTCGAGGAGCCGCTGGTCGAGGGCGGGGCGAAGGTCTTCCGCCGCCTGCACACGCCCGGCTTCGAGGGCTGGACGGTCTCCCGGTACCGGCAGACCTCGGGGCGCACGCCCGACGGCTCCCCGGAGACGATCATCGAGGACCTGGAAGCCGACGGCGTCGACGCCTGCGTGATGCACCCGAACCTGTCGATCTTCGGGCTGTACTCCGACGACCACGAGCTGTCGATCGAGCACGCCCGGGTCTACAACGGCTACCTCATCGAGCGCTTCCTGCCGTTCCGGGACCGCATCGCCCCGACCTGCCCGATCCCGCTCACGGACATCGACGACGCCGTCGCCGAGATCGAGCGGGTGACCAGCGCCGGCTTCAAGGCCCTGCTGCTGCCCGGCATCCCGCCGACGACCTACTGGGACCCGGCGCTCGACCGGGTCTGGGACGCGGCCCGCGCCGCCGGCGCGCAGATCTTCTTCCACACCCAGACCGGTGGCGTGAAGATGAAGAACCCGTCGTCCTCGACGATGCGGGTCGTCAAGGAGAACGCCCGGCAGGTGAACCAGCCGGTGACCGCGAAGTCCGCCGCCGAGCGGCTCTACACCCAGTCGGTCCTGTCGACGCTCACGCCGCAGAAGGTGATCTGCGACCTGATCGGCGCCGGCGTGGCCGAGCGGTACCCCGAGCTGCACTTCAACCTGATCGAGTTCAACGCGCACTGGCTGTCCTCGCTCGTCGGCGCCATGGACAAGGCGTGGACCACCGGCATCGGCCAGGACACCGACTGGTGGATCGGCTCGTGGAACGACGAGGCCCCGCCGACCCTCGAGGGCCAGGACACGATGGCGCGGATCTTCCTGCTCAACGAGAAGTGGCCCTACCCGCTCATGCCGAGCGAGTACGTCCAGCGCCAGTTCCACGTCTCGTTCTCCGACGACCTGGCCGCGGTCRCCGCCCGGCACATCACCGGCGTGAGCTCGATCATCTGGGGCAACGACTACCCGCACGCGGAGGGCACGTTCCGGGGCAGCAAGGAGCTGCTCGCCCAGCAGTTCGCCGGTGTCCCGGACGCGGAGCGCAAGGCGATCGTCGGCGGCACGCTCGCCGAGGTGATGGGCTTCAAGCAGCCCGCGACAGTCTGAGCCGAGACGAGACGAACCGACGTGCCCAAGCAGTGGAACCGCGATCCGATCCAAGCCGCGTACGACCTGTGGGTCGACAAGGGCTGGGACGACACCGCCGACGGCATGATCGCGGTTACCTCACTGCTGCGGGTACACCAGCTCCTCATGGCGCGCGCCGACGAGATCCTCGCCCCCGTCGAGCTGTCGTTCGCGCGCTATGAGGTGCTCGTCGTCCTGTACTTCAACGAGGACGCGGTGCCGCTGTCGTACCTCGCGAAGGCGCTGCAGCTGCACCAGGCGAGCGTCACGAACCTCGTCAACAAGCTGGAGAAGCAGGGCTACCTGGAGCGGCGGGCGCATCCGACGGACCGTCGGGTCACCCTCGCCCAGGCGACCCGCACCGGCCGGGCCCGCACCCGCACCGCCATCCGACGGCTGAACTCCGAGCTGTACCCACAGCTCGGGCTCACCGCCGAGGAGGCACGGGCGCTGGTCTCGATCTTCGCGAAGATGCGTCACGCCTGGGGTGACACCCCGGAGGACGGAGGAACCGATGCCGCTGGCGCTCTGCTGCATGTCGCACAGTCCCCTGCTTGACATCACCCAGCAGCGCCCGGAGCTGGAGGCGGACGTGGCGGGCGCGCTCGGCGCGGCCCGCGACTTCGTCGCCGCAGTCGACCCCGACGTCGTGGTCGTCTTCGCGCCGGACCACTTCAACGGCTTCTTCTACCGGCAGATGCCGCCGTTCTGCCTGGGCGTCGCGGCCCGGGCGGTCGGCGACTACTCCAGCCTCGCCGGCGACCTGGCGGTGCCGACGGCGCTCGCGCGCGAGCTCGCCGGCGCCGTCCTCGACGCGGGTGTCGACCTGCCGGTCTCGCACCTGATGGAGGTCGACCACTCGACCGCGCAGCCGCTGCGCGAGCTCTTCGGCGCCCTGGACGCGCGCCCGGTCATCCCGGTCTTCATCAACGCGGCGGCGCCGCCGCTCGGGCCGTTGTCGCGGTCGCGGGCGCTCGGCACGGCGATCGGGCGGTTCTTCGCGGCGCGCGACGAGCGGGTGCTGTTCCTCGGCTCGGGCGGCATCTCGCACGACCCGCCGGTGCCCGCGCTCGACACCGCTCCCGCGCCCGTCGCCGAGCGGCTCGTCTCCGGCCGCCCGCTCACCGCCGAGGAGGCGGAGCGCAAGCACACTGGCGCCGCCGCCGAGGGCGAGCGGCTGGCCGCCGGAACGAGCGACCGGCTGCCGCTGACCCCGGAGTGGGACGAGGCGTTCCTCGACCTGCTCGGGGCGGGCAAACTCACCGAGCTCGACGGCTGGAGCAACGACGAGATCGGCGCGCACGGCGGGGGCGCGCACGAGATCCGTACCTGGATCGCCGCCTACGCGGCGCTGGCCGTCGCCGGACCGTACGAGGTCGGCTACCGCTACTACCGCCCGATCCCCGAGTACATCGCCGGCTTCGCCGTGACCACCGCGCTGCCCACCGGCTGAGCCGGYCACCGACCGAGCTGCCCACTGGCCGAGGCGCGAGCTCTTGCCTCGGTCCAACCACCAAAGGTAATCTCCGTCTGCTGCACTATTAGAACGGGAATGTGCATTATCTGCACATGATGGAACGGCACAAGATCTCCACGCGAGGTCTCGTGCGCAGGGTCCACGGCGGTAGGGGCGTGCGATGCACAACAGATACGACGTCGTGGTTCTCGGCTCGGGCGCGGCGGGGCTGACCGCGGCGCTCGCCGCGGCGGTCGAGGGAGCAGCGCGCGTCGCCGTCTTCGAGAAGGCCGAGCTGCTCGGCGGCACGACCGCCCTGTCCGGCGGGACCGTCTGGATCCCCGGCAACCAGCCCGCCCGCGAGCTGGGCGTCGACGACTCGCCGGCGCGGGGCCAGGAGTACCTGTCGAGCCTGTCCAACGGCATGATCCTGCCGGAGCTCGCCGAGGCGCTGCTCGACGGCGGCCCCGAGTACGTCGACTTCATCCACCGGCACACCGAGCTGCGTTTCCAGCTCGTCGAGGGCTACCCCGACTACCACCCCGAGCGGCCGGGTGGCCTGCCGGGCGGCGGGCGCTCGATCGAGGTCGGCCTCGTCAGCCTGGCCGACCTCGGCGAGTGGGCGGACCGTATCGCCGGCGCCCCGAGCCGGCTGCTCATCCGGGAGACACCGCTGGGCGGCGGCACCGGCGCGATCCCACCCGGCGAACTCGCCAGGCGTGACGAGCGAGGCGCCGAAGGCCTCGGCCGCGGCCTCGTCGCGGGCCTGCTGGGCGCCTGTCTCCGCCACGGCGTCGAGGTGTTCACCGGCTCCCGCGGGCTGCGGCTGCTGACGGCGGACAGCACCACGACCGGCGTCACGGCCGTCACCGGCGTCGAGATCCAGGGACCCGAGGGTGTCGTCCAGGCGGTGTCGGCCGGTGCGGTCGTGCTCGCCACCGGCGGCTTCGAGTACGACCCGGCGCTTGTCCGTGACTTCCTGCGCGGCCCGCTCACCCGGGCGCTCGGGGCGCCGACGAACACCGGCGACGGGCTGCGGATGGCGATGCGTGTCGGGGCCCAGCTCGGCAACATGCGCGAGGCCTGGTGGGCGCCGGCGGTGAGCTTCCCGGGCGTGCGCCGCGACGGCGCCGCGAACGGGCTGCTCGCCTCGCGTGAGCGCGCGCTGCCCGGGTCGGTGATGGTGAACGGGTACGGGCGCCGGTTCGCGAACGAGGCGGCCAACTACAACGCCTTCGGCGGCGCCTTCCACGAGCTGGACGCGTCCCGCTTCGAGTACCCGAACCTGCCCAGCTACATGATCTTCGACCAGTCGACGGTCGACCGCTTCGGCGTCCTGGGCGGCGCGCCCGGCGCCGCCGTGCCGGAGTGGGTGACCCGCGCGGGCACCCTCGGCGAGCTGGCGGGGAAGCTCCACCTTCCGGCCGAGCAGGTCGAGGCGACCGTCGCGGCGTTCAACGACCATGCCCGCGCCGGCGTCGACCCGGACTTCGGCCGCGGCGAGAGCGCGTTCGACCGGTTTCCCGGCGGCCGGACGACGCTGGACCCCGGCTCGCCCCACTCGACGCTCGGGCCGGTCGAGACCGCGCCCTTCTACGGCGTCCGGGTCGAGTCGTCGCTGCTCGGTACGAAGGGCGGCCCGCGCACCGACGGCGAGGGGCGTGTCCTCGACGTCGACGGCGACGTGATCGGCGGGCTCTACGCCGCCGGCAACGTCATGGCGAGCCCCACCGGCATGGTCTACGGCGGCGCCGGCGCGACCCTCGCGGTCGMCGGCGTGTGGGGCCTGGGCGCCGGCCGCGCCGCCGTGCGCGACCGTGCCCTGGTTCCCAGCGCCCTGGTTCCCAGCGCCGTAGTTCCCAGCGCCGTAGTTCCCACGCGCGACCCCGCCGTTGTTCCCAGCGGCGCTACCGACTCTGTCGGCACTGGCTGAGATCGGCACTGGCTGAGTAGGAGAGACGATGACGCAGACGGTTGACCGCGCCCCAGGGGAGGTCACGGCACAGGACGCCGCCCAGATCTTCACCGGCTGGGTATCCGACCTGGCGGCGGCCGTGCGGGACGGTTCCGAGCCCGCCCTGTCCGACCTGTTCACCGAGGACGCGACCTGGCGCGACTTCATGGCGTTCCCCTGGGACTTCCACCACACCGTCGGGCGGGACGAGACGGTGCCGCGGTTCCTGGAGCTCGCCAAGGAATGGCGCGCCGCCGACTTCGCCCCCAGCCAGGAACAGGCGCCCGTCGTCGGCGAGGCCGGCATCAACGCCTTCTTCGACTTCACCACCTCCGACCGCGTCGACCGCGCGTACGTCCTGCTCGTCCCGAACGAGGGCAGGTTCCGCGCGGTGACCCTGCAGACGCAGGTCATCGGCCTGGCCGACCACCCGGAGCGGATCCGCCACCACCGCCGGGAGGGGAAGGTCTACGGCATCGTCGAGGGCCGCACCCGGTGGACGCATGACCGGGCCAGGGAGACCTCCTTCGCCGACGAGGACCCGGCGGTGCTGGTGCTCGGCGCGGGCCACAACGGCCTGGCGATCGCGGCCCGGCTGGGCGCCCTCGACGTCCCGACACTCGTCATCGACAAGGACGCGCGGATCGGCGACCAGTGGCGCCGGCGCTACGCGTCGCTCGCGCTGCACAGCACCGTCTACGGCGACCACCTGCCGTACATGTCGCTGCCGCCGAACTGGCCCGCGCACACCCCGAAGGACAAGTTCGCGGACTGGATCGAGTCCTACGCGAAGCTGATGGACGTCAACGTCTGGAACTCCACCACCTTCCTGCGGGGCCGGTACGACGATGAGACGCAGCGCTGGTCCATCCACGTGCGGCGCGGCGACGGGTCGATCCAGGAGCTGCGCCCACGRCACTTCGTCGTCGCGGGCGGGATGTTCGGCGCGCCGAGGGTGCCGGCGATCAAGGGGCTGGAGACCTACCAGGGCATCTGGACGCACTCCGACGAGTTCCAGAACGGCGCCGACTTCCCCGGCAAGAAGGTCCTGGTGGTCGGCGCCGCGGTGAGCGGCCACGAGCTCGCCCACGACCTCTACGAGCACGGCGCCGACGTGACGATGGTGCAACGCGGCGCGACCTACGTCGTCACCTACGAGTCCTACCACCGCTACTGGTCGACGCTGTTCACCGAGGACATGCCGTACACCCCGGACTTCGCCGACCAGATGACCTACTCGCTGCCCAACGTGCGGGTGGACGAGCTGAACAAGCGGCTGGTGAAGGAGGCCGCCGAGGCGGACCGCCCGCTGCTCGACCGGCTCGAGGCCCAGGGCTTCAAGCTCGAGTGGGGACCGGATGGCACGGGCATCATCGGCGCGCACATGTCCGGCCGGGACGCCTACCAGATCGACATCGGCGCCTCCGAGCTCATCGCCGACGGCCGGGTGAAGCTCAGGCAGGGCGTCGAGCTGGCCGAGATCAACGGCAAGACGGTCACCTTCACCGACGGCTCGACCATGGACGACGTCGAGCTCATCGTCTTCGCGACCGGCTACCACCAGTTCTGGGGCCACCTCCAGCCCGTGCTCGGCAAGGCCGCGGAGAAGATCGACAAGGCCTACGGCCGCGCGGCCGACGGCGAGTACGCCAACACCTGGCGCCGCTCCGCCCAGCCCGGCCTCTGGTTCGGCACCGGCTTCATCCGGATGGCCCGCTTCTACACCCGCTTCATGGCCCTGCTCATCAAGGCCATCGAGGAGGGCATCGAGCCGGTCGACCCGGAGACGGCGAGCCGACCGGCTCCGGACGGATCGACCGCGACCTGACGGCCCACAAGCCATCCTGACGGGCAGGCCCATCCCGACGGCCGAGACGTCAGGCCCCGCACCGCGGCGGCCGCGTTGATCACCAAGCACGTGTCGTCGTGGTCGTGTTCCAGCCCCGAGCGCGACCACGACGACACGTAAGTCACGATCACCCACCGACGGGAGCGCACAGTGCCCGAGGACGCCGCACCGATGAGCTCGGCCGGGCCCGCCATCGACGTGAAAGCGCGCGTGGAGCCCGGGACCGTGGCGGTCCTCGACCGGCTGGCACGCTGGGACCTGACCTCCGTCGACACGATCCGCGTCTCCTACGGGGCGGTCGCCGCTCCCCCCGCGCCGCCGAAACCACAGGTCACCCGGCTCGACGAGAAGATCCCCGGCGTCGACGGCCGTCCCGACGTGACCGTGCGGTGGTACCGCCCGGCCGGCTCTGGCCCCGGCGAGGCCGGAGCCGATGCGGCCGCGCCGCTGCCCTGCCTGCTCTGGCTGCACGGCGGCGCCTACATCATGGGCAACCTGGACGAGAACGACGACCGCCTCGACCGGATGGTGATCGAGCTCGGCTGCGCGGTCGTCTCCGTCGACTGGCGGCTCGCTCCGGAGAACCCGTACCCGGCCGGACTGGACGACGCCGAGACGGTGTGGCGCCAGATCGCCGGGGACCCGGCGGCGTACGGCGTCGACCCGGCGCGGCTCGCGGTCGGCGGCGCGAGCGCCGGCGCCGGCGTAGCCGCCGCGCTCTGCCTGCGGCTACGCGAGACCGGCCGCCCACAGCCGGCGTTCCAGCTGCTCATCTACCCGATGCTCGACGACCGCGAGCTCACCGCGTCGATCCGTGCGATCGAGGACCCGGGCCACTGGGGCCTGTGGCACCTGCGCGCCAACCGGCTGTCGTGGGAGGCGTACCTCGGCGGCCTGGCCGGCGACGACGTCCCCCCGACCGCGGCCCCGGCCCGCGCGACCGACCTCTCCGGCCTCGCGCCCGCCTACCTCTGCTGCGGCGACGTGGACGCGTTCGTCGACGAGATCGTGGACTATGCGGCCCGCCTCTCCCACGCCGGCGTCCCGACCGAGCTGCACGTCTACCCCGGCGTCATCCACGGCGGCTTCGGCGCGATCCCGAAGACGCCTCGCACCGCCCAGCTCCTGCGCGACGTCTACGCCGCCCTCGCCGCGGCGTTCACCCCGGCCGGGTAGTCACGCGCTCGTCGGGAGCCGCGCCACGGCCCCTGGTCGAGCCGGACCCGCCGTTGAACCAAATGCCCCTGGCTTACGTGTGAAGGGGAATGGGCGGCAGAGTTCTTCAGGACGGGGCCGGCTGGTGAGTCGCGCGCTCGCGCGGGACGGCGGGCGGTCAGGTCCGGGGGAGGGTGTGAGCGACGAGAACCTGCTGCGCGCGTTGCACGACCAGCACGCTGGCGCGCTGTGGACCTATGTCCTGGGGCTGACCGGCGGCGACCGGACCCGTGCGCAGGACATCGTGCAGGAGACCCTGCTGCGCGCCTGGCGCAACCCGGGGGTGCTCGACCCGGCTCGCGGCTCGCCGCGGCCGTGGCTGTTCACGGTGGCCAGACGCATCACCATCGACGAGTGGCGCGCAGCCCGCAGCCACCATGAGACCGTGACCGACCGCGTTCCCGAGCAGCCGGTCGACGACCCCGCCGAGCACGTCGTCGACCGCCAACTGGTGGCGGCCGCGCTGCGCCGACTGTCCAAGGAACATCGGGATGTGCTGCGGGAGTGTTACTTCCGCGGCAGCTCGGTCGGCCAGGCGGCGCAGGCCCTGGGGATCGCGCCGGGCACGGTGAAATCGCGCACCCATTTCGCGCTGCGGGCACTGCGGCTGGCCATCGACGAACTGGGAGGTGTCTCATGAGCGCCGATCCGTACGCTCACCTCGACGCCGCCTACGTGCTTGGGGGGCTCGATCGGGCGGAGCGGGCCGGCTTCGAGGCCCATCTCGCGACCTGCCCGCAGTGCCAGGCCAATGTGGCCGAGATCGTCGGGGTTCCGCCGCTGCTGGCCGGCCTCGACGAAAGCGCCTTCGCCGAGCCGGCAGGCGCCCCGGTCGAACCGGTTCCCGACATTCTGCTGCCCGGGCTGCTGCGCGTCGCCGGCAGGGAACGGACCCGTCGGCGCTGGCTCACCGCTGGCCTGGGCCTGGTCGCGGCGGCGAGCCTGACCGCCGTCGTCGTCACCGCCGTGCCGCCGAACGGCCAGGCGACGCCGGCGCCGCGGGCCATGACCGCGCTGGTCGCGAGCCCGGTCAGCGCCGCCGTCGCGTTGCGGGCCACCCAGTGGGGCACCGAGATCGACCTGACCTGCTGGTATCGGCCTGACGCCTCCGTCGCCCCGGGCTACGAGTACAAGCTGGTCGCGTACGACGCCGACGGCGACGCGTACGACGCGGGCAGCTGGCGGCTCGATCCCGGGCGGAAGGTCTCCCTCACCGGCGGCACAGCCCTGACGCCCGAGCAGATCTCGAGCGTGAACATCACCAAGCCGGACGGGACGGCGATCCTCACCCTGGCTGTCTAGAGCCACACGCTGGCCGAGGACTCCAGTGAGCTCGTCCCGCCGCGGCTGTGCGCCGCGGCGGGACAGCCACGTCGAATCAGTACCCACCGCCGCCGGCGCCCGCGCCGGTGCTGCCCGACCCGCCGGTGGTGATCGCCGAGCCGGACGGCGCGACCAGCCACCACTTGGCGCCGAACTCGGTACTGCCCTGGCCCTCCGTCTGCCCGGCCTTTTTGTCGTCCTCGTAGTAGTACAACGGGTGGCCGTGGTAGGTCACCTGCGTCGTCCCGTCCGAGCGCATGATCGTGCCAAGGTCGCTGGCGAGCGCGGCCCCGGACGCGGCCGGCGCGGCCGTCGTTGTGAGGGGAGGCCAGGCCCTGGCACATGCACCCGCGCAGGTCGACGCGCCGGCCTTGTCGGCCATGAACAGGTAGAGGGTCTTGCCGCTGCCGTCGGTCAGGAAGGTGCCCGCCGGACCGGACCCCGTGGCGACCGTCGTGCCACCCACCACCGATCCGCTTGCCGGCGCTGATGCGCTCGCCGCCGTGGACGGGTTCGCTCCCACGGTCGCCGGGCTGGTCGACGTCGACGACGTCCCGCCGCCGCACGCCGCGAGCAGCAACGCCGTAGCGGCTACCGGCAGGGTCAGCGTCGCCGGGACCGGCAGCCGACGCATCCTTGGTTCTTTCATGATCATCTCCTCGTCGGCCGCTCGCCCCGGCGGCCAGGCCTCGTCGCGGCCACCGGTTCCGCGGTCACACCAAGGCACGGCACCGGGCCGAGATCGGTTCAACGAGTCGGGAGAGCGACAATGCGCCACCTGACGCCGCCGGCCACCCAGCGGAGCCAGCCGATGGCGAGGACGAGCGCGACAACCAGCTGTTGGCCCGATCGATCGGCGGTCTTCTCAGCGATGGCGGGAGGGGGGACATCCGCGCCTACCGCGGCTCACGCCTGGCGGCGCAGGGCGCGGGCGACCTGGTCGGCGGCGCGGCGCATCTCGGGGCCGGCGGCCTCGGCGACGTCCTCGCGGTAGGTGATGAGGTTCAGACAGGCGCGGGTCGCGGTGCCGGTCATCGGGATCCAGGCCGCGACGGCGTACTGGCCGGCCTCGACCTCAGCGTGGCTGCGGGCGTAGCCGACGTCGCGCGCGTGCGCGACCTCCTCGGGCTCCCCCACGGACGGCGGATCGGCGGCGAGGATCGCGTAGCCTGCCGCGCCCCGGGTCAGCGGCGTGCGCATGCCCGGCCGGAAGGCCAGGTGGTGCGGCGCCGTCGTGGGCTCCGTCATCGCGATCGCGACCGCGTCCTCGCCCTGCGCGACGAAGAGCATGACCGTCGACTGCAGCCGGTCGGCGAGCGAGCGCATGATCGGGGCGGTCGCGTCGCGCAGCGTGGGGAGGAACGCCTCGGCGAGGGTCGCGAGGCGGGCGCCCGGGATGTAGGTCCCCTCGCTGCTGCGCGCGGCGAGGTCGAAGTCGACCAGGGTCTGGAGCACCCGGTAGGCGATCGACCGGTGCACGCCGAGCATGTCGCCGACCTGCTGCACGGTCATCCCCGACTTGGAGTCGGCGATCGCGAGCAGCACGCGCAGCCCGCGCGCGAGCGTCTGGTTCCCGTCGCGCACCTTGCTCGGCGTGGCCGCCGTCAGCTCCGGCACGCTGTTCAGCATAGTTTCGGCACCGCCGGGGCCTGGGCGGCGCGCGCTGTGATGATGGTCAGGATGCCCGGGCCTGCAGGGTGAGCGCGATGTCGGTGAGCATGTCCTCCTGGCCACCGACGAGCTTGCGCCGGCCGGCCTCCAGCAGGATCTCGCGGGCGTCCACGCCGTACGTCGCCGCGGCGATCTCGGCGTGGCGCAGGAAGCTGCCGTACACGCCGGCGTAGCCGATGGTCAGCGTCTCGCGGTCGACGCGCACCGGCCGGTCCTGCAGCGGGCGGACGATGTCCTCCGCGGCGTCCTGCAGCGCGAACAGGTCGCAGCCGGTCTCCCAGCCGAGGATGTTCGCCACCGCGATCAGTGCCTCGATCGGGGCGTTGCCCGCCCCGGCGCCGAGGCCGGTGAGCGAGGCGTCGACCCGGAACGCGCCCTCCTCGACGGCGGCCACCGAGTTGGCGACCGCGAGGGAGAGGTTCTCGTGGGCGTGGATGCCGACCTGCGTCTCGGGCCTCAGCACCTCGCGGTAGGCGCGGACCCGCTCGCGGATGTCGTTGACCGTGAGCCGCCCGCTGGAGTCCGTGATGTAGACGCAGTGCGCGCCGTAGGACTCCATCAGCAGCGCCTGCTCGGCCAGCTCCTTCGAGCCGATCATGTGCGCCATCATGAGGAAGCCGGAGACGTCCATGCCGAGGTCGCGGGCCTCGGCGATGTGCTGCGCGGCCACGTCGGCCTCGGTGCAGTGCGTGGCGATCCGGACGGAGCGGACGCCCATGTCGTGGGCGCGGCGCAGGTCGTGGATCGTGCCGACGCCGGGGAGCAGCAGCGTGGTGAGGACCGCGCTCTTCGCGTGCGCGGCGGCCGCCTCGATCCACTCCCAGTCGGTGTTGCTGCCGGGGCCGTAGTTCAGGCTCGAGCCGCCGAGGCCGTCGCCGTGCGCGATCTCGATCGCGCCGACGCCGGCGGCCTCGAGGTTGTCGACGATGCGGCCGACCAGCTCGGGGGTGATCCGATGCCGCAGCGCGTGCATGCCGTCTCGCAGCGTCACGTCCTGGATGTACGGCTTCGCCGTGGGGGCGGGGGTGGTGGTGTCCGGTGTCGTGGTCTCAGTCATCACGCCGCCGCCTTCGCGCGCTGGGCAATCCGTTCCGCCACGCGCATCGCGGCGGAGGTCATGATGTCGAGGTTGCCCGCGTAGGCGGGCAGGTAGTGGGCCGCGCCCTCGACCTCCAGGAACACGGAGACCTTGGTGTCGACGGGGCCGGCGCCGGCGGGCAGCAGGGTCGCCATCTCGGCCGGGTCGACGGGCGTGAACTGGATCTTCTGCACGAGCCGGTAGCCCGGGACGTAGGTCGCCACGTCGGCGACCATCCGCTCGATCGAGGCCCGCACCTGGTCATGGTCGGCGCCGCCGATGAGGCAGAGCACGGTGTCGCGCATGATCAGCGGCGGCTCGGCCGGGTTGAGGATGATGATCGCCTTGCCGCGCCGGGCCTTGCCGACCTGCTCGATGCCGTGCGCGGTGGTCTCGGTGAACTCGTCGATGTTCGCCCGCGTCCCCGGACCAGCCGACTTCGACGAGACCGAGGCGACGATCTCCGCGTAGGGCACCTCGGTCACCCGGGACACCGCCGCCACGATCGGGATCGTGGCCTGGCCGCCGCAGGTGACCATGTTGATGTTCGGCGCGTCGAGGTGGTCCTCGAAGTTCACCGCGGGGATCACGAACGGGCCGATCGCTGCCGGGGTGAGGTCGACGAGGCGCAGGTTGTAGGGCTCCAGCAGCTTGGCGTTCGCGATGTGCGCGCCGGCGCTGGTGGCGTCGAGGACGATCTCCACCTCACCGAACTCGGGCATCCTGATCAGCCCAGCGACGCCCTCGGCCGTCGTGGCGACGCCGAGGCGGGCCGCGCGGGCGAGGCCGTCCGAGTTCGGGTCGATGCCGACCATCGCGACCACGCGCAGGTCCGACGACCCGCGCAGGATCTTGATCATCAGGTCGGTGCCGATGTTGCCGGAGCCGACGATCGCGACCCCCGTCTTCTCCGTCATCCCTCGTCCTTTCCTGAGAACCGGGCGGTCACCGTGCCGAGCGGCGCGATGTCGGCGACGAAGACGTCCCCGGCCGAGACGGAGACCATCGGGCCGAGCGCGCCCGACAGGACGAGATCACCCGCGCGCAGCGGCGTCCCGACCTCGATGAGGGTCGCGGCGAGCCAGGCCAGCGCGTTCAGCGGGTCGCCCAGGCAGTCGTGGCCCGTGCCGGCCGAGACGACCTCGTCGCCGCGGCGCATCGTCATCGTGACGTCGACGGGCGCCACCGCGTCGAGCGGCGTTCCCACCGCGCCGATCACGAAGACGCCCGAGGACGCGTTGTCGGCGACCGTGTCGGTGATGCCGATCTTCCAGTCCGCGATCCGGCTGTCGACGATCTCCAGCGCGGGGAACGCCAGTTCCACCGCGCCGCGGACCACGGCCGGGTCGGACGCGTCCTCGATGTCGCGGGAGAGCAGGAAGGCGACCTCCGCCTCGGCCTTCGGCTGCAGCAGCCGGCCCATCTCGATCAACTCGTCGTCGGCGTAGCGCATGTCGTCGAACAGGACACCGAAGTCGGGCCGGTCGACACCGATCTGGCTCTGCACGGCGGCCGACGTGAGACCGATCTTGCGCCCGACGATCCGGGCGCCCGCCGCGAGCCGGCGCTCGGTGAGCCGGCTCTGCACCTGGTAGCCCGCGTCGATGTCGCCGGCCGGGACCAGGTCCGTGATCGGGGCACACGGGATGCCGGACGCGGTCGCCAGCTGAAGCCTGTCGGCGGCGGCCTCGACGGACGCTGTCGTGGCGGTCATCGGTCCCTCCCGAGGAACTCGAGCGCGATCGAGTCGAACTCCTCCTGCTGCTCCCACTGGGGCCAGTGGCCGGCGTTCTTGATGAGGCGGAACTCCCCGGCCGGGATGCGCTCGGCCATGTCGAGGCCGGCCTTCGCCGGGCCGGACGGGTCGTCGCTGGTCCAGACGACCAGCGTCGGCGCGGTGATCGCGGCCAGCTCCTCGTCGGTGACGAGGTTGCGACGGCGGATCTCGGGGTCCTGCAGGCAGAGGATGTGCCGCATCGACTCGGCGAAGCCAGGCCGGCTGTACACCCCGCGGCGGATCGCGACCAGCTCGTCGGTGACCGAGGCGGCGGGATCAGCCATCAGCCACGACAGCCGGGCGCGGATGCGCTCCTCGCTCGGGTCGTCGGCCGCGGCCTGGGACAGCGACCGGATGCGCTCCATCACCTCGGGGGTGGCCATCGTCCCGCCCGGGGTGTTGAGGACGAGCCGACCGACGCGCTCGGGGTAGCGGGCGGCGAACTTCACCGCGACCCAGCCACCGAGCGACTCACCCGACAGGTGGACGCGCTCAAGGCCGAGGACGTCCAGGAGCCCGACGAGGTGATCGATGTAGTCCTCGATCTCCAGGTCCTTCGTGGAGGTCGTCGTCCACCCGTGCCCCGGGTAGTCGTAGGCGATGACCCGGTACTTGGCGCTGAGCGCGCGCAGGTTGCGGGTGAAGGCCTCCAGGTGGCCGCCGGTGCCGTGCATGAGGACGAACGGCTCACCGGCGCCGCACTCCAGCACCCGGGTCGACCAGTGCCCCACGTCGACGTGGCGCACCGTGTAGTCCAGGCCGGCCAGGTCCGTCCACAGCGTCATGCGTTCTCCTTCAGAGCGGGCCCCGCGTCGGACAGAGCGGGCCCCGCGTCGGACAGAGCGGACGCGGCGCCAGGCACGGCGAGCACCGCGTCGGGCAGGGCGGCGGTCGCCGCGTCGGGCAGGGCGGCGGTCGCCGCGTCGGGCAGGGCGGCGGTCGCCGCGTCGGGCAGGGCGGCGGTCGCCGCGTCGGGCAGGGCGGCGGTCGCGTCGGGGGCGCCGATCGCGGCCCCGAAGGCCCGGACCATGTCCGAGGCGGCGTGCGCGGGGCTCGCGCCGGCGACGATCCGGTCTGGTCGAAGCAGTAGCACGGACTCCGGGTGCGCGTCGAACCAGCGTTTGAGCGCACCGTCCAGGTCGCCGACGACCAGCACCGAGTCGTCGGGCACGCCGCCGTTTGGCTGCGGCGCGTCCCAGCGCAGCTGCACCGCCGGGCGGGCCTCCACCAGGCGGACGCCGAGGTGGGCGAGGCGGCGCTGCGCGTCGTCGTCCAGGATCTGGCGCGGGTCGTTGTTCCACGCCACCAGGGCGAACCACGGGCCGAGCGCGTCGTCCAGCCTCGCCGACGGCGTGGCTCGGGTGCTCACGGTCGGCTGGATGAACAGCCGCCCCACCGGGCTCGGCTCGCTCACCGATCCGACCCGGGTCAGCGCGCCCTCGCGCATCGTCGGCATCGGCTTGAACTTCATCGTCACGATGTAGGTCTTCGCCTTGGGGATGGCGGACAGCCCCCGGAAGAACAGGTCACGCGCCAGCGCGCCGAACCGGTTGGTGACGGAGACGGCCTGCCCGACACGGCGGGAAAGGTCGATCATCGCGCGGGCATGGTCACGCCGCTCGGACTCGTAGGTGTCGAGCAGGTGGTCGCCCGCCAGCCCCCGGCACACCATCGCGATCTTCCAGGACAGGTTGAACGCGTCGCGGATGCCGCTGTTGTAGCCCTGCCCCTGCCACACCGGCATGATGTGCGCCGCGTCGCCGACGAGGAAGACCCGCCCGACGCGGAAGTGCTCCGCGAGCCGGGCGTGGTGGTTGTAGACCCGGCGGCGGATGACGTCGACCTTCGCGGTCGGCGGGACGATCGGCGCGAGCAGGCGGGCGAGGAACTCGTCGGTCATCGCGTCCGCCTCGGTCTCGCCGGGCTTGAGCATGAACTCGAACCGGCGGATGCCGTGCGGGATGCTGATCGAGACATAGGGGCGCTTCGGGTCGCAGCAGACGTACGCGCCGGGCCGGCCGAGCGGGTCGTTGCGGATGTCGATGACGAACCACTGCGCGTCGGCGGTGCTGCCGTCGAAGCGCAGACCGAGCAGCGTCTCGCGGGTCACGCTGGCGCCACCGTCCGCGCCGACCGCGTAGGCCGCCCGCAGGGTCCGCTCGCCGTCCGGGGTCTCGATGGTCAGCGTCACGCCGTCGGCGTCCTGCGCGTAGCCCGTGACCCGGGACGAGAAGCGCACGTCGACGTTGTCGAAGCGCCCAAGGCCGTCGAACAGCACCCGGTCCGCGAGCGGCTGTACGAAGCCGTTGCGCCGCGGCCAGCCGAACTCCGCGGTCGGTGGCGCGAGCCGGGCCAGGTCGCGCTGCTTCGCGTCGACGAAGGCGAGCAGCTGGTGCGGGATCGTGTGCGGCAGGACGTCGTCGACCAGGCCCACCGTCTGGAAGGTCCGCAGCGTCTCGTCGTCCATCCCGACACCGCGGGGGAAGTCGATGAGCGCCGGGCCCGCTTCCAGGACCGCGACGCGCAGCCCGGCCAGGCCGAGCAGGTTGGCGGTCATCAGCCCGGAGGGGCCCGCGCCGACGACCGCGACGTCAACGACGTCGTTCGCGCCCGCGGGCGGCGGCGAGCCAGGCTGTGCCGTGCCGACCTGAGTGGACACCTCGACTCCTCGGGTGGCGGGTGCCGGACGCGGCGGGTGCCGCGCCCAGCGCTCATCGCCGCGGTGAGCGACACCGCGGCGATCAGTGCTGTGGCGATCAATGGTGCGGGAGGATCGATACCGGTTGCGATCAATGCGGCAACGATCGAGTTGCGTGCAGTATATGCAACCAGATATTCAATAACTGCGAAAAATCTAGTAACGTGCGCCCGACGCGTCAACCCTGACCCCGCGTCCCCGCCCGTGCGTCCTCTTCGGCCACGCGGGGCCGGACGCACGGGCGGGGCTCCCCCTCACCGAGGACGTGATCCATGCCGACCGGTCCCCTGCCGCCATGGCTGGCCCTGTATCCGGCGCGGGTCGACCCCGCGCCGGAGATCACCCATGGGTCGGTCGTCGAGGCCTGGCGGGCCCGGGTCACCGCGAACCCCGAGCGGGCGGCGGTGCGCTACTTCGACGGGTCGCTGTCCGCGGCCGAGCTCGACGCGCACGCCGACGCGCTGGCCGCCGAACTCCAGAGCCGGGGCGTCGGGCGGGGCGACCGCGTCGGCGTCTACCTGCAGAACGTGCCCTACTACCCGATCAGCCTGCTCGCGATCTGGAAGGCCGGCGCCGTCGCGGTCCCGCTCAACCCGATGTACCGCGGGCGGGAGCTGCGGCGCCTGATCGACGACTCGGGAACCTCCGGCGTCATCGCGGCCCGGGGCACGGACGCCGAGGTCCGCGAGACACTCGCCGGCGGCACCGTGGGCTGGGTGCTCTCCGCGTCGTCACGCGACTTCCAGACCCGCGACGACCCGCGCGCCTTCCCGGACCCGGTAGAGCCGGCGCCGTCGCCGGAGGGCGACCTCGGCGCGATCCTCGCCGCGCGCCACGGGGAACGCCCCGAGCTCGTGACAGTGGGACTCGACGACACCGCGTTCATCACCTATACGTCGGGGACCACCGGCCCGCCGAAGGGCGCGCTGAACACCCACCGCAACTACCTGCACGCGGTGCTGAACTACGGCGACTGGCTGGGCCTCGCGCCCGGTGACGTCTCCTTCGCCATCGCGCCGCTGTTCCACATCACCGGCCTCTCGCTCAACGCCGGCATCGCGCTGCTGAACGACGCCACGCTCAGCATGAGCGGGCGCTTCGAGCCCGCGGTCGTCCTCGACGCCTTCCGCGAGCACGGGGTGACCACGACGATCGGCTCGATCACCGCCTTCAACGCCTTCTTCCAGGTGGCGGAGGCCGGCCCCGAGCACTTCCAGACGATCAGGCTGCTCTTCTCCGGTGGGGCGCCGATCCCGCCGTCGACGATCGAGGCGTTCCGCGCCCGCTTCGGCCCCTACCTGCACAACATCTGGGGCATGACGGAGACGACGGGCGGCGGTATCGCCGTACCGCCCGGCGCGACCGCTCCCGTCCACCAGCCGAGCGGCACGCTCTCCATCGGCGTGCCGGCGCCGAACGTGACGGTCGAGATCATCGACGCCGAGGGCGCGCCGCGGCCGCCCGGCGCCGAGGGAGAACTCGTCCTCACCGCGCCGCAGGTGGTTCCCGGCTACTGGCGGAACCCCGAGGCGACCGCGCACGCGTTACCGGGCGGACGGCTGCACACCGGCGACGTCGCCGTGATGGACGCCGAGGGCTGGATCTACCTCGTCGACCGGATCAAGGACCAGATCAACACCTCCGGGTTCAAGGTCTGGCCGCGCGAGGTGGAGGACGTCCTCTACGAACATCCGGCGGTCTTCGAGGCGGCGGTGGTCGGCTTGCCGGACGAGTACCGCGGCGAGCTGGTGGCCGCCTACGTGTCGCTGCGCCCCGGCGCGGCGGCCAGCGAGGACGAGCTCATCGCCTTCGCGAAGGAGCGCCTGGCGGCGTACAAGCGTCCGCGGCGCGTGGTCGTCATCCCGGCGCTGCCGAAGACCGCGACCGGGAAGATCCAGCGGGCGGTGCTGCGCGAGCAGYAGGGACCGCGGCTGAGCGAGCGGCACTGACCGCGTCCTGCCCCGCATGTGTTGGAAGTCCTGTTCTTGCGCGCGTCCAGAGCGCGGTGCGGTAGGAGGGTGACTCGTGGTGGCGTATGTCCTGATCGGCTCGGCGTCCGGCTTCGGGGGCCGGAATTGCGGAGGTCGGGATGCAGTCTGAGTTCGACGAGGACCAGCGGCTGTGGCGCAGCACCGTCCGTGACGTGCTGGCCAAGGAGTGCACGCCGGCGCTCGTCCGCGGCGYCGTCGACGCGGGCGCGGACACGGGTGAGCTGTGGCGCACCTACACCAACCTGGGCTGGACCCAGCTCGTCGACCCCAGCGAGACGGTCGAGCTGGCGATCGTGCTGGAGGAGCTGGGCCGGGCCACCGACCCGACTCCGTACCTGGCGACGATGACCCAGTTCGTCCCGCTGGCCCCGGGGGTCGCCGGGCACAGGGAGTCCGGCACCGCGGTCCACGAGGGCGTCACAGCCCGCCGCGACGGCGACGGCTGGGTGCTCGACGGGACCGCGCGCCACGTGCTGGACGGCGACCGGGCCGACTGGCTCGCCGTCGTCACCGCCGAGGGCGTCTTCGCCGTCCCCGCGGCGGACGCGACGGTGCGCCGCGTCCCCGTCTTCGACCCCGTGCTGCACGTCGGCGAGGTGACCCTGGCCGGCGTCCGCGTCACCGGCGACGCCCTGACCGGCGCGGACCCGGAGCGGGCACGCCACCACGCGCTCACCGGCCTGGCGATCACCATGGTCGGCGCCTGCCAGCGCGTCCTGGACCTGGTGGTCGAGCACGTGCGGACCCGGCAGCAGTTCGGCGTCCCGATCGGCTCGTTCCAGGCCGTCAAGCACAAGGCGACCGACATGCACGTGGCCATCGAGCGGGCCAGAGCCCTGGCCTACTTCGCCGCGCTGACCATCGCCGCGGACGACCCCCGGCGCCGGCTCGCGGCCTCGATGGCCAAGGCGTCGGCCGGCGAATGCCAGTCGGTCGTGTTCCGCCACGGCCTGCAGCTGTTCGGCGGCATGGGTTACACGTGGGAGAACGACCTGCAGTTCGCGCTGAAGCGGGCCAAGGCCGGCGAGCTGTTCCTCGGCGGCGCCGACGAGCACCGGGCCCTGATCACGAAGGAAGGCCTGGCTCCGGCAGGGGCTCCGGCGGGGGTGGAGAACCGTGCAGCTCACGTTTGACGACGACGTCGAGGCGTTCCGCGCCGAGTTCGCGACGTTCCTCGAGGAGAACGCCCCGAGCGCGGACGAGGCCGACCGCCCGTCCCGCTCGAGTGCCGACATCCCGGAGTGGGCCCGGCGCTGGCAACGCCTGCAGTTCGACGCCGGCTGGCTGCTGCCCGGCAACCCGCCCGAGTTCGGCGGCCGCAACGCCGGCATCCTGCAGCAGTACGTCCATCTGGAGGAGCTGTCGAAGAGGCGGATCCTGCAGAGCTTCAACCCGCAGGGTGTCGGGATCATCGCGGCCTCGCTGCTCTCGTTCGGCACGGGCGAGCAGAAGCGCCGCTGGGCGGTGCCGATCCTGCGGGCCGAGATCACCGCCGCCCTCGGGATGAGCGAGCCGGGCGCGGGCTCCGACCTCGCGGGCCTGCGCACCCGGGCCGTCCTCGACGGCGACCACTTCGTGGTGAACGGACAGAAGGTGTGGACGTCGGGCGCCCACGACGCGGACGTCATCCTGACCTTCGTGCGCACCGACCCGGACGCGCCCAAGCACAAGGGCATCAGCGTGCTGCTGATCCCCACCGACGCGCCCGGGGTGACCCGCCGGCCCTTCGGCTCGATCGCGAGCCCCGACGACCTGGACTTCAACGAGGTCTTCTTCGACAACGTCCGGGTCCCGGCGGAGAACCTGGTCGGCAAGCTGGGCGGCGGCTGGGCGGTCGCCCACGGGTCGCTGGGCCACGAACGCACCCTGCTGTGGCTGATCTTCGCCGAGCGGCTGGCGGACCTGATGGCGGACTTCCGCCCGCGCACGGCGCTCGACGAGGACCGGTACGCGACCCTCGTCATGGACGCCCACGCCCTGCGGTGGATGGGCTCCGCCGCGCTGGCGAAGGAGGCCCGCGGCGAGCAGGACGTGCCCGCCCTGTCGGTACTGAAGCTGCTCGGGTCCGAGGCGGCGCAGGCGGCCACGGAGGCCGCGTTCGAGTCGGCGGGCGCCGACGCSCTCGACCACCCGGCGCTCACGGCCCGGCTGCCCCACCTGAGCCTGGAGGCCTACGTCAGCGGATGGTTCGAGCGCTACGCCCGCACGTTCTCCGGGACGATCGCCGGCGGCACCTCGGAGATCCAGCGCACCATCATCGCCGAGCGGGTGCTCGGCCTGCCCCGCGCCTAGCCGGCCACCTGAGGAGCCCCATGGCCATCGATCTCTCCCCTGAACCCGCCGTCGCGGACCTGGCCGAGCGGACCGCGCGGTTCGTCCGCGAGGTGGTGCTCCCGGTCGAGCAACGCCACGCGGCCGCCACGCCGTCGGAGGCGGTGCGCCGCGAGCTGCAGGACGCGGCGCGCGGCGCGGGCCTGTTCGCGCCGCACGTCGCCCCCGAGTACGGCGGCCACGGGCTGGGCATGCGCGGCCGGGCCGCCGTGTTCGAGGAGGCCGGGTACGCCCTGCTCGGCCCGCTGGCCCTCAACATCGCCGCGCCCGACGAGGGCAACATGCACATGCTGGAGCTGATAGCGACGCCCGCGCAGAAGGAGCGCTACCTGCGCCCGCTGGCGGCCGGCGAGATCAGGTCCTGCTTCGCGATGACGGAACCCGCCCCGGGAGCCGGCTCGGATCCCCGCGCGCTGGCCACCCGGGCCGAGCGGGTCGACGGCGGGTGGCGCATCAACGGGCGCAAGTGGTTCATCACCGGGGCCGACGGCGCGGGGTTCGCGATCTGCATGGCCCGCACCTCGGGCGCCGCCGGGGACGAGGGCGGCGCGACGATGTTCCTCGTCGACGCGGACAACCCCGGCATGAAGATCGTGCGGCATATCGAGACGCTCGACGAGACCCTCTACGGCGGTCACGCCGAGGTGCTCTTCGACAACTGCGACGTGCCCGCCGACGCGGTGCTCGGCGAGGTCGACGAGGGCTTCCGCTACGCGCAGGTCCGCCTCGGCCCGGCGCGGATGACGCACTGCATGCGCTGGCTGGGCATCGCCAACCACGCCCGCGACATCGCGGTCCGCCGGGCCGGCGAGCGGGAGCTGTTCGGCTCCCGGCTCGGCGAGCTGGGCATGGTGCAGCAGATGATCGCCGACAGCGAGATCGACATCGCCGCCGCCCGCGGCCTCATCCTCCAGGCGAGCTGGGAGCTGGACCAGGGCCGCTCGGGCGCCCAGTCCACCGCGATCGCCAAGACGTTCTGCGCCGAGGCGATCTGGCGGGTGGTCGACCGGTCACTGCAGATCTGCGGGTCACTCGGGGTGTCCGGGGACATCCCGCTCGGCCGGTTCCTGCGCGAGGTGCGCCCGTTCCGGATCTACGACGGCCCGTCCGAGACCCACCGGTGGGCCATCGCCCGCCGGGTCCTGCGCCGTCACACCACGGCGGCGGCCCGATGAGCCCCACCGCCGTCGAAGGGCTCGACCTTCCCGCGCTCGAGCGGTTCCTCGCCGTCGCGGTGCCTGGATTCCAGGGCAACCTGGACGCCAGGCTCCTGACCGGGGGCCGGTCGAACCTGACCTACCTGCTCACCGACGGGACGACGCGCTGGGTGCTGCGCCGGCCGCCGCTGGGCGGGCTCACCCCGTCGGCGCACGACGTGCTGCGCGAGTACCGCGTGATGGCGGCGCTGTCAGGGACCGACGTCCCCGTGCCCCGCGCCGTCGCCCACGACGAGGGCGAGACGCTGGGCGTGCCCTTCGCCCTCGTCGAGTACGTCTCCGGTCCGGTCATCCGCACCGAGGACGAGCTGCACGCCCTGCCCCAGGCCGACATCGACCGCTGCGCGTACGCGCTGATCGACGTGCTGGCCCGGCTGCACGCCCTCGACCCCGAGGCGGTCGGACTGGGGGCGTTCGGCCGCCCGCGGGGCTATCTGGGCCGCCAGATCCGGCGGTGGAACGACCAGTGGCAACGGGTCGGCACCCGGCCGCTGCCCGACATCGACACCCTGCACACCCGGCTCGCCGCGATCCAGCCGGCGGAGTCCGGCGTCTCGATCCTGCATGGCGACTTCCGCATCGACAACGTCATCCTTTCCCCCGACGACCCGGCAGACGTCCGGGCGGTGGTGGACTGGGAGATGGCCGCGCTCGGCGACCCGCTCGCCGACCTGGGCCTGCACCTCGCCTACTCGGACCCGGCGTTCGCCCCGGTGCTCACCGGCTCGGCGGCGTCGACCAGTCCGCGCCTGCCGGGAGCGGACGGGCTGCTCGACCGTTACGCCACCCTCACCGGCCGGGACCTGAGCGGCTTCTCGTTCTACCTCGCTCTCGGCTACTTCAAGGCGGCGGTCATCGCGGAAGGCATTCACGCCCGGTACCTGCAGGGTGTGACCCGCGGCGACGGGTTCGAGGTGGTCGGCGAGGCGACGGCGCCGCTGGCCGCGGCCGGCCTGCGCGCGCTGAAGGGCTGACGGGCGCGCAAGAATGATCTTTCTTCGCGCGGCCGGCAGCCGTCACATCAGGACTACCGAGGAACCAGCCAAGTCATGATCAATGTTCTGGACCTGTTCCGGCTGGACGGCCGGGTCGCCGTCGTCACCGGCGCGAGCTCCGGCCTCGGCGCCGGGTTCGCCCGCGCGCTCGGCCAGGCCGGCGCCGACGTCGTCGTCGCCGCCCGCCGGGCCGACAAGCTCGGCGAGGTCGCGGACGCGGTACGGGCGACGGGCCGGCGCGCGCTCACGGTCGCCACCGACGTCAGCGATCCCGACCAGTGCACCGCCCTCGCCGAGGCGGCCGTCGCCGAGTTCGGCCAGATCGACATCCTGGTCAACAACGCCGGCATCGGCACCGCGGTACCCGCCCTGCGCGAGAAGCCCGACGAGTTCCGCCAGGTCATCGACGTCAATCTCAACGGCGCGTACTGGGCCGCGCAGGCGTGCGCGCGGGTCATGCGACCGGGTTCGAGCATCATCAACATCTCGAGCGTTCTCGCGCTCATCAAGTCCTACGCCCCCCAGGCCGCCTACGCCGCCAGCAAGGCCGGGCTGATCGGCCTGACCCGCGACCTGTCACAGCAGTGGTCCGGCCGCAAGGGAATCCGGGTCAACGCGATCGCGCCTGGCTACTTCGCCAGCGAGATGACCGCCGACATCCCGAAGGACCAGCTGATGACGTTCATCGCCAACACCAGCCCGCTGGGCCGGCTCGGCGAGCAGCACGAGCTGGACGCCGCCGTCGTCTTCCTGGCCGGCGCCGGCGCCTCCTTCATCACCGGAACCACCCTGGCCGTCGACGGCGGCATGAGCGGACACTGACCGGCGCCGCGCCTGGCCGTGACCGCGCTCAGTCCATGCTCAGTCCACGCTCAGTCCACGCCGCCCGGCTTGTTGACGAACCAGACGAGCTCCTCGGTGAGCTTCTCGCTCTTCCAGCCGTCCGGCGTGCGCACGAAGTCGTGGAAGTAGTAGCCGCCGCAGAAGCTCGGCTCGGCCAGGCCCGGCACCTGCATCGGGTTGTAGAACTGGGCGATCACCTTGGCCCGGTCGCCGTCGAGGTCGATCTCCACGTTGGTCACGTAGTGGATCTTCCACGGCATCGGGCCCATGCCCTTGGCGAGCCAGGCCGCCATCTCGTCGCGCTTACCGACAGGCAGGCTGCTCGACGTCGACGTGTAGTCGATGACCGCCTCGGGGGTGAACACCGACTTCCACAGGTCGAAGTCGTTCGTGTCCACGCCGCGGGCATACCGCGCCAGCTGCTCCTGGATCTCGAGCTTGTCCGCGAGCGCCTGCAGGTCCATCGATGCTCCTATCGGGTTTCACGAGACCGGCCGCCGGCCTCCCAGCCATCGGTCAGCTGACGGTCAGGCCGTTGTCGACGGCGTAGACAGCGCCGGTGATCGACCTCGCCTCGCCCGACGCGAGGAAGGCGAACAGCGCCGCGATCTCCTCGGGCATGGCGATGCCGCGATAGCCGGCCATCCGGCGGCGCAGGTCCGGGTCCTGGTCCTCGGGGAACTTCACGGTCCTGGCGATGTTGGTCAGGGTGCCGGCCGGCGCGATCGCGTTCACCCGCAGCGGCGTCTTGATGAACTCGACCGCGAGTGACCTGGTCAGCTGGATGAGGCCGCCCTTGCTCGCCGCGTACGCCGCCGAGTATGGAACGCCCTGGATCCCCGAGTTGGACGCGATGTTGATGATCGTGCCACCGGCGGCCAGCAGGTGTGGGATGGCCGCCTGGGACAGGAAGAACGGCCCGTCGAGGTTCACCGCCAGCGTCCGCCGGTACAGCTCGATCGACGTCTCGGTCGTGTGCGCGGGCAGGTAGATCCCGGCGACGTTGCCCAGCACGTCGAGGCGCCCGAACTCGGAGACAGCCGCCGCGACGGCCTCCGCGCACGCCGGCGGGTCCGCGACGTCGACGGTCCGAACCGAGACGGTCCCGCTGACCAGCGCCTTCGTCTCGGCCAGACTGGCCTCGTCGATGTCGACCGCCAACACCGAGGCGCCCTCGGCGGCGAGCCGGATGGTGATCGCGCGGCCCATGCCCGACCCGGCGCCGGTGACGAGCGCCACCTTCTCCGTGAACCGTCCCGCCATGGCCGTGTTGTATCTCACGAACGCGCGGGGCGCACCCGTTGGCCGAAGTTTGACGTCGAAGTCGACAAACCGCGAATGTGGGATGGAGGCCAGCGGCGATCCTGCTCAGGACCGTCGTGGCCGGACGAGCGGATCGAGGTAGACGAAACATGTTGTTGGAGCTGACCCCTGATCAGGAGGTCTTCCGGGAGGCGACCGCGCGGTTCCTCGCGGACCGGGTGCCTCCGGACGTGATCCGCCGCCTGCGCGACGACCCGGCCGGCTTCCCGTCCGGCTACTGGAGCGCCGGCGCGGAGCTCGGCTGGACCTCGCTGCTCACGCGCGAGGAGCACGGCGGCGGCTCGATCAGCGGCTCCCCGCTCGTCGACCTGTCGATCCTCGCCCACGAGTTCGGCGCCCGGGCCGCCCCCGGGCCGCTCGCCGCGGCCAACGTCGTCGCGCTGGCGCTGTCGGCCTGGGGCGGCGACGCGCACGCGGAGACGCTGGACGCCGTCCTGTCCGGCATGTCGCTGGCCACCTGCGCGCTCGGCGAGCCCGGGGTGCCCGGGGAGCCGGCGGGCGTGACGGTCCAGGTCCGCGCCGACGGCGGCGGCGTCGTCCTCGACGGCACCGCCCGCCCGGTCGAGTCCGCGGCGCGGGCCGCGCACATCCTCGTCACCGCGCGGGTCGCCGGCACCGCCGGCTTCGCCCAGGTGCTGGTACCGGCCGACGCCGCCGGGATGACCGTCACCCCGATGCGCTCCGCCGATCTCACCCGCCGGTTCGGGGTCGTCCAGTTCGAGGGGGTCCGGCTGCCCGCCGCGGCCGTCGTCGGCGAGTTCGGCGAGGTCGGCGAGCAGGTGGAGCGCCAGTTCCAGGCCGCGCTGGCGCTGAGCTGCGCGGAGAGCGTCGGCGCGATGCAGACCGCGTTCGACCTGACCGTGAAGTGGGCGTTCGAGCGATACTCGTTCGGCCGGCCGCTCGCGTCCTACCAGGAGCTCAAGCACCGGTTCGCCGACATGAAGATGTGGCTGGAGGCGTCGCACGCGATCACCGACCGGGCGACGGCCGCGGTCGACGCCGGCGCGCCCGAGGCGGCCGAGCTGGTCAGCGCCGCGAAGGCCTACATCGGCGACTACGGCGCCGAGCTGGTCCAGGACTGCGTCCAGATCCACGGCGGCATCGGCATGACCTTCGAGCACGACCTGCACTTCTACCTGCGCCGGGTCACGCTGAACCGCGCGCTGCACGGCAACCCGGCGAGCCACCGGGCCCGCGTCACCGGCATCTTCGAGAACCTCAAGGAGCTCGCGTGAGCACGTCCGACGCCGCAGGCTCGGCCATCAGTGACGCCGCAGGCTCGGCCATCAGTACAGCCGACGCCACACGTACAGGCGCCGCCGCGGGCGAGAGCGTCGAGGACTTCCGGGCCAGGGCGCGCGTCTGGATCCGCGCCAACCTGCGGCCGCTGGAGGTGCACGAGGAGGTCGGCATCCTGCGGGTGACGCGGACCGACGAGGAGGAGCTGGCCGCCGCCGCCCGGGAGCGGAAGGTGCAGCGGATGCTCTTCGACAACGGCCTCGCCGGCATCTGCTTCCCGCCCGAGTACGGCGGCCTGGGCCTCACCCGCGCCCACCAGCTGGCGTTCAACGAGGAGATCGAGGGCTACGAGTACCCGCAGCGCATCCAGGTGCCGACGCTGACGCCGTGCGCGGCGGTGCTGTTGGAGTTCGGCACCGAGGAGCAGAAGCTCGCCCACATCCCCGCCATGCTGAAGGGCGAGGAGATCTGGATGCAGTTCCTGTCCGAGCCGTCCAGCGGCTCGGACGTGGCCGCCGCGCTCACCTCGGCGGTCCGCGACGGCGACGACTGGCTGCTCAACGGCTCGAAGATCTGGACGACCGGCGCCTGGTGGTCCGACTGGGCCCTGTGCCTGGCCCGGACGAACTGGGACGTCCCCAAGCACCGCGGCCTCACCGTCTTCATCCTGCCGCTCACCGCCCACGGCGTCGACGTGCAGCGCATCGAGATGCTCAACGGCCTCAAGGAGTTCTGCCAGGAGTTCATGACCGACGTCCGGGTCCCCGACTCCGATCGGATCGGCGCCGTCGACGACGGCTGGACGGTCGGCACCCGCTGGATGTTCCACGAGCGGATGGCCAGCAACTCGCCGTACGTCACCAGCCCCGGTACCAGCGCGCACCACCGGATCGGGCCCGACTGGCTGCTCGACATCGCCCGCGACGCCGGCCGGCTCGAGGACCCGGTGGTGCGGGACCTGATCGGCGAGAGCCGGGTGCTGGACCTGGTCGGGAGCGCGCTGCAGCCGCGGCTCGCCGCCGGCATGACGACCGGCAGGCTGTCGGACCAGTCGGCGGCGATCGCGCGGCTGTTCGCCGGCATCACCGCGACCCAGCACATGACCAACGCGTTCGACATCGTCGGCGACCGGGGCGCGGCCTGGGTGGAGGGTGACGGCGCCGTGTTCGACGTCGGCCAGGACTTCCTGATGCGCCAGACCGCGACGATCGGCGGCGGCACCACCGAGATGGCCCGCAACGTCATCAGCGAGCGGGTTCTCGGCATGCCCCGCGAGGCGGCGCTCGACCGGGGGCTGGCGTTCCGCGACGTCCCCCGTGGTGCCCGCAACAGCTAGGACCAGGCCGCCGACGTTCGCCCCCAGCCGAGGCGCGGGCTGTCCAAACGGGCTGTCCCAAGGAGAAGCCCCGCGATCGTCGATCGCGGGGACCGAGGATCCCACCAGATCATGGTCTGGCTCATGATCTGGTGGGATCCTCGGCGCCAGAGCGAGGAACCGAATTTACCCAAGCCCCTCATCGGATCTGGCCATGGCTTGTGGGGTGGATCCCGGTCTCCTGGGCCCCAGAACCCATGGACGGATGAGTGTGGCCGTGGGTCCGTCGGCGCCAGAGTCTCGGAGTTTCATCGGGCCACGATCTGGTGGGATCCTCGGCGCCAGAGCTCCGAAAATCCCACCAGATCACTGACGGTCTCCCGCGGTACCAACCGCCGGTGACCTTCCTGGGCGCACGTGGCCGGGCCAGGCCGGCCCTGATCACTAGTCGGTGGCGGGGACGGTCGCGACGCGCTCGGCGACCCTCCGCTCCGCCGCCGGCTCGAACGGGCCCCGAGGGGCGGGCATGGCCGCCGCGGGCGTGGCCACCGCCGGCCTGGCGGGGACGGCGGGGACAGCCGGGGTGGGGACGGCGGGGACAGCCGGGGCTGGGGCGGCGTCCGCGGTCCGGCGCGGGAGGGCGAGGGCGATGAGGCAGCTCGCCAGCGCCGCGCCGCCGCCGACCAGCAGGCCGATCCGTAGGCCGTTCTCCGATGGGACCACCGTCGAGCCGATTGTGGTCGTCATGCTCGACATCAACGTGCCCAGCACCGCGCTGGCGACCGACGTGCCGATCGAGCGCATCAGCGTGTTCAGGCCGTTCGCGGCCGCGCCCTCCTCGGCCGGCACCGACCGCATGATCAGGGTGGGCATCGCCGCGTACGCGAGGCCGACACCGGCGCTGATCACGGCGCAGAACGCGAGCACGCCGCCGGGGCTGCCCATCAGCGGGAGCGCCAGGACATATCCGCCGGCCACGACGACCGCGCCGCCGGCCAGCGCGACCCGCGGGCCGCGCACGGCGATCAACCGGCCGGCGAACGGCGAGACGATCATCATCGCGAGCCCCGCCGGCGCCATCCACAGGCCGGTGCCGAGCAGCGACTGCCCGAGGCCGTAGCCCGTGGCCTTCGGCAGCTGCATCAGCTGCGGGGCGATCAGCGACTGCGCGTACATCCCGAAGCCCAGCGCCACGGAGGCGATGTTGGTGAGCAACACCGGACGGCGGCCCATCGTGCGCAGGTCGATCAGCGGGCTGTCGACGCGCAGCTCGAACGCGCCCCAGGCGAGCAGGACGACGACGCCACCGGCGAGCAGGCCCAGCGTCGCGGGGCTCCCCCAGCCCCAGTCGCCGCCCTTGGACACGGCGAGCAGCACGCCGACCAGACCGATCGACAGCAGGACCGTGCCCGGCACGTCGAACCCGCCGACACCGCGCACCGGCGACTCGGGGACCAGGACGGCGACCAGGACGCCCAGCAGCAGGCCGATCCCGGCGGAGCCCCAGAACAGCACGTGCCAGTCGGCGTTCTGCGCGACCACGGCGCCGATCGGCAGGCCGAGCGCGCCGCCGACGCCGAGCGAGGAGCTCATGACCGCCATCGCGGAGACCATCCGCTTGGGCGGCAGCAGGTCGCGCAGGATGCTCACGCCGAGCGGGATGGTGGCGAAGCCGACGCCCTGCAGCCCGCGGCCGACCACCATCGGCAGGATGGACGAGCTCAGCGCGCAGATCAGCGCGCCGACCGTCTGGGTGCCGAGGGCGACCAGCAGCAGCCGCCGCTTGCCGAACAGGTCGCCGAGACGGCCGAACAGCGGGTTGGCGATCGCCCCGACGAGCAGGGTGGCGGTGATCGCCCAGAAGGCGTTGGAGGACGAGGTGTGCAGCAGTGTGGGCAGCTTCGGGATCAGCGGCACCATCAGTGTCTGCATCAGCGACATCGCGGTGCCCGCGGCCGCGAGGACCGCGATGAGGGTGTTCGCCCGTGCCGGCCGGCCCGCGACGCTGGCCGGGGCAGGGGCGGCGATGGCCTTGCTGGCGCTCATGAGTTCTCCCCGCTGATGCTGCATCCCAGATATGCAGAATGCATATCATGTGTATCACGCACATCAGGGAATCCCAAGCGCCGCCGTCCTGGACATGAGGTGACTTCGCCCACCCGACGTGCCAGAATTCGATTCTGATGACGCAGAACGCAGATCGCGTCCTGGCGGCGACGCCGGGCAACCCGCCTCCCGACGCACCTGGCGGCACGCAGGCGGCCGTACCCGGCGGCACGCAGGCGGCCGTACCGGCCGGCACGCCCTCGACGGCGCCGGACACCCAGCCCCAGCCGACCGGCGACGTCGCCGCGCGCACGGCGGCGCGCACACTCGCAGCGCGCACCGCCGGTTATACCAACGAGGTGCGCCGGCTGCTCGACGCCGGCCTCGAGGTGATCCGCCGCAACGGCATCTCATCACGGCCCCGGGTCGCCGACATCGTCGCCGCGGCGGGGCTGTCCAACGACGCGTTCTACCGCCATTTCCCGTCCAAGGACGCTCTGGTCACCGCGCTGATCGAGGACGGAAGCGAGCGACTGGCCAGCTACGCCGCCCATCAGATGAGCAAGGAGCCGACTCCCGCGGGCCAGGTGCGCCGCTGGGTGGAGGCGGTGCTCGGGCAGGCCAGGGGCGAGGTGGCCGCGTCGACGCTGGCAGTGATGTGGAACGGGAGCAGCACCAGGAACGCGACCCCCGGCCTGCACCCGGGCGCCGGGGCGATGTCGGTACTGCTGCGCCCGCCGTTCGCCGCGCTGGGCAGCGCGCATCCCGAGCTGGACGCGACGCTGGCCTCGTACGCCGCCTTCGGCGCGTTGTCGGACTTCCTGTGGCGRCAGGCCGAGCCCACCGACGCCGAGTCCGACCAGATCACCGCCTTCTGCCTGCGGGCAGCCCAGCCACCGATTCCCCAGCCCAATCAGGGAGCACACTCATGAAGGCTGTCCGTTCGGCGGACGGCGCCGTGTCCGTCGTCGATCTCGACTCGCCGCCAGGTGAGGGCGACGAGCTGCTGACGATGAGATCCGCGAGCATCTGCAGCTCGGACCTCATGTACCTCAGATACGGCCTGAGTCAGGTCGTCGGCCACGAGCTCGCCGGAGTCCGCGCCGACGGTACGGCGGCCATCGTCGAGGCGGTGTTCAGCTGCGGCACGTGCGACCAGTGCCAGATCGGCCGCTACAACCTCTGCCCGGCCCACTTCAAACGCGCCCTCGGCGCCAACACCGACGGCGGCATGGCAGAGCAGTTCCGCGCCCCGAGCCACCGGCTCGTGCCGGTCCCCGACGGGCTCGCCGTCGCGGACGCCTCCCTCGCGGAGCCGGCCGCCGTCTCCTGGCACGCGCTGCGCCTCGCGGGCACCGGCAAGGACACCAGCGTGGCGGTCGTCGGCGCTGGCGCTCTGGGCCTGCTGGCCGTGGCCGGCGCCCGCAGGCTCGGCGCCACCGACGTCGCGCTCGAGTCGCGCCACCGTCACCAGTCCGAGGCTGGTGAGCGCCTGGGCGCGCGGATCGGCGCGGACGGCCACTACGACGTCGTGCTCGACGCCGCCGGCACCAAGGAGAGCCTCGCCCGCGCGGTCGACCTCGTCGGCCCGCGCGGGACCGTGGTCTCGGTCGCCACCCACCAGGGCCCGGTCGAGATCGCCTGGAGCACCCTGTTCCACCTGGAGGCCCGCGTCATCCCGTCGGTGGGCTACTGCACGCACGACGACGGCGCGGGCGGTAGCGTGACCGAGCTGGCGGAGGTCGCGGCGATGCTCGCGGAGAACCCCGAAATTCCCAGGACGCTGATCACGCACCGGTTCCCGCTCGAGGACGCCGTCGAGGCGTTCCGGGTGGCGGGCGACAAGACGACGGGCGCTATCCGAGTGGTGGTGGAGCTGTGACGACGCTGCGGCCCGAGGACCAGTTCCACGCCGGGGTCATCGTCGAGGACTTCGAGGGCACCCTGAAGCGCCTCACGGAGCTGTTCGGTTTCGAATGGTGCGACGAGCTCGTGAACGACGTGGCGGTACGGATCATCACCCCTGACGGCCCGGTGGACACCACCATCACGACGCGCTTCTCCTACTCGGTGAACGAGCCCCGCCTCGAGGTCATCCGCCCCATTCCCGGGACCGTCTGGGTGCCGGCCGACTCGGGTGTGCACCACCTCGGCTACTGGTCGGACGACGTGCCGGCCGACTCGGCGGCGCTCGCCGCGCAGGGGATGCCGTTGGAGGTAGCCGGCATCGGCCCGGACGGGCAGCCCTACTGGGCGTACCACCGGGGCGCCGACGGCCCGCGGATCGAGCTGGTGAGCCGCAGCATCAAGCCGGGGCTGGAGCAGTACTGGGCGCACAGCCGGCGTCCGGCGTGAGCCTGGCGGCGCCCACCGAGCTGGTCGAGCTGACCGGCGGCAACGGGGTCATGCTCGCCTCGCCGGTGCCGGCCGACGTCGCCGCCGTCGGCTACGTCGAGCGCGAGCTCGCCGCGGCCGGGACGGCGACCGCCTACCGCGCCGCCGGCGAGCTCACCGCCGACGGCCGCTGGGCGTTCGAGCCCGCCGGCACGGCGCCGTACCGCACCCGGGTCGTCGTACGCCGCCCGGCGACGGCCGAGCGCTTCAGCGGCACCGCGGTCGTCGAGTGGCTCAACGTCAGCTCCGGCCACGACGCCGACGTCGTCTGGGCGAGCAACCACGAGGAGATCACCCGCCGCGGCCACGCCTGGGTCGGCGTGTCGGCCCAGCTCATCGGCGTCGCGGGCGGCCCCGTGCTCGCCTCGCCCGTCGAGGGCGCCGACGCGCCGGGGCTCGTGGGCACCGACCCGGAACGCTACGGCTCGCTCGTCCACCCCGGCGACGGCTTCGCGTTCGACGTGTTCACCCAGACGGCCCGCTCGGTGCGCGACGGAACGTTGCTCGGCGGTCTCACCCCACGGCTCGTGCTGGCCGCCGGCCAGTCGCAGTCCGCCTACGCGATGGTCACCTACGTCAACGGGGTCGAGCCGCTCGTCCGCGGGCTGTTCGACGGCTACCTGCTGCACAGCCGGGGGCTGGGCGCGCTGAACCTGGCCGCGCCAGGCGAGCCGGCGGGCCTGCACGCGTTGACCGCGACCAGCCCGGCGCTCGTCCGGGAGGACACCGGCACCCCGGTGCTCATCGTCCAGGCCGAGGGCGACCTGAACCAGGTGCTGCACTCCCTCGGCTCCCGCCAGGACGACCTCGAGCGCGTCCGCACGTGGGAGGTCGCCGGCGCCGCCCACGCCGACCAGCACACCGTCGGCCCGTTCGCCGACCTGCTCGGCTGCGGCGTCGACGTCAACGACGCCCCGATGCACGTCGTCGTCAAGGCGGCGCTGCGCGCGCTGGAGACGTGGGCGCGCGACGGCACCCCGCCCGCCGCGTCGCCCCGGATCGAGACCGCGGGCGGCGAGATCGTCCGCGACCGCGACGGCATCGCGCTCGGCGGGATCCGCACACCACCGGTCGACGTGCCGGTCGACGTGCTGTCCGGCGTCCCCGGCCCGAACCCGTCGGTGATCTGCCAGCTGTTCGGCTCGACGACCGCGCTGCCGGCCGCCCGGGTCGCGGAGCTCCACCCGTCGCGCGCGCACTACCTGGCGCGTTACACCGCCGCCGTCGACCGGCTCGTCGCCGACGGCTTCGCCCTGGCCGAGGACCGCGAGGCCCTCCTCGCCTACGCCCAGCCCGACCGGATCTCGTAGCCGCTGGCTTCAGGCCCCGTCGAGCGAGGAGTGATCCGCGCATGAGCACGTCAGCCCAGCCGAACGGCCGCGCGATGACCGGCCCGGCGTCGCCCACCGGCCCGGCTCTCTCGACGCCGCCGCCACGGCCCGGGCTGGTGCGCCGGACGACGACGCACGACTCGCTGCGGCGCTCCGGGGTCGAGAGGCCCTCCGAGCTCCAGGGGCATTCCGGCCTGTCCGGTCCGGTGACGCTCGACGCGCGCGGCCGGGACGTGCGCGTCGAGGCCGACGGCGCCCTGACCGTGCTGGACGCGGCCCGCCTCGACGCCGAGATCGATTTTCCCCGCCGGGAGATCACCCGGATCGGCTCCGACCCGGGCGAGCCCCGGCTCGCGGCGCTCGTCGGCGTGCGGGCGGCGTCGGGTTTCCGGCAGGCGGTCCACGCCGCCCTGCCCGACGAGCGCGCGAGCCACTCGGTCCGGTTCCAGCTGCTCGACGACCTGCCGACGGCGGTGCTGGTCAGCGGCTATGCCACCCAGTGGGTGGAGCCCGGGCCGTTCCCGCAGTGGCGGCAGGGGATGGCCTCGCAGTACCCGGACCTGTGCGCCGGCTGGGTCGCCGGCGGCACGATCATCCAGGGGATCGAGGCCACCGGGCGGGTGCCGGCCCCGTTCGGCCCGCCGGTGCCGCCGATCGAGGGCGACGACCCGCGGGGCTGGCACGAGGTGGCCCCGCTACCGGCGCACGGGATGCGGCGCCGCCGCCGGCTCGACGTCTGGCGTGACGGCGCCGAGGCGCGCGTCGAGTGCTTCTTCCGCGACAGCCATGTCGACCCGGACGGCGTCGAGACGGCCGTGCACGAGTACACCGTGCACGCGACGCTCGACCCGGCGACGACGACGTTCACGTCGTGCACGGCGGAGTTCGGCGCGCTGCCCTGGCCGGAGTGCCCCCTGGCGCTGGCCAGTGCGGGCCGCCTGGTGGGCCAGCGCCCGGACGGGCTGCGCCGCGAGGTGCGGGACTCGTTCACCGGGGTCACGACGTGTACGCACCTCAACGACACGCTGCGCTCGCTGGAGGACGTCGGCGCGCTTCTCGCCCGGCTGCCCGGCGAGACCGCTCCCTGAGACCTGACCGAGGATCTTCGTTCCGACCGCCGTTCCGAAGATCCCTACTTGTGTTCGGTAATGCCAGAATCGTATTCTGCCGGGGACGACGAGGAAGGGCACACCGATGGCGTGGGACTTCGAGACCGATCCCGAGTACCAGAAGAAGCTGGACTGGGCCGACGAGTTCGTCCGGAACGAGGTCGAGCCGCTCGACCTGGCGTTCCCCGATCTGCAGTTCGTTCCCCTGGAAGGCAAGCGCCGGGAGCTCATCGACCCGCTCAAGCAGCGGGTCCGCGACCAGGGGCTCTGGGCGACCCACCTGAGCCCGGAGCTCGGTGGCCAGGGCTTCGGGCAGCAGAAGTTGGGGCTGCTCAACGAGATCCTCGGCCGCTCCTCGTGGGCGCCGATCGTGTTCGGGTGCCAGGCGCCGGACACCGGCAACGCGGAGATCATCGCGCACTACGGCACGCCGGAGCAGAAGGCGAGGTACCTCCAGCCGCTGCTCGACGGCGAGATGTTCTCCAGCTACTCGATGACCGAGCCGCAGGGCGGCGCGGACCCGACGCAGTTCACCTGTCGCGCCCACAAGGAGGGCGACGAGTGGATCATCAACGGGTGGAAGTACTTCTCGTCRAACGCCAAGACGGCGAGCTTCTTCATCGTCATGGTGGTCACGAACCCCGACGTGAGCGCCTACCGCGGCATGTCGATGTTCCTGGTGCCGGCCGACACCCCGGGCATCAACATCGTCCGGAACGTCGGTCTGTACGGTGAGCCGCTGGACGAGGGCTTCCACGCGCTCATCCACTACGAGGACGTGCGGGTACCCGAGTCGGCGCTGCTCGGCGGCGAGGGCCAGGCGTTCGCCATCGCCCAGACCCGGCTCGGCGGCGGCCGCATCCACCACGCGATGCGCACCATCGGCCAGGCCCAGAAACTGCTGGACATGACCTGCGAGCGGGCGCTGTCGCGCACCTCGGCCGGCAGCAAGCTCGCCGACAAGCAGTTCGTCCAGGGCTTCGTCGCCGATTCGTACGCGCAGCTGCTGCAGTTCCGGCTGCTCGTCATGTACGTCGCCTGGGAGATCGACAAGTACCAGGACTACAAGCGGGTCCGCAAGGACATCGCCACCGCCAAGATCGTCATGCCGACGATCCTGCATGACATCGCCTGGCGGGCGATGCAGATCCACGGCGCGCTCGGTACCACGAACGAGATGCCCTTCTTCCGGTACATCCATGGCGCGGCCGTGATGGGCCTGGCCGACGGGCCGACCGAGGTCCACAAGATGACCGTCGCCAAGCAGGTCCTGCGCGACTACAAGCCGACCGACGGCATGTGGCCCACCGAGTGGATCCCCGGCAAGCTGGACGCCGCTCGCGCCAAGTACGCCGACTTCATCGAGCACGAGGTGGGAAACCTGTGAGTGGCGAACCCGAGACCACGCTCGACTTCGACAAGCTCGCCGCCTGGATGGACGCCCAGGGGCTGCCCGGCGCGGGCGTTCCGCTGGAGCACAAGTTCCTCTCCGGGGGCACGCAGAACGAGATCTACCTGCTGACCCGCGGCGACTTCCAATGCGTCATCCGGATCCCACCGGCGAACGCGCCGGCCGATCGGGACAGCGGCATCGTGCGGGAGTGGCGGATCATCGAGGCGCTCGACGGCACCGACGTGCCGCACACCTCGGCGGTCGCGGTCTGCGAGGACCACTCGGTGCTCGGTCGCACCTTCTACCTCATGGGATTCGTCGACGGCTGGTCGCCGATGAGCATGAAGGACCGGAAGTGGCCGGAGCCGTTCAACAGCGACCTGGAGCTGCGTAAGGGCCTGGGTTACCAACTGGCCGAGGGCATCGCGTTGCTGTCGAAGGTCGACTGGCAGGCCAAGGGCCTGCAGACCCTGGGCCGCCCGGACGGCTTCCACGACCGCCAGGTCGACCGCTGGCTGCGTTTCTTCAACCGGATCAAGGCCCGTGAGCTCGAGGGCATGGACACGGTCACCGAGTGGCTGCGCAACCACCGTCCGCTCGACTACATCCCCGGCCTGATGCACGGCGACTACCAGTTCGCCAACGTCATGTTCAAGAACGAGGTCCCGGCGAAGCTGGCAGCGCTGGTCGACTGGGAGATGGGCACCGTCGGTGACCCGAAGCTGGACCTGGCCTGGATGATCATGAACTGGCCGGACGACACCTCGGCCCCCACGTCGGGCTACGTCGACCTGCAGGGCATGCCCACCCGCGACCAGATCGTCGAGCACTACGCCAAGGTTTCCGGTCGCCAGGTCGACGACCTTGACTACTACCTCATCCTGGCCCGGTGGAAGATGGCGATTGTCCTGGAGCAGGGCTTCCAGCGCGCCGGCAGCGACCCGAAGCTGCTCGCGTTCGGGCCGGTCATCGAGAAGTCCATGAAGGAGGCGGCCGAGTTCGCCTCGACCACCGACTACCGCTACACGGGGGGCTGACGTGCTGGCCGCCGTGTGCGCGGAGTACGGCGCGCCCAATGTCGTCCAGGTCAAGGAGATCGACACTCCGCCGGTAGGCCCGGGCCAGGTCCGGGTCGGCGTCCGGGCGGCGGCGGTCAACTTCCCCGACGTGCTCATCATCGCGAACACCTACCAGGTGCCGGCGCCCCTGCCCTTCACGCCAGGCAGCGAGTTCGCCGGCATCGTCGAGGAGGTCGGCGACGGGGTCACCGGGCTCGCCCCCGGCGACCGGGTGGCGGGGACGCTGTTCGTCGGCGCCTTCGCGCAGCAGGTCGTGTGCCCCGCGAGCTCGCTCCACCCCGTCCCGGACGGGGTGGACGACCGGTCGGCGGCGGCCTTCTCCGTCGGGCACCGCACGGCGTACCACGTGCTGCGCTCGACGGCCGGCGTCGAGCCGGGCCACCGGGTCGTGGTGCTCGGCGCCGGCGGCGGCGTCGGCCTCGCGGCCGTCCAGCTGGCCGTAGCCCTGGGCGCCGAGGTGACGGCGGTCGCGAACTCGTCGGACAAGCTCGAGGCCGCCGCGGCGAACGGCGCGACGACCCTGATCAACAACGAGGCCGAGGACCTGCGGAAGGCGCTGAAGGTGGCGCACCCGGAAGGCGTCGACGTCGTCGTCGACATGGTCGGCGGGGACCTCTCGGAGGCGGCGCTGCGGGCGCTGCGCTTCGACGGGCGTTTCGTGACCGTCGGCTACGCCTCGGGGACCATCCCGCGGATCCCGCTGAACCTCGTGCTGCTCAAGGGCGCGCACATCATGGGATTCCAGATGCGCGACTTCGCCACCCACCGGCCGGACGAGCTCGCCCGCGACGACCGGGAGCTCACGGAGCTGCTCGCCTCGGGGAGGGTTCGCCCGCACATCGGCGCGGTGTTCGCGCTCGACGACACGGCCGGCGCGCTGCGTTTCGTCGCCGACGGCAGGGCGATCGGCAAGGTCGTCCTCGACGTCGCACCCTGAACAACACCCGCGGCGGCCGGGCCGGCCTTTGTTGACGTCACGGTCCGAACCGTTCCGTGATGCCAGGCCCGGTGACAGATGCCAGGCCCGGTGACATCAGGTGCATATTCATTACGCGGGCGACTGCCCGTGACGGGATGGGGGCGCGCGGCATTCGCCGGGCGCCCCCTTTCTGCTGCCAGACGGCGTGGTCGATAGCATTGGCATCGATATCGATGCCAAATGGAGACCGGGACCGCGGCAGAACGTCGCCGCGCTCTTCGCCATGACACGTGGAACGCCGCGATCGGCGCCGGGCCTTCACGATGACGGGCGCGAGGCCCACAAGGCCGGGCGGCCGACATTATCGCCAGAGGAGATTTTCCGCGATGTCGTTACCTCTTCGCCGGCGGGCGCCGCGGGTTCGCCGACGGGCACTGCGGGCCACCGCGCTGGCGGTCGGCGCCAGCAGCCTGGCCGCCGGTCTGGCCGCCTGCGGCGGCTCGGGCGGCAGCGCATCCGCCGGCGCGGGCTGCGAGTCCTCGGTACCGGGAATCACGTCCACCCAGGTCAAGGCCGGCATGATCTGGAGCGACACAGGCCCGTCCGCGACCAGCATGCGCGCCTTCCGGGCAGGCGTGGACGCCCGTTTCGGGAGCGTCAACGAGGAGGAGGGCGGCGTCTTCGGCCGCACACTCACCTACGCCTGGYGGGACGACCAGGCAGACCAGGTGCTCAACCTGAGTGGCACCCAGGACCTCGTCAACAACGAGCACGTGTTCGGGATGATCGCGATGCCCAGCGCGAGCGGTGCCGCCTCGGTGGACTGGCTCGGCCAGCAGAAGATTCCCGTCATGGGACTGGCGAGCGACCCAAGCTGGCTCGACAAGAACAACATGTTCTCGTGGTTCTACCTGGGCACCGGTTCCGCGACCACGTGGGGCAAGTACATCCACGACCAGGGCGGCACCCGCGCGGGCGTGTTCGTCGTCGGCACGAGCGCGTCGAACAACAACTTCAACCACCAGTACGTGGCGAGCCTGAAGGCCAACGGCATCCAGATCGTCAGGACGTTCCAGTCCGGCGGCGCGATGACCGACTACCGGAGCATCGCGCAGCAGATCAAGGCGGAGCGCATCGACGCCATCGGTGGCGTCCTGCTCCCCGACGCCGCGGCGAGCCTGCTGACCGAGCTTCGCGGGATCGGCGTGACCCTCGGCGGCGGCCTCAAGGTCGTGCTGATGCCGCTGGGCTACGACGGCAGCAGCCTGGCGGCGTACGGACAGTCGCTCGCCGGCGTGTCGATCTTCACGTCCGTCAAGCCCTTCGAGGTCAACACCCCAGGGCAGCGGACGTTCAGGGACGCGATGAACAACTACTCCCCGGAGACCCAGCCGCCGACGCAGGACAGCGCGGTCGACGGCTGGCTCTCGGCTGACCTGTTCATCCGCGGCCTACGGGCCGCCGGGACGTGCCCGACCAGGGAGTCGTTCATCTCCGGCCTGCGCGCGGTCAAGGACTACGACGGCGCTGGAATGACCCCACAGAACACCAACGACCTGTCAACGAACTACCGGGATATCTCGGTCTGCTACTACGCCATCAAGGTCAGCCAGGATGGGAACAGGTTCCAGTCGGGAAGCCAGCCTGAATGCGGCGCCGCGATCAGCCAGGAGCAGATGAACGCCCTCAACCAGCAGCCCTGACACGGTCGGGGCCGCCCACCAGCCGGTCACTCCGCGCGCGGCCGGCGGGCAGGACCAGAAAATTCCACGCATCGGCTCGGCGATCGAGCAAATACCCTCGCCACGTCTCATCTGAATAAAGAGTTCACTACTATCGGCGTCGATAGGAAGGGCCAGCCCTGCCCGAACCGACGCACCGCCGCGCCGGATCCCCCTCCGTCGGCGTGAGACCGCGGCTGCGTCGGTGTGCGGCCCTCCCCTGCACGACGGACGCCTGCCCATCCGGGCGGGCACCGTCGCGACACGTCGAAGGAGCAGCGGCATGAGGTCGCCAGTCAGAACTCGATTAGTGAGAGTGGCAGCGCTCGCGGTGAGTGCCAGCGGTCTGGCCGCGTCACTGGTCGCCTGCGGTGACCAGTCGCCCGCGGAGGGGGCGGGAGGGGCCTGCTCGACCACGACACCCGGCATCACGTCCACCGGGATCAAGGCCGGGATGGTCTGGAGCGACACCGGGCCGGCGGCGGACACCATGCGCTCGTTCCGGGCCGGCGTGGACGCCCGCCTCCACGTCGCCAACGAGGAGGACGGCGGCGTCTACGGCCGCAGGATCACCTACGCCTGGCGTGACGACCAGGCCGACCAGCAGCTCAACCTGAGCGCCGTCCAGGAGCTCCTCGACCAGGAGAAGATCTTCGGGCTCATCTACGCGCCCGGGGCTGGCACCCAGTCAGCCAAGCTCCTGCAGGAACGCAACATCCCCGTCACGGGCCTGGCCAGCGACCCTGTCTGGCTGGGGATGAACAACATGTTCTCCTGGGTGTATCTCGGCGACGGCTCCAGCACCACCTGGGGCAAGTACGTCCATGACCAGGGCGGCACCCGCGCGGCGGTCTTCGCGATCGACACGAACGCCACGAACGGGGACTTCACCCAGCAGATCGTGGCGAGCCTGAAGGCCAACGACGTCAAGGTCGTCAAGATGTTCTACACCGGTGAGATCACCAGCTGGGCGGCCGTCGCCCAGCAGATCAAGGCGAACAACATCGACGCCCTCTCCGGCGTCCTGCTCCCGGACGCGGCCGCCAAGCTGCTCCCCGAGCTCGCCAAGGTCGGCGTCTCCTTCGGCGGCAGCCTCAAGGTCGCCCAGCTGCCCCTGGGCTATGACAACAGCAACCTCGACCAGTTCGGCCGCGCGCTCGCCGGAGCCTCCATCTTCACCGCCATTCAGCCCTTCGAGCTGAACACTCCCGGCCAGCAGAAGTTCGAGCAGGCGATGAGCGACTACGCCCCCGAGATCCAGCCACCTACCCAGGACATGGCCGTCGACGGCTGGATCTCCGCTGATCTTTTCATCCGTGGCCTCACGGCCGCCGGGAAATGCCCCACCCGGGAGTCCTTCGTCAGCGGGCTGCGCGCCGTGAAGGACTATGACGGYGCGGGCATGACCCCCGACGCCACCAACGATCTGTCCACGAACTTCCGCCAGACCTCGACCTGCTACTACGCCATCAAGGTCAGCACCGACGGCTCGGAGTTCGTGCCGACCAGCGACGCGGCCATGTGCGGAAACGTCATCAGCCCGGAGCAGATGGCCGCCCTGAACCAGCAGCCCTGACGGCCTCAGAGGCAACCCGGCCAGCCCCCCGGTGGGGTTGACCAACGACGTTCCGTGCCCAGCCTTCGGGATGCCGGCACCTTCCGGCGCACCGAAGGAGTGTTGAGCACCCGCTCACTACTATTGACGTAGACAAGAGAATAGGTCGCCCTGGCCCTGACGCGGCATCGCGTCAGGATCATCATTTTCGGCGCAGACAGAGACTGTGCCGATGGGTGACTCTCCCTGCACGGCGGACACCTRCCCATCCGGACAGTCACCGCCGCGATACGCCGAAGGAGCCGCGGCATGTTATCGCCGGCGAAGAGCCGATTAATAAGAGCAGCCACGCTCGCGGTCAGCGCCAGCGGCCTCGCCGCCTCCCTGACCGCCTGCGGTAACGGAGGCGCGAGCGCAGCGGACGGGGCGTGCTCGGCCACAGTGCCCGGCATCACGCCCACCGAGGTCAAGGCCGGGATGGTCTGGAACGACAGCGGGCCGGGGGCCGCCGCCCTGCGTGCCTTCCGGGCCGGCGTGGACGCCCGACTCCGCGTCGCCAACGACGAGGACGGCGGCGCCTACGGCCGCAAGATCACTTATGCCTGGCGAGATGACGCGGGCGACCCCGCGCTCAACGTGCCCATGGTCCAGGAACTTCTCGACCAGGAGAAGATCTTCGGGCTCATCTACGCCCCGGGCGGCGGCCGGGATTCGGCCAAGCTTCTGCAGGAGCGCAACATCCCCGTCACCGGGCTCGGAAGCGACCCCGTCTGGCTGGGGATAAACAACATGTTCTCGTGGTACTACAGCGGCGACGGCTCCAGCACCACCTGGGGAAAGTACGTCCAGCAACAAGGCGGAACCCGCGCGGCCATCTTCTCCACCGCTCAGACCGGCTCGAACACGGACTTCGCCGCGCAGATCTCGGCAAGCCTGAAGGCGAACAACGTCAAGATCGTCAGGACGTTCTACACCGGTGAGATCACGAGCTACCAGACTCTCGCCCAGCAGATCAAGGCGGACAACATCGACGCCCTCACCGGCGTCCTGCTGCCGGACACCGCGGCGAAGCTGCTCCCCGAACTCGCCAAAATCGGCGTCACCCTCGGCGGCAGCCTCAAGGTCGCGGTGATGCCCCTGGGCTACGACGGGAGCAATCTCGCCCAGTTCGGCGCCGCGCTCGGTGGCGTGTCCATCTTCACGATCACCCAGCCCTTCGAGCTCAACACCGCCGGCCAGCAGACGTTCAAGCAGGCGATGAGCAGCTACTCCCCGGAGATCCAGCCACCGACCCAGGACACGGCCGTCGACGGCTGGATCTCGGCCGATCTGTTCATCCGGGGCCTACAAGCCGCCGGGCCGTGCCCGACCAGGGAGTCGTTCATCTCCGGCCTGCGGGCTGTCAGGAACTATGATGCGGCCGGCATGGGCCCGGATGCCAGCAACGATCTGTCCACGAACTTCCGTGAGACCTCGACCTGCTACTACGGGATCAAGGTCAGCCCCGACGGTTCCAGGTTCCAGCCGACCAGTCCCACCGCCATGTGTGGAGACGTCATCACCATGCAGCAGATGGCCGCACTGAACCAGCAGCCCTGACAATCACGGGACGGCCGGGCCGGCCTCCTGGTGGAGGCGGGCCAACGAATCCCGGGCACCGGCTCCGGGACGCCGGCAGACGCCTGCGCCCCGGAGCTCCGCCAGGGTAATGCTCACGACTATCGACCTCACTAGGAGGAGCCAACCGCACCTGGGCCGGCACGCCCCCGCGTCGGATCCCCATCTCGGACGCGATACCGGGCCGGCGTCGGCGGGAGGCCTCTCCTGCGCGGCGGCGGTCGCCCATCCGGGCGGTCACCGCCGCGATCATGCCGAAGGAGCCGCAGTATGCCGCTGCCCAACAAGCGATTATCGAGAGCGGTCGCCCTCGCGGTCAGCGCCGGCGGCCTGGCCGCCTCCCTGACCGCCTGCGGCAACGGAGGCGCCAGCGGAGCCGGCGGGGCGTGCACGACCACAGTGCCCGGCATCACGCCCACCGGCGTCAAGGCCGGGATGGTCTGGACCGACTCCGGGCCGGGGGCCGCCACCATGCGCTCCTTCCGGGCCGGCGTGGACGCCCGCCTCCACGTCGCCAACGAGGAGGACGGCGGCGTCTACGGCCGCAAGATCAGCTACGCCTGGCGCGACGACGCRGGCGACCCGGCCCTCAACGTGCCCATGGTCCAGGAGCTCCTCGACCAGGAGAAGATCTTCGGGCTCATCTACGCCCCCGGCGGCGGCAGGGACTCGGCCAAGCTCCTGCAGGAGCGCAACATCCCCGTCACCGGCATCGCCAGCGACCCGGTCTGGCTGGGGATGAACAACATGTTCTCGTGGTTCTACCTCGGAGACGGCTCCAGCACCACCTGGGGCAAGTACATCCATGACCAGGGCGGCACCCGCGCGGCCCTCTTCGCGACCGCCCAGACCGCCGGGAACGGAGACTTCGCCTCGCAGATCACGGCGAGCCTGAAGGCAAACGACGTCAAGGTCGTCAAGAYGTTCCTCACCGGCCAGATCACGAGCTACCAGGCCCTCGCCGAGCAGATCAAGGCGAACAACATCGACGCCCTCTCCGGCGTCCTGCTCCCGGACGCCGCCGCCAAGCTGCTCCCCGAACTGGCCAAGCTCGGCATCACCCTCGGCGGCAGCCTCAAGGTCGCGGTGATGCCGCTGGGCTATGACAACAGCAACCTCACCCAGTTCGGCCGCTCGATCGCCGGCGTCACCATCTTCACCGCCACCCAGCCGTTCGAGCTGAACACCCCCGGCCAGCAGAAGTTAGTGCGGGCGATGAGCGACTACGCCCCCGAGATCCAACCGCCGACCCAGGACCTCGCCGTGGACGGGTGGATCTCGGCGGACCTGTTCATCCGCGGCCTCGAAGCCGCCGGGAAATGCCCCACCCGGGAGTCCTTCATCACCAGCCTGCGGGCCGTCAAGGACTACGACGGCGCCGGCCTGACCCCCGACACCAGCATTGACCTGTCCACCAACCTCCACGAGACCTCGACCTGCTACTACGCCATCAAGATCAACAAGGATGGCACCGCGTTCGAACCGACCAGCTCCACGGCCACCTGCGGAGACATCATCACCCGGGCGCAGATGACCGCCCTGAACCAGCAGCCCTGACCCGGCGGCCAGGGGACCCGGGTTCGCCCGTCACGCCACGGTGTGACGGGCGAACCCTCCCGAACAGAAGTCCCACACCTCGTCCGTCGTGAGCGGGTGAGCGCTCTCGGTCACCCCCGCGACCACGGTCGACTGGGCGAGGAACATCACCGACTGCATGACCATCGCGGCCGCCCGGCGCGGGCGCAGGCTCGCTCGGAGCTCGCCGACCGCGTCAACGCGCGCCATCAGCTCCGCGAACACGCTGAGCATCGGCTCGTGCGCGGACCTGACCTCGGTCGGGTAGGTCATCAGCAGCTGCGTGGCGAAGTCCGTGAACAGCGGGTGGCGGGTGGACGGATCCGGCAGCGAGCTCTCGAACAACATCCGGACGGCGATCTCGAGCCCGGCCAGCGGGTCGACCTCGGCCGCCGCGGCGGCAYGGATCTCGTCCGCGGAGCGGCGCAGGGCGTTCTCGAACAGCGCCAGCAGCAGTTCGTGCTTGCCGCCGAAGTGCTGGTAGAAGCTGCGCAGGGACTGGCGCGACCGGTCGAYGACCTCCTGTACGGTGAAGTCGGTCGACCCCTTCTCCAGAATGATCTCCTGGGCGGCCTCGAGGAACTGCTGCACCTTGCGCTCCGCGCGCTGGYGCGCGGCCTTGGTGGAGCGCTCGACAGCGCGCTGCTTCCAGGCCGGTTCCTCGCTCAGCGTGCTCACAGCAAGCTCCTGGTCGTGCGCCATGAGTAGAACGTACTCCCCAGCGTGCGTACAGCCATGTGCACTCCTCGCCCCCCTGGCCCGCGGCGCTCGCGAGACCGATGCTTCCGTCTTCGGAGAATGTTATTCTCCATCGGGTCCGGGCGGAATACCGTCAGGAGGCCCTCCGTGGCTGAGAATCCACCAACCATCGGGAGCCGGCATGCTCTTTGAGCTGGACTCCGACCAGCAGCTGTGGCGCACGACCATCCGCGATGTTCTCGCGAAGGAGTGCCCACCCGCGCTGGTCCGTTCCGTCGCCGACCAGGGCGCGGACCCGGGGCCGCTGTGGCGGACCTTCGCCGGCCTCGGCTGGACCGAGCTGACCGAGACGGCGGAGGCGGTCGAACTCGCGATCCTCCTCGAGGAGCTCGGCCGGGCCACTGATCCTACGCCCTACCTGGCGACCATGACCTGGTTCACCCCGCTCGCCCCGGGCGTCCTCTCCGATGGCCAGACCGGCACCGCCGTCCTCGAGGGCGTCACGGCCCACCGTGACCCGCACGGCGACGAGGGCTGGATCCTCGACGGCACCGGCCATCACGTCCTCGACGGCGACCGCGCCGACTGGTTCGCCGTGGTCACCGACGCCGGGGTGTTCACCGTCCCCGCCACCGAGGCGACGGTCCACCGCGAGAACGTCTTCGACCCGCTGCTGCACGTCGCCGACGTCAGTTTCTGGCAGGTCAGGGTCGGCGAGGAGAGCCGGACCCGCGCCGACGTCGGCCTCGCGCGCGACATCGCGCTCACCGGCCTCGCGCTGACCATGGTCGGCGCCTGCAGGCGGGTTCTGGACCTCACGCTCGACCATGTGCGTACCCGCGAGCAGTTCGGCGTCCCGATCGGCTCGTTCCAGGCCGTCAAGCACAAGGCCGTCGACATGCACGTGGCGATCGAGCGCGCGACCGCGCTCGCCTACTTCGCCGCGCTGACGATCGCCGAACAGGACCCGCGGCGCGCGACCGCCGCCGCGATGGCCAAGGCCGCCGCCGGTGAGTGCACGACGGTCGTGTTCGAGAACGGCTTCCAGCTGTTCGGCGGCATGGGTTTCACCTGGGAGAACGACCTGCAGTTCGCGCTGAAGCGGGCGCTGTCGGGCGAGCTGCTGCTCGGCGGCGCCGACGTCCACCGGGCCAGGGTCACCGACGCGCTGCTCGACGCCCGCGCGGCGGCCCCCGCGGCCGGTACCACCTCGGAGGAGCGTCATGCAGCTGCGGTTTGACGACGACGTCGAGGCGTTCCGCGCCGAGTTCGTGGCCTTCCTCGACGCGAACCTGCCCGGCGTCGAGGAGACCACCGAGCGGCCCACCTCCACCGCGCACATGCCGGCCTGGGCGAGGCGCTGGCAGCGGCTGCAGTTCGACAACGGCTGGCTGCTGCCCGGCAACCCGCCCGAGTACGGGGGTCGGAACGCCACGCTGCTGCAGCAGTTCGTCCACCTGGAGGAGCTGGGCAAGCGGCACATCTACCACAGCTTCAACCCGCAGGGCCTCGGCATCATCGCCGCCTCGCTGCTCACCTTCGGTACCGAGGAGCAGAAGAGGCGCTGGGCGGTGCCAATCCTCAAGGCCGAGATCACGGCGGCGCTCGGCATGAGCGAGCCGGGCGCGGGCTCCGACCTCGCCGGGCTGCGCACCCGGGCGGTGCTCGACGGCGACCACTTCGTGGTCAACGGGCAGAAGATCTGGACCTCGGGGGCCCACGACGCGGACATCCTGCTGACGTTCGTGCGCACCGACCCGGACGCGCCCAAGCACAGGGGCATCAGCGTCCTGGTGATCCCGACCGACCTCCCCGGCATCACCCGACGGCCGTTCGGCTCCATCATCGGCGCGGACGACCTCGACTTCAACGAGGTCTTCTTCGACGACGTCCGGGTCCCGGCGGAGAACCTGATCGGCCAGCTGAACAAGGGCTGGCACGTCGCGAACGGCTCGCTCGGCCACGAGCGCACCATGCTGTGGCTCGGCTTCGCCGATCGGCTTGACGAGCTGGTCGCGGACGTCCGCCCCGCGACGCCACTGGAACGCGACCGCTACGCCACCCTCGCGATGGACGCTCAGGCGCTGCGGCTGCTCGGCTCCGCCGCGCTGGCCCGCGCCGCGCGCGGCGAGGAGGACGTCGCCTCGATCTCGGTGCTCAAGCTGTTCGGCTCGGAGGCCGTCCGCACTGCCTCCCGCCACGCGTTGCTCGCCCAGGGCTCCGCCGGGCTGGCCCGCGACGGTCACTCCAGGCCCTTCGAGCACATGAACCTCGACTGGTTCTTCGCCAGCTGGTTCGACCGGTACGCGCACAGCTTCTCCGGCACCATCGCTGGCGGGACATCCGAGATCCAGCGCACGATTGTCGCCGAGCGGGTCCTCGGCCTGCCCCGGGTCTGAACCGTCAGGGGCTGAACATCARGGGCCCGAGGACATCGGCCGCCGGGTGCGCGAAGAAAGATCATTTCGCGCAGCCTTTGGCCACCAGCCGAACGGTCATGGGAGTACCGACTTGTACATTCTCTACGACGTCGCCGACAACATCGCGACGATCACGTTGAACCGGCCGGAAGCCGCCAACGCACAGAACGGCCCTCTTCTGGAGGAGCTCAACGACGCCTGGGTCAAGGCGGCCGAAGACCCGGATGTGAAGGTCATCATCCTGCGCGGTGAGGGCAAGCACTTCTCCGCCGGCCACGACATCAGGGCGGCCATCCCGGGTGCCACCTCCGACAAGGTCACACTCGAGCTCATCTACCAGACAGAGGCCCGGCGCTACCTCGAGTTCTCGATGCGCTGGCGCAACATTCCGAAGCCGTCGATCGCGGCGGTCCAGGGCCGCTGCATCGCCGGCGCGCTGCTGCTGTGCTGGCCGTGCGACCTGATCGTCGCGGCGGACGACGCGAAGTTCTCCGACCCGGTGGTCGCGATGGGTATCGGCGGCGTCGAGTACCACGGCCACACCTGGGAGCTCGGGCCGCGCAAGGCCAAGGAGATCCTGTTCACCGGCCGGGCCGTCACCGCCGAGGAGGCGGAGAAGGTCGGGATGGTCAACAAGGTCGTCCCGCGGGCCGACCTGGACTCCGAGACACGGGCGCTGGCTGCCCAGATCGCCAGGATGCCGTCCTTCGGGCTGCGCCAGGCCAAGAGGGCCGTCAACCAGACCCTGGACATCCAGGGCTTCTACGCCGCCGTCCAGTCGGTCTTCGACATCCACCAGACCGGTCACGGCAACGCCCTGTCCGTCAGCGGCTGGCCGGTTCTGGCTGGCCTCGACCAGATGAAGACCGAGATCAAGTCCGCCAACTGACCACCACCGGGCCGGACGGCGGGCCGGCACATCCACCGGGCAGCCGGTCGCCGAGTCGCCGCGGCCGGCTGCCCTTTCACGTCCGCGGCGACCGCCGCGCGCGTGCCGCCGGGTCGATCAGACGGTGAGCACGGTCGCCGCGGCGGTGCCCGGAGCGCCGTAGACCTGCGCGAACCCGGCACGCGGGTTGCCGCCGACCTGACGGTCCCCCGCCTCGCCACGCAGCTGGCGGACCAGCTCGTGCACCTGGCGGAGCCCGGACGCGCCGATCGGCTCGCCGTTGGCGATGAGGCCGCCATCGGTGTTGACCGGCATCCGGCCGTTGATCTCCGTCGCGCCCTCGGCGAGCAGCTTCTCCTGGTCGCCGTCGGCGCAGAAGCCGCACTCGGCCATGTGGATGATCTCCGCGCCCGCATCCGTGTCCTGAAGCTGGAGCACGTCGACGTCCTCCGGGCCGACGCCAGCGGCCTCGAAAGCGGCACGGGCGGCGTAGACGGTCGGCGCGACGTCCTCCTCGACCGGCGCGAAAGTGCTGTGCACCTCGTAGGCGCCGAAACGACGGGTGCGGATCTCCGCGGCACGAAGGTAGACCGGCCGCGAGGTGAACCGGTGGGCGATGTCGGCTCGGCACATGATGGTGGCGGCGGCGCCCTCGTCCGGTGAGCAGAACATGTACTGCGTCAACGGGTAGTTGAGCATGGCCGAGTCGAGGATCTCGTCCTCGCTCATCGGCTTCCGCCGGAACGCGTTCGGGTTGAGGACGCCGTTGCGGTAGTTCTTGGCGGCGACCTTCGCCAGCGTCCGCTGCGAGATGCCGTGCTCGTGGATGTAGCGGTTGGCCTTTATCCCGAAGAACTGCGTGGTGACGAACTGGCCGTTCTCGGCGTACCACGCCGGCAGGCCGAGCATCGACGGGTCGGCGGTGAACGCACCGCGCGGATGCTTGTCCATCCCCACGGCGATCCCGACGTCGTACTTGCCAAGCCGGATCGTGTCGGCGCACARCTGGATGGCGCTGGCCGCGGTCGCGCACGCGTTGAACACGTCAGTGAACGGGATGCCGGTCAGGCCGATGAGCCTCGTCACCGCGTCCGGGTTGGCGACCTCCAGGCTGCCGCCGACACCGAACTGGACGTCCTTCCACTGAATGCCGGCATCCCTCAACGCCAGGTGGATGGCGTCCGCACCCATCTCCATGGCGGACTTGTCGCCGAAGCGACCGAACGGATGCAGGCCCACGCCGATGATGGCGACGTCGTTCATCTCGGAGTTCCTCTCTGGCTCGTTCGGCGTGGCTCAGACCGGTGAAAAGGCAAAGGTGATCACTTCGTTGCCGTCGGCGTCGGTGTAGAACGGCACCATCGCCAGCTCGACGTCCATGCCGAACGCCAGCTTTTGCGGGTCGGCCTCCGTCAGCCGGCCCTCGACGCGGATCACGTCGCCGAGCTGGACCAGCCCGACGCCGAACGGCTTGAAGGTCTTGGCCGTCTCCCCGCCGGCGTAGGGCAGCTTCGGGACGAAGCCCTGGGTCGTCCACGCGACGAGGGTGCCGCGACGCGGCAGCAACAGATCGCTCATCTTGTCGCCACTGCACCGAGGGCAGCGCGCCTGGGTGGGAAACGTCGTGGCGCCGCAGTCGCCGCAGCGGCTGCCGATGAGCCGCGGCTGCTCCGCGGGCCAGGTCGAGATCTCGGGCGCAAGCGCCTTTTGCATTCTTCGCTCCTTCTTGCCGGCCGGCGACCTTTTCGCCCGGAGCGATATCCATTATCGCCAGGAAGTGCCGTGCGGCACAGGGCGGGCTGGAATCCTTCCGGGCAGCGGGCGGGCGGTTACCACGACGCCGCCCCGGCGACGGCGCCAACGTTGGTGCCCGCATCCCGTGCCACCATTCCTGACACTGGCGGACGGGCGGCCGGCCACCCCGACGATCGCTGCCGTCGGGGTGGCCACGCCACGGACAGACACGGTGCTGGGCCTGGCTACAGCTGGGCGAGCCGCGGTGCGGTGCGCTGGGCACGGATGAACGCCCCGGCCTGGCGGGTCAGCTCTCGGGAGTTGCCCAGCAGACCGTCGAGGACCAGGGCCCGCCGGATGTGGTGGTGCAGGGCGTGCTCGGCGGTGAAGCCGATACCGCCGAGGACCTGCTGGCAGTGACGGGCGGCGTCGAGCGCCGCCTGGCCGGCGGACGCCTTGGCGAGCAGGGAGCCCAGCTCCTCCTCGGCGACCGTCAGCGTGGCCTCGGCGCCCTCCAGGGCGACGTGGGTCTCCGCGAGTCGGTGGCGCACCGCCTGGAACCCCGCGATCGGCTTGCCGAACTGGGCGCGGTCGAGCGCGTGCGTCCGGGCGAGGTCGAGCATCGCCCGCCCGGTGCCGACGAGCCACCAGCCCAGCGCCCGTCGGCCCGCGGCGAGCGCCGCCGGGTCCGCGGCGGCCTTCCCGCCGTCGGCCACGTCCGGATCCACGGCCCGCAGCGGCAGCGCCGCGTCGAGCACCTCGCCATCGCCAGCCGCGTCCGCGCGCTCCCAGACGACCTGCCGGCCGCCGGCGTAGGGCAGTGCCACGACGCCACCGCCCGGCTGACCGGCGGCGACCAGCAGCACGTCGTTGAGCAGCGAAGCGTGCGCGCCCGTCTCCCCCAGCAGTGAGAAGACCAACGGGACAGCGACGTCGGGCTCGTCGGCGAGCAGATCCTCCCAGCCCAGCTCGGCCAGGGCCGCGTCGAGCGCGGCGCCCGGCGGGGTCGCGGTCATGGTTCCGCGTAGCGCCTCGGCGAGAAGTTCCCGTTCCTCCGCGTCCACTGCTACTCCTTGCCCAGGTTCAGCAGGCGGCGGGCGACGATGTTGCGCTGGATCTCGGCGGTGCCGCCGTAGATCGTCGCCGCCCGTGAGTACAGGTACTCGGTGCGCCAGTCGCTCTCGGCCAGCTCGATCACGCCGGGCAGCACGTCGCGTGCCGTGTTGGACAGCAACTGCTCAGCGGTGGCCAGCAGGATCTTGTCCACCGACGTCTCCGGGCCCAGGTTCGCGCCGGCGGCGAGCCGGCGCTGGGTGTTGCGCGAACGGCAGCGGACGGTGTGCAGCGCCAGGTAGGCGGCGCCCAGGGCCGCGTCCGTGGTCGCGGCCGGCTCGCTTCCGTCCGCGTCCGCGTCCGCGTCGACGATCAGTCTGTCGAGCCGGGTGAACAGGTAGGTGATCCGGTGCCAGAAACAGGTGGACCGCTCGTACGGGAGCAGATCGTTCGCGAGCCTCCAGCCGTCGCCCTCGTTGCCGAGCATCCGCTCGTGCGGGACGACGACGTCGTCGAAGAACACCTCGGCGAACTCGTCGACGCCGTGCATGGTGCGCAGCGGGCGGACGGTGATGCCGGGGGTGTCCATGTCGACGAAGAACGCGGTGATGCCGCCGTGACCGGGGGYGGTGCGGGTGAGCAGGACGCAGCGCCGCGCGTACTGCGCGAGGCTCGTCCAGACCTTCTGGCCGTTCACGACCCAGGCGCCGTCCTCGCGCCGGACCGCGCGGGTGGTCAGCGACGCCAGGTCACTGYCGGAGCCCGGCTCGGAGAAGCCCTGGCACCACTGCTCGCGCCCGGACAGCAGCCGCGGCAGCATCTGCGCGGCCAGCTCCCCCTTCGCGTACGAGATCATCGTGGGGGCGAGGACCTCGATGAGGGAGTAGTTGGTGGCGTCGGTCAGGTCGCGGGAGGCCACCTCCTCGCCGAGCACGGCGCGCAGCACGTCCGGCCCCCCGAGGCCGCCGGCCGAGGTGGGCCAGCCGTAGCGCATCCAGCCGGCGTCGAACAGCGCCCGGCGGACCTTGCCGAGCTGGGCGACCTCGGCCTCGAGCGAGTGATCCGCGGGCTTCGCCAGCGCCGCCGCGTGCTCGTCGAACCAGGCCCGCACCGCGGCGCGGAAGTCCTCGACGCTGACCGTCTCCCCGTCGACCGGCGGGGTGAACCCGGCGGGCACCAGGCTGGTCTCAGCGGTCACTGGTTGATCCGCTCGATGACGTGCGGGATGCCGTGGTCGTGCACGCCGCTGCGCCGGATGAACGTCATGGCCCTGGTCCGCAGCCGCCAGCCCTCGGCCGTGCGCAGGTAGGTGTCCTTGTAGTAGCCGATGCGCATGTCGTGCTTGGCGTGCTCGATGAAGCACAGCGGCTGGGTGCCGGTCGCGTTGACGCCGTCGTCGGCGAAGTCGATCGCCGACGTGCCGGTCAGGAACAGGCCCTTGGGGGCAGCGGCCACCAGCGTGGGGAAGTCCTTCAGCGCGAACGTGTCGCCGAAGGCGGTGTAGGTGCCGTCCGGGGTGAAGACCTTCACCAGGCCGTCGATGTCGCCCTGGGTGATGGTCACCGCGTAGCGAGCGAGGGTCTGCTGGATCTCGACGAGATCCTCGACGCGGCTCGGCTTCGCCGGCGCGGTACCGGGCACCGGATGCGCGCCCGTCGGGCTCTCGAACACCGGATTCTCGGGCGCTGGGCTCGTGGGTGCTGGGCTCTCGGACAACGGGTTCTCAGACAACGGTGTCTCCAGCGCGCTGGTCTTGGGCTCAGTAGACAAACTGCTTACCGCCCTTCATCACGAAGGGGACGCGGGTGAAGACCCGGATTTCCTCGAGGGGGTTGTCGCGCACGGCGATCACGTCGGCGAGCAGGCCCTCGGCCAGCCGGCCCCGGTCGGTGACGTCGATCAGGTCGGCGCCGACGATGGTCGCGGCCTGGATCGCCTGCAGCGGAGTCATGCCGCGGTCGACCATGGTGACCAGCTCGTTGCCGTTCTTGCCGTGCGGGATCGCGGGCGCGTCCGAGCCGATGGCGATCTTCACGCCGGCCTCGATCGCGTTGCGGATCGACGCCTTGGCCCTCGGCCAGTCCCGGGCGGCCTTCGCCTGGATCCTCGGGTCGGAGGACTTCAGTACCTCCATGCCGTCGATCAGCGCCTGGGTCGCGACCAGGTAGGTGCCCCGCTTGACCATCAGGTTGATCGTGTCGTCGTCGATCATGAAGGCGTGCTCGATGCAGTCGACGCCACACTCGACCATCTGGGTCACGGCCTCCGAGCCGTGGGTGTGCGCCGCGACCCGCAGTCCGCGCCGGTGCGCCTCGTCCGTGATCGCGAGCACCTCCGCGTCGGAGTAGTGCTTCGCGCCCGCCGGGCCGGTGAGCGTCATGGTGCCGCCCGAGCCGCACATCTTGATGACCTGGGCGCCGTGCTTGATCTGGTGGCGGACGGCCTTGATGACCTCGTCGACGCCGTTCGCGAGGCCCTCCTCGACGGTGAGCTGCAGGACGTGCGGCGCGAACTGGCCGAACATCGTCGGGTCGAGGTGGCCGCCGGTCGGGGTGATGGCGTGGCCGGCGGGCACGATCCGCGGGCCGTCGACCCAGCCGGAGTCGATCGCCTTCATCAGCGCCACGTCGAGCAGGTAGCCGCCGGTCTTGCAGAACAGACCGAGGTTGCGCACGGTGGTGAAGCCGGCCCGCAGGGTGCGGCGGGCGTTCTGGGTGGCGCGCATCATCCGCAGCGGCGGGTCGTCGCGCATCTGCCCGGTGAACTGGTTCTCACCGGGGCCGCCCATCAGGAGGTTCAGCTCCATGTCCATCAGGCCGGGCACGAGGATCAGGTCGCCGAGGTCGATGACCTCGCCCTCGGGCTGACCGCCCACGCCGACGATGTACTCGCCGTCGACCTTCAGGATTCCCGGCCGGATGATCTCGCCATGGTCGACGTCCAGCAGGCCCGCAGCCTTGAGGGTCAGCATGGAGGCGCTCACCTCTTCCCTTCGAGCCCAGCCAGGATAAGACCAGCCAGGTTTGGAGAATCACGTTCTCAGACTTGAGTGCCAGATTTTCACGCGGTGCGCCGCCGCGTCAAACGTCCCGGTCCCGAGCCCCGGGTGGCCCGCCGGCGGCGGCGAGYCCTCGACCAGCGCGAACCGGGCCGGGTGTGGGGGCGCCACGGCACCGAAGATCGATTGCGCGGTTGATTCTCGCAGGACGAGAAGCTAGTTTCCCTATACGAGAACCGACTCGACCAGCGGCGCCCGGGACGGTCCACGTGCCGACGCGGGGCCGTCGGACGCCCCGACGGACGGGCGGTCGAGGAAGTTCTCACCGAGGCAGCGGCGTTGGCGACGGGTACAGCCGCCAACGGCCCCGCTCGGCGTCGAGGTCACGAAGAAGATGATGCGTGAGCGACGCTGGGCCGACCCGGCGGAGATCGACGCGGTGTTCGCGAGCCAGGACGCCCAGGAGGGCGCCCGCGCGTTCGCCGAACACCGCCTGCCGGTGTGGAAGGGAAGGTAGCCCGGTGAGCATCACCGACATCACTGGCACGGCCACCGGCGCGACGAGCGCGCCCGCCGCGCCGCCGCGGCGGCACGAGCACTGGATCAACGGCGCGGCGGTGCCCCCCGCGGGCGGGGCCTACTTCCCCACCCGCAGCCCGGCGACCCGCGAACCGGGCGACGAGATCGCCGCCGGCACCGCGGCCGACGTCGAGCTCGCCGTCGCCGCGGCGTCGGCCGCCTGGCCCGCGTGGGCCGCCCGGCCGGCGGCCGAACGCGCGGACGTCCTGCACGCGGTCGCCGACGCGATGGCGGCCGGGGCGGCGGAACTCACCGAGCTGGAGCGGGCCACCACCGGCAAGACCGACGGCCAGCTGAAGCTCGAGATCGACATGTCCGTCGCGTACTTCCGGTACTACGCCGGTGTGCTGCGCGCGCTGCACGGCCGCACGATCGACCTCGGCGCCGGGGCGCACGCCTACACCCGGCTCGAGCCCTATGGCGTCATCGGCGCGATCACCCCGTGGAACCTGCCGCTGAACCAGGCGAGCCGCGCGCTCGCCCCGGCGCTGGCCGTCGGCAACGCCGTCGTCGCCAAGCCGAGCGAGTTCACCTCGACATCGACGGTGCGCCTCGCCCGGCTCGCGACCGAGGCCGGGCTGCCGGACGGGCTGCTCAACGTGGTCACCGGCACCGGACCCGAGGTCGGCGGCCCACTGGCCGCCCACCCGCTGGTGCGCAAGGTGGCGTTCACGGGCTCCGTCCTCACCGGGCGCCACCTGGCCGGGGTCGCGGGCGACCGGCTGATCCCGGTGACGCTGGAGCTCGGTGGCAAGTCCCCGGTCGTCGTCTTCGCCGACGCGGACCTCGACCGCGCCGCCGCGGCGGCTGCCGGCGCGATCCAGGCGAACTCCGGCCAGGTCTGCTCGGCCACGACCCGCCTGCTCGTCGAGGACTCGGTCCACGACGAGGTCGTCGCGCGCGTCGTCGAACGGCTCGAGAGGCTCCGGCCGGGCGTCGACTTCGGGCCGATCATCACCGAGGCGCAGTTCGACAAGGTGCTCGCCGCCTTCGCCCAGGCCGCGCGGGATGGCCTCACCCCGCTGACCGGAGGCGCCGCCTACGACGACGGCCCGGGCGCGGCCGGTCAGTACGTGCGCCCGACCGTCTACGCCGACGTCCCGCCGACGCACCCGCTCGCCCGCGAGGAGGTCTTCGGGCCGGTCCTCGTCACCCGCCGGTTCTCCGACGAGGCCGACGCGCTCGCCATGGCGAACGACTCCGACTACGGCCTGGTCGCGAGCGTGTGGAGCGGTGACGTCGCCCGGGGCCTGCGGCTCGCCGAGGGGATCCAGGCCGGCCAGGTCGCCGTCAACGGCGGCCCGCTGACCATCGAGACGCCGTTCGGCGGCTACAAGAGCAGCGGCTACGGCCGCGAGAAGGGCCTCGAGGCCCTGCACGACTACGCCCAGACCAAGACCATCAGCCTCTCCCTGGGCTAGAACGATCTTCCTGGGCCAGAGCGAAGGAGCACGGACCGTGGATGACGCGCTGAGCGACGCGTACGCGCTGCGCAGGGCCATGCTGGGCGACGCCTACGTCGACGCGCAGACGAGCGAGACCGATCCGGTCGCGCGCGAGTTCTCCGACCACATCACCCGTCAGGCCTGGGGCGTCTGGACTCGTGGCGGAGCCCTCTCCAACCGGGACCGCAGCCTGCTGGTCCTGGCGATGACGGCCGCTCTCGGCCGGATGGAGGAGTTCCGCCTGCACGCCGGCGCGCAGGCGCGCACCGGCGTGACCGACGCCGAGCTCGACGAGCTGCTCTTCCAGGTCGCCGCCTACTGCGGCGCGCCCGCGGCGATCTCCGCCCGCCGCTCCCTGCGCGAGGTCCGCGCCGCCCGCGCGGCGGACGAGGCGGCCGCCACCGCCGCTCCGGCCGCTCCGGGCGGGTCCGCGTCCGGCGAGGGAGCGTGACAATGGCCTCCCCCACCGTTGGCTTCGTCGGCCTCGGCAACATGGGCGCCGCGCTCGCCGACAATCTCGTCAGGTACGGCTTCGACGTCATCGCCTACGACGTGGCCGGCCCGGACCGGGCGCCCGAGCGCGCCAGGTTCGCGGCCGACCTGGCCGAGGTGGCACGCGAGGCCGACATCGTCGTGTTCAGCCTCCCGGACGGCACCGTCTCCGAGAAGGTCGCCGCCGAGATCGCCGGCACGGCCGAGCGCCGCGTCGCCCACATCATCGACACGTCGACGATCGGTGTCGCCGCGGCCGGCCGTATCACCGAGCTGCTCACCGCCGCGGGCATCGGCTACGTCGACGCGCCCGTGTCGGGCGGCGTGGCCGGCGCCAGGGCCCGCAAGCTCGCGGTCATGTACGCGGGCCCCGACGACGCCGTCCAGGCCGTCTACCCCGTGCTCACCGGGCTGTCCGACAAGATCCGCCGCGTCGGTGACCGCGCCGGCCTCGGCCAGGCGCTGAAGCTCGCGAACAACTTCCTGTCCGCCACGGCGCTGGCCGCCACCAGCGAGGCCGTCGCGTTCGGCGTCAGGGCCGGCCTCGACATGAAGACCATGATCGAGGTCCTCAACACCTCCAGCGGCCGCAGCGCCGCGACCGACGACAAGTTCCCGAACGACGTCCTCACCGGCCGCTACGGCTCCGGCTTCGCCAACACCCTCATGGCCAAGGACGTCCGCCTCTACCTGGCCGAGGTCCGCGAGGCCGCCGCTCCGGACACCGTGGGGGCGACGACCGAGGACATCTGGAAGCGCTTCGCCGCGGCCGAGCCGGGGGTCGACTTCACCCGCATCTACCCCTTCGTCGAGGGCACCCCCTCCGCCGAGGGCACCGCCTGACAGGAGTTCAGCGTGACCGGAGCCCGGTCTGACGCGAGCCTGGTCTGACCGGAGCCCGGCCTGYCCGGAGCCCGGCCTGCCCGGAGCCCGGCCTGACGCGAGTGCTCCGGCCTTGGGTCCACCTCGGTCAGCCCTTTAGCCCCTCCGTGCCCGTTATGGAAGCTCTGGCGCCAGACCGTGGCCGTCCGCTTCCCGACACAGCAACGTGGTCCGTTCGCCTCGTCACCGTTGCGCCGTATCCGGGACGATATGTGCGCGGAACGGAGCGAACGGATCGCCAGTGGGGGGACCCATGGATCTGCCTGGGGGCGCCGGCTCGTCGAACGCGCCCGGAGACGGCGGATCCGCGGGTACGGGTACCGGTCCCCTGGGCCACGCCTCCGACCAGCGCGGCTCGCTGCCCCTCAACCGCGGCCCGCTAGCCGTCGCGATCGGGAATGCCTCCCTGCTGTGCGTCGGGTACGTGATGCTGGGCTGGCGGCGCCTGGCAGTCGCCGTCGGCCTGGTGACGTTCGTCCTCGTCATCCTCCTCGCCACGGCGTTTCAGACGGTGTGGTTCGAGCTTGTCTTCCTGGCGTGGTGGCTGGCCCAGATCGCGCATAGCTGGTTCCTGGCGGGTGGGTGGCCGCGGCGCCGGCGGCGGGCCGGCGGAAGAACACCACTGATCACCGCGCTCGTGCTCGCGCTCCCGGTGCTCGCGGCCGTCGCCCTGCTCCGGTTCGACGTCGCGCGGATCAACGCGGACGTGGCGGGGGCGGTCCGGGACGGCGACTGCGCGCGGGCCACGGAGGCCCTGGACCGGAGGTCGGCGGCCCACTACCTGGCCGACGCTCCCGGAGCGGTCAGCGGCGACGCCACCGGGAAGGTCTGCGCACGGCTTCGAGCCATCGCCGCCCAGTTCGACGACGCACTCGACGGCGACAAGGGCGCGCTGGCACAGGGATTCACCGGCCTGTCGGCGATTCTCGCGGACGCGCCGGACCATGAGCGCCTGGTCGACGGAGTCCTGAGTGGGTTCCTCGACCGCCTCCCGGTCCACGACGCCTGCGACACGGAGACGATCCTCGACGGCCTGCGCGCGAGGAAACCGACCGGCGACCTGCTGGACCGCGCCTCCGGCGTCGTCCCCCGGCTGGCCCCCGCGGCGATCGTCGGCTGCGGCGACAGCCTCCTCGCCTCCAGCGACTGGGAGCCGGCGCGCACCCAGTACCAGCGGCTGCTCGACCAGTACCCGGGTGACAAGCTCGCCGGCAAGGCGACCGACGGGATCCGGAAGGCGACCCAGCAGGTCGAGCTGGCCCACGTCCGTGAGCTGTTGGGAACCGGCTCCGGCGGCGGGCAGCCCGCTTACTGCTCCAACCCGGCGCCTTACAGTGGCGCGGCTCCGCACGGTGGCGACGGGCCGTACCGCACCCTCCTGCGCGGCGACAACACCTACGTGGGCCAGCTGCCCGCCGAGTGGCTGACCGACGACGTCGCGAACGCGGTGCTCGTGGTCTGCGCCGGCGCGAAAGAGTACGGCGACACGGTTCGGACCTGCTCGTACGAGACCCACTTCGGCGTGTTCGGCTCCAAGGACGTGGCATTCAAGAAGATCGCGGTGCCGATCCGCGTCTACGAGGTCCAGACCGGGCGCCTGGTGTCCGACCTCAGGGTGCAGGTCAACGGCCCGAACTGCCCCAGCACGATCAGCTACACCAGCTACGGCTATGTCGACACCGGCCCGCCCTCGGAGATGTACGTCGACGCGTCGGACGCCGACGTCACCGCCGCCGTGCGCGGCGCCCTGGCCCCCGTGATCGCCCCATGACCATCACAACCACATTGTCCGTCGCGACGCGGATCCGTCTCGGAGTCCTACAAGGCGCCGATTCGATATTCGACCCATGCCCGCCCCACCACCGCCGCGATCGCACGCGCCGCGCGCAATCGCGGCGGGCCGGACCGGGCCTGATGCTCCGCGAACAGCGCCCGTACCGCCGCCAGGCCGGTCACTGCACCTTCCGGAGCAGCCTTCCAGCCAGGCACTGTGCCGGCGAGGCTCTCGGCCCCAGCGACACCGTGCCCCGCGGCGACGAGCCGGGGCACGAGCATCGCGACGTCGACCCACGGGGCGCCCCGGCTCGCCAATGACCAGTCGATCACCGACACGCCGTCGGCGGTGACGAAGAAGTTCCCGGCGTGCAGATCTGCGTGCAACAACGTGCCGCCGTCGACCGCGGCGAGGCTGAAGCCGGCCGCTGCGGCCTCCAGCACGGGGAACTCACCCGGGCACTGGGCCAGCAACTCATCGGCCTTCTCACGCAACGCGGTGAACCTCTCCGCCACGCTGGGTGCCCGGTCCCACGGGTTCGGCGTCAGCCGGTCGGCGAGTTCGCCCACTGTCCGCAGCACAGGCGTCAGGTCGGGCGAGCCGGGTGCCAAGTCCGCGTCTCGGCCGTCGAGGTGTCCGAACGACAACAGCAGCCAGCCGGCGACCTCACCTGACCACAGCAGTCGCGGCGCTGGGATGCCTGCGGGTAGGGCCGCGTTCACGGCGGCCTCTCGCTGGTAGTGGCCGATCGCCGGGGAGCGCAGCGGTGCGGCCTTCAGGAACACCGGCCCGGTGTCCGTGTCGAGCCGGGAGGCGACGCCCACCGTGAGGCCATCCGCCGCCGTCGTCGCCGTGCGGACAGGGCCGTACCGCCGTTCGACGGCGGCACGTGCCTGGGCGGGGAGGTCGTCCCATTGGAATCGCAGTGCCGGCTCCTGTCAGGGGCTGTCGTGGCAGGTGGCATGGCACTGGTGGCAGTTCTTGATCTCGCAGTCGCCGTGCTCGCCGATCCACAGAGCGCGGTCGACATAGAAGCCAGCCCGCTCGATGGCGGGCAACATCCTCGACACGGTCAGGACCGTAATCCCCCACTCCGACGGGTGCTCCGGCACATGGTGGATGAGCCGCCCGGCAACCCGGGCGCAGAACTGGGCGTACTCGCGGGTGTGGAGCACGAAAGTGTGCCACCCAATGTCGACCAGGTGAGAAGGGGACATGGGCGTGGCACTGCCCGCGCTGGTGGCGAGGAACGCGAGGGTCTGGTCGACGATCCGCTCGGCCAGATCGGCGTACTCCGGGTGGTCGGCCACGATGCGGGTCGTCAACCGAGCGAACAGAGCATCGTCGACCAGGTCGCGTCCTGATCGTCGGGGGGCGGGTGCGAGTGTCGTCATGGCATCTCCTGATCGTGTCGCGCCCACCCGGGGTGGCGACACCCAGGCGGGCGCGAGCCGGTGAGCGGAGTGGGTTCGTTCGACGGGTCGGGTCTGAGCCGGGCGGAGCCTCGGCAGCTGGAACGGCCCGACTTCTCAGGCAGTGAGCAGCTTCAGACCACTGTCAGGCAGTGTTCGAATAGTCGCTAGACGTGCAACCGTGTTGTGCTGTGATGTGCGGTGTCAGCACAGTCCGCACAGGCAAAGCGGGGTTCGCATGGGGCAGGATGGTCGTGCGGAACTGGCCGCGCGGATCCGCGAACTGCGCGGCGACAAGGGCCAGGCCGCGCTGGCGGCAGCGATTCTGCACGATCGGACGGCTATCTCACGGGCCGAGACCGGCACCGTCCTGCCATCGCGAGACCTGGTCGAGAGACTCGACGCGTACTACCGAACCGGTGGCGAGCTTGGCCGCCGCAGGCAGACATTGATAGGCGGGCAGCTACCGGAGGTGAGTCCGTCGGACCGTAGAGACCTTCTTGCGGGGCTGGCTGCCAGCGCCGGCGAGCTAACCGTCCGGATCCGGACCGGCCGGACGACCCCGGGCCGCAGTGACCTGCTTCTTCTCCAGCACACCGTCCGCACCGTGACTGACACGTACGGAGTCACTCCGCACTCAGCGCTGATCCCCGTCGTCGGGCGACATTGGCGCCTCGCCGAGGGGATCGTCGCGGAYGCCTGGAAGTCGGACCGCCTCCGCCCCGCGTTCCGCGTCGCGGCCGGCCAACTCGCCTACCTACTCTGCCGGCTGTTCTTCAACACGGGTGACACAGCCGGATCGGCCACCTTCCTTGAGCTAGCCGAGGAACACGCCGTTGGTACCGGCGATCCGGCACTCTCCTCCGCCGTCACTGGCATGTGGAGCACTCTCCACTTCTATGCCGGGGACTATCGAGAGGCCGCCACGGTCGCTGTCGACGGCCGCCGTTGGGGGTATGCCTACGACACGGCGGTCCTCGCCGCCTATGAGGCGCGCGCGCTCGGCGCCCTCGGAGACGACACGGGGGCGATGCGTGCCCTGGAACTGATGGAGCGGTCGCCGATTCCCAGCGCATCCGAGCCGTCATGCGAGCCCTACAGCACTGCTTGGGGAATGCTCATCGCCGGCGGCACCCTCGCACGACTTGGCCGGCACGAGGAGGCTTTGCCGATCACAGCCGGGTCCGTCACCGCATATGACACCAGGTCTGACGCGCCCTATGAAATGCATGCCAACGCGCTGCTTGCCCACTCCCGCGCACTGCTCGGAGCCGACATCACCGCGGCGGCCGACACGGTCTCCCGGGCACTCGACATGGTCGCCGATCGCCCGACGTACAGCGTGTGGGCTCGGGCCGGCGAGCTCGCCAGCGTCATGGCACCGCACCGGTCGGTCCAGGCCGTCGCCGAGCTGCGTGGCCGGCTTCGCGAGGCGCCAGCGATGCTCGCCCTCACCGCCGGCCAGACGTCATGACTGCCCCTCCGTCGACGGCGGGCGCGTCCTTCACGATCCCCACCGTCACCACCGACCGGCTACTCCTTCGCGCCTGGGACCCGGATGACATCGCCCCCTACTCGGCGATGAACGCCGACGAGGAGACGATGAGCCACAATGGCGGTACCTTCGACACCGCCGGAACCTGGCGCCTGGTAAGCCACTTGATCGGCATGTGGGCATTGCGCGGTTACGGGATGTGGGCCGTCGAGCTTCGGGCGACCGGCGAGTTCATCGGCCGCGCTGGACTATATGCCGCCTTCGAATGGCCTGCGGTCGAGGCCGCCTGGTCGATCCGCCGAGACCTTTGGGGCCAGGGCCTTGCGACCGAGGCCGGGACTGCAGCCATCGCCTGGGGCTGGTCGACGTTGCCAGACGACCATTTGATCTCCATTATCGACCCCGCCAACCTCGCCTCCCAGCGGGTCGCTGAGAAGCTCGGCTTCACGGTCACTGGGCACGGCAGCGTCGGGCCGTGGAAGGACCAGGTTCTCTACCGGTTGGACAGGTCGCCAGCCGGCTGAACTCTCAGTCCCAGGCGCCTGATCGCAGGCTCGGCGACCTACATGAATCATCGCCATTCGGGTTTAGTTCGAAGACCACTCGCCGACGGTCGGCTTCGGCAACCTTCTCCGACCACCAGCTGAGCTGAACATAACGAACGCCCGCCTCCTGGCAGTTGCACCGGAAGGCGGGGCGTTCGTCTACGGCTCCCTGGCCGCGGGGTGAGTCGTCACGCAAGTCCTGGGCATGATCCGGATTCGCGCCGATCAGATCAAAGGCCGAGGTCCTTGGCGATGATGGTCTTCATGATCTCGCTGGAGCCGCCGTAGATGCGGCCGACCCTGGCGTCGGCCCAGGCCCGGGCGACCGGGTACTCCGTCATGTAGCCGTACCCGCCGAACAGCTGCAGGCAGGCGTCGGTGACGCGGCCCTGCATCTCGGTGACGAACAGCTTGACCTTCGCCGCGTCCGTCGGCGTCAGCTCGCCGGCGTCGAGCGCGGTCAGTGCCCGGTCGAGCATCGCCCAGCCGGCCTCGACCTCGGTCGCGCAGCCGGCCAGCACGAACTTGGTGTTCTGGAAGTGGCTGAGGGTCTTCCCGAACGCCTTGCGGCCGTTCACGTAGTCGACGGTCTGCTGGACGACGGACGCCGCCGAGGCCTGGGCGTTGACGGAGATCGACATCCGCTCCTGCGGCAGGTGGGATGTCAGGTAGGTGAACCCCTGGCCCACCTCCCCCAGCAGGTTCGCCACCGGCACCCGGACGTCGTCGAAGAAGATCTCGCAGGCCTCCTGGATGTGCAGGCCGATCTTCTTCATCGGCGCGCCCCGGGAGACGCCGGGTGCGTCCGCGTCGATCACCAGGAGCGACAGCCCGGCGTGCCGCTGGGTCGGGTCGGTCTTCACCGCGGTGAGGAAGATGTCGGCGTTCAGGCCGCCGGTGATGAACGTCTTCGAGCCGTTCACCACGTACTCGTCGCCGTCGAGCCGGGCGCTGGCGGACAGGCCTGCGAGGTCGGAGCCGGCGCCCGGCTCGGTGAGGGCCAGCGCGCAGACCAGCTCGCCGCTGGCCAGGCCTGGCAGCCAGCGGGACCGCTGCTCCTCGTTCGCGTGGTCGACGAAGTACGGCACGCTGATGTCGCAGTGGATGCGCAGCGGGCCGAGGCCCAGGCCCAGGCGGCCGGCCTCCTCGGCGACGACCGCGTTGAACAGGTACGAGGCGCCGCCGCCGCCGTACTCCTCCGGGATGCCGAGACCGAGGATGCCTAGGTCGCCGCACTTGTTGTAGAAGTCGCGCGGCGGCATGCCGCGCTCCTCCCACTCGTCGAAGTGGGCGACCACCTCCTTCTCGAAGAAGGTCCGGACCGCGGCCCGGAATGCCTCGTGCTCAGGTCCGTAGACCGTGCGTCGCATCGGCCGTCACCCCTTGCCCGCGCTGAGCTTCTGGACGATGGCGGCGAAGTCCTCCGTCTTGAAGGACTGCTCCTCGGCGTTCGTCGCGTAGTCGAGGCTCGCCGACACCGCCCGCTCCAGGTGGATGTTCAGCAGCCGCTTCGTCGACTCCACGGCCTGGCGGGGCAGACCGGCGATCTTCTTCGCGCACTCGAGTGCCTCGGCGAACGGGTCGGCGACGATGTGGTTCGCCAGACCCATCGCCAGGGCACGCTCCGCCGGGATCTTCGCGCCCGTGAGGGCGTACTCCTTGGCCCAGTGCAGGCTGGTGTGCAGCGGCCAGGTGAGCGGGCCGCCGTCGGCCGCGACCAGGCCGACCTGCACGTGCGGGTCGAGCAGGTACGCCTTCTCGGCCAGGTAGACGATGTCGGACAGCGCCACCAGGCTGCAGCCGAGGCCGGCCGCCGGCCCGTTGACCGCGGCGACGACCGGCACCCGGCAGCGCGCCATGCCGAGCACGAGCTCCCGGCCATGCATGATCGTCAGCCGCTGCAGGTCGGGGTCCTTCCGCAGCCGCTCCAGGTAGGCGAAGTCACCGCCGGCCGAGAACGCCCGCCCGGCGCCCGTGAGCACCGCGGCCCTGGCCTCCAGGTCCTCCGACAGCAGCGTCCACACCTTGGCGAGGCCGAGGTGCAGCTCGTGGTTGACCGCGTTCAGGTGGTCCGGCCGGTTCAGCGTGATGATCCGGATCGGGCCGTCGGCCCGGACCTGGATCTCGTCCGGCAGGTCGTACAGGTTGTCCGACACTGTGTTCCCTTCAGGCCTGACGGCCGTTTCCCCTCAGGCCTGGTGGCTGGAGACCCGGGCGGCCACCAGCCGCCGGGCGCCAGCCACCGGCCGTGGGGTCGAGCGGCTAGCTCGTCGGCAGGCCGAGGATGCGGCCCGCGATGATGTTCTTCTGGATCTGGGACGTGCCACCCATGACGCTCTGCGCGCGGCTGTACAGATAGGCCGCGAGGTTCTCCGGGTCCCTGGTGCCGGTGACGGCCAGCGCCGCGTGGCCCACGGACTGCTCGACCCAGGTCATGAGCAGCTTGTCCAGCGAGCCGTCCGAGGTGTGTGTGACGCCGTCGAGCTGCTCGGACAGCCGCCGGCGCACGTGCAGCCGCAGCATCTCGGCCTGCACCGCCGCCCAGCGCAGGTCGTCGGGCACCTTCCCGCCGGCGGAGTCGGCCGTCTTCGCGAGCGAGCGGACGAGCTTGCCGTAGCGGGCGGAGAAGCCCAGCGTCGACGGCTCGCGCTCGTGGCCGACGACGGTCATCGCGAGCTTCCAGCCGTCGCCGGGCTTACCGACCATGTTGGCGGCCGGCACCCGGGCGCCGTCGAACACCACCTGGCCGAACTCGGCCGACACCCCGTTGATCATCTTCAGGGGCCGCTGCTCGATGCCCGGCTGGTGCATCGAGACGATGAAGCCGGAGATGCCCTTGTGCCGGGGCACGTCCGGATCGGTGCGGGCGAGCACCAGACACAGGTCGGCGACGTCGGAGTAGCTCGTCCAGATCTTGTGGCCGTGCAGGACGTACTCGTCGCCGTCAGGCTCGGCCCGGGTCGTCAGCGAGGCGAGGTCGGAACCGGCGCCCGGCTCGCTGAAGCCCTGGCACCACCGCTCGGTCCCGTTGATCATTCCGGGCAGGAAGCGCTGCTGGACCTCCTCGCTGGCGTGCCGGCCCAGGCCGTGCGCCAGATACCCGAGGCTGGGCCGCGGCGGGGCGCCGGCGATGGCCAGCTCCTCGTCGAGGATGACGTCGTAGACCGGCGGCAGGTCGTGCCCACCGAACCGCTTCGGCCACGACAGGCCGAAGAAGCCACCCTCATAGAGAGCGGTGTGCCACCGCCCGGCCTGGTGCCAGTAGTCGTCGCCGGACGCCTTGAAATCACCGGCGTGCTCGGTCAGCCATGCCCGTAGCCGCGCGCGGAACGCGGCCTCCTCCGGGGAGTCACGAAAGTCCAAGGTCGATCTCCTCAAGACTGGCCGGGAACAGCTCGGCCGACGTCAGYACGCGCCGCAGGAAGACATGCGCGAGGCACTCCCAGGTGTTGCCGATGCCGCCGTGCACCTGGATCGAGGTCTCACAGATGGTGCGGGCGGCGCGCTCCGTGTAGATCTTCGCGACGAGTGCGGCCTGGACGGCCTCGGCGGCCGACAGCTCGTCGACCGCCCACGCCGCGTGCCGCAACACGCTCACCGCCCCCTCGACGAGGGCGAGCGCCTCCGCGAGCAGGTGGGCGACCGCCTGGTACGAGCCGACGGCGTGGCCGTACTGCTGGCGCACCTTGGAGTACTCGACGGCGAGGGTCTGCGCGCCGCGGGCCGCGCCCAGCATGTCGGCCGTGGTCACGACGAGCGCGAGCGCGTGCCACCGCAGCGTCGCCTCGGTGTCCAGCTCGCCGACCGCCGTGAGCGGGCCGGCGACCTCGCCGGTGAGCCTGGTCAGGTCGACACCCTCGACGGTAGCCCCGACACCGCCGGCGAGCACCTGGGTGCCCTCGAGCGTGAGCAGGCCGCGCAGGCCCTTGGCGTCGACGGCGATGCCGTCCACCCCGACCGTGGCCGCGCCGGCCGCCGCCGCCCCGAGCCCCTCGGGCACGGACTCACCCGCCGCCGTCAGCCGCGCGTACAGGTCGTCGGCCAGCACCGGGCCGACGAACGGCACGTCGATCAGGCCGCGGGCGAACTCCTCGACGACCAGGGCGACCTCGACGCCGGAGGCGCCGTCGGACCGCAGGGTCCGCCAGCCGGTCGCGGCGATCGCCTTCTCCAGCCGCGCCGCCCGGTCGTCGTCGGCCAGGTCAAGCACGGACCCGGGGCCGAGATCATCCGCGAGCCGGGCGGCCGCGTCCCGCAGCTCGCGCTGCTCAGTCGTCAGACGAACGTCCATGCTGCTCCTTGTTTCTGGTTCGCTCCGTCCGGGCGCGGCGCTCCGGCCCCGTACTCGCTTCGCTCCCACGGGACCTCCGCGCCGCGTCCTCCTGCGCTCACGTGCCCTGCGGCGACCTCCGCTGCGGCCCAACCCCTTCGCTTCGCTCGGGGCCGGGCCTCCGCGGAGGCGCGCCTCCGGGCCAGCACGGTCACGCAGCGCTTTAACGTCACCGGCCGGGACCGGCCCCCGTGGAAAGCGCCCCTTCGCTTCGCTCGGGGACGGGCCTCCGCGAGGCGCGCCTCCGGGCCGGCACGGTCGCCCGCCGCTGGAACGTGACGAACCCGGGTTTGACTCATGCCGCAGAGCACCTCCCTGCGCTCGTGCACAGGGTCAGATTCACGTCCGGCCAGCAGCCGAACCCGGACCGGTGGCGGGCCAGCGCAAAGCAACCCGGCTGGCCCGAAGGCGCGCCTCGCGGAGGCCCGGCCATGGAGCGAAGCGACCATAGCCGGGCCGCAGCGAGGTCGCCGCAGGGCACGTTCGCGGAGGAGGACGCGGCGCGGAGTGGTCGTCCGAGCCGCCAGGCGAGGACGGCCGCGGAGCGCCGCGCCCGCACGGAGCGAACCAATGTCACAGCGTCGCGCCCGCACGGAGCGAACCATGACAACCTTCCCGCCCAACCCCAGGCTTGTTCCCGCCTTCGCTGCGGCCCAGCCGCTTCGCTTCGCTCGTGGGGTCGCGGTCATCCGGTACCCCGCGGGGACTTCGGGGTGAGGGTCGTGTCGCGCAGGACGCGGCGCAGGACCTTTCCGGACGGGAGACGGGGGATCTCGGGCACGAACACGACCCGCGCCGGACGCTTGTAGGAGGCCAGCCGGGCCGCGACCAGCGCGGTCAGTTCCTCGGCCAGCGCCTCATCGGACTCGCCACCCGCCGCGCCACCGCCGCCCGGCTCATCGCCACCGCCGGACTCGCCGCCGCCCGGCTGTCCCCCGCCCGCGGGGAACGCCCGGGTCACGGCCGCGACGATCGCCTCGCCCGCGACGGGGTCCGGGACGCCGAAGACAGCGCAGTCGGCGACCGCCGGATGGCCGTGCAGCACCGCCTCGACCTCGGCGGGCGCGACCTGGAAGCCGCGCACTTTGATCATCTCCTTGCGCCGGTCGGTGAGCCGCACCCAGCCGTCGGCGTCGATGGTGCCGACGTCGCCGGTGCGGTACCAGCCGTCGGCGAAGGCCTCCGCGTTCGCCTCCGCTGGCAGGTAGCCGGCCATCAGCGACGGCGAGCGGGCCTGGATCTCGCCGGTCTCCGCCGGGCCGACCGGCTTGCCGGTCTCCAGGTCGACGACGCGCAGGATCACTCCCGGCGCGGCCTTCCCGACGCTGTCCAGCCGGGCGCCCTCAAGCGGGTTGCACGCGAGGACGGGCAGCTCGCTCGCGCCGTAGGCGGGCAGCCACCGCACCCCGGCCCGGCGGGTGACGGTCTCGGCGACGCTGGCCGTGATGGGGGTCGCGCCCCACATGACGAAGCGCAGCGACGACAGGTCGAACGACTCCAGGTCCGGGTGTGAGGCCATCGCGAGCGCGATCGGGGCGACCGCCATCTCGATGGTGATCCGGTCGTCCTGGATCGAGCGCAGCAGCGCGTCCAGGCTGAAGCGGCGGTGCAGCCGCATCCAGGTCCCGGTCTCGAGCGCGGTGACGATGTTCAGGATGCCGAGGATGTGCGACGGCGGGGTCGCGACCTGGATACGGTCGGCCGCCGTCATCCCGAGCACCTCACGCCAGTGTCCGACGGCGGCGGCGAAGGAGCCGTGGGTGTGCCGCACGGCCTTCGGGAGGCCAGTCGTGCCGGAGCTGAACACGAACAGCGCGTCCGCGGTGGGGTCGGGAGCCGCCGTCTCGGTGGGAGTGGGCGCCTCGGCGGGAGCCGTCGCCCCGGTGGGAGCCGTCGCCCCGGTGGGCTCGGTAAGCTCGACGAGCTCGTCCAGGTGGAGCATCGGCGTCAGTTCGGCGAGCACCGGGTGGTCGCCGACGGCGTGTGCCGGCTGGCTGACGGCCAGGGCGTGCTCGACGTCACCGCGTTTCCACGCGGGGCTGAGCAGCACGACGGAAGCACCCAGGCGCCAGACAGCCCGTACAGCGATGATGAGTTCTGGACGGGTCGACGACATCAGCRCCACGCGGTCACCGGCGCGGACCCCTCCGACGGCGAGCCGATGGGCTAACTGGCCGGTCAGGGCGTCCAGCCGGGCTCGGCTGTACTCCTGCTCCTCGAAGACGAGGACCACCATGGAGAGGCTCCCGTCTCGTCGGTGGAAACTGTATTCTCGTCTAGTTAGAACCTTAATACCAGAGGATGTCGTCCCATGCCGAGACCTCCGCTGTTCCAGCGCGCGACCGTGACCCGGGTGATCGAGGAGACGGCCGACGCGCGGACGTTCGCGCTCGCCCCGGTCACGGGGCCGTGGGAGTACCGCGCGGGCCAGTTCTGCACCTTCAAGGTCACGATCGACGGCCAGGAAGTGCTGCGCAGCTACTCCATGTCGAGCGCGCCGGAGAMAGACGGCGAACTCGCGGTGACCGTCAAACGAGTCCCCGCCGGCCGGGTGTCCAACTGGATGATCGACAACCTGGCCAAGGGCGACGAGGTCGAGCTGACGAGGCCGCACGGCGTCTTCTGCCTGCGCGAGACCGACGCGCCGCTGATCGGTTTCTGCGGCGGCAGCGGGATCACCCCGGTCATCTCCCTGGCCAAGAGCGCGCTCGCCACGACGAACCGCCGGGTCCGGCTCCTGTGCGCCGACCGGGACCAGCCRGCGGCGATCTTCTGGCAGGCGCTGACCGACCTGGCCGAGCGGTACCCGGACCGGCTGTCGGTCACCCGCCACCTGGACGCTGAGAAGGGCTTCCTGGACGCGGAGGCGGTCCGCGCCTTCCTCGGCGAGGACGCCGGCGCCGACGTCTATATCTGCGGCCCGACGCCGTTCATGGACCTGGTCGAGGCGGCCATCCCCGCGGCGGGGAAGATCTTCATCGAGCGGTTCGGCGTGACGGCCCCGCTGCCTCCGGAGGAGGACGAGACAGCCGCGGCCACCGGGGCCGAGGGCTCGGGCTCCGGCTCGGCGGCCAGCCAGGTCCTCGAGGGCACGGTCACGATCATTCTGGGCCGCAAGAAGGTGACGCTGCCCCGCCGGCCCGGCGAGACTTTCCTGGAGAGCGCGCGCCGCGGCGGGCTCACCCCGCCGTTCTCCTGCGAGTCCGGCACCTGCGCGACCTGCATGGCCCACGTCGAGGAGGGCGAGGTCTCGATGCGGGTGAACGACGCACTGACCGACGACGAGGTCGCCGACGGCTACGTGCTCACCTGCCAGGGCCTCCCCGAGTCGGAGAAGGTCGTCGTCAGGTACGAGTGACCGACCCTGGGCTTCAGGCCGTGCCGTGCTCGCCGAGGGCCGGGGGCGGGCCGTAGCTCGGTTCGTAGCCGTCGACGCGGATGGGGCTGCCGATCAGGCGGAAGCCGCCACCCGCGTCGACGACGGCCTCGGGGGCCTCTGCCAGGGCGTCGGGCAGGGTACGGACCGCGGCGATCGGGATGCCCTGAGGACGCAGCCGTGCCTCCCAGCCGCGCGCGGTGTCCGCGGCCAGCGCCCTGATGACGACCGCCACCACCTTCTCGCGGTTCGCGGCCCGGTCGGCCATCGTCGGGAAGGCCGCGACCTCCTCCGGCGGGATCCCGGCCTCCGCCACGAACGTCCGCCAGGAGCGGTCGTGCGTCAGGAACATGGCGACGAAGCCGTCCGCGGTCGGGAACAGCTGCGCCGGCACGTAGTACGAGTGCGCGCCGAACGGGTGCCGCACCGGCTCGGTGCCCTCGTTCAGGTACGCCGACGCCTTGTAGTTGAGCTGCGAGAGCATGACGTCGCGCAGCGACACCTCGACCTGCCCGCCCCGGCCGGAGACGATCTGGGCGAGCAGGCCGAGCGCGGCGGTCAGGCCCGCGGAGTTGTCCGCGGCCGTGTAACCGGGCAGCGTCGGCGGGCCGGCCGGTTCGCCGGTGAGCGCCGCGACGCCGGTGGCCGCCTGGATGATGTAGTCGAACGCCGGGTCGTCGCCRGCACGCAGGCCGTAGCCGGTGATCGCGACGCAGACGAGCCTCTCGTTGTACGGGCGCAGTGCCTCGTAGGTCAGCCCGAGCTTGCGGATCGCGGACGGCCGCTGGTTGACGATCAGCGCGTGCGCGCCCGCGGCCAGCTCGTGCAGCCGGTCCTGGCCTTCCCTCGTGGTCAGGTCGGCGACGACGCTGCGCTTGCCGCGGTTGAGGCTGGCGAAGTAGGCCTCGCCGACCTGCCGCGACATGTCACCCGTCGGCGGCTCGATCTTGGTGACCTCGGCGCCGAGGTCCGACAGCACCATCGAGGCGTACGGGCCGGCCAGGATGTGGCCGGCCTCGAGGATCCTGATTCCCGCCAGCGGCCCCTGGCCAGCGGCAGAACCGGAACCGGAACCGGAACCGGTCCCGGCTTCCCGAGCTCGCTCCGTCACCGCGCTCCCTTCGTGCGCGCGGCGAGCGCGCGCGTCACGCGCTGACGCGCCTCGGCACAGCGCCCGCCCAGCCACCTCGCCGACCCCAACCAGGTCAGGCCACCCACCATCATGGCCCGACACACCAACCTCGGTGATCGCTGTTTGTGTCCTGCCATGGGTTGCCCAGCGCGGGTCGGATCGTGACCACCGGAGGGCTGAGACCGCGATCAAGCCGCGGGCCCGGCCGCCGGCGCGGGGGCTGGTGCGGGGGCTGGTGCGGGCGACCGAGGGGTCGCGCGGTCCGGCTCAGGCCCGAAGGTCGGCGGCGATCTGGGCGTAGACCTCGCGGGTGCGGCGCTTGGAGGCGACGAGCTCGTCGCGGTTGTCGCCGATCGGCAGGAGGCGCGCGGAGAGGTCGGTGACGCCGGCGTCGAGGAACCGCCTGATCCGGGCGACGATCATCTCCTCGTCACCGACGGCGGCGAGGTCGCCGACGTCGCCGGCATCGCCCTGGTCGAGCAGGCGCTGGTAGTTCGGGGAGACCTCCGCCTCGCCGAGGACCCGTTTGGCGCGCGCCTTGGCCTCGTCGACCTCGTCCGGCCGGCACAGGCAGACCGGGATGCCCGCGACGATCCGCGGCGCCGGGCGGCCGGCCTCCTCGGCCGCCTTGGTGATCCTCGGCGCGATGTGCTCGCCGATGGCCCGCTCGTCGGCCAGCCACAGCACGGTGCCGTCCGCCTTCTCGCCGGCGATCCGCAGCATCACCGGGCCGAGGGCGGCGACCAGCACCGGCAGCGGCTTGACCGGGGTGAGGTCGAGCGGGTTGTGCACCGTGAAGGTGTCGTTCTCGACGTCGGCGCCGCCGGTGCCGGCGAGGGCGGCGTTCAGCACCTCGAGGTAGTCGCGGGTGAACGCGGCCGGCTTGTCGTAGGGCAGGCCGAGCATGTCCTTGACGATCCAGTGGTGCGACGGCCCGACGCCGAGCGCGAGCCGGCCGTTCGTGGCGGCGTGCGCCGACATCGCGGACCGCGCGAGCGCGATCGGGTGCTGCGGCTGCAGCGGGACCACCGCGGTCCCCAGCTCGATGCGCTCGGTCACCGTGCCCATCAGGGCGACGGTGATCAGCGCGTCGAAGTCCGTCGGGACCTGGGGGATCCAGGCGGTGTCCATCCCCGCGCCCTCGGCCCAGCGGACGTCGTCGAGCATCCGCGCGGCCTTACGCACGGAGTCCCCGCGCTCAGGCCCGATCATCACGCCGAACCGCGCCATCTTCTCCACCTAACTCTTCAGCTCTGACTCTTCGACTTGTTGATCAGCGCAGCTGGTCCTTCATGACCTTGCCCGTCGCGTTCAACGGGAGGGCGTCGAGGAACTCGACGGACCGCGGTGCCTTGAATCCGGCCATCCGCTCCCTGGACCAGGACATGACCTCTTCGGCGGTCACCTCGGCGCCCGCGCGCCGGACGATGAACGCCTTGCACACCTCTCCCAGCCGCGCGTCGGGCACGCCGATGACGGCGGCCTGGGCGACGGCCGGATGCTCCAGCAGGAATCCCTCGATCTCGGCGGGATAGGCGTTGAACCCGCCGACGATGAACATGTCCTTCTTGCGGCCGACGATCTTCAGGTAGCCCCGCTCGTCGAGGGAGCCAAGGTCGCCGGTATGCAGCCAGCCATCGGCGTCGACGGTCGCGGCGGTGGCCTTCGGGTCGTCGAAGTAGCCCTGCATGACGCTGTAGCCGCGGATGAGCACCTCACCGTCACCCGCGACCGCGACCTCGATCCCGTCGCAGGGCGCGCCCACGGTCGTCGCGATCGACTCGAACGAGTCGCCGGGACGGGAGGCCGTGGCGGTGCCGGCCTCGGTGAGGCCGTAGCCGGTCATGATGTGCTGGAACGGCAGCTCGGCCTTCATCCGGCGGATGAGCTCCACCGGGATGTCGGCCGAGCCGGTGACCGCGCAGCGCAGGGATGAGAGGTCGTGCCAGGCTGCGTCTCCTTCGGCCAGGTGCGGGCCGCAGGCTTCCAGCAGCGAGTGGTAGATGGTCGGCGCGCCGGGGAGCATGGTGACCTTCTCCCGCTCGACCAGCTCGCCGACCTTGTCCACATCGAAGACGGCCAACGGCAGAATCGTCGCGCCACGAATGAGTGACGCGACAAGCCCTGCCTTGTAGCCGAACGTGTGGAAGAACGGGTTGACGATCAGGTACCGGTCGCCTTCGCGGAGATCGGCCTGGTAGCACCACTCGGAATACAGCCRCAGCGTCTGCCGGTGGTTCATCGTCACGCCCTTGGGGCGCCCGGTGGTGCCTGAGGTGAAGATGATGTCGGCGATGTCCCCGCCGTCGACCTCCCGCTCGAACGGCGAGCCGCTCGTGAGGAAGTCCGACTTCAGGTCGATGTTCGCGACCCCGTCCGGGACCGCGTAGTCGATACCGAGGAAGCCGGGCTGGGTGAGCACGGCCTTGGCCCCGCTGCGCACGATGATGTCGGCGGCCTCGGCCGCCTTGTAGCGGGTGTTGACGGGAACCAGGACACCGCCGGCGGTCAGCAGCCCGAACGCCGCGATCGCCCACTCGGCCGAGTTCGGCGCCCAGATCGCCACCCGGTCGCCCTTGCCGACGCCGGACTCGGCGAAGGCACCGGCCGCCCGACGAACCCGCTCGGCGAACTGGACGTACGTGAGACGCAGGTCACCGTCGACGAGCGCCTCGGCGTCACCGAAACGCTCCGCCGTGCTGAGCACCATCTCCGGGATGGTGTCCCACGGCAGGCCCTGGAAGGTCGGGCTGTCCGTGGTCCCCGCGATCCGCAGGTCGCCTTCGACCCTGACGTTCTCTGTCACCTCGACGTCCTCGGCATCTCGACGTGCTCCTCATCTCGGCGTGGTCGGCCGGGGCGCCCCCCCTCGGCCTGGATGAACAGGCGGGCGAGGCACCGGTGGCCGTCGGTCAGCCTGGTGAGGGTGCCGTCCACCGCGAACAACCTCCCGGTCTCGCGCGAGTCCGCGCGGCGGGCCGAGAAAGCAAGCGCGGCAGCGCGAGATCTCTCCTTGCTGAATGCGAGAATCCTATTCTCCCACCTGTTCGGCCGCAATGTCCCGGCGCAGGACCGCCTTCTGGATCTTGCCGCTGGCGGTCCGCGGGAAGTCGGCGACCGCGTGGATCTCTTCCGGCCACTTCTGCCGGGCCAGACCTGCCGCCTCCAGATGCGCCCGCATCTGGGCCAACGTCGGCACCTCGTGCCCGGGCGCGAGGCGCAGCACCGCGGCGGCGTGCTCGCCGAGACGCGGGTCAGGGGCGGCCACGACCGCGGCCTCCGCGACGGTCGGCATCGTGAGCAGGGCCTCCTCCACCTCCAGGGCGCTGATGTTCTCCCCGCCGCGGATGATGAAGTCGGCCTTGCGGTCGACGATCGTGAGGTAGCCGTCCGCGTCGAGCGTCCCGACGTCGCCGGTGTGGTACCAGCCCTCGTCGTCGAACGCCTTCGCCGTCAGCTCGTCGTCCAGGTAGCCCAGGCACAGGTCGGGGCCGCGGCTGGTCTCGAAGACCAGCGTCTGGTGGCTGTGCACCACGCCCTTCGGGTCGCGGGTGGTGCCCGACGTGAACGCGATCACGGCGGGTGATGCCGGGTCGACCGGGAGCACGCCCGCCAGCGGCTCGTCCGCGAGCAGGTCTACGAAGTCCACGGTCGCGCCGCGCCGGCCAGGGTCCCGGTCGACGACGCCGACGATCGGCACCTCGGCGCACAGGTCCTCGTGCAGCTCCATCCGGCCGAACCGCTCCGCGGTCACGAACACCTTCGGCCGGGCCGTGCGCAGGATGTAGCCAAGCTCCTTGCGGCCGTAGAAGTGCACGATCGGCACGACGACCGCGCCCAGGAACGTCGACGCCCAGAAGGTCGCCGCCGCCTCCACCCAGTTGGGGAGCTGGACGGCCACGACGTCACCGGGGCCCACCCCGCGCGCCCGCAGCCCCGCGGCGAGCCGGCGGCGAGCCGCTCGACGTCGCCAAGCTTCCCCTCGTACGGCCGCACGTCCGAGTGGACCCGGAACTGGGCGTCGGGAGCGCCCGCGAGCCCGGCCGCCAACAGGTCACCGAGCGTCTCCCGGGTCCACCACCCCTCGGCCTCGTAGCGCTTCACCAGCTCGGCGGGGATGGTACGCATGCTGCAGCACACTCCGTTTCCTGCGGGACCACCCGCGGGACAGCTACTCTCACCTGCGGAGAACGTTAGTACCAACGACGGAGAAGGCATAGTGATCGATCTCGACATCGACGGAGGCCTCGCGGTCGTCACGGTCGACCGGCCCGAAGCGCGCAACGCCATCTCGCGGGCCACGATGGACGAGCTGGAGAAGGTGCTCGACGCCGTCGACACGTCGGGAGCGCACGCGCTGGCCATCACCGGCGGCGGCGACCGCGCCTTCATCTCCGGCGGCGACCTGAAGGAGCTCGCCAGGATCCGGACGAAGGAAGGCGCCGTCGACATGGCGCTGCGGATGCGCGGGCTGTGCGACCGGATCGCCGCGTTCCGCGGGCCCGTCATCGCCGCGATCAACGGCCACGCCCTGGGCGGAGGGGCCGAGGTGGCCGTCGCGGCCGACATCCGCGTCGCCGCCGACGACATCCGGATCGGCTTCACCCAGGCGATGTTGGCGATCATGCCGGGCTGGGGCGGCGCGGAGCGGCTGGCGGCCGTCGTCGGGCGCGGCCGGGCCCTCATGCTCGCCGGCTCCGGCGCCGTCGTCGACGCCGCCGAGGCCGCCCGCCTGGGCCTGGTCGACAAGGTCCTTCCACGCACCGAGTTCGACGCCGGCTGGCGCGCGCTGGCGAAATCCCTGGCCCACCACCCGGCCGCCGAGACCAAGCGCGTCATGTCCGGCACCGTCGGCCCGCGGGAGGCCGCCGAGGCCTTCGGCGACCTGTGGGTCTCCGACGCGCACTGGGCCGAGGTCGACAAGGTGCTGAACCGTCTGCGCGACAAGTGACGCGCGACAGGTGATGTCAGCGCCGTCCGGTTCCTGACGGCGTCCCGTCCGCCGGCCAATGCGCGGTCCGCCAGGTTCGACTCCTCAAGGCCGCCCACAGCGGGCCGTGGCACTGGCCCGTGCCTCGAGGTGTTCGCTGGCGCATTCACCTTAAAAGGGTTTATCTACCGATATCGATAGATATCCCGGACCGTCAGGTTGACGATCTGATCGCCTCAACGCGCCGCGTGGTAACAAGATGTACTGACACGTGCGTCGCAATCACGTAGTCAGTCGCGCCATGACACGGCCAGTCGGGGGATCAGTGCCGGAACAGGACGACGCCTGGGCAGCGCGCATCCGCGCGCTCCGGGCCGAGATCGAAGACCAGGTCGTCGACCTCCTGGAGGAGGTCAACGCCTTTCAGACCGACGAGAGCAGGCGTCTTCTGCTCCGTACGACTCGTCAACGGACCCAGTTCACGCCGCAGGTTCCGGACCACTCGATCGCGCGGCACTGGTTCATGGGACTCGTCGAAGAATGCGCCCGAGACCCAGCCGGGCTGGGGGCGCTGCGAGACGCCGTGGGATCGATCGCGCGGCGCAGCGCGGTACACGCCGAGCTGGTCCACCTGGTCCAGTCCTGGGAGGTCGTCGACACCGCGGCGACGGCGCTGATTCCCTGGCATGTCACCACCAACCAGAGCACCCGCCCGGGACGCACCGGACGGATCCAGCAGACCCAGTTAGTCGACGTCTGGAAGAGCCTTCGCGCCGAGCTTGCCTCCGTCGCGATCGCGGACGTGCTGGCCGCGTTCCAGGAAGCCACCGGCTATCGCGCGGCCACCCCGCCGTGGCATTGCTCGTCCGCATGGCACCTGTTTGTCCATCTGGTCGACCGTGCTGGACGCCCACACGAGACCGAACCGTACCTGGTCTTTCTTGTCCRCCTCATCACCGAGCAGTATCTGACCCCTCGCGTCGAGCGGCTCGTCGAAGCGTGGATTCGCAGGATCGGGGCGGAGGCGGGCTACGACCTGTTCGACCCGCGCCGTCTTCCCCAGACACACCCGGTCGAGCAGGCGGAGAACTCGCCGATACACCTGGTCATGAGGCTGGAACAGGCTGGCCCAGTAGACGGACGCTACGACCTGTGCTGGTGCCTGGAGCGATATCACCCGATCCGCGCGGTCAGCAACAGCGGACGGCGCGACCGACTCGGTCGCGACGACCTTGAGGCCGCCGTGAGCACGCTCGTTCGTGACATCGAGACCACTTTGCGCGACGCCTCCGCGCCGCTGGCGCTCGAGTTCGCCCTGCCTTTCGACCTGCTCGACCTTGAGGTCGAGTGGTGGCTCAGGGCGCAGAGGCACGGCCCAGCGACACCACTCGCACTCGACTATTCGGTCACCTTACGTAGTCTTGAACGCATGTACATGCCTGAATGCCACCGCGCGTGGCGGGCGCGCTGGCGCCACGTGCAACTACCGGCRACTACGGTGACGTTCTGGTGCACGACCGCGCTCGACGCCGACCAGCTCGGACTGGAGGCACAGCTCGAGGCCCAGGAAAAGCTGACGGTGCTGGTACTGAGCGAGCCACCACTACCTGGCAGCCGGGGGTTGACCGAGCTGGTCGCCGGCCTGCGCAAAGGCGTCGCGGGCATCGTCTGGAGCCGAGCCAACGGCGACCCGACGGCCAAGGATGCCTTGCACGCATTCATGGCAGTGGGCCGAGCCGCGGATCTGCCAGCGAGCGCTCAACGACTCCGGCTGGCGGCGCAGGGCGTGGCAGTCGCCCAGCGGTCCAGCCATCTCGGCAGACAACTGGCACTCCTGTGGGATGATCCAGACCGTTTCACTGACGTTTCAGGGGGCGACGACACGTGAGCACCGACGTCGACCGCGCCGCCGCCGAACCGCGGTGGTGGCTGTTCCGTGGCACCGGGCAACCACTGGACAGCGCGGACCGGAACACGCGTTGGCCGGCTCCGCCGCGCTGGCGTGCCTTCGACGGCGAGCCACTGCTGCCGCCCCCACCGAACGACGACCGACAGGCGGTCCGACGCCTTGGCGCCACGCCGTCACGCCTGCTCGACGAGGTGCACATATCGCTCGTCAACGCGGYCATCTATCTACGCCGGCCGTTGCTGGTCACTGGTCCGCCCGGCGCGGGCAAGTCCGCCCTCGCCTATCTGATCGCCCGCGAGCTGGGACTTGGCCGAGTTCTTCGGTGGCCGGTGACGAGTCGAACGACAATCCAGCAGGGCCTCTACGACTACGACGCGATCGGCCGCGCGCAGGCACGTCCCGTGGGCACGCCGCCTCAGCCGCGGGAAATACCGGTGGCCGATGGCGGCRAGCGGCCGGCCCGTGCCGTGACCGACACCTCGATCGGGCAGTTCGTCCAACTTGGTCCGCTCGGCACGGCGCTGTTGCCGTATCAACTGCCACGGGTGCTGCTCGTCGACGAACTCGACAAGAGCGACTACGCCTTCGCGAACGACCTGCTGAACATCTTCGAGGACGGCGAGTTCAGTATCTCCGAGCTCGCCCGTGTCGCCGGTTCCACGCCTGAGGTCGAGGTGCATACCGACGATCCACGTCGTACAGCGCTCGTCAAGGAAGGCGTCGTGCGTTGCAACGCGTTCCCGATCGTCGTCCTGACGAGCAATCAGGAGCGCGAGTTCTCGCCCGCGTTCCGCCGCCGATGCACGCTGCTGAACCTCCCGCATCCGTCGACCGGCCGCCTCGCGTCCCTGGTGGCGGCGCACTTCCCGGCGGATTCGTCCGACCGCGCCACCCTCATCGCGAAATTCGAACAGCGACGGGAGCAGGTGAGCGGACTCGCCGCCGACCAGCTCCTCAACGCGGCGCATCTGGCCGCCGCCGGCGCCTTTGAAGGCGACGAGTCAGGCTGGCTCGATCTGCTGAACGCGGTCTGGCACGAGCTCTCCCCCTCGCCGGATACCTGGTGACCGACGTCCATCGGCCGGAAGGCGAGAACCAGGCAGGACCCGGCACAGGCGCCGGCCAAGGCGACCGGTCAGCCACCAGCGTGCGGCCGGCGCGTCACATCGCCGAGACGCTCTTCCTCTGGGAACGGATCGACACGCCGGATCGGCCGGCCGTCTCGCCCACCGTCGGGCCAGCAGACGCACCGCATGCGCTCTCACGATCTGTCGAACAGGCCGGTGGCGAAGCAGTCGACGAGGTCATCTCGCCGACACCGCCTGACGTCGTCGACCAGTCCATCGGCCTGAGCATCATCACCGGATCGAGACGGCTTGCCGAAGGCTGGTACAGCCTCGAGCCGCCCGCCGAGCGGCCGGTGACAGACCCACTCTCGTTCCAGCGGGCATTGCGCCCGCTGCAGGTAGCTGTCCCGGCCATCGACCGCTGGGAGGTCGACGAGACCGCCACCGCCGAGCGGCTGGCCCAGGATGGGCTGGGCCTACCGGTTCACCGTGCTGAGCTGGAACAGCGCTTCGAGATCCATCTCGTCGTCGACGACGGCGCGTCGATGACGTTGTGGCTCGACACCGTCCCAGGGCTTGTCGAGTTGCTCGAGCAGTCCGGGCTGCGCGACGTGCGGATCAGCTACCTGAACACGGCCGCGGACGATGCTCGCGGGGTCACACTGCGCGCGGCCCGCAGCGCCGCTCCCCTGCCGGCGACGTCGCTGATCGAACCATCCGGGCGACGCATCGTCTGGGTCCTCACGGACACCCTAGGGCCGGCCTGGCGCGCCGGAGCGGTCGAGCCGGCCTTGCGGCGGTGGGCCCGTACCGGGCCTGTCGCCCTGATCAACCTGCTCCCCGAACGGGCCTGGCGATGGGGCGGGGTGCGTTTCCATCGGCTCAGGATGCTGCCACCGCGCGGCGGCTCCGACGGAAAAGGGCCACGGTGGCAGTTCAGCGAGCCATGGGGTGAGCCGACGTCCGGGCTGACCCCTGGACAGACCGCACTCGCCGTGCCGGTACCGATGGTCGAACTGGCGCCAGACTGGCTGGGGCGATGGGCCGAGATGGTGGGACGCGAGCGTGCCACCGAGCTCCCGGCGCTGTTGGTCGCGCCCCCGCCGCCGGCCCACGGGCCCTCGTCGGCGAGCGCCTGGCCGTCGGCCGATACGCCGACATCCGAGGCGGCGACAGCGCGGGAGCGAGTTCGCCGGTTCCGCCGGCTCGCCTCACCCATCGCCTTCGATCTGGCGGTCAAACTTGCTGCCGCTCCCCTTACCTGGCCGACGGTACGGCTCGTACTGGACATGCTGCGCTCAGCAGGACGCGGCCATCTCTCGGAAGTATTGGCCGGCGGACTCCTCATGCCCTCGGGATCCGGTAGCGCTGGCGAGGACATGGCGAACACGTTCCCGTTCAGGTTCGAGAAGGAAGTGCGCAGCGAGCTGATGGCCCACGGCAGCCGGTCAGACGCGCTACGGGTGCTGCGCGCCGCCGCGAACGTGCTCGACGACAAGGACGCTGCCCGCTATGTCGGCGCCGTGCTGGACAGCTCGCGACCGGAGTACGTGGCCATTCCACCCCTTACGACACGCAATCGGCAGCTCCTGGCCGTCGAGGAGGCCGTGCTCGGCAGCGTCGCCGGCCGTTTTCTTCGCCGATCCCATGCGCTCGGCGTTGCTATTGGCTCTCAACGGCCGCCGCTGATGGATGGCACGCAGGGCCCACCTTCAGTGGAGACAACCGACAAGGTCTGGGTCATGACATTGAGCGACGACATGGCAAGCGACCGCACACCTACGCCTCGGCCTGCTCCCCTTGATCCAGTCTCCCAGGATCGAGCGCGGCCATCGACGGTCCCCGCCGCGGCGGGCTCAGAATCCGTGGCCCAACCCGCCGCGACTCACGCGAACGCAGGCGCGACTCCCGCATCCGCGACAACGGTGCCGAGCGAGTCCGTCCTACGCGGCGGCGAACCCGAGTGGCCGACCATCGTCGGCGCGCTACCGCAGCGCAACCCGCACTTCACGGGCCGGGCCGAACTCCTGCTCGACCTGCACCGCCAACTCGGCGAGGGCGCGACCGCCGTGGTCCCGCAGGCCCTGTATGGCATGGGTGGCGTGGGCAAGTCACAGCTCGCCATCGAATACGTGTATCGCTACCAGAACGCGTACGAACTGGTCTGGTGGATCCCAGCGGAACGCAACGCACAGGTCGTGCAGGGCCTGGTCGACCTGGCGCGGGCGATGCAGCTCAACGTCGGTGCCGAGGCCAACACCGCCCTGCCTGCCGTAAGGGAGGCGCTGCGCACGGGCAGGCCTTATGGGCGTTGGCTGCTTGTGTTCGACAACGCCGAAGATCCCGACAGCATCATCGAGTACTTCCCGACCATCGGTTCCGAGGGCCGGGTTCTCGTCACGTCCCGCGACATCCGGTGGGCGAGCCGCGCACGCTCACTCGAGGTGGCGGTCTTCACCCGCCCCGAGAGCATGCAGCTGCTCCAGCGCCGCGACACCTCGCTGTCCGACGACGAGGCGAACCGGCTCGCCGAGGCGCTCGGCGACCTGCCGCTGGCGATCGAGCAGGCCGCCACCTGGCGGGTCGAGACCGGCATGCCAGCCGACGAGTACCTGGAACAGCTGGAAACCAAAATCGGCGAGCTTATGCGCGAGGACGAGACGTCCGAGCCGACCACCGGGGCGCCACAGATCGTCCGCCCCGAGCAGTCGGTCGCGGCGGCCTGGAGTCTCTCCCTGGACCGGCTCGGCGAACGTAACCCCACCGCGCTGCGGCTCATACAGGTCTGCGCCTTCCTCGCGCCCGAACGCATCTCCCGCCAGCTCTTCACCCTCGCGCGCACCACGACGATCGTGCCGGAGCTGGACGCCGCGCTACGCGACCCGATCGCGCTGGCCCGGGCGATCCGCGAGATCACCCGATATTCGTTGCTGCGCCTTGACCACCGAACCAACTCGTTCCAGATGCACCGGCTCGTCCAGAAGGTACTCATCGACCGGATGACACCCGACGAGCGAGAGACCATGCGCCGCGGCGCCCAGGCCCTGCTCGCCGCCAACGACCCCGCCGACCYGGTCAGCCAGGAGAACTGGCCACGCTACAGCGCGCTCTACCCACACGTCCTCGCCGCCGACACCGTACACAGCGAAGATCCCTGGCCCCGGGACCTTGTCCTCAACGAGATCCGCTACCAGTACCAGTGGGGTGACTACAAGGCCGCGCGGGAACTGGCGCAGCTCGCGCACGACGTGTGGACCGAGATGCTGGGCCCCGACGACCGCCACACCATCGACGTGGGCGGTCTGCTCACGTACATGCTGTTCCTCCTCGGCGAATACGTCKAGGCCGCGCGGCTCAACGCGCAACGACTCGAGACCTGCATCCGGGTCTACGGCGAGGACCACGAGGTCACGCTTTACGCCCTTGGCGCCGTCGCCGCCGACCGTCGCGTCCAGGGCGACTTCGCCGCGGGATATGAGTTGTCCCGAGACGCGCATGCACGGTACATACGCAACCTCGGCGCAGAGGATCCGCAGACACTCGAGGCCGCCCACAACCTCTCGGTGGCCCTTCGGCTGCTCGGCCGGTTCAACGACGCCCGGGATCTAGCGGTTAGCACGCTGAGCAGCAGTGAACTGATCTTCGGCACGGAGGCCGCACCGTGTTTGATCACCCGCAACGGCATCAACACCGATCTTCGCGAGATCGGCAACGTCATTGAGGCGCGTGACGAGCAGAAGAACCTCGTCAGCCGCTACCAGCGTGTGCTCGGGCCACAGACCGAGAGCCATCCGAACCTGCTGCGCGCCACCRGAAACCTGTCCATCGCACAGCGCCGGGCAGGCAACCACCAGGAGGCGCTGGACCTCTCCCGGGACGTACGGCGGCTGTTCGCCACCCGCTACTACGACGATTACCCGGACACTTTGTCCGCCTCCCTGTGTCTATCGACAAACCTTCGCCACATCGGCAACTTCACCGAGGCTCGAGAACTCTGTCAGGACGCTCTGGAGCGTTACCGCCGCGTGCTCGGGCACCGCCATCCGCACACCGTCGCCGCACTCGTCAATCTCGCAATCACCCTGAGGCTGGCCGGTGATGTCACCACCGCCTTCCAGCACGACACGTACGCCGTCGCGGCACTGCGCGAGGCCCTCGGGGAGAAACATCCCTCCTACCTCGTCGCACAGACCAACCTGGCCAGCGACCACTACGCACTCGGTGAGTTCCAGGAGGCCCACGACCTCGACAGGGACGTAGCCACTCGGTCCGCTCAGCTACTCGGACCGCGCCACCCGAACACACTGGCCGCTCGGGCGAACCTGGCGATGGACCTGCGTGCCCTCCGCCGGACGGACGAAGCCGAGGACACACATAACGAGACCCTGCAGGAGATGGACCAGGTCTTTGGCATCGAGCACCGTGCCACTCGCAACGCCGCTAGCTGGGTCCGGTCGGACTGCGACATCGACCCCATGCCGCTCTGACGACATGGACCATTCAGAGCGACCGGCTCCCGAACACGCATCCTCGCGGCCAGCCGTCACTGGGCCGCAGTCCCAAAAAGGYGAAACCCGCTGGCCGGTGATCGTTGGACCGCTGCCCCAGCGCAACCCACACTTCACTGGTCGCACGGACCTGTTGCACGACCTGCACCTTCAACTTGGCGAAGGAGCGACCGCGATCGTCCCACAGGCGCTATACGGCCTGGGAGGTACCGGGAAATCCCAGCTGGCCATTGAGTATGTTTACAGGTACCAGAACTCGTATGACCTGATCTGGTGGATTCCTGCCGAACTTAACGCACAGGTAGTGCAGGGTCTCGTCGACCTGGCGCAGGCGATGGGCCTGAATGTGACCGCAGAGGCCAACACCGCACCGACGGCCGCCCTCGACGCACTACGCGCGGGCAAGCCCTACGGCCGCTGGCTACTGGTATTCGATAACGCCGAGGACCCGGACAGCGTGATCGAATACTTCCCTACGGTCGGCTCCGAGGGACGTGTCCTGGTCACCTCTCGCGATACTCGATGGGCGAGCCGCGCCCGATCTCTGGAAGTCGCGGTCTTTACTCGATCCGAAAGCATCGAACTGCTCCAAAGCCGCAGCACATCACTGTCTCACGACGAGGCCGATCAGCTCGCTGAAGCACTTGGCGACTTGCCGCTCGCCATCGAGCAGGCCGYGACCTGGCGAGTCGAGACTGGCATGCCGGCGGACGAGTATCTGGACCTCCTGGAGACCAAGATCAGCGAGCTGATGCGCACGGAGGACGCGTCCGGGACAGCCACTCGAAGCGGGACGGGTGCGCGCGACCGCCAGGAGCAGTCGGTGGCCGGGGCCTGGAGCGTGTCGCTGGACCGCATCGCCGAGAGCAACCCCGCCGCGCTGCAGCTGCTGCAGGTCTGTGCCTACCTGGCGCCGGAGCGCATCTCCCGCCAGTTGTTCACGTTGGCGCGCTCGACGACGATCGTGCCCGAGCTGGATGACGTCCTGCGTGACCCGATCGCGCTCGGCCGGGCGATCCGCGAGGTCACCCGGTACTCGCTKCTCCGGATCGACCACCGGACAAACTCCTTCCAGATGCACCGGCTCGTCCAGAAGGTCCTGGTGGACCGGATGACGCCGGACGAGCGCGAGACGATGCGCCGCGGGGCACAGGCGCTGCTCGTGGCCAGCGACCCGGCCGCCCCCGGCAGCCGGGAGAACTGGCCCCGATACGCCGAGCTCTACCCGCACCTGCTGGCGACCGGCGCGGTACACAGCTCGGACCCCTGGGTGCGGGAGGTCGTGCTCAACGAGATCCGCTACCTCTACCAGTGGGGCGAGCACGAGGCCGCGCGGGAGCTGGCCCAGGTCGCCCACGACGCGTGGACGCAGTCGCTGGGCCCCGAGGACCGCCAGACCATCGACGCCGGCGCGCAGCTCACGTTCATGATGTTCCTGCTGGGCGACTATGCCGAGGCCGCCCGCCTCAACGCCCAGCGGTTGGCGACCTGCACCCGCGCCTACGGCCCTGATCACGAGGTCACCCTGGAGGTGCTCGGCGCCGTCGCCGCCGACCGGCGGGTCCAGGGCGACTTCGGCGCGGGCTATGAGCTGTCGCGGGAGGCACACGACAGGTACGTCCGCAACCTTGGCCCGGCCGACCCGCAAACCCTGGAGGCGGCCCACAACCTCTCGGTCGCCCTGCGGCTGTTGGGTCGGTTCGACGAGGCGAAGCAGTTGGCGCTGCGCACCCTGGAGAGCAGCGAGCTGCTCTTCGGCGCCGACGCGGTGCTTTGCCTTATCACCCGCAACGGCATCAACTCCGACACGCGCGAGCTCGGCAACGTTCTCGACGCGCGCAACGAGCAGGAGAACCTCGTCGAGTCGTATCGACGGGTCATGGGACCGCAAGTCGAGAGTCACCCGAACCTGTTGCGCGCGCGGCGCAACCTGTCCGTGGCCCGGCGGCGGGCGGGCGATCACCATGGCGCGCTGGAGATCTCCCGCGACGTCCGGCGCCTGTTCGCCACCCGATACAACGACGACTACCCCGACACGCTGGYCGCGTCGCTGTGCCTGTCAATGGACCTGCGCCACACCGGCAGCCTGACCGAGGCCCGTGATCTGTGTCAGGCCACGCTCGACGGGTACCGCAGGGTCCTCGGGGAGCGGCATCCGCACACGATCGCCGCGCTCGTCAACCTCGCGATCACCCTGCGGCACTCCAGCGACGTCGATCTCGCCCACTCGCACAACGAGGACGCCGCCAGCGCACTGAGTGAGATCCTGGGCGAGGAGCACCCGTCCTATCTGGTAGCTCGTACCAACCTGGCCAGCGACCTCTACGCCATGGCTCAGTTCCAGGAGGCCCACGACCTCGACGTCGAGATCGCCGCGCTGTCGACCCGGCTGCTCGGCCCGCGCCATCCGGCGACGCTCGCCGTCCGCGCGAACCTGGCGATGGACCTGCGCGCGCTCGACCACACGAACGAGGCCTACGAGCTACAGGCCGAAGTCCTTCGAACCATGGACGAGGTGCTGGGGGAAGACCATCAGGCTGCCCTCAACGCGGGCAAGTGGCTGCGCTCCGACTGCGACATCGACCCGATGCCGCTCTGAGTTCGGCGCGCCGCGGCGACCGCGACAAGAGCCTCTACAGCACGAAGCCGAGCCAACGCGCGAGTTCGAGGCGGCCGGGCGCCGAGCCGGCGGCGGTCAGCTCACGGTGCAGCGCGCGCACCATTTCGGGCACGTGCGCGAGTGCCCTGGCGGCGGCCAGATCGCCCAGGTCAAAGGCCGCGAGACCCAGGCCGCTCCAGGCGTGCGCGTCACTGGACGACGCGACGTCCGTCAGCACCCGCTCGAAGCCGGCGATCGCGGCCGTCGGGTCGCCGGTTATCCAGTCGACGTCGGCCTGAACCGCGCCGTGCACCCAGTCGTTGACGTCACCGGCGTGGCGCCAGCCCACCACGGTGGCCTGGTCGCTGAGCTGATGACGCACGAGTACCGCGCGGGCCTCCAACCCACTGACCGCCAGGTCGCTGACCAGCGCGGGCCGCGCCAGCGCGACACCAGGAGACGCTGCCCGACCAGCGTTCCAGGCGGCCGCCAGCGCGGCCACCGCCATCGGATCAGGCCGGAAATGGTGCAGCCGCCAGCCCGCGTAGTGGTCGGTCGCGACCGCGTGCGCGAGCCGTAGCGGTTCCGCCGGCGCTGGCTGGGTGGGCCAGGCGTCCAACGTGGTCGCGACGCCCCGTAGGAAACGATGGCCCAGCGCCGTCAGTCCCGCGCAGTCACGCAGGTCGGTCAGCACCCGGTCGACGCTGGCCCGCCACAGGGCGAACTCGAAGTGCGCGAGGCCGGCCTCAGCACCGGTCGCCACCTTCCGCTGACGCTGCCAGAACCCGGCTACCCCGAAGAACGCGAAGATGCCCTGAAGGAGGGGGCCAAGGGGGCGCGGATCCTCCCTCCAGGGCGCGTAGAAAAGGTCATCACTGTCGGCGCCATGCAGGTCCGCCAGGTGCCCCAACGCGCCGAGCTTGGCGTGCTGGAGCTCATGGACGAGGGTCACGGCCAGCTGGGTGGCGTCCTCTGGCTCGGACAGCAGGGCGGCGCCGAACGCGTCCCCGCTGGTGGCGCTGCGGGCCAGGAACCGAGGGGACGCCGCCATGGGGACAAGCACCCGCAGCGTCGCCGCCACCGCGTCCGCCTGCACGGGATGATCACGTACCAGCAGTGCCCAGCCGGACTCGACGACCTTCCGCCAGCGGTCGAGCTCCGCCTCGCCGAGCGGGGCCGGCCACGCGACAGGGCTGATGCGCCGATAGGGGTCGATGTCGTCGAGCACGACGTCGATCCGTATATCGCCGTGGACACTTCCGATCGTCGACGGCGGCACCCATGGACCCGCCGTCGAGGCCGAGAAAGGCGCCTCGGCGGCGGGCAGGTCGGGCTGCCCTGTCCACCCGGCGGCCGGCGGCGGCGCTACCTCGCTCCCACATCCGCTCAAACGAGCCTCGCCATCAACCGCGGATACGACGGCGACTTCCCAGGGTTCGCGATACGGAAGTCGCACCAACCCAAGAGTCGGCATGACAACGGTCCCGTGACGTATCGGCACCGCCAGCTCGAAGGTGAGCCCAACGCGCACCGCGGCGGCGGCCGCGAGCACATGCAGGCCGCCTGCCTCCACCCACAGCGGCGCGTCCTCGTGACGCGCCCCGCACAACCGCCTGAGCAGAAGAGTCGCCCAGACGCCGGTGAGTGGGTAGTCCACGACTGCCGCGACCTCGACCGGATCGACAGCCTCGGCACGCACCAGCAGATCCCAGGCATCGTCCATTGAGGCCAGCGGACCGGTGAGGCCGGGATGGCGCGCGGCCTCGTCGAGAAGCGCCCGCAGTACGACACGGCGGTGGCTACGTTCGGCCGCCGCGAGCCGACGCAGTACCGCGATGTTGTCGATACCGGCCGCAAGTTCGTCGAACTCGGCCTCGGACAACTCGTGGACGCCGAGAAGACCGCCGCCGGGCAGAAAAAGCCCTGGGTGGCTCGGCGAGGCCAGCGGTTCGGCGAGTGCCGGACGCCGGGGAGAGAGGGATCGTTTCGGGGCCATCAGCGTCTGCGCCGGTACCCGCCGAACTGGTCGTTCGGGCTTGCGACCCGGTCAAGCAGGCGGGTCACCGCGGCCCGTAGCCGCTCGTCGTCACTCACACGCAGGTCCGCGAGGCTGGTCATGGTGAGGTCGGCCAGCGACGACTCGATCCGTGACTCGTTTGCGGGCATGAGACCTCTTCAGCTGTCCGACAGGGTCGTGGTACGGGCATCGATGCCCTGACCGGCCCTGATTCCCCCGATTCGCGACCGCTCGAGCCCACGGAAGCACAAAAAAATATGGGCAGAACACGGCCACGATGGACAAAAGGGGGCAGCCATCCGGGCGGCCCCCTTTCAGCATGCATGTCGGCTTTCGCACGGTCGGCGCGATGCCAGTCGGCACGCGTCGCCCCAACCCTATCCCCGACGTTCCCGGAGAGCCGCATGGCGGTCTCCGGGAACGGGGTGTCGGCCAATTAGGTGACGGCGCCGGCTTCCTTCAGGGCGATGATGCGGTCCCAGTCGTAGCCGAGCTCGAGGAGGACCTCCTCGGTCTGGGCGGCGAAGTCCGGCGCCGGGGCCGCGGCGGGCGCGGTGACGTCGAACTGGACCGGGTTGGCGACGAGCTCCATCTCCCCGGCGTCGATGACGTACTCGTTGGCCCTGACCTGCGGGTCGGCGCTCACCTGGAGCGAGTCCTGCACCGGGGCCCACGGCCCGGACAGGGTGGCCAGCCGCTCGGTCCACTCCGCGAGGGTCCTGGTCGCGAACGCCTCCCGCAGCAGCTTGACGCCCTCGGCCGTGTTCTGGCCGATCAGCTCCGCGGTGGCGAACCTGGGGTCGTCGGCCAGCTCCGGCCGGTCGACGTGGCGGCACACGTCCGCCCAGAACCGGGCGGGCTGCAGCATGACCAGGGAGATGTACCGGCCGTCCCTGGTCTTGTACAGACCGGAGAGCGGGTTGGTCGGCGCGCCGTGCTCGCCGGGGACGACGCCCTCCATGGCCATGTTGACGAACCTCGACAACGCGACCCCGTGGCCCATGGACCAGATCCCGCTGCCCAGCAGCGAGACGTCGACGATGGAGGGCTCGCCGGTCCGCTCCCGGCGGAACAGCGCCGCGGCGATGCCGCCGGCGAGGTTCGTGCCGGAGATCGTGTCGCCGTACGCCGGCCCCGGCGGGTTGACGACCCCGTCGGTGCCCGGTGGCGTCAGGCTCGCGGCGGACGAGCCGCGCGCCCAGAAGGCGGTCATGTCGAACCCGCCCTTGTCGAACTCCAGCCCACGCGGGCCCAGGGCGCTGCCGCGCGCGTAGATGATCTTCGGGTTGACGGCGCGGATGTCCTCGACGTCGACACGCAGCTTCTTGCGCACCTTCGGCAGGTGGTTCGTCAGGTACACGTCGGCCTGCGCCGCCAGCTCCAGCAGGACCTCCCTGCCGAGCGGGTTGGCGATGTCCAGGCCGACGCTGCGCTTGCCCCGGTTGCTGTGCCAGATGTTCGGGTTCGGCCCGGCGGGGTCGACCTTCATCTTGCCGATCTRTGTGAGCCCGCGCTGCGGGTCACCGGTCACGGCATGCTCGATCTTGATGACCTGAGCGCCCCACTCCCCGAGGACCGCGCCACCCGACGGCACGAAGCCGTACATGGCGACCTCGAGGACGCGGATGCCTTCCAGGGGTCTGCTGCTCATCGGCCGTGTCCTTCGGTCAGCTCCGCCGCGCTCACTTGACCGGCACCGCCAGGGTCTTGCGCTCCAGGAACTCCTCCAGCCCGGGCACGCCCATCTCGCGGCCGATGCCGGACTGCTTGTACCCGCCGAACGGCGAGTCGGGAGCGAACCAGTTGCCGCCGTTGACGCTCACCGTGCCGGTCCGGATCCGCCGGGCGATCGCGATCGCCCGGTCGTCGTCGGCGCCGAAGACAGTGCCGGACAGCCCGAAGATCGAGTTGTTGGCGATCGCGACGGCGTCGTCGTCGTCCTCGTAGGCGATGATCGCCAGAACCGGGCCGAAGACCTCGTCCTGGGCGATCTCGCTGTCCTGGTCGACGTCGGCCAGCACCGTCGGGGCGTAGAAGTAGCCGGGCCCGTCGAGGCTCTTGCCACCGGCGACGAGCGTGGCACCGGCCGCGATGGCCCGCTGGACGATCCCGTCGACCTTCTCGCGCTGCTCGGCGCTGATCAGCGGGCCGACGTAGGTCTCCTCCAGCGCCGGGTCACCGATCTTGACGTTCTCGATCGCGGCCTTGACCTTCTCGACGAACTCGTCCTTGCGCGAGGTGGGTACGAGAAGGCGGGAGGTGACGGCGCAGCCCTGCCCCGCGTGCGAGCAGATCGTCATGGTCGCGACGAGGGCGAGGAAGTCGGCGTCCGCGTCGTCGACGGCGATGAGCGCCGACTTGCCGCCGAGCTCCAGGAACACCTTCTTGACGGTCCTGGCGGCGACTTCCATGATCCGTCGACCGACCGGTGTCGAGCCGGTGAAGCTGATCATGTCGACGTCGGGGTGGCCGGTGAGCACCTCGGCCACCTCGACCGACGGCGAGGTGATCACGTTGACCACGCCGGCCGGGATGTCGGTCTCGTTGGCGATGATCTCGCCGAGCGCGAGGGTGATCAGCGGAGTCTGCGGCGCGCCCTTGAGGATCACGGTGCAGCCGGCCGCGAGGGCGGGAGCGACCTTCGCGATCGCGATCTGGGTCGGGTAGTTGTAGGGAATGATCGCGGAGACGACGCCCGCGGCCTCCTTCTCCACCCAGCGCCGGTTCTTGATCCCGTGGGACTCGTTCTCCGGAAGGTCCTCCGTGAACGAGTAGCTCGCGGYCAGGTCCGCGTAGTACTTGACGATGTCGATCGGGATGTCGAGCGCCGCGCCGTACGTCATCACCCGTGGGTGGCCGACCTCGGCGATCGTCAGCTCGCGCAGCTCCTCGCGGTGCTTGACCAGCGCCTCGTGCAGCTGGTTCATGCACCGCACCCGGAACTCGACGTTCGTCGACCAGTCCGTCGTGTCGAACGCCCGGCGCGCCGCCTTCACCGCGGCCACCGCCTGCTCGACCGTCGCGTCCGGCGCCTCGCCGAGAACCTCACCCGTAGTCGGGTTGAGCGAGACCGTCGTACTCGGCGCCTCGACCAGCTGCCCGTCGATCAGTAAGCCCTTCACGGCAGCTCCCTCGCCCTCTCCTGGTTCGTTCTCGTGGTGCGTCCTTGCCGATCCTCGCCGAGGACGCGCGGCGGATGGATTCCGGGCGCTCCGCTACCAGCGCTTCCCCGTGCTGGAAGCTACATTCTCGCCTGACGGGAATCAAGATTTCATGGACTGTCCAGTACAACGGGCCAGCGGGCGCGACCGGCCGGAAGCCCATGCCAGGCGCCGGCGCACCGGCGCCTCGACGGCCCGGGCGCGCGCCCGGGCTGTCGGCCCTACAAGCGCCGCCCGCCGAGAGCCCCGCGGCCGCGGGGCTCCTAGCGCCTCGGCTCAGACCGTGGCGGGCAGCGCGACCGGGACGTTCATCAGCTTGGCCAGGTTCTCGCCCATGACCTTGCGGATGAACGGCTCGGGCTGGCCCTTGAGATCATCGATGTAGCTGATGGGGTTGGCCAGGCCCTCCGGGTGCGGGTAGTCCGAGCCGAAGAGGATGTGCTCCTCACCGAGCAGCTGGGCCAGCTCGGCGAAGTTCTCCTCCCAGAACGGGCTGATGTAGATGTTGCGCTTCAGGGCCTCGACCGGGTTCTCGATGAAGTCCTGCGGCATCTTCTTGTAGAGGTCCTTGAGGGTCTTGAGCAGCGGCGCGACCCACGAGGCACCGTTCTCCACGACCGCGATCTTCAATCGCGGGAAGCGCGACACGGCGCCGTGGATGACCAGCGACGCCACGGCGTCCTCGATCGGCCGCCACGAGTGCAGCATCCGGAAGGCGTTCGGCTGGAACGGCAGGTGCTCGGTCGCGGCCCCGCTCCACTCACCGGTGAAGYGGGAGTAGCCCGAGTCGGACGAGTGCAGGGCGACCAGGATGCCGGCCTCCTGGACCCGGGCCCAGAACGGGTCGAACTCCGGCAGCGCGAACGAGCGCGGCCCCTTGTAGCCGGGCACCGGCGCCGGCCGGACCAGGATCACCTTCGCGCCCCGCTCCAGGACCCACTCCAGCTCCTCGACCGCCCTGTCGACGATCGGCAGGGTGATCACCGGGGTGGTGAAGATACGGTCGAGGCCGTTGTAGTTGAACTGCCAGGTCTCGTAGAGCCACTCGTTGAGCGCGTGGATCGCCGCGTGGGTCAGCTCGGGGTCGTCCTTCATCCGCTCCTCGAGCAGGCTCGCGAGCGTCGGGAACAGCAGGGTCCGCGCGAGGCCCTGCTCCTCGTCCATCAGCTTCAGGCGCGCGGCGGGCTCGCGCCAGGCCGGGATCGCCTTCACCGGCTTGCCGAAGATCTCCCGGCGGGACTTACCGTCCGGGTTGCCCTTGCGGTAGTACTCCTCCTGCGCGCCCGGGCGGGCGACGACCTCGAAGGTCGGGTTGGGGATGTACTCGCTGATCGTCCCCTGGACCACGATCTTCGTGCGGCCGTGGACGTCGACGTAGTCGATCGCCTTCTTGTAGCGCGCCGGCAGGTACTTGGTGAACGCGTCCGTCGTCTCGTACAGGTGGTTGTCTGCGTCAAACACCGGGATGTCGGGGCCGGACATCGGGCCTCCCCTGGGGGCTCTGTCGGTTCCGTCAAAGTTAATTAATAATGCACCTACCTGCCGGGTGCATGGTCGGCCAGGCGGGTGGCGACGGTCACGACCCCCGTCATCGGCCCTACCGGTGGCGAGCGGGATCACGTTCTGACACGATCGTCGAAACCTGCCCCTCGGGCAACCGCCTCGGCACCCGACCCCGCAGCCGAGGCGGTCCACAGGCCCTGGCCCACGCCGCACAACCGGCCGACGATCGGACTCAGCATGATCGGGAATGGTGACCTCTCCGGGGAGCCGCGCCCGGGGAGACGCGATGCCCGCGGCGCACCAGGCGCTCGGGCCTGGCGGCCAGGGTCGCCGCGCGGACGAGGTGGCTGTCCACGGACAGCGACCGTCGCGCCGGCCGGGCCGCGCGGCGTCAGCCAGGGTGGGCGAACCCACTGCGTGAACGCTCACTCAGACGCCTGCGACCGGGCGGCTCGCGGACCGGTCCCGGCTCCCGTCCGGAACGTCACTGAAGTGGGACGGAAGGTGTTCGCTCTGGGCAAACCGTTGACGGAACGGTGTCGAGCATGTATTCACTAGCCTCTAGCAGCCGCTGTGATGCCCGACACATGATGTTCACGGTGCGCTCGAACCCCCCGGCGGGCCGCACGCCGCTCCTCGACCTCACAGGATCGCCAGATAGGGATGGCATGCCGCACACGAAGGGCTCCCCAGCGGAGACCTACGGTCATGACATCGCCGCCGGCAACAAGGTCGTGATCGGCATACTCACCCCGATGGCCGGGTTCCGTAGGGCCGTCGAGAGGCCCTCGACGGCTGGCCTCGCTCCAGGCGGCATCAACGTGGCGATCAAGAAGGCGCCCGGCGACGACCTGCCGGTACGAGCGGCGTACGTTTCCGCTGCGGCGGTAACGCCCATCCGGACTCGCCCACCGTCGTTGTGGGCAATGGCCTGAACGCTGCGCGTGACGACGAAGGCCACCTGGCCAGATCCAAGCCGCTCAGCCAGTCGCCGATCGAGAACTGAACAGAACCGATCAAGAACTCCATAGGACCGCCAAAACTGAACAGCTGCATGCCCAACTCCACCACCGCCGCGCCACGGCCTTGACCCAGGACACCCCGTGACAGCGGGCTGTCCTGGTCGAAGGTCGCGGAAGCGGCCCTGACCCGAGAACCGCCGCTCAACGCGGTCCTGACCTGGGATGCCAACCGCGGAAGCGGTGCTCCCTGGGATGACGTCGGGAGACTCCTCCATGTCACACATCGCCTCGCTCCTGCTCGGGCTCGGCAACGGCGCAGTGTTCGCCGCGCTCGCGCTCGCGCTGGTGCTGACCTACCGAAGCTCGGGGGTCATCAACTTTGCGACCGGAGCGATCGCTCTCTACGTCGCCTACACCTACGCCGACCTGCGAGAGGGCGAATTACTCGTCCCGATTCCGGGCCTGCCGACGACCGTCAACCTCGGAACGGACAGCATGCCGTTCATTCCGGCGGCGTTGCTGGCTCTGGCGATCGGCGCACTACTCGGTGCGCTGCTCTATGGCCTGGTGTTCCGCAAGCTGCTAGACGCTCCGCCGCTGGCGAAGGCGGTGGCCTCGCTGGGTGTGCTGGTCATCATCCAGCAGGTGATGGTGATCCGGGTCGGTGTGGCGCCGGTCAGCGTCGAGCAGATCTTCCCGGCGGAGCGCTGGACCCTCGGCTCGCTGACCGTGCTGTCCGACCGGTTCTACCTGGCCGTCGCGGTGATCGTGCTGACCCTGGCGCTGACGGCGGTGTTCCGGTTCACCCGGTTCGGCCTGCTGACCAGGGCCAYCGCCTCCTCACAGACCGGCGCCTACGTCAGCGGCGTGTCCGCGTCGCGGGTCGCGCTGACGAACTGGATGATCAGCTGCGCGGTCGCTGGCGCGGCCGGCATCCTCATCGCCCCGGTCAGCCCGCTCGCGCCGACCACCTACACGCTGTTCGTCGTGCCGGCGCTCGCCGCGGCCGTCGTCGGCGGCTTCCAGAACCTGGTGCCGAGCGTCATCGCCGGCCTCGTGATCGGCATGGTCCAGGCCGAGGCGCTCTCTCTCGCCGCACAGCACTCCTGGATGCCCAGGACCGGCTCGGCCGAGCTGGTGCCGCTGATCGTCATCGTGATCGCGCTGGTGGTCACCGGCCGGGGAATGCCGGTGCGTGGCGGCCTGGTGCGCCAGTCGCTGGGGCTCGCCCCGCGGCCACGCTCGCTGCTGCTGCCGACGATCGCCGGCACCGCCGTCGGCGCCATCGCCCTGCTCGTCTCCGATGGCACCGCGCGTGCCGCCGTCATCGGCACGATCATCGCCGCGGTGATCGGCCTGTCGCTGATCGTCGTGACTGGATACGCCGGCCAGGTGTCGCTCGCTCAGCTGGCGCTCGCCGGCGCGGGCGCGTTCCTGCTGTCGAACCTGACCCAGAGCTGGCACATCCCGTTCCCGTTCGCGCCGCTGCTCGCGGCGCTGGGAGCAACGGTCCTGGGTGTGGTCATCGGCCTGCCGGCGCTGCGGCTGCGCGGTCTGACCCTCGGCGTTGTCACGCTCGCGCTCGCCTATGCGATCGAGGCGGTCTGGTTCCGCAACACCCAGATCGTGTCCACCTCGGGCGGGAAGGTCTCCGATCCGAAGATCTTCGGTCTGAACCTGGGTATCGGCTCCGGGCACGCCTTCCCGAGGCTGGAGTTCGGCTTCCTCTGCCTGTTCGTGCTGGTGGTGGTGGCGCTGGGCGTCGCCAAGCTAAGGATGAGCGCGCTGGGCTCGGCGATGCTCGCCGTGCGGGCCAACGAGCGCTCGGCCGCCGGCATCGGCATCAACGTCGTGCGCATTAAGGTCATCAGCTTCGCGATCGGGTCGTTCATCGCCGGCCTCGGCGGGGCGCTGCTGGCCTACCGGCGCGGCGTGGTCACGTTCGACTCGTTCTCCGCGGTCGGAGGCCTCTCGCTGCTGACCGTCGCCTACCTGGCCGGCATCACGTCGGTCTTTGGTGCCGTCAACGCCGGCCTGATCGCCAGCACCGGCCTCATATTCTTCGCGTTCGACCGGTTGCTCAACCTCGGTGACTGGTTCCAGGTAATCAGCGGCATCGGTCTGCTCGCGGCCCTCGTCGGTCACCCGGAGGGCCTCGCCAGCGACGCGCACAAGCTCGTCCACAAGGTCAGAGCACTCCTGGAACGCAGGCGCCCAGCGACACCGACCGGCGCCCCGGTTCCGGCACTGGCGGGTGTCCCCGCGGGCGGCCTTGCGGCTGGAGACTCCACGGCGCTGGCCGCCCCGGCCACGCTCACGGCCACCACGTCCGCGCCCCTGGCCACGGCCGGCTCGGCTACCACGGCGGGCGTCCAGGCGACGGCGCCGGCCGGCGGTCACGGCGAGGTCCTGGAGGTGTCCGGACTGACCGTCCGCTACGGCGGTGTGACCGCGGTCGACGGCATCAACCTGCGTGTCGAGCCCGGTAAGATCATCGGTCTCATCGGCCCGAACGGTGCTGGCAAGACCAGTGCCATGGACGCGATCACCGGGTTCGCCCGCGCGTCGGGCACCGTCACCCTCGGCGGCCAGCGCGTCGACAAGCTCGCCTCGCATGTCCGGGTGCACCGGGGCCTCGCGCGCACGTTCCAGTCGATCGAGCTCTACGAGGAGCTCACCGTCGAGGAGAACGTGTCCGCCGCCCTCAGCGGCGTGCGCGGCCACGAACGCCACCAGCGTCTCGCCGCCGCCCTCGCCGTGACCGGCATCGCCGACCGCGCCGACCGTCAGGCCGGCGAGCTCTCCCAGGGCGAACGCCAGCTGGTGTCCATCGCCAGGGCCTGTGCCTCACGGCCCAAGGTGCTGCTGCTCGACGAGCCCGCCGCCGGCCTGGACAGCACCGAGTCGACCTGGCTCGGCGAGCGCATCCGTGGCATCGCCGCGGGCGGCGCCGGTGTCCTGCTCGTCGACCACGACGTCGCGCTCGTGCTCGGCGTCTGCGACTACATCTACGTCCTCGAGTTCGGCAAGCTCATCGCCGAGGGCACCCCGGCCGAGATCCGCGGCAACCGCGTGGTGGCCGACGCGTACCTCGGCAACGCCCACAGCACTTCCGAGCCGGCGGTCAGCGCGGAGCCGGCTTCCGCGAACGGCATCCAGCAGACGGCCAACGAGTCCCCGGCGGTGACGGCATGACCGCGACGGTCGAAACCTCCTCCCCCTCCCCCGCCGGAGTCACGACCGCCCGGCTCCAGACCGTCAGCCTGACCGGCGGCCGCGGCAGCACGACGGCGTTCCGCGACGTCGACCTCGCCCTCGCCCCCGGCAAGGTGCTGGCCCTGCTCGGGCCGAACGGCGCCGGCAAGACGACGATGCTGCTCACGCTCGCCGGTCTCCTGGCGCCGCAGAGCGGCAACATCCTGGTCGACGGCGCGAAGCTGCGCGGCGGTCGGCCGGCGGCGGCGAACCGGGCCGGGATCGTCCTCGTCCCCGACAACCGGTCGCTGTTCGTCAGCCTGTCCGTCGAGGAGAACCTGAGGGTGGCGGCGCGGCGCGGCGGGCCGAAGCCGCGGGACATGCTGGCGTCCTTCCCCGCGCTCGAGAAGCGGTGGAAGCTCGCGGCGGGCGCGCTGTCCGGCGGYGAGCAGCAGATGCTCGCCATGGCGCGCGCGCTCATCCAGCAGCCCCGGGTGCTGCTCGTCGACGAGCTGAGCCTCGGCCTCGCTCCGCTCATCGTCGAGGGCCTCTTCGAGTCGGTGCGCGCCATCGCGGCCGACCACGGCTGCTCGGTCATCCTCGTCGAGCAGTACGCGAAGCTCGCCATGGCGGCGGCCGACGAGGTCGTCGTCCTGGCCCGCGGCCGGATCGCGCTCTCGGGGTCGTCGAGCGAGCTCGCCGACCAGGTGGACCGGCTGGAGAATCTCTACTTCGACTCCGCCGACACCGCGAACAACTAACCGAGGTACCGCTTTCTGCACCAACCCGTCCGAGGGGTCCCCGCCGATTGGCTTCCCAACGGTGAGGGCTCGAACGTACCGATGTGCGTCGAGCCCTCACCAGCCAATCGGTGGGGAAGGTGGGGCCGCGCCGAGCAGTGCGTGGCCCGCCTGATCTTTTTTCGCGGCGACGAACTCCGGACGAGGTGAGGTTTCGTGAAACTGGGATTTGCCATGCCGCATCTTCTGCGGCTGAAGGCCACCTGCCAGCCGTGGGAGGCCGCGGTGACGGGCGCGGACCAGACGCGCCTCGCGAAATGGGCCGAGAAGCTCGGTTACGCGATGATCGCCGTTCCCGAGCACCACATCATTCCCAGGGCACACGTCGACCTGTCCGGCCCGCACTACTTCAGCGCCTATCCGGCGATGGCCTACTGGGCGGGGGCCACCGAGACGATCCGCGTCAACTCGTGCATCGCCATCCTGCCGTTACAGCATCCGATCGTGACGGCGAAGGCGCTCTCGACCATCGACTGGCTGTCCAGCGGGCGGGTGACCGTCACGTTCGCCGTCGGCTGGCTCGAKGAGGAGTTCAGGATCCTGGGAGTCCCCTTCCACGAGCGCGGCGCCCGCGCCGAGGAGTACATCCAGGCGATCCTCGAGCTCTGGACCAAGGAGGAGCCCGCGTTCGAGGGGAAGTACGTCTCGTTCTCCGACGTCGCGTTCGAGCCCAAGCCTGTCCAGAAGCCATACCCCCCGGTCTGGTTCGGCGGCGACGCCGACCCGGTGCTGCGCCGCGTCGCCCGTTACGCGACGGGCTGGTGGCCGTTTCTCACCAAACCCGAGAGCATCCCCGACCGGCTCGACCTCATCAGGTCCCAGCCCGACTACAACGGCAGGCTCGCCGAGGTGTACTACGGCCTGGGCACCGCGCGCGTCGGCGAGGGCCACACGGTGAACGAGGACCCGGACGCCCGGCCGGGCATGTCCAAACAGCAGATCATCGACCGCCTCGGCTGGTTCAGGGAGCTCGGCGTCACCATGAGCTCCGTCCCCATCCCCAGCCTCACCCACATCGACGAGTACTACGACTACACCCAGTGGATAGCCGAGGAGATCATGCCCGCCGTCGCCTGAGCCCCGGGTGACCCGCAGGCGCGACCGGCGCCGCCGTCGTCCCGACCGCCCGCGCGTCGTGGCGGTCGGGACGACGGCGGCGTCACGGAATCGGTGCCAGGACGTACCGGGCCGGGGCGCGGCCGGGGCTGACGACGAGCTCGGTTCCGGGCTCGCCGCTGCGGAGGAGCTCGACGGCCGCGGCCGCGACCTCGTCCGCGGAGAGCATGGGAATGCCGGCGGCCTGGAAGCGGTCGCGCGCCGGCGAGGTCAGCGGTGTGTCGACGAGGCCGGGGCAGACGGCGCTCAGCCGGATGCCCTCGCGGGACAGCGGCCCGGACAGGGCCCGGACCAGGCCGATGACGGCGTGCTTGGTCATCGTGTAGATCGGGTCCTGCTCGATGCCCGCCAGCGCGGCGTGCGAGGCGGTGACCACGATCGAGCCGGTCCCCTGCCCGCGCATCACCGGAAGCGCGGCGCGCAGCCCGTACACGACGGAATGCTGGTTGACCCCGACGACGGCCTGGTACCGGTCCAGGTCGAGCGTCGCCGGGTCCTTGTCGACCGAGTTGATCCCCGCGTTCAGGACGAGCAGGTCCAACCGCTCGCCGGCGGCCGCCACCATCCGCAGGGACAGCTCGGGGTCGGTCAGGTCGCCGACCACCGCGGCGCCGCCGAGAGAGGCGGCGACGTCCTCGACCGCCGGGTTCCGGTCCACCAGCACGCAGCGGACGCCCTCGGTCGCCAGCCGCCGCGCGACCGCCTCCCCGATCCCGCCCGCGGCACCGGTGATGACCGCGACCTCGCCCATCCGCCCTCCTCGCGCTGCCTGCCTGGGGATCTCCGCAGGTTGTGTACGAGCCACCCGCCTGGTGGCCGTCCGGATCCCTTGGAGTCGTTGACGGACACCCCGGCTGGCCTTCACCACTCGACGCGGCATGCCACCTGGGTTGTTTCTGGATCGTATTCCTCGCGAAGGCCTTGCCGTCGCCGGGCACCGGCCCGGCGACGGCAAGGGACGCCAGTCCCAGGCTCGGCCTCAGGAGCGGCTGCGGCCCCCTCGGGGGACGTTGCGGAACGGGACGCCGTGGTCGGGGGCGGCCTCGCGCGGCATGCCGAGCACGCGCTCGCTGATGACGTTGCGCGCGATCTCGGTGGTGCCGCCGGCCACGGTGCTGATCGTGCGGATCAGGTAGCCCACGCCGCTTTCGGCGGCCGGGTCGTCGTCGGTCCAGGCCGCGCCGGTGGCGCCGGCGATCTCGTAGGTGATCGTGTCGCGGCGGGTGCCGAGGTGGCCGGCGAACAGCCGGCCGATCGCCGACGACTGGGCGTGCATCCGGCCCGTGGCCATGCCGGTGGCGAGCCGGCGGTTCAGCTGCTCGCGCACCACCGACAGCAGCCGCGCCTCGCCGATCCGTTCCCGCGTCCGCGGGTCGTCGAGCAGGCCCAGCCGGGCGGCGATCGGGATGAGCGGCGCGTCCAGGCCGGCGCTGCCCCGCCGGGTGTTGCGCGGGCTGGTCACGAACGGCGAGCTGTTCGCCTGCCGCTCGTGCATCATCCAGCGGGTGCCGACGGTCCAGCCACCGTCGACGTCGCCGAGGCGCTCGCTGTCGGGCACCCGGACGTCGGTGAGGTACTCCTGGCAGAACTCCTGGGAGCCGTTGAGCATCTCGATGCGGTTGATCTCGATCCCCGGCTGGTGGATCGGCAGCATGAACACCGACAGGCCGCGGTGCTTGGGCACGTCCCAGTTCGTCCGGGCCAGGCACAGCGCCCAGTCGGACCACCAGGCGCCGGTGCTCCAGATCTTCGAGCCGTTGAGCACCCACTCGTCGCCCTCGCGGACCGCCGACATGAGCGCCCCGGCGACGTCGGACCCGCCGCTCGGCTCGGAGAGGAACTGGATCCAGATCTCCTCGCCGCGCAGGATCGCCGGCAGGTGACGGAGCTTCTGCTCCTCGGTACCGAACTCGAGGATGACCGCGGCACACGGCGAGAGGGTCGGCACCTGCAGATGCTTCGGGTACTCGTAGCCGGCCAGCTCCTGGTTCAGCACCTCCTGATGCGCGGCGGTCAGTCCCTGGCCGCCGTACTCGCGCGGGAAGGTGATGCCCGCCAGGCCCGCGTCGAACAGCATTCGCTGCAGCTTGCGGTCGTCGGCCACCTCGGCGAGCTCCTGCTCGTCGGGCGCGTTGCGCCGCATCGTGCGGACCGTCTCGTCCTGCTTGAGGTTGCCCTGGATGAACCGGCGCGCCCGCTCCCGGAAGCTGTCGAGGTCCTCGACGTCGCCCGCCACGCCGCCGGTACGCGGCGCGGACGGGGCGGCGCCGCGCGAGGCCGCGGGCGCCTCCCGCGGCTGGGTGTCGGCGGGCGGGGCGGCGGCCTGCGCGACCGCGATGGCGGCCACCCGCTCCAGGTGCTCGGCCGGCGCGCCGAACAGCGAACGGTTCACGGCGCCGCGGCGCAGGAACAGGTGCAGGTCGTGCTCGAAGGTTATGCCGATGCCGCCGTGCAGCTGGACGCAGTCCTGCAGCAGCTCGACCCCGGGATCGCCGAGAGCCTTGGCGACGCTGACCAGCTCGTCGGCCCGCGACGAGCCCGCGTCGACGGCGGCGGCCGCGGCGTCGACGGCGGCGTGCGTCGCCTCCAGCCACATCTTCATGTCGGCGAACCGGTGCTTGAGCGCCTGGTAGGACGCGAGCGGGCGGCCGAACGAGTACCGGTCGAAGGCCCACTCGACGGTCATGTCGAACGCGCGCTGCAGCGTGCCGACCGTCTCGGCGGTGAGCATCACCAGGGCGAGCTGGAGCTGGCGGCGCACGTCCTCGTCGGCCCCGGCGAGCTCGCCGACGACGGCCGCGCGCGGCAGCCGCACCCCGTCGAAGGTGACCACGGCGAACCGGCGGGTCAGGTCGAGGGAACGCATCGGCGTGACGGTGACGCCGGCCGCGTCGACGGGCACGAGCACCTGGGTGAGCCCGTCGCCGGTACGGCCGGTCACCAGCAGGTGGCTCGCGCAGGCCGCCGCCTCGACCGGGCGCTTGACCCCGTCGAGCACGACCTCGTCCCCCTCGGCCCGGACGGTGAGGGTGACGGTGCCGAGGCGGTCGTGCGGCGCCGRCTCGGCCAGGCACCACGCGCCGACCGTCTCGCCCGCCAGCAGCGCGTCGAGGACCTCGGCGTGCCCGGTGGCCTCGTCGGACCGACCGGCGGCCGCGGCGGCCGTCAGCGCGCGGGACAGCGCCGCGGCGACGACGTTCGTCGCGACCAGCGGGCCCGGCGCCGCGTGGGTGCCGAACTCGTAGGCGATCAGGCTCAGGTCGGTGACGGGCGCGCCGCTGACGCTGCCGCCGCCGAGCTCGTCGTCGACCACCAGGGCGGTCCAGCCGAGCTCGGCGCCGGCCCGCCAGTAGTCACGGCCGAACCCCTCCGGGTCGTCGCGCAGCCGGCGCAGCGCGCTCGGCGCGGCCTCCCGCTCCAGGTAGCGCGCCGTGGTGTCACGCAGGATCTCCTGCTCCGAGCTCAGCTCGATCAGCATGGACTCGACACTCCCGTGACGGCTCGTGGGCGATGGCCCGGACGAATTGATTCATAATTCACTACGGCAATCTACGGTCGGCGGGGCGGAGCGCGCCATGCCCTGTGGGACGGAGGACACGCTCACACCCGTCCCGCCCGCCGACGGCCGTATACAGGGGAGACCAGCCGGGCACCACCACCGCGGACGCGCCACCGCCAAAGATCGCATACTGTCCATGCCGCCCGGCTCACGCCACCGAACACCATCCGTCACCACCGCGAGGACCAGACCGTGCCGCCCAGCCGAACCGTCAAGCTCACGAAGGCGAGCAACGCCGTCGTCGACTATCTCCTCGAGGAGATCTTCGAAGGGCGGCTGCGCTCCGGGCAGCGCGTCGACCTCGTCGAGGTGGGCGACGCGCTCGGCCTGTCCCGCAGCCCGGTACGGGAGGGCCTCGTCATGCTGGAGCGGGACGGGATCGTCTCGATCCGGCCGCACCGCGGGGTGTTCGTCGAGCCGTTCGACGCCGAGTCCGTGCTGGACGACTTCGAGGTGATGGGTCTGCTGTCCGGGGTGGCCGTCTCGCGGCTGGCGAACCAGCGCGACCCGGCCGTCATCGCCGAGCTGGAACAGCTGATCGCCGACCTGAAGGCCACCGAGCCGATCGATCGCGTCAGCGAGATCGTCCAGCAGATCCTGCGCGCCCAGCACCGCGCCGGCGGCTCACGGCGGCTGCGAGCCGAGCTGCGCGCCTTCGCCGGCTTCCTGCCGTGGGTGTTCCGCATCGAGAGCGGCCTGACGCACGACGACGTCGTCGCGGAGATGGAGCGGGTCCTGAACGCCATCGTCGCGGGCGACAGCGAGGGCGCCGCCCGCCAGCGCGTCGCGGACTTCCGCGCCGCCGGCGAACGCGTCGTGGCCGCCCTCACCGCCCGCGGCGTCCTCTAAGGCCACTCCACCAAGCCAGTCCGCCCAGCCAGTCCGCCCAGCGGCTCCGCTTCAGGTGTCCTGGAGGCCGCCCATGTGGTGGCCGCCGTCGACGGAGAGGACCTGGCCGGTGATGTAGGAGGCCGCGTCGCTCGCGAAGAAGGCGATCGCCTGGGCCACCTCGTCGGGCTGGCCGACCCGGCCGAGCGGGGTGCCCGCGGCGATGTCCCCCGGGTCGATGCCGGCGACGTCCCAGGCCGCGGCCGCCCGCTCGGAGGCGATCCCGCCCACGGCGACGCAGTTGGCGCGGATGCCGTAGTGCCCCCACTCGGCGGCGGTGACCTTGGTGAACATCTGCAGCGCCGCCTTCGCCGCCGCGTAGTGCGCCCCGCCCCTGACGCCGTACACGCCGGCGTCGGAGGAGACGTTGACGATCGCGCCGGAGCGCTGCTCGACGAAGTGCCGGCCGGCCTCCCGGGTGCAGAAGTAGGCCGCGCGGACGTTGAGGTCGAAGCTGGCGTCCCAGCCCTTGGTCGGCAGCGTCCGCAGCGGGCCCATCCGGGTGCCGCCGGCGTTGTTGACGAGGATGTCGACGCGCCCGAGCTCCGCGACGGTGCGCTCGACGAGGGCGACGACCTGCTCCTCGTCCTTGATGTTCGTCGGCACCGGCAGGCAGCGGCGGCCGGTGGCGTCGCGCACCGCCGTCGACGTGCGTTCCAGGTCCGCGACGGTGCGGGAGGCGATGACGACGTCTGCGCCGTGGGCGGCCAGCAGCCGGGCGGTGGCGGCGCCGATGCCGGTGCCGCCCCCCGTCACGATCGCCACGCGGCCCGTCAGGTCGTAGGGAGCATCCACAGGACGAGAACCTCTGTCTTTCTTCGACAGGCCGGCCGTCCGGCCGAGCGACGGTCGGGTACTGACCGGTCAACGCCAGAAGCGGGCGGTGGACTCGTGGGCCCGCCGGCAGAACTCGGGGACCGGAAGCTGGCGGCCATGCCGACGGAGGTGAAGCCCGCCCCCGCGGCGGCCGCGGCCAGGCCCGGAACGTCGATCTCCCATCGCGAGTCGGGAGTCAACCCGATCTCGACCGCCATGCGCTCTCCTCACCGCCGACCCCCCGCCGCCCTGCCCGGTGGGGCCGACGCCATCCAGAATCGCGGCAGAGGCCCGCCAGATGCGACCGTTAGGCCGTCGAACCGCGGCCGGCGCTGGGCCGAGGGTCAGGCTCGCTGGCGGGGCATGACCGTGACCGTGGGGATGCTGCCGCGGCAGCGCAGGACACCGTCGAGGACGCGCAGCAGCTCGTCGACCTCGAGCAGGGCGCCGGTCTGGTAGCCGCGGCTCACCCACAGCGGCCGGACCTTCGCCATGTAGTCGAAGTCCCAGTCGGCGGGGAACTCGCTCTGGCTGGGCCCATCGCCGCCGGCGCAGTCACCGACGACGACGCGGGTGAAGCCGACATCGGGATGCTCGACACGGTAGGCCTCGACGAGCTTGTCGAGGGCCGCCTTGCTGACCGCGTAGGCGGCGAACCCCGGCCACACGGGAGTGAGGGACGCGCTGATCGAGGACAGGTACGCCGCGACCCCGCCGGAGGCCTTCAGGTGGGGCAGCGCGGCCGCGGTGACGAGGGCCGCCCCGGTCACGTTCGTGTCGAAGGCGCGCCGCCACGTGGCCGCGCCGACCTGCTCGACCGGGGACAGCGGGCCGACACCGGCGCTGTAGATGACGGCGTCGATGCCGCCGAGGCCGGCCGCGGCCTCCTCGACGGCCGCCTGGCAGCTCGCCTCGTCGGTCACGTCGCAGGCGATGGCGAGCGTGCCGGGGCCCGCCTCCTTCGCCGCGTCCACCAGCCGTTCGCGGCGGCGCGCCAACAGCGCCACCTGGTCGCCGCGGCGGCCCAGGTCGACGCCGATGCATCTCCCGAGCCCACTCGACGCCCCGACCACCACAGCCTTCACCAGGTCTCCCTTCTCGGCCGCCGGCCGCGCGCAGCGGCCGGACGTGCCCGGTTGGGCCCCGAGATGCCACGAGTGCGGCCGGCCGCGGCCCGGGACCCGGTGGCCGCGCCGGCGTCGGCGGTCAGAGGACGAACGGCAGTTTCTCGTAGCCGCGGACGGTGCTGGTGTGCAGTCGGACGGCGCGGTCGCGGTCGATGCCCCACTCAGGGAAGCGGCGGACCGTCTCCTCGATGGCGATCCGGCCCTCGAGGCGGGCGAGGCTGGCGCCGAGGCAGAAGTGGATGCCGTGGCCGAACGAGAGGTGGCTGTCGAACGTGCGGTGCAGGTCGAACCGGTCCGGGTCGGTGTACCTGCGCGGGTCACGCGCAGCGGACCCGGTGAGCAGCAGCACCTTCGACATCGCCGGGATCGTCACCCCGTGCAGCTCGACCTCGCGGGTGGTCATCCGGCCCTGGACCGGCGACGGCGCCTCGTAGCGCATCAGCTCCTCGACGACTCTCGGCGCGAGGCCGGGATCGGCGACGAGCTCGGCGCGCTGGTCGGGGTGGTCGGCGAGCACCGAGCCGAACCAGCCGAGCAGGCGGGCCACGGTCTCCGTGCCGGCGCTGACGATCTCCTGCGCGATGGTCGAGGCCTGCTCGGTGGTGAGGCGGCGCGGACCGTCCTCGGTCTTGATCTCGGCCTCGGCCAGGCTCGTGATCATGTCATCGCGCGGGGCCTGGCGCCGGATCTCGATCTGGTCCCGCCAGTAGGCCTTGAGCTTCTCGGTCGCGGCGCGCGAGATCTCGTTGCTCATGCCGGAGTTCTCGTCGTGGTGGAACGTCTTGTCGATCGTCTTGCGGATCTCCTCGCGGTCCGCCGGGTCGACGCCGATGAACGCGGAGATGACCTTCGACGGAAGCTGCGCGCCGAAGTCCTGGACGTAGTCGAAGCCGCCGCCGCCGACCTGTGGGTCGAGCATCTCGGCGCACAGCTCGCGGATGGTGCCTTCCAGCGCGGAGATCCGCCGCGGCGTGAAGGCCCGGGAGACCAGGACCCGCAGGGTGTTGTGGATCGGCGGGTCGGAGAAGATCAGGAAGGCCGGCGGCATCGGCACCGGAGTCATGATCTCCAGGACGGTGCCGTACGCGGAGCTGAACGTCGCCGCGTCGCGGTGGGCGTCGTCGACGTCGGCGTGGCGGGGAAGCGCCCAGAAGTCGTACCGCTCGTTGCGGTAGACGGGCGACTCGTCCCGCATCCGCTGCCAGATCGGGTACGGGTCGAGGTCGATCGTCTTGTCGAAGGGGTCCCAGTACAGGTCAGCCACGGCTGTCGGCGTCATCACAGTCCTTGGGTTCATCGCGTCTAGCGCGGTTGTTCGCGATCCATCCGCCGCCTCGGCGGCGGGCGGCAGGCGCGGCGAGCAGTGGAGGCGGGCTCGCCTGGCGTCACCCGCATTTGAACACTGTCAGGATGGTGCACGCACGTTCTACCGCTCCGCCAGAGATGTCAAGACCTGTCCGGTCCCGCCGGCCGCGCACCCGCGGGACCGCGGCCACCGGCCGGACCGGCCGCGCCCCGCGGGGCGCGGCCGGTCCGGCCGGAAGGTCCGCTCGGTCGTCAGCGCAGGTGGGTACCGATGATCTGCGGCAGGTCGACGGTCGTGCGGATGCCGGGCGGCGCCGCGACCACGACCGGGATGGCGTTGACCGGCCGATGCGCGGTGTAGCCGGGCGTCATCGCCCCCATCTCGTCAAGGCTGAGCGGGAAGCGCAGGGTGATGTCGAACGGGGCGTCCCCCTCGACGGTCACCCGCCAGCCGTTGTCGATCGCGAGCTCCCAGGCCGGGTCCAGCTCGGTGGAGCAGAACCAGTTCGCGTTGAATTCCAGGAACGGCGTGCCACCGCGCAGGCCCGTCACCGTGATGCGCTGCGCGGCCACCGTCCCGGCGGCGATCGTCCCGGCGGCGATCTCGATGTCCCGGCTCGCGACGGCCACCTTGCCGGAGGCGGTGATCTCCTCCAGGGGGGCGCCGATCGCGTCGGCGAACATCGACATCGACGGTCCGAAGGCCTCCGCCAGGTACGCCGCCCGCCGGTCGTCGAACGCCGTCGGCGGCTGCCCGTAGCCCATCAGGTTGAAGATCATGTCGGGCGAGTCGCGCTTGCACATGTTCGCGTACTCGTTGATGACGAGCCGGTCGAGCCGGCGCTGCATCGAGGACATCACCAGCGGGATCGCCTCGGAGATGAACCCCGGGCTGGAGCCGGTGCTGTGGATCGACGTGTTGCCGGCCGCGCACGCCTTCTCGACCCGGGCCCGCAGCGCGGGCTCCATGCTGACGGGGCGGTGGAACTCGCCGCGGGTGGTGACGATGTTCGCCCCGGACTCCAGCAGCCGGCACACCTCGTCGGCGTTGAGGGTGGCGGGCATGTAGACGACGCAGTCGGCGCCGAGGGCAACGATCTCGTCCACGCTCGTGGTCGCGGTGACGCCGGTCGTCGTGCCGAGCCCGGCGAGCTCGCCGGCGTCCTTGCCGGCCTTCGCGTCGCTGTAGACGAGGAGCCCGACGAGCTCCAGGCCGGGGTGCTCGATGATCGAGCGCAGGGAGCGGGTGCCGATGTTGCCGGTCGCCCACTGGACGACGCGGAGCGGGGCCTGCGGTAACGCGGTGTCGCTGGACGTCGTTGTCATGAGTCTGCCCTCCTGAGAAGGAACGCGCCGCCGGGCGCGCCGCCGCCGGTGGAGACGACCGCGGTGCGGGCGTCGGCGACCTGGCGGGGGCCGGCCTCGTGGCGCAGCTGGGTGATCGCTTCGTACAGGAATCCAAAACCGTGYAGCCGGCCCTCGGAGAGCTGGCCGCCGTGCGGATTGAGCGGCAGGTCGCCGTCCAGGGCGATCCGCCGGCCCTTGTCCAGCCAGTCCTGCGCCTCGCCGAAGCCGCAGAAGCCCAGCCCCTCGAGCCAGGAGATCGCGTTGAAGGTGAAGCCGTCGTACAGGCAGGCGAGGTCGACGTCGGCGGGAGTCAGGTCGGTGCGGGTCCACAGGTGCGCGGCCGGGCCGAGCACCACTGGCTCGTGCGTCATCGTGCCCTGGTCCCAGGAGATCCGTTCGTTGATCTGCGTGCCGACGGCCTCGACCTTGATGGCCGGCTTCGGCAGGTCCGGCGCGGCGTCGGCGGCCGAGACGATGACGGCGACGGCGCCGTCGCAGGGGACGTCGCAGTCGTAGAGGCCGAACGGCGTCGAGACGAGGCGGGCCGACATGTAGTCGTCCATGGTCATCGGGGCCCGGTAGATCGCCTCCGGGTTGCGGGCGGCGTTCGCGCGGCCGTTGAGCGCGATCGCCGCGAGCATCTCCCGGGAGGCTCCGTAGCGGTGCATGTACTGGCTGGCCTGCATGGCGATCCAGCTCGCCGCCGAGATGGCGCCGAACGGGTGGCGCCACTCGGTGTTCAGGCCGGTGGCCCGGCCGGGCATCCCGCCAAGGCGCAGCTCACGGTAGGTGGACTCCCACACGGTCCGGAAGCACAGCACGTGCCGGCACAGGCCGGCCGACACCGCGAGCATCGCCTGCACGATCGCGCCCGTCTGACCGGGCAGGTCGCCGCCGCCGTTGATCCAGGTCGGGCGCAGGCGCAGCGCCTCCTCCACCGAGGTGACACCGCCCTCGCTCATTCCCATGGCGGACACGCCGGGGTAGGTCGACAGGCCGTCGATGTCCTCGGGGGTGAGCCCCGCGTCGGCGATCGCCTTCAGGCACGCGTCGGTCGTCAGCGACAGCGGGTTGACCATGAGCCGGCGCCCGATCCTCGAGCGGCCGATGCCGCTGAGGACGGCGTCGTGCTCGAAGCGCCGGGGCGACAGGGGCGCGCGCGGCGCGGGCAGGTTCGGCTCGCCGACCCTGTCCCGGGTCTCGTCGGGCTCGCCGGTCGGCTCGAACAGCGGCAGCCAGACGTCCTCGCGCTGCTCGAAGGTGACCCGGACCCGCTGACCGATGTGCACCTCGGCGGGCTCACAGCCGACGATGTTGGTGGTCAGGCGGACGTCGTCGCTCTCCTCGATCGCGACCACGGCGACCGCGTACGGCGGCTTCATGTCGGGCAGCCACTGCTGGACGTTGACGGTGTAGCCGACGACGCTGGCCCGGCCCGACACCTCCTTCGGCGAGACGGCGCCGCTCCGGCACGAGGGACAGACCGGGACCGGGGGGTGCACGAGCGTGCCGCAGTCGTCGCAGCCCTGGATGCGCAGGATGCCGTCGGCGCCGGACTTCCAGAACCACTCGGTCGCCGGGACCAGCGCGGGGAGAGGCGGCATCGCGGCTCCTTGTCGACTGAGGACCGCCGGCCGTGGACGCCGGGCGGGCCAGTCGCGTCGTGGCAGGCGGGAGGGCGTGCGAGGTTACGGGGTTGCCTCGTGAGTGGTACCACGTTTTCAACGTCGACGTCGAAACAGCCATGAGGTCCGGACGCCCCGACACGGGGAGGTCACGGGGCGCGACAACATCACTCGCCAGGCGATCACACGTAGACTAGAACCGGTTATCACTGCCCATCGGTATCATTACCTACCCGTATCGCCACCTACCGGTACGGTGACCCGACGGGGAGGCGCCACCATCATCGGCCTTCCGCCGRCCGCTTTCGGCCGGCGGAGTGGAAGCAGAACAGGAGCGGGCATTGGCGACGGCAGTGCCGGCCGACCGCGAAAAACCAAACGGTCCGCGCTCACGCAAGGGCGTCGCCACCAGAGCCAGACTGCTCGGGGCGGCCAAGGCGGTGTTCGAGGAGGACGGCTTCCTGGAGGCGCGCATCTCCGACATCGCCGAGCGCGCCGGCCTGTCACACGGCTCCTTTTACCACTACTTCGACTCCAAGGAACAGATCTTCCGCGAGGTCGCCATGGCGCTCTCGGATCTGCTGCACGCCCCGCTGAGCACCGCGATCTTCGATCCGTCCTCCACCGCGTCCCCGCAGGAACGCATCCGCGCCGGCAACCGCCGGTTCCTGGAGGACTACCGGCGGGAAGCCAAGATCATCGGCGTCATCGAGCAGGTCTGCCGTCACGACACGCATCTCAACATGATGCGTTTCGAGCACGAGCAGCACGACCGCGAGCGCGTCTCGAACTCGATCGCGCAGCTCCAGCGAAAGGGCTGGATCGACCCCACTATCAATCCGGCGATCGCCGCCTCGGCGCTGGGGGCGATGGTGACCCGCTTCGCGGAGATGTGGCTCGTTCAGGGTCTTTTCCAGCCGGATTTCGACGACGGCGTCGAGCAGCTGACGCACCTTTTCCTGAACGCGCTGAACCTGCGCGAGAGGCCGGCGGGGGCGGGCGCCGCCGAATAACGTCGGCGACCGGCTCCGTCGGGCGGGCACACCGGGCAGGATCCGGGGACGGGACCACCACCTGACGCCACCAGGGGCTCACCCTCGACGCCCCCAGCCCCTTCCGCGGCCTCACTGACGATCTCGCCTATGGACGGCGCGCACCCACCGAGACGGCCTCGCCGGCACGGAGCGCCCATGATCGAGCGCCCCGTCCCAGGCTGGCCTGATAATTCCGACTCTGACGTCAACGTCGTACAATTACGCTGCTCCGCCGACCTCCACCAAAATCACGTCTTGGGCGTCGAGGCGGGGCAACGCTGACGACCGACCGGTCCCCCGCGGGCTACCCGGCTGCCGAGCTGGCCAGGAAGCCCACGAACCGGGCGCCGCGGCATGGCCCGGCCGGCGCCCAGGGTCCCCGCGGACCCGGGAACCGCTGTCGCCACACGGCATCAACCTCGACGACATCACCATCGAAGGTGGGTACACGATGCGAACAGTTGTGGTCGGCGCCTCCAGCGGGTTAGGGCGCGCCATCGGGATCGCCCTCGCCCAGCGCGGCCAGCAGGTCGCGCTGCTCGCCCGGCGCAAGGACCGGCTGGACGACGCGGTCGCGGAGGCGGGCGCCGGCGCGGTCGCGGTCTCCTGCGACGTCACCGACCAGACGTCCGTCAGGGCGGCGGTTGAGGAGGCCGCGGCCACGCTGGGCGGCATCGACTCGGTCGTCTACGCCACCGGCATCGGCGTCCTCAAGCGCCTGGTCGACACCGACAGCGCCGACTGGCACCACGTGTTCGACACCAACGTCATCGGCGCCGCCCACGTCACCGCGGCGGCGATCCCGTACCTGACCGAGACGAAGGGCGTCGTCGCCTACCTGTCGTCCATCGCCGGCTCGGTCACCGAGCCGTGGCCCGGCCTCGGGTCCTACGCGGTCAGCAAGGCCGCGCTGGACAAGCTGATCGAGGCGTACCGGGTCGAGTACCCGACCATCGGCTTCACCCGGGTCACGGTCGGCAACTGCGTCGGCGGCGAGGGCGGCTCCAGCACCGAGTTCCCGATGAGCTGGGACCCTGAGCTCGCGGGCGCGGTGCACCCGATCTGGTTCCAGCGGGACTACGTCAACGCCGACTTCGTCCAGATCGAGGACCTGATCAACGTGGTGCACACCGTCGTCAGCAGCGGCGCCGCGCTCAAGTCGGTCGTCGTCGACGCGCGCCGCTCGCAGCCGCTCCCGATACACGTACCCACCCAGCCCGAGAGCTCCTGAGCCCCGGGGCGGCCCCGAAGGCTGCCCGGCCGGACCGGTCTCTCCTCCCTCTCCCCGCGAGCACGCGAAGAACGGCCGCCAGGTTGAACCTGGCGGCCGTTCTTCGCGTGCTTTACGCGCGCTGGCCACGCGCCGCCGGGATCAGGCGGCCGGGACCTCGATGACCATGGCGCTGGCGATGCCGCCGCCCGCGCACATCGCGGACACGGCCTTGCCGCCGCCGCGCCGGCGCAGCTCGTGGGTCAGCGAGATGACCTGGCGGGCACCCGTCATCGCGATCGGGTGGCCGAGGCTGCAGCCGCTGCCGAGGTAGTTGACGATCTCGTCGTCGATCCCCAGCAGCTGGCAGGCGGCGGCCGGCACCGACGCGAACGCCTCGTTGATCTCCCAGAGGGCGATGTCCTGAATGGACAGGCCGGCGCGGTCGAGGACCTTCGGGATCGCCTTCACCGGCGCGAGACCGGTCTCGGCCGGCGGGACGCCGACGGAGGCCCAGGCACGGATGACCGCGAGCGGCTCGAGCCCGTTCGCCTCGGCGAACTCGCGCGAGGTGAGCACCACCGCGCCGGCGCCGTCGTTCGAGCCGGACGCGTTGCCGGCCGTGATGCTGAAGCCCTCGATCTCCGGGTGCAGCACCTTGAGCCGGGCGAGCCTCTCCATGCTCGTGTCCCGGCGCGGGTGCTCGTCGGTGTCGAAGGAGAAGGCCGTGCCGTCGCGGCGGGTCACCTCGACCGGGACGATCTCCTCCTTGAACGCGCCCGCGTCGATGCCCGCGACCGCGCGCTGGTGTGACCGCAGCGCCCAGGCGTCCAGGTCCTCGCGGGTCAGGCCCGTCGCCACGGCGGCGTTCCAGCCGACCGTGACCGACATGTCGTAGTTCGGGGCCTCGGGCGTGTTGCGGTGGGTGGGCGAGTACCAGTCCTCGACGTCGTCGGTGCCCGGCTTGCGGCGCCTGGAGCGGGGCGACGTGGACGAGGAGTTCGTGCCGCCGGCGATGACCACCCGGTCCATGCCGGTCATGATCGAGGCGGCGGCGGTCTGGATCGCGGCCATCCCGGACGCGCAGTGCCGGTTGTGGGCGACGCCAGGGGCGTTGACGAGGCCCGCCTCGATCGCCGCGTACCGGGCGATGTCGCCGCCGCCGTACAGGGCCTCGCCGAGGACGACGTCGTCGACGACCGCCGGGTCGATGCCGGCGCGGCGGACGGCCTCGCCGACCACCAGCGTCGCCAGCTCGAACGCGTCGACGTCGAGCAGGGAACCCTTGATCGCGGTGCCCACCGGCGTCCGGGCTGTCGAAACAATCACCGCTTCGTGCACGTCAACAGCGCTCCTTCTCAGGCATGGCGGAACGGGGGCCCACAGCGTTCGGTCGGGTTGGCGTGCGGCGGTGCGGGCCCATGCTTAGAAATTTCGACGTCGATGTCAAGACTAGGCCCATACGGCCCCTCGTGCCCCGATCGACGCCGCCGGAGCCGGCCGGCTCCGGCGGCGTCACCGTTCGCGGCCGCCCAGGACAGCTCGTGGGCCGTTCAGGGCCTTCGTTTATGGGCCAGGCGGCTCATGAGCGAAGGGCCTGAGTCCTCTGGATCAGAGGCGGTGGCCGCCGGCCGGCGAGGGCGCCATCGGGCGGATCATGCTGTCCTGCACGAATGAGGCCACCAGTCCGCCATCGGTCGTGAAGACGTCACCGCGGCCGTAGCCACGACCCCGGCCCGCGTAGGGGCTGCGCTGCGCGAGCAACAGCCAGTCGCCGGCGGGCACCGGCTCGTGGAAGGTGATCGTGTGCGACAGCACGCTCGTCGAGATCGTGCGATGCGACTGTGCCTGCCCCACGCCGGGATGCGGGCGCATGGCCGTCCCGATGAGGAAGCCGTCGGTGACGAACGCGAGCAGTGCCTGGCCGGACAGCGGGTCGTCGGGGGCACCGGGCCAGCGCGTCCAGACGTCCAGCTCCGCCGGCCCGACGGCGTCCGGGTCGCTGATGTCGACGTCGCCGACGACCCGGACCTGCCAGGCACCCGGCTCGCCGGTCGAGCCCTCCCCATGGCCGGCGCCCACGACGTCCCCCGGCTTCGGCGGCTCATGGGCAGGCGCGGCGTCCGCGTGCCGGATGAAGTCGGGATCATCCGCCGAGAGCAGGACGGTCGACTGGGCGATGACCTTGCCGCCCTGACTGATGGTCACCGCGCTGCTGGCCATGCTGCGCCCCGAGTGCAGCCGCGCCACGGCGACATCAAGCGGAGTGTCCGGCCGGCCGGCGCGGGCGAAGACCGTGTGAAGGGTCTTGACCGTCTTTCCGTCCTGGCCGGCGAGCGCGGCCGCGATCGACTGGGCGAGCAGTTGCCCGCCGAAGACGACCGGGTTGGGCGAGGCGACGCTGCCCGCGGTGTAGCGGTCCTCGCCCGCCGGCTCCAACGCCAGCGAACCAAGGACCGCGTCGACGGTGAACACGTACCGCCTACTTGGGCGGGAAGCGCAGCGCGCCGTCGAGCCGGATGTTCTCGCCGTTCAGGTACGGGTTACGGGCGATCGACTCGACCAGCAGCGCGAACTCCTCCGGCCGGCCCAGCCGCTTCGGGAACTGGATGTCCTTGGTAAGGATCTCCAGCATCTCCGGCCGGATGCCCATCATCTTGGGCGTGCCCATGGTGCCGGGGGCGATGGCGCACACCCGGACACCGATCGGCGCGAGGTCGCGCGCCATCGGCAGCGTCATGCCCAGGATCGCGGCCTTCGCCGAGCCGTAGGAGACCTGGCCCGCCTGGCCCTCCAGGCCGGCGATCGAGCCGACGTTGACGACGACGCCACRCTGGCCCGACTCGTCCGGCTCGTTGTCGCCGAAGGCGCCCGCGACGACGAGGCGGGTCATGTTGAAGGTGCCGTTCACGTTCATGTCGATCGTGGCGATGAACGCGTCCTTGTCGTGCGGCTTGTTACCCCGCCCGACGGTCCGCCCGCCGCCGACGCCGCCGCCGGCGACGTTCACCAGCAGCACCACGGTGCCCAGCGCCTTAGCCGCCGCGATCGCGGCCTGCACGTCCTCGTCGACCGTCGTGTCGCCGCCGACAGCGGTGGTCTGCCCCTCGTCGAACTCCTTGGCCACAGCCTCCGCCGCGTCACCGAACTTGTCGAAGATCACGACCTTCATGCCAAGACCAACGAGATGGCGCACCGTCGCCGCGCCGAGACCGCCGCCGCCGCCGGTCACGATCGCCACGCGTCCGTTCAGGTCCACGTTTCCAACCCTTCTAGAAGGCCAGAGGGCGCGCGAGGATGATCTTCCTTCACGCGCCCGGCGGCCACTGTCCCCGAGATTTCGTTCACTGCTCGACCCACAGACATTACTGACGCCGACGTCAATGTTGGTACACTCACGCCCCGTGACGGTCGGTGGATGTGACGGCCGCCACAGATGGGAGCAGCCACGTGGCGATCTTCACAATGCGGTTCGACTTCCGCAACCCGGCCATCGCCGGGACATCCATGGCCGAGCGCTACGAAGCCGCCTTAGAGATGGCGGCGTGGGCCGATCGGCTGGGCTTCCACAGCGTAGGTCTCTCCGAGCACCACGGCGCCGAGGACGGCTATCTACCCAGTCCGCTGACCATAGCGGCCGCTGTCGCCGCGAGGACCAGCAAGATAAAGATCATGATCGCGGCGCTGATCGCGCCGTTCCACGACCCGCTGCGCCTCGCCGARGACACAGCCGTCCTCGACCACCTGTCCAGGGGGCGGCTCGAGCTGGTGCTGGGCGGCGGCTACGTACCCGCCGAGTTCGAGATGTTCGGCATCTCTCCCAAGGAGCGCGCCAAGCGGGTCACGGAGGTCATCCAGACTCTGCGCCAGGCCTGGACCGGTGAGCCGTTCGAGTACCGCGGCCGCACGGTGCGGGTCACGCCGGCCGCCTTCTCCCCCGGTGGCCCGGCGATCACCATGGGCGGGAGCTCCGAGGGCGCGGCCCGGCGGGCGGCACGCCTCGACATCGGCTTCACCCCGACCGACGGCGCCACCTGGGACCACTACCGCGACGAGCTCGTCAGGCTCGGCCGTCCCGACCCCGGCCCGCGCTTCGGCGGGCGCTCCGGCTCCTTCTTCCATCTGGCGCAGGACGTCGAGGCCGGCTGGGCGCAGATCGCGCCGCACGCCCTGCACGAGTCGAACGCGTACRGGGCCTGGCTCACGTCCGGCGGCAGCGGCACCGCGACCAGCGTCTACGCCTCGGCCGAGTCCACCGAGGCGCTGCGCTCGACCGGCCAGTACCGGGTACTCACCCCGGCCGAGCTCACCGAGGAGCTGCGCGCGCAGGGCCCGTTCGCACTGTGCGTCATCAATCCGCTGATGGGCGGCATCCCGCCGGAGATCGCCTGGGGGAGCCTGCGGCTGCTGGAGAACGAGGTCATCCCCAAGCTCTGAGGAATGCGGCACTCTGTGCCATAGTGGTGTCGAGGGAGCGCGTCAGGACAGGCCCGGCAACTCGGCGTCAGCAGGTTGGCGCGGCCCGGCCCAGGCTGACGGCCGCTCGCCGACGACACCTGCCGGACGGCGGCAGCGCCGCAATGGGGCGCTGCCGCTGTCAGCCGAATCCGGTTTGTCTCCCGAATGAAGGTCGCGGACGTGACGGAACTGTACTGGGACCCGTACGACACGGTGATCGACACCAACCCGTATCCGGTGTGGCACCGGATGCGCGACGAGGTGCCGGTCTACCGGAACGAGAAGTTCGACTTCTACGCGCTGTCCCGGTTCAAGGACGTCGACGACGCGAGCCTCGACCCGGCGACCTTCAGCTCCGCCTACGGCACCGTGCTCGAGATCATGGGTGACCAGCCGTATGACAACGGCATGATCATCTTCACGGACCCGCCGTCGCACACGATGATGCGCGTGCTGGTGTCCCGCGGCTTCACCCCGCGCCGGATCGCCGCACTGGAGAGCCACATCCGCACGCTGTGCGCCCAGCTGCTCGACCAGCACGTCGGCAGCGGCGGCTTCGACTTCGTCCAGGACTTCTCCGCGATCCTGCCGTCGATGGTCATCTCCGAGCTGATCGGCGTCGAACCGGCGGACCGCGAGGAGGTCCGGAAGCTGATCGACAAGACCTTCTACATCGACCCGGAGAAGGGGATGGTCAACGACATCTCCTTCGGGGCCCAGATCCAGCTGCACGAGATCTTCGGCGCGACGATCGAGGCCCGCCGCAAGGCGCCGCGCGACGACGTCATGACCGCGCTGACCGAGGCCGAGATCAAGACCACGGACGGCACCCGCAAGCTGACCACCAAAGAGGCGACCGACTTCACCAACCTGCTCGTCTCCGCCGGCACCGAGACCGTCGCCCGCCTCCTTGGCTGGGCCGCGTCCCTGCTCGCCGAGCACCCCGACCAGCGCGCCGCGCTCGCCGCGGACCCGTCGCTGCTCCCGGGCGCCGTCGAGGAGACGCTGCGGTTCGAGGCCCCCTCCCCCGTGCAGGGCCGCACGACCACCCGCGAGCTGGAGATGCACGGGGTCACGATCCCGGAGCACTCCAAGGTGCTGCTGCTGACCGCCGCGRCCAACCGGGACGAGCGCAAGTACGCCGACCCGGACACGTACGACATCCGCCGCAAGTTCGACAGCCACGTCTCCTTCGGCCACGGCCCGCACTTCTGCCTCGGCGCCTCGCTCGCCCGGATGGAGGGCCGGGTCGCGCTGGAGGAGGTCCTGAAGCGGTTCCCGACCTGGGAGATCGACCACGACAACGTGCACCGGCTGCACACCAGCACCGTGCGCGGCTACGAGAAGCTGCCGATCCTGCTCTGAGCCCCGCCCCGCCGGGTGGTGCTGGCGGCCGGCCCGGCCCGGCTCGCCCGCCAGCACCGCCGCCCCCCCGACCCCGCCGCTCGTCAGCGTTGCCGAGCGGCGGCCCGGGGGTCAGTCGGTTCCCGTGGGCCCCTCGCCTCGCGGCGGTGGGGGCGCCACAGCCGCGCGATCGCCACGGGTGCTCGGCGCACTGATCACGAGGAACCGGACGTCGCCCGGCCCCTGGTTGAAGATCTGGTGCGGCAGCCCGGCAGGTATCTCGGTGCCCCTGCCAGGGGCCAGCGCGACGTCGCCCTCGGCCGTGCGCATGACCGCCTCGCCTTCGGTCACGTAGAAGAACTGACGTGCCCTGGCATGGACATGCCATTCCTCACCCGCACCCGCCGGGACGCGCTCCTCCACTACGGACAGGCCGGGCTGGTCGACCAGCCGCCACCCGTCGGACACCTCGCCCCAGATGTGGTGGGGCGCGCGCAGACGATCGATCGGTTCGGGCATGGCGACATAATTTCAGCGAGCGACAGGGCTGGCCCGACCAGCTGGAGAGGATCTCCACAACGGTGGTGGACGCCCGAAGGCCTCCTTATACTGACGCCGGCGCCAAATACTGACGCCGGTATCAAATTTGACGAAGGGGGCGACCTTGGCTCAGCGCGTCGTCGCGGAAGGCCTGTTCGACTGGCCGTCGGACGAGCCCCGGCTCATCGGGTCGAAGTRCCAGGCCTGTGGCCTGATCGCGTTCCCCGCCTACCCGAACTGCCCGAAGTGCGGCTCCCTGGACGTCGCCGAGACCCGGCTGTCCACGCGGGGCACGCTGTGGACGTGGACCCGGCAGCGGTTCCAGCCGAAGAACCCGCCCTACCTCGGCACCGAGCCGGCGGCTGACTTCGTCGGCTACGGGGTCGGCTACATCGAGCTCCCGGAGGCCCGGATCGAGGCCCGGCTCACGGTGGGTGTCGACGAGCCGCTGGAGATCGGCCAGGAGATGGAGCTGGCCGTCGTCCCCTTCGCCACGGACGCCGACGGCACCGAGGTGCTGACGTACGCCTTCCGTCCCGTCCCCCAGTCCGTCGAGAAGAGCTGAGGCGGCCGCCATGGACGATGTCGCGATCATCGGAGTCGGCAGGACCCCCTTCGGCCGGTTCCCCGGCCAGAGCGCCATTCACCTCGGCGCGGCGGCGGTGCGCACGGCACTCGCCGACGCCGGCCTGGAATGGAAGCAGATCCAGTTCGGCTTCGCGGGCAGCTTCGAGGTCGACAACCCGGATGCGGTCGTCAATTTCCTCGGCCTGACCGGAATTCCGATCACCGACGTCTACAACGGCTGCGCGACCGCGGCGAGCGCGCTCACCCAGGCGGCCAACACGATCCGTCTCGGCGAGTACGACCTCGGTATCGCGATCGGCATGGACAAGCACCCGACCGGCGCCTTCGCCTCCTACTCGGAGGAGTACGGACTACCGGCCTGGTACGGCGAGACCGGCCTGTTCCTCACGCCGAAGTTCTTCGCCATGAAGATCCAGCGGTACATGTACGACCATGGCATCAGCCCGGCGACGCTGGCGAAGGTCGCGGCCAAGAACTACCGCAACGGCGCGATCAGCCCGGAGGCGTTCCGGCGCACCCCCATGACCGAGGAGCAGATCCTCGGCGCACGGATGGTGAACGACCCGCTGACGCAGTACATGTTCTGCTCGCCGGACGAGGGCGCGGCGGCCGTCATCCTGTGCAAGGCCAGCGCCGCGCACAAGTACACCAGCAACCCGATCTACCTGAAGGCCTCCGTCGTGCGGACCCGCAGGCTCGGCGCGTTCGAGGTCCACAGCCCGTGGCTGCCGCTGGAGCGGGACGAGGCCCCGACCGTCTACGCCTCCCGGGCCGCCTACGAGATGGCCGGCATCGGGCCCGAGGACGTCGACGTCGCGCAGCTGCAGGACACCGACGCGGGCGCCGAGGTGATCCACCTGGCCGAGAACGGCCTGTGCAAGGACGGCGAGCAGGAGCGCCTGTACGCCGAGGGCGCCACCGAGATCGGCGGCAGCCTCCCGGTCAACACCGACGGCGGCCTCATCGCCAACGGCGAGCCGATCGGCGCCTCCGGCCTCCGCCAGGTCTACGAGCTGACCAGGCAGCTGCGCGGCACCGCCGGCGACCGCCAGGTCCCGGGCAGCCCGCGGGTCGGCTACGGCCAGCTCTACGGCGCTCCCGGCACCGCCGGCGTCGCCATCCTGTCCACCTGACCCCCCTGTCCCCTCCCTCGACGCCTGGCCCGGAATGCTCCGGGCCAGGCGTCGCGCCGTCGGCAGGGGGGCGGTGCGGTGCGTTCGTTCCTCGACCAATCAGTGGAGAAACCATGGCGCTCGCCTTACGCGACGTCGACGAGGTCATCGGTGACTACACCGGCCGATCGCGCGTCGTCCTGGAGTACTCGCGACTCATGAAGACAATGGTCGACGCGGCCAAGCAGCCCGGGTTCACCGTCGACAGCTGGGCACCCGTCGCCGCGCTGGTCAACGTGGCGGAGTTCGAGCGGGTCGGCAACTTCAAAGAGGTCATGAGCTGGCCCGAGTACGCCGCCTTCCTGACGGCCTGGGCCAGCACCTCCGAGTGGGAGTGCTCGTTCCGGCGGATCACCGAGGCCGGCGGGGTCGTGCTCCTGGAGCTGGAGGAACGCAGCCGGGTCGGCGACCACACCAGCGTCGTCAACTCGGCCACGGTCTATGACTTCGACGAGGCAGGAAAGATCACCCACCTGTCCGTCTACCTGCAGATGGCCCTGCCGGACCCGGAGATGCTGGGAAGCTACGAGGGCATCGGGATCTCGGGGTAACCAGCCGCACCCGGGTCACGCCGCCGGTCCCGCTGGCGGGACCGGCGAGACCGGCGGGATGTCGTCGGCTCGGCTCAGCCGCCGCGCGCGGCGACGAGGGCGCCCCGGTTGACCTTCGTCGCCTCGCTGCGTGGGATGGCGTCGAGGAACTCGATCGTCTTCGGGACCTTGTACGTCGTCAGGCGGCTCTTCGCGTAGGCGATGAGCTCGGTCTCGGCCGGCGGGTTCGCCTTGTCGGCGGGCTCGACCAGGGCGTGTACCCGTCGGCCCCACTCCTCGTCGCGCAGGCCGATGACGACGATGTCGGCGATGGCCGGGTGGTCGATGAGCGCCGCCTCGACCTCGGCGGGGAACACGTTCGCGCCGCCCGTGATGATCATGTCCACGCGCCGGTCGGCGAGGTAGAGGTAGCCGTCCTCGTCGAGGTGGCCCATGTCGCCGGCGGTGGCGAAGCCGTCCTCGGTGGTGCGCATCCGGGGGGCGGCGCCGAGGTAGTGGTAACCGCCGACGCTGTTGAGGCCAGCGCCGCTACGCAGGTAGACGTCGCCGATCTCCCCGGTCGGCAGCTCGTCGCCCGCCGGGTCGAGGATCCGGACCTCGGTGCCGCGGATGCCGCGCCCGACGCTGCCCTGGCGACCCATCCACTCGTCGCCGAACAGCGCCGTGAAGCCGAGCCCCTCGGTCATTCCGTAGATCATGAAGATCTTCTCCGGGCCGATCAGCTTCGCCCAGCGGTGCACCAGCGACGGCGGCATCGGCGCCGCGCCCTGCGTGATCCACTCGATGCTGGAGAAGTCGCGGGCGTCGACGCCGGGAAGGTCGGCGATCCGCTGAAGCATGGTGGGCGCCGCGGTGAACTGTGAGATCTTGTGGCGCTCGATCGCGTCGACGGCCTTGGCCGCGTCGAACTTCGTCAGCACGATCAGCCGGTCGCCGGCGAGCAGGTTGTACAGCGTGGTGAACCCGTTGGCGTGGTACATCGGCGCCATCACCAGGACCGTCTGGGTCGGGGCCACGGTCCGCCAGGCGGCGACCACCGGGATCGCCATCCGGGCGTCGTAGATCGCCGGCCGCTCGTTGACGATCACCTTCGGCAGGCCCGTCGACCCGCTGCTGCAGATGCCCTGCAGATGCGGAGCGGTGACCTCGGGCAGGTCCGGCACCGGGTCGCCCGCGGTGGCGTCGATCCAGTCGAGGTCCGCCGCGCTCAGGTGGACCTTGGGAGCGATGACCTCCAGGACCCGGGCGAGCTCCCAGTCCGGCACGTCCCAGCGCACCGGCACCGGCACGGCCCCGACCTTCCACGCCGCGAACGCCGCCACCACCATCTGCGGCGAGTTGCGCAGCCCAAGGCTGACGCGGTCTCCCACGCCGACGCCGCGCGCCCCGAACGCCCCGGCGATCTGGCTCGACCGCCGGTCCAGCCACTCCCAGGTGAACGAGGACTCCGCCCCGTCGAGCGCGACGCACCATAACGCGGGGACGTCGGGCTGCTCGGCGCCGAGCTGGCGAATCCGGCCGCCGATGCTGACCGGGATGACCTCAGCGGCGGCCGTGCTCATGCGACGATGCCGCGCAGCTTCAGGTCCAGCACCGCCTCGAAGTCCAGGCCGAGCTCACCGAGGACCTCGTCGGCGTGCTCGTTGAACTCGGGCGCCCGCCGCGTCGGCGCCGGCTCGCCGCCGAACTGCGCCGGGACGGCGGTCATCTGGAACGGGGTCCCGGCGGCGTTCTCAAGGTCCTGGACGTAGCCGTTCGCCACGCTCTGCGGGTCGGTCGCGGCCTCCAGCGTGCTCTGGACGACCGTCCACTGCCCGGAGAAGTCCGCGAACCGCTCCCGCCATTCCTCGACCGGGCGGGTCGCGAACTCCGCGGCGAGGATCTCGCTCGCCTCGACCCTGTTCTCCATCAGGGACGCGTGGTCGGCGAAGCGCGGGTCGGTCGCCAGCTCGGGGCGGCCCAGCTTGGCGCACGCCTCGGGCCAGTAGTGCCCCGCCTGCAGGCAGGAGAAGCCGAGCCAGCGCCCGTCCTTGGTCCGGTAACTGCCGACCAGCGGGTTGCTCCGATGGCCCGACGGCGGACCCTGCCAAGGCGTCTTCGTGAGCACCGAAAGGGCGAGCGCCTGACCCATGGCCCACATGCCGGTGCTCAGCAGCGAGACGTCCACGGTCGTCGCCTCGCCGGTGCGCTCGCGGTGGAAGAGGGCGCCCATGATCCCACCGGCGATGGTCATCGCCCCGATCGAGTCGCCGAAGCCAGGCGCGGGCGGGCCGACCAGGGTGTCCGAGTCGGACGGGGTGGCTCCCATGGCGACGCCGGCACGCTGCCAGAAGGCGAGGAAGTCGTACGCGCCGCGGTCGGCCTCCGGACCGCGCTCGCCCTGGCCGGTGCCACTCGTGTAGATGATGTTCGGGTTCTGCGCGCGGATGTCGTCGAGCTCGATCTTCAGCTTCTTGCGGACCCGCGGTAGCTTGTTGGTGAGGAAGACGTCCGAGGTGGCGGCCAGCTTGTAGACGATGTCGAGGCCCTCGGGCGAGGTCAGGTCGAGCGCGAGGCTGCGCTTCCCCCGGTTCGAGTGCTCGAACAGCACGTGGACGTTCATGGGGATGCTGACCGTGCCGGAGCTGGCGAGGCCGCGCATCGCGTCGCCCCGCTCGACATGCTCGATCTTGATGACGTCGGCACCCAGGTCCGCTAACAGCGCGGACGCCGCGGGGACGAACGTGTGCTCCGCGACCTCGAGGATCCGCACGCCCTGCATCACCGCGGTCATCCAGTGCCTCCAGTCGCACACGGCCGGCGCCGGCCGGGGTTCTAACATCAGCGTCAACTCATACTCCCGGGCCCGACCCGCCCGCGCAAGCACAGCACCGGTCGCCGCCTAATTACTTAACGTCACGAACCCGACGTCACAGGGCCATCATCGGTCACGGACGCGGACTCGGAGGCCGGTTCAGGCTCGGAGGCCGGTTCAGGCTCGGAGGCCGGTTCAGGCTCGGAGGCCGGTTCAGGCTCGGAGGCCGGTTCAGGCTCGGAGGCCGGTTCAGGAAGCCGGCCCAGGAGCCGCCGACGGCGGGAAGGACTGGCCGGACAGGGCCGCGAGCGCGTGGACGAGCGACTGGGTGCCGTCGCGGCCTCGACCCTGGCCCTGCAGGGCGACGTAAAGCTGGCTCGCGAGGGCGAGGCCCGGCAGGGCGAGACGGGCACGCCGGGCCTCGGCGAGGGCGATGCCCAGGTCCTTGACGAAATGATCGACGAAGAACCCCGGGGCGAAGTCGCCGGCGACGATCCTGGGCGCGAGGTTCGACAGCGACCAGCTGCCCGCCGCCCCGCCCGAGACGGACTCGAGCACCCGCTCGACGTCCAGGCCCGAGCGGTAGGCGTAGAGCAGCGCCTCGGTCACGCCGACCATCGTGGACGCGATCAGGATCTGGTTGACCATCTTCGTGTGCTGCCCGGTGCCGGCGCCGCCCTGCCGGATGATCGACTTCCCCATCACGTCGAGGCACGGGCGAACCGCCTCGACGACGTCCGCCGGGCCGCCGACCATGATCGACAGAGTGGCGCCGCGGGCGCCGACGTCGCCACCGGAGACCGGCGCGTCCAGCGCGTGCGCGCCGCGCGCGGCGGCCGCCTCGGCGACCTCGATGGCGAGCGCGGGCTCACTGGTCGTCATGTCCACCAGGACCGCGCCCGGCCGGGCGCCGCCGAGCGCCCCCTCCGGCCCGAGCAGCACCTCGCGCACGTCCTCGGGGAACCCGACCATCGAGAACACCACGTCGCTGACCGCGGCGACCCCGGCCGGGGTGTCGGCCCAGGTCGCGCCCTCGTCGAGCAGCCCCTTGGCGCGCTCCCGAGTCCTGGTGGTCACGGTGAGCGGGTAGCCGGCACGCCGCAGGTGCCCGGCCATGGCGGCCCCCATGACGCCGGTGCCGATCCACCCGACGCGGGTCGACGACGGCGAGACCGCGGCGGGCGGCGCGGAGGCCACCGCCTCGGAAGGAGACGAGGCGGAAGAGGACGAGGCGGAGTCAGACACGTCTCACCACCCTAATAGTCCATGGCCACGGCACCACCGGGCCGGAACCGGCCCGCGAGCCGCGAGCCGCGAGCCGCCAGCCTGGCCACGGGCCCGCTCGGCTCGCCGCGGGGTCCACCAACGGGCCGCCGCGCCCGCCCGCCCCGTCCGGGGCGGGATGCCGCCCACAGCAAGTGAGTGTACGTTTACTTATTGATATCGCTACCAGGACGGCCAGAGAGGCCCACCCGCCCGGCCGGCACCGCGCCGGCATCCGGCACCGCGCCGGTATGCGTCCAGGCGGGGTGAACCGACCAGTCCCGGCGGCGGATCAGGCGACCGCGGTGCCGACTGTCACTACGGTGTAACAAGAGACAACCCCCAGTACGGCGACGGGAGCGGCTGGCATGCGTGACGCGGTGATCGTGGAGGCCGTCCGGACACCGGTCGGCAAGCGCAACGGCGGGCTCTCGGGCGTGCACCCGACCGATCTCTCGGCGCTCGTGCTCGCCGCCCTGGTGGAGCGGGCGGGCGTGGACCCGGCGCTGGTCGAGGACGTCGTGTGGGGCTGCGTCGGCCAGGTCGGTGAGCAGACCTTCGACATCGGCCGCAACGCGGCGCTGGCCGCCGGCTTCCCGGAGACCGTCACCGGGGTCACCGTCGACCGGCAGTGCGGCTCGTCCCAGCAGGCCGTGCACTTCGCCGCCGCCGGGGTGGTCGCCGGCCACTACGACATCGTCATCGCGGGCGGCGTCGAGTCGATGTCCCGGGTGCCGATGGGCACCTCGCTGCTCGACAAGTCCCCCCTCGGCGAGCGGTACCTGGCCCGGTACGACGGCGTCTTCCCGAACCAGGGCGTCGGCGCGGAGATGATCGCCGAGCGCTGGGGCCTGTCGCGCACCCAGTGCGACGAGTTCTCGATCGCCTCGCACGAGAAGGCCGCCGCCGCGCAGGACGACGGCCGTTTCGACGCGCAGATCGTGCCGGTGACGCTGGCCGACGGCACCGTCATCAGCCGGGACGAGGGCATCCGCCGCGGCGGCACCGTCGAGGGCCTGGCCAAGTTGAAGACGGTCTTCAAGCCGGCCGAGGAGGGCGGCGTGATCACCGCCGGCAACTCCTCGCAGATCTCCGACGGCTCGGCCGCGCTGCTGATCATGACCAGCGAGAAGGCCGCCGAGCTGGGGCTCACCCCCATCGCCCGGGTTCACAGCGTCGCACTCGCCGGCTCGGACCCGGTCATCATGCTGACCGCGCCGATCCCGGCGACGCAGAAGGTCCTCGCGCGCTCAGGCCTGGGACTGGGCGACATCGGCGCGTTCGAGGTGAACGAGGCGTTCGCCCCGGTCCCGCTCGCCTGGCTCGCCGACATCGGCGCCGACGCGAAGGCGCTGAACCCGAACGGCGGCGCGATCGCGCTGGGCCACCCGCTGGGCGGCTCCGGTGCCCGGATCATGACGACGCTGGTCAACCACATGCGGGACAACGGGATCCGGTACGGCCTGCAGACCATGTGCGAGGGCGGCGGCCAGGCCAACGCCACCATCCTCGAACTGCTGTAACGCGGTTCGCTCCGTGCGGGCACGGAGCGAACCAAAAATACAGTTGACGGGGAAGTGATTGGACACTAACTTCGAGGCATGGCTACAGGGACGAGGCAGACTGCGGACGAGCGCCGCGCGTCGGTGCTCGCGGCGGCCGTGACGGAGTTCGCCCGGGGCGGCCTGGAGGGCACGTCGACCGAGGCGATCGCCGCGGCGGTCGGTATCTCCCAGCCGTATTTGTTCCGGCTGTTCGGCTCGAAGAAGGGCCTGTTCCTGGCGGCGGTGAAGGAGACGTTCGCCCGGACGGTCACCACGTTCGAGAGCGCGGCGGGCGAGCTGACCGGCGAGGAGGCCCTGACCGCCATGGCCAAGGCCTACAACGGCCTGCTGGCCGAGTCCAGCTACCTGCTGATGCAGATGCAGGCGTACGCGGCCTGCGGCGACCCGGACATCCGGGTCGTGACCCGGCGAGGGTTCCGCGACCTGTGGTACACCGTCGAGCGCCTCGCCGGCCTGGACGTCAACGTGCTGCGCGCGTTCTTCGCCATGGGGATGCTCTGCAACGTCTCCGCGGCCATGGACCTGCCGGCCGTCGACGAGCGCTGGGCCCAGATCATCTGCCCGCCCGACGGGCCCGATTCGGACATGAAGGCCACCAAGGAAGCCCTCGCCAGAGGCTTCATGGGCTCGGCCGGCGAGCCGGAGCCCGATGCCGATGTCGACTGAACATCAGGATCGTCTCCCGCCGGAGTAAGAAGCGCCCAGTCGTCTCTCGGGCATAGATCGACAGTCGTTACCCGGGCCCGCTCCCGTCAGGGGTTCCGCTCCCACACGCACCTTCGCTGAGCAGCATGCGCTTCTTTGCGCCAGCACAAGCTAGTGGTCAATCACTACCTCGAAGGGAAACCGATGACCACCGACCGGAGCCGTCTCACCTGGACCTTCGTGGTCACGTGCATCGCCGCGTTCATGACCTCCCTGGACAACCTGGTGGTCACGATGGCGCTGCCGTCGATCCGCGAGGGCCTGCACGCCAGCCTGGCCGAGCTGGAATGGACGGTGAACGCCTACACCCTGACGTTCGCCGTCCTCCTGCTGCCCGCCGCGGCACTGGGCGACCGCCTCGGCCGCCGCCGCCTCTTCGCCATCGGTCTGTCGATCTTCACCGTGGCCAGCGCCGCCGCCGCGCTGGCGCCGAGCGTCGGCGCTCTCATCGCCGCCAGGGCGGTGCAGGGCGTGGGCGGGGCGATCGTGCTGCCCCTGTCGATGACCCTGCTGTCGGCCGCGGTCCCCCCTGCGCGCCGGGGCGCCGCCCTCGGTGTCTGGGGCGCCGTGTCCGGCCTGGCCATCGCGCTGGGACCGCTCGTCGGCGGGGCCATCACCCAGGGCGCCGCCTGGCAGTGGATCTTCTGGCTGAACGTGCCGCTCGGCCTCGCCGCGATCCCGCTGGCGTTCGCCCGCCTCACCGAGAGCCGCGAGGCTTCCAGCCGGCTGGACGTCGCCGGCACCGTCCTGGTCAGCCTGGGTCTGTTCGGGATCGTCCTCGGCCTGGTCCGCGGCCAGGACCACGGCTGGACCAGCGCCGGCGTCCTCGGAGCGATCGTCGCCGGCGTGGCGGGGCTCGCCGCCTTCGTCGCCTGGGAGCTGCGGACCGAGCGGACCGGAGGCGCCCCGATGCTGCCGCTGAGCCTGTTCCGCAGGCGGGGGTTCGCCGCGGTCAACGCCGTCTCGGTCTTCTTCTCCTTCGGGATGTTCGGCTCGATCTTCCTGCTCTCCCAGTACCTGCAGAACGTCATGGGCTACTCGCCCCTGGGCGCCGGGCTGCGCACCCTGCCCTGGACCGCGATGCCGCTGCTCGTCGCGCCGATCGCCGGTCCGCTGTCCGACCGCATCGGCGGGCGCCCGCTGATGATCGCCGGGCTGACCATGATGACCGGCGGGCTGCTGTGGATGCGCGCCGACCTGACCCCCGACACGACGTTTCTGACGCTGGTGCCCGCCTTCGTCATCGCCGGCATCGGCATGGCCCTGTTCTTCGTCCCCGTCGCCAACGTGGTCATGGGATCCGTGCCGCCCGAGTACGAGGGCGTCGCGTCCGGGACCAACAACGCCGTCCGCGAGGTCGGCGGGGTGTTCGGCATCGCGATTCTGGCCTCGGTGTTCGCCGCGGCCGGCGGCTACGCCAGCGCCGTCGACTTCACCCACGGGCTGCACGTCGCCCTCCTCGTCGGCGCGGCCGTCACCGGCGCCGGAGCGCTCGGCTCCCTGCTCGTGCCCCGGCGCCGGGCAGCCACCGTCACCGAGCTCGCCGACGGCCACGCCGCCGAACCCGCCCCGGCCCTCCACCTCGACCTCGACCTCGAGCCCGCCAAGTCCTGACAGTCCCGCCGCGTATTTGGATCCAGAGCCCGAGAAGGTCAGAGCCCCGTGCCGGTAGATCCGGGACGGGGCTCTGACCTGTCTCACCAGGCGCCCCTCGGGGCGCCCGAAGGCTAGTCGGGGATGGCGCGCAGGCGCCTGGCCATGGCCAGCGGGGTGACGGTCAGGACACCGGAGTCGACGGGCAGCGTGACGCCGGTGACCCAGCGGGCGTCGTCGCTGGCGAGGAAGCCGACCGCCGCGGCGACGTCCCAGCCGGTGCCCTCGGTGCCGAGCAGGCCGGCCTCCTTGCGCAGCGTGTCGACATAGTCGGAGGACTGGCCGGGGATCGACAGCACCATCGGCGTGACGATGTGGCCGGGGGCGATGGCGTTGWCCCGGATGCCCTCGCGGCCGTGGGCGTAGGCCATCTCGACGGTCATCGCGAGCATCGCGCCCTTGGCGGCCGAGTAGGCGATCGTGCCGTCGCCGCGCAGGCCGGAGATCGACGCGATGTTGACGACCGAGCCGGAGCCCTGGGCCGCCATCACCGGGATCGTGTACTTGCAGGCCAGGAACATCGTGCGCAGGTTGATGTCCAGCGCCTTGTCCCAGGCCTCCTCGGTGATGTCGACGACCGTGCCGACCGACGCCATGCCGATGTTGTTCACGAGGATGTCGACGGTCCCGAACGCGTCGACGGCGGCCTTCACCATCGCCTCGCAGGTGGCCGCCCTGGTGCAGTCGCCGGCGAAGACCTCCGCCTTGCCGCCCTCGGACTCGATCAGCTTCCGGGTCTCCTCGGCCCGGTCCGCGAACAGGTCGACGAGCAGCACGCTCGCGCCCTCGCGCGCGAGCACCACCGCGCTGGCCTTGCCCGTGCCGACGCCCGGGCCGGGCGTCGAGCCGGCCCCCGTCACGATCGCGACCTTGCCCTCGACCCGACCGGCCATGTTGCCGCTCCTCTTCCTCGATGTCTCCCGAACCGGACGGCGGCTGCGCGCCGCCCGGCGTCTCCGTCGCCGGCCCCGCGCCGCGCCGCGCCGCGCCCGCCCTACGGCATCCGGGTGAGCAGCGCGGCGCCGGCCTCGTAACCGCCGACGCTGGTGACGGCCGCGACCCGCGCGTCCGTGACCTGCCGCTCGCCGCACTCACCGCGCAGCTGGCGGACCGCCTCCGCGGTGTGGCCGAACGCGGCGTGCAGCCGGCCACCGGAGAGCTGACCGCCCCAGGTGTTCAGCGGCAGCTCCCCGCCCAGCCCGATCCGCCTGCCGCCCTCGACGAACGCCCCGGCCTCCCCCCGCCCGCAGAAGCCCATCGCCTCCAGCCACCACACGGCCTCGATGGCGAAGCCGTCGTAGATCTCGGCCACGTCGACGTCGGCCGGCCGCAGGTCGGTACGCGCCCACATCGCGGCCGCGGTGGCGTAGCCGACTCGGCCCATGTCCTCCCACTGCTCCCAGCTCGGCCGCCCGTCGACGACGCCGGCCATCGCCTCGATGGCGACCGGCGCCCGCAGGTCGGCTGCCGTCTCAGCGGCGGACACGACGATCGCGGTGGCGCCGTCGGCGGGGACGTCGCAGTCGTACAGGCAGATCGGCGTCGAGATCATCCGGGCCGCCAGGTAGTCGTCGACGGTGAGCGGCGAGCGGTAGACCGCGTCCGGGTTGAGCGCGGCGTGTGCACGCTGGGTCACCGGGATCCAGGCCAGCTGCTCGCGGGTGACGCCGTACTCGTGCATGTACCGGGTGGCGTACGGGGCGATCTGGCAGACGGGCGAGAGCGCGCCGACCGGCAGCARCCAGGCCAGCGGCCCGGCCGCGGTCGGGTTCGTCGAGCCGTACGCCGGGCGGCCGCCCGCGTTGCGGGCCGCGCTGCCCTCCTTGACCGTGCGCCAGATGACGACGTGGCGGGCCTGCCCGGTCGCGACGGCCATGGCCGGCCCGTAGAACGGCAGGCACATCCCCTCGACGATTCCTTGTCGCCAGGATGTCGTGACCCGCAGCGCGTCCTGGATCTCGTAGAGGTCGCCGTTGGCGTAGCCGGGGACGTTGGCCTTGCCGCCGCCGGGGAACATCGCGAGCCCGTCGATGTCGTCGAGGGTCAGCCCCGCGTCCGCGACCGCCGCGAGGATCGCGTCGATCGTCAGCTGGAACCCGGAGCGGTCGACCTGGCGCCCGATCGCCGACTGGCCGACGCCGGAGATGACCGCCCGCCGCTCGAACAGCTCGCCGCCCATCCCGCTCACTCCCCACCGTCGTCGGGRCGAGTGCCAATGCCGGCGGTGCCGGCGGTACCTGCCGTGCCGGAGGCGCCGTCGGCTACCGCGACGAAGCTGGGAACGGCGTAGCCGCCCGGTCCTGGCTCGAAACCGACCTCGACGGTCATCCCGACCGCCGCGTCCTCGGGCGGGCAGCCGCGCAGCCGGCCGAACACCCGCACACCCGGATGGTCGGCCCACTCGACCAGGACCAACGCGTACGGAACCTCGAGACCGGGCATCCAACGCTGGTAGTTGACGGTGAGGCTGTAGACGTGGCCGCGCCCGGTGATCTCGACGTGCTCCACCACCCGGCTCCGGCAGGATCGGCACATCCCGTACGGCGGGAACGACTCGGCCCCGCAGTCGGCGCAGCGCTCCACGAGCAGGCGGCCCTCGGCCGCCGCCGCCCAGAAGGCGGCGGTCTCCTCGGTGACGGCGGGCGGTATGCCTACGGTCGCGGTCACGGGTCCCCTCGGGTCGGTGCTGGTCCGCCCTGGTCGTCCGGCCTGTCGGAGCTGTCGGAGCGGTGGCGAGGACGACTTGTGGAGTGTACGCTCACTTCGCAATCTAGCGTCAAGCCGCCGGTCCACGCGCGGGATTCCCGCCCGGCCGGCGCCCCGGGCACGGTCTCGCCCGGGTGTGCCCGCCCGGCGGCGCCTCACCACAGAGCCGCTTGACCGCAACCGCACAGAGCCGCTGGACCACACAGAGCCGCTGGACCGCACAGAGCCGCTTCACCACAGAGCACCGCCGGGCCGGCGGCCCGCGAGCCGCCGCGCCGGCATGTCGCGAAGGAGCCCCGGTTGCCTGACCGCATCGTTTTCGGCGCAGCCGCCCTACCGGAGCCGGAGCGAGGCTGGCTCGAGGCCGTGGAGCGCCTGCCGATCGAGTCCGTCTGGCAGGGCGGCCACATCCTCCCGCCCACCGGGACCGGCGAGGTCATCACCCGGCTGGCGCTGATGACGGCCTGGACCGAGCGGGTCCGGGTGGGCACCTCGATCCTGGTGCTGCCCCTCTACCAGCCGGTGGTGGTGGCCAAGCAGCTCGCCGACCTGGACGCCCGCTCGGGCGGGCGGGTGTCGGTCGGGGTGGGCGTCGGCGGCGAGTTCCCGCTCGAGTTCGCCTCGGTAGGGGTGCCGATCGCGGAGCGGGGCGCGCGCACCGACGAGGCGATGACACTGCTGCGCAAGCTCTGGCAGGGCGACGAGGTCAGCCACCACGGGAAGTTCTTCGATGTCGACAACGTGACGCTGCGCCCGGTCGCCCCGCCGCCCGGCGACCGGATGGCGACCTCCGGGCAGCTCGGCGGACCGCCGTTTCTCGTCTCGGGCCGCAAGGCCCCGGCGATGCGCCGCGCGGCCCGGCTCGGCGACGGCTGGATGCCCTACCTCATGTCACCGAACGCGTACGCCCGGTCGGTGGAGACGATCAACGCGGAGGCGGCCGCCACGGGCCGCGACCTCGACGGCTTCGAGTGGATGATGTACGTCTACTGCTCGGTCCGCCGCGACGGTGACCAGGCCCGCGCCGACGTCGCCTCGTTCCTCGGCGGCGCCTACGGCGACAAGCCGTCCGCGATGCTCGACCGGATCGCCCCCGCCGGCACGCCGGAGCAGGTCGCCGCCCGGCTGCAGGAGTACGTCGACGTCGGCGTGCGCCACATCATCATCTCGCCGGCGACGCACGAGAACACTCTCGAGGTCGTTCAGCTCGCCGCCGAGGAGGTCCTCCCCCGCCTGACCCTGCCCACCGCGCCGCCTGCGCCGGCCGGCTCGGGTAGTCCCGTCGCCGCGGCTTCAGGGACGGTGTCGCCGTGACGACGGCGGGTACCCGGACCTCGGTGACCGCTGGGACAGAGGCCGCCGGCCCGTTGGCCGGGCTGCGGGTCGTCGAGGTCGCGGTCGGGACCAGCGAGCTCGGCCTCGGTCTCGCCGGCGGCGTGCCGGGCAGGCTGCTCGCGGATCTCGGCGCGGACGTCGTCCGGGTCGTCGGCCAGGCGAGCCCGGAGATCGACGCGGAGGTGCCCTGGGGCGAGGCCTGGCACCGCGACAAGCGGATCGTCCGGACCGACGACGCCGAGGCGGTGCGGACGCTGCTCGCCGAGGCCGACGCCGCGCTCGTCTACGGCCCCGAGTGGCTGGTGGAGGGCCGCGGGCTCGGCCACCTCGGCCTGCGCGCCGCCAACCCCGGCCTCGTCTACGCCCGCTGTCGCCCCAGCCGGACCTCGACGGGAACCGTCGAGGACTACGGCCTGCTCGTCGAGGCCCGGTCCGGCTTCTGCGCCCAGCTCGCCGGTCACCGACCGGGGCCGATCTTCGTCGACGTCCGCGCCCCCGGCATCGGGACGGCCACCCTGCTCACCGCCTCCGTGCTCGCGCTGCTGCGCCGCCGCGTCACGACGGGCGTCGGCGGCTGGGCGGAGACGTCGCTCTACGACGGGATGCTGGCGACGCTGGGCTGCATGATCGGGCGCTCCGAGCGGGCGCGGCCCGAGATCGAGAGCTACTGGGAACTTGGCTCGACCTTCCCGAACTTCCTGTACCGCTGCGCGGACGGCGAGCTGATCCAGGTCTGGTTCGGCGGCAAGGGCATGTACGCCAAGCTCATCGAGGTCCTCGGCGACGAGCCGAGCGTCGAGGGCTACTACACCGACCAGGCCACCGGGAAGCTGCAGGACCGCGCCCAGCGCTGGCGAGCCCCGTTCGCCCTCCAGCCCAGGGATGTCTGGATCGAGCGGCTGCGCGGCGCCGGCATCGCCTGCGAGCCGGTCCTCGGCCCCGGCGAGGCGCTGCGCGACCCGCACCTCGCCGAGATCGGCCTGGCCGTCGCCCGCGACCACGACGGTCGCTCCGACGTCATGCTGGGCTCCCCGATCGCGGTCGGCCCGCTGCCCGGTTCCGAGGCGTGGACGCGGGAGTCGCCCGAGATCCCGGCCACGACGGGCCGGGCCACGCCGGAGACGACGCCCGAGGACTCCACCGAGGGTGCCGCCGCCGCCATCGGCGCCGATACCACCGGCGCCGCGGACGCCACCAGCACCGGCACCGGCACCGGCACCGGCACCGGCGGGAACGCGGCGCCGCTGCGCGGCGTGCGGGTCGTCGACTTCTCCGCGTTCGTCGCCGGGCCGCTCGCCGCCCAGGTGCTCGCCGACCTCGGCGCCGAGGTCATCAAGGTCGAGCCGCCCGAGGGCGAGGCGATGCGCGCCGCCGCCTATGCCGTCGCGGCCTGCCAGCGCGGCAAGCGCAGCATCGCGATCGACATCACCGCCCCCGAGGCCCGGCCCGTGGTCGAGCGGCTGATCCGCCAGGCCGACGTCGTCCTGCACAACTTCCGGGTCGGCGTCGCCGAGCGGCTCGGCATCGGCGCCGCCGACGTCGCCCGGCTCAACCCCCGCGCGGTCTACTGCCACGCCAGCGCCTTCGGGCCCACCGGCCCGCGGGCGAGGCAGCCGGGCAACGACGCGCTCATGCAGGCCGTGACCGGTCTGGAGCAGGCGATCGGCGGCGACGGCAACGAGCCGATCGCGGCGACCTGGATCCCCATCGACGTGACCGGTGGCTGGGTGGCGGCGGACGGGATTCTCGCCGGCCTGTACGCCCAGGCCGTGAGCGGCGAGGGGCAGCAGGTCGCGACCAGCCTGCTCGGGGCCGGGATGCTGCTGCAGAGCGGGTCCTTCCTGCGCGACGGCGCCCTCGTCGCCGGCCCCGCCCTGGACCAGGCGCAGACGGGCTACGGCCCCGGCTACCGCCTCTACCAGGCCGGCGACGGCGACTGGTTCGCGCTGGTGCTGCCGGACGAGAACTCCTGGACCCGTCTGCGCGCGCTGCTCGCGGGGGGCGAGCCGCCGGCCGCCGGGGGCCGGCTGGCGACGTACGCCCCACTGCGCGGCGGCGCCCACGACGCGGCGGCCCGCGAGGCCGAGACGCTCCTGGAGAAGGCGTTCGCGGGCGACACGGCCGCGGCCTGGGTGGCCCGCCTGCGCGCCGAGGGCCTGCTGGCCGAGGTGGTGAGGCCGCTGAGCCGGGACGAGTTCCGCCGCGGCGTCCTCGACGACCCGCTCAACCGGCAGCTCGGCCGCGTCGCCGCCTACGAGGTCGCGGAGTGGGGCCACTTCGAGCAGATCGGCCCGCTCCCCCGCCTCGGCCAGCCGCCGCCGGATGGTCCCACCCTGGCGCTTCCCGGCATCGGCGAGCACAGCGTCGCCGTTCTGTCCGACCTCGGTTTCCCCACCGAGGACGTCGACGCCCTGTTGGCCGCCAAGATCGTCCGCCAGCTCTAGCCCCGTGGCGCCGGTCCGCCTCGCCCAGAAGCATTCATGATCGCCGAGACCGTGTCGTCGCGGTTGCGATCTGGCCGGATTCGCGACCGCGACGACACGGTGGCGGTGATCTACCATCCCGTGCCGACGCTCGACTGTTGGCGGGGAGGGTGCCAGCCCTGTGAGCCGATCCCATGGCCGGTTGGGCGGCATCGGGCGAGCGAGCGAGCCGGCGAGCGGGCGAGCGGGGTTGTCACCAGGTCACGTTGATCTCCTGGATTCCGCCGATCAGTCGGCCGCTCCATCGGACGGCATGGGCCTGCGCGGGCTCGCCGAGACCGCCGGTCCGGCCATGGCCGGCTTCCTCGTCGTCGCGCTCACCGCGCCCACGGCGATGAGCGTCGACGCGGCCTCGTTCGCGGCCGCCGCGCTGATCCTGCTCAGTGTGCGTACGGCCCGGCGCCAGCCGGCCACCGGCACCGGCACCGCGGCCGGCTCGCTCGGGATCGCCGAGGGCGCGCGGTTCCTGCTGCGGCACCCCATGCTGCGCCGGGTGGCGATCGCCGGGGGAACGCTGAACCTGTTCTCCGGCGTCGGCGCCGCGCTGCAGGTCATCTTCCTCGCCCGCGAGCTGCGGCTGTCCGCCGCCGCCATCGGCCTGCTGTTCGCCGTCCAGGGCCTCGCCGGGATCGCCACATCCCTGTTCGTCGGCCGGCTGACGCGGTGGACGGGCCTCGGCTGGGCGCTGGTGCTCGGGCTGATCGCGGAGGGCGCGGGCGCGCTGCTGTTCTCCCTGGCCGGCGGGCCGCGCTGGCTCGCCCTCGTCACCGCGGGAACGGGGATGGCCGTCGGCGCCGTGGTGGTGCCGCTCTACAACGTCAACCACATCAGCCTGCGGCAGGCCATCGTGCCCCGCGAGCTGCTCGGCCGGGTCAACGCCTGCGCCCGGACCATCGTCATGGGGACGCTCCCCGTCGGCAGCCTGCTCGGCGGTCTTCTGGCTGTGGCACTCGGCACCAGGCCGGTGCTGGTGGCCGCGGCGGTCTGCATGCTGGCCGCGGGCGGCTGGCTCGCGACCACCGGCGTACCGGCCGTCCGCACCATGGCCGACGCCCGTCGCCTGGTCTAGATCGGTGTTCGTGCCTCCCGGTTGGTCACGATCTGGCCCGCTGGTAACCACGGGAGGGCATAGAAAGCGATCACCCGAGGTCGGGGCCGGGGCGGCACGTACAGCACCCGCTCGACTCAGGGCTTGTAGACGGCGCCGTCCTGGACGACGACGCGGACGGCGGGCAGCGCGCGCGAGGCGGGGCCGCTGACGACCGCGCCGGACGAGGCGTCGAAGCGGCTGCCGTGGCAGGGGCAGTTGATCGTGCCGCCGGAGACGCCGCCGACCGTGCAACCCTGGTGGGTGCAGGTGGCGGAGAAGCCGTGGATCGCGCCGCCGGTGTTGGTCAGCACGATGTTCTGGCCGCCCAGCACGACGCCGCCGCCGGAGGGGACGTCGCCGACGCTGGCCAGCCGCGTGCCAGCCGGCTTCGCCGACGTCGCCGGTGGCGGCTGCTGCGCTGGCGACTGCTGGGCGGGCGGTTGCTGGGCGGGCGGTTGCTGGGCGGGCGGTTGCTGCTGCGCCGGTGGCTGCTGTTGGCGGGGCGGTGGCTGCGCGCCGCCGCCCTGGGGCTGGCCGGCCGGGCTCGCCGACGGCCTCTGCGACGGCGACGGCGACGGGCTCGTCGCGGTGGGGGACGGCGTGTTCGAGGGGGTGCCGCTCGTCGCCGGCGAGGAGGTGCTCCCCGTGGCCGTCGCGGCCGAGTCGCCACCGCCGCAGGCGGCCAGCACGAGGCCGGACACGCCCGCGGCGAGCGCCAGCGAGGAGACCCCCCGGCGGGTGAGCACCGGCGGCTCGACGGGCGGTGGCGTGGGTTCCTGCGTCATGTCAGATCTCCTATACCGCGACCCCCGTCAGCGGTCCGGACCGTATGGCGGGGCGCGGTAAAGAAGTCGAAAACTGTCGCCGGCGGTACATCAGAACGCACGAACCGTCCCGTTAGCGGCCGGTGTCGGCGGATCCTGAACGCGCGGCCACGGAGCGCGGCCGGCAGAGCACGGCCGGCAGAGCACGGCCGGCAGAGCACGGCCGGCAGAGCGGCCGAAAGCACCGCCGACTGGTGACGAGCGCACATCGGTCGATAAGTGAGCGAGTGTTTGCTAATTTGTGTGTGCTCGGTTCGCCGGATGACCGATGGAGCCTCGATGGACCTGCTGCTGCGCAACGCCACGCTCATCGACGGAAGCGGGGCGCCGGCCCGGCCGGCGGACGTCGCCGTCATCGGCGACCGGATCGCCGCCGTCGCCGAACCGGGCGAGCTCGTGCCCGAGGCGGGCACCGAGGTCGTCGACCTGGGCGGGCTGGTGCTCGCGCCCGGCTTCATCGACGTGCACACCCACTACGACGCCCAGATCCTCTGGGACGGCGACCTCACCCCGTCGAGCTGGCACGGGGTCACCAGCGTCGTCATGGGCAACTGCGGCTTCGGCGTCGCCCCGACCCGCCCGGAGCACCGCGACCTGATCGTCCGCCTCCTCGAGAACGTCGAAGGCATGTCGATGGAGGCGTTGAACGCCGGCATCGACTGGTGCTTCGAGACGTTCCCCGAATATCTCGCCGCGCTCGACGCCCGGGCCAAGCGCCTCAACGTCGGCGTCTTCATCGGCCACTCCCCGCTGCGCCTGTTCGTCACCGGCGGCGAGGAGCGCGCGGCCACCGACGACGAGCTGGCGACCATGCGCCGGCTCGTGCGGGAGGCGCTCGACGCCGGCGCGATCGGGTTCTCCACCTCCCGCCAGCCCGCGCACTCCGGCGCCTACGGCCGGCCCGTGCCGAGCCGGTTCGCCGAGGTCGACGAGGTCTACCAGCTGGCCGAGGTCCTGGGCGAGGCGGGCAAGGGCGTGCTCGCCGTCTCGATCGGGCCCGGCCTCTTCGTCGACCAGTTCTCCGAGATCGCCACCCGCTACGGCATCCCGGTCACGTGGACGGCGCTGGTCACCCGGCCGGAGAAGCTGGGCGCCGCGCTGCGCACCGTCGAGCGCGGCGCCGCGCTGCCCGGCGAGGTCTACCCGCAGATCGCCTGCCGGCCGATCGTCATGCAGACCACCATGGACGACCCGACCCCGCTCGCCGCCGTGGACGAGTGGAAAGAGGTGCTCGCGCTGCCGCGGGACCGGCGGGCGGACCTGTACCGGGACGCCTCCTGGCGGGACCGGGCCCGGCCGGCGACGCTGGCGGCCTGGGGCCACCGCTGGCACAAGATCGACGTCGAGGAGACCGAGACCCACCGCGACCTCGTCGGCGTCCCGCTGGACCGGCTGGCCAGCGAGCGCGGCACCACGCCGTTCGACCTGATGCTCGACCTGGCGCTGGCCGACACCGGCACGACCCGCTTCCGGGTCGTCCTGGAGAACGACGGCGACGCCGAGCTCGCCGACCTGCTCGCCGACAAGCGGACCCTGCTGGGCCTGTCGGACGCCGGCGCGCACGCGAGCCAGCTCTGCGACGCCTGCTACTCGACCCACCTGCTCGGCCACTGGGTGCGCGAGCGCAAGGCGCTGAGCCTGGAGGACGCCGTCTGGCGGCTCACCGGGCACCCCCACCAGGTCTTCCGCGTCGCCGACCGCGGCCTCGTCCAGCCCGGCTTCTACGCCGACCTCGTCGCCTTCGACCCGGACACCGTCGGCACGACTCCCGTGCGGCGGGCCCACGACCAGCCGGGCGGCGCCGACCGCCTGCTGGTCCGCAGCACCGGCGTCGAGCACCTCTGGGTCAACGGCGTCGCCACCCGCACCGCCGGTGAGGAGATCCCCGGCACCGCCCCGGGCCGCCTTCTGCGCGCCTAGTGGCATGGGCGCGGCGCCGGCTCTGACCCCTGGGCCAGCGCCGGCGCCGCGACGCGTGATCAGGCCCCGCTGGCGGCGACGCGGACGGCGAGGGCTCGGCGCAGGTCGTCGGCGCCGTCGGAGGCGGTTCGGCGCAGGCCGGACGGGACGTCGGCGCGCGTCGCGAACCGCTCGGCCCAGGCCAGGGTCTCGCGCGTGACGGCGAGCGCCGGGAAGGACAGCTCGGCGAGCCTCACCAGCGACATCGTGCCCCGGAACTCGGCGGTCGCCGGCAGGTCGTCGAACCACCGCCGCGCGTAGGGCGCCCCCAGGTCCTCCTGGCCGGCCACCCAGATCCCGCCGGCCAGCGCGGACAGCTGGTAGTGGGACAGCGCGCTGGCCGGGTCGAGGAGCTCCGCCCAGGCCGCCGCCTTCGCGTCCGGGTCGGGGCGCAGCGCCCGGCAGCGGGTCGCGTGCACCAGGCCGGACGCGGTGCGGTCCGCGGCGTAGGCCGCCTCGATCTGGTCGGGCGTGAGGTCGCCGAGGGCGGCACGCCGTTCCAGGACCAGCCAGCTCAGCTCGTCGTCGACGGTCAGGCCCGCGAACGGCTCGCCGCCCGGGCGCCAGGCGCGCAGGGCGTCGAGGTCGTCGGTGAGCCCGACCCAGCCGCGGGCCGCCGTCAGCTGACCGCTGCCGCCGGGTTTCGCGCCCGCGAGCAGCGCCCGGGTCGCGTCGGTGAGGACGGTGATCGCCGCCGCGCGCTCCGGGCCCGGCGCGACGTACAGGGGGACCGCGGCGGTGATCCACGGCAGYAGTCGCGCGGTGACGACGTCGAGCTCGGTCGGTAGGCCGGCCGCGACCGTCCGCACCGCGAGCCCGGGCGACACCAGCCCGTCGGCCAGGCCGGTACGCAGCGCGTTCCACGCCACCGACCGGGCMGTGGCGTCATCGGTCACGGCCAGGACGGCGGGCAGGCGTTCCCACTGGTCCGCGGCCAGCCGGATCGTCGCCCAGGTCTCGTCGCCGGCACCCGGAAGCACGATCTCGCCGGGACCGGCCGCCGGGACCGGGACCGGCGTGCCGCCGAGGACGATATCGGCCGGCGCGCCACCGCCGGGCAGCACGGCGACGGTCATGGCATGGGGCCGGTCGGCCGCCGGCCCGAACACCGGCGGCTGACGGCGCACGACGGCCCCGGACGGCCCGGTCTCGACGGCGACGATGTCGACGCCGGCGAGACGCAGCCACTCGTGGGCCCACCGGGAGAGGTCGGCGCCGGTGGGCGTCCCGGGGCCCGCGTGGGCGGACCAGGACGCGAGCAGGTCGGCGAACGTGGCGTTGCCGTAGGCATGCGAGCGGACGTGCTCCCGCAGCCCGCCCAGGAACATGTCCTCGCCGAGGTAGGCGGCCAGCTGCCGCAGCACGCTGGCGCCCTTGGCGTAGGAGATGCCGTCGAAGTCGTCCAGCGCGGCGCGGGCGTCCGCGGCGCCGTTGCCGGCGACCGGGTGGGTGGTCGCGCGGCGGTCGGCGGCGTAGCCCCAGCTCTTGCGCCACGCGGCGAAGTCCGGTCCCGCCGGCAGGCCCGTCACCAGCGGGGTGACGCGGCGGGACAGGTACTCGGCGAAGGACTCGTTGAGCCACAGATCGTCCCACCAGCGCATGGTCACCAGGTCGCCGAACCACATGTGCGCCATCTCGTGGACGATCGTGTTCGCCCGGCCGAGCAGCTCCGCCTCGCTCGGCCGCGACCGGAAGATCAACTGGTCGCGGAAGGTGACGCAGCCGGGATTCTCCATCGCGCCCCAGTTGAACTCCGGGACGAACGCCTGGTGGTATTCGCCGAACGGGTAGCGCACCTCGAACAGCTCGTGGAAGGCGTCGAGGGAGTCGGCGGTCAGCCGCAGAAGCTCGGCCGCGTCCCGGTCGAGCTCGGCCGCCAGGGAGCGCCGGACGTGCAGGCCGAGCGGGATGCCGTCGTGTTCCCCGAGCACCGAATGCCACGGGCCGGCCACCAGGGTGACGAGGTAGGTCGAGATGGGCCTGGTCTCCGCCAGCTCCCAGGCGCCCGGGCCGGTCCGCTTCGCCGTGCCGTTGCCGACCACCGTCCAGTCGGGCGGGCACTGGACCCGCATGCTGACGCGGGCCTTCAGGTCCGGCTGGTCGAAGCAGGCGAACCACCGCCTGGCGTTGTCCACCGACGACGTCGCGCACAGGTAGACGCCGCCGTCGGCCGGGTCGACGAACCGGTGCAGACCCTCACCGTCATGCGAGTAGCGCAGGCGCGCCCTGACCAGCAGCTCATGCCGCCCGCCCAGGCCACGCACCGGCAGCCGCGCGCCGTCGAACGACCCGGCCGGCTGGACCACGCCGTCGAGGACGACCTCGAGCAGTTCCTCACAGAAGAGCTCGACGAACGTCTCCGGTTCGCGGGCGGTGAAGGCGATCGTCGTCGTGGAGGTGAAGAACTCACCCGGCTCGGTGAGATCCAGCTCGATCGCGTAGCGGTCGACGTCGACCGAATCCGCCCGCCGCGCCGCCTCCGGCCTGGTCAACGCCACCATTCGCCCACCCTAGTCGCCCCGGATCTCCGCCTCGGTCATGGTGGGCCGGGAAGATCAGCGGCGGTCGGGGCGCGGTCGGGATGGTGCGGGCCTCCGGTCGGTCACGCCGACCGGTTCTCCACCGCCGGGACGGTGGAGGCGCCGTTCTGGGCGGGAAGGGTCGGCAGGCCGTAGTCGCCGCGGAAGTACAGCAGCGGCCCGTGGTCTCGCAGGATGTGCATCTGGCGGACGGCGCCGACGACGATCTGGTGGTCGCCGCCGTCGTACGTGGCCTCGATGTCGCAGTGGACCCAGGCGAGGACGTTGTCCAGGACGACCGCGCCGCGGTCGGTGGTGTGCCAGGGGACCGCGTCGAACTTGCGGGCGCTGGTGGAGCCGAAGGCGACCGACACATCCTGCTGGTCCTCGGCCAGGACGTTGACGGTGAACCGCCCGGTCCGCTGGATGCGCGGCCAGCTCGTGGAGCTCCGACCCGGGCAGATGAGCACCAGGGGCGGGTCGAGGGAGAGAGAGGTGAACGACTGGCAGGCGAGCCCGGCCGGAGACCCCGAGTCATCCAGGCTCGTGACGATCGTCACCCCGGTGCAGAAGTGGCCCAGCACCCTGCGGAAGGTGCCCGGGTCGACATCGTCGGCCTCGGCACCGTAGGCGACGAGCCCCGAGGTGGTCATCGCTCGTCCAGCCCGGGCCACGTCACGTCCTCGACGAGGTCGCCGCGGCCGGCGGGCCGCCCGGCCGGGTTCTCGGCGCGGGCGCCGACGGCGGGGTGCTTCAGGAAAGTGCGCTCGACCATCGTGGGATGTCTCCTTGGACGTCGGCGTTCGGGGCGGCGGCGGCCAGCAGCGGACGGATGACGGCGTCGACGGCGGCGGGATCGTCCACCGGCGTCCCCGTGGGCCCTCGGTGCCAGCCCTCGGCGATCGCGAGGCGCACGCCCGAGGCGACGATCACCCGGCCGGTGACGTCGGCCGCCAGCGGCGAGGCGAGCCACACCAGCGCGGCGGCCACCCACTTCGGGTCGTACCGGCCCTCACGGGCGGCGTCGCTCTCGCCCAGGCCCACGGCCTCCGTCATCGGTGTCAGCGCCGTGGGGCAGACGGCGTTGACGGTCGCCCCGTAGCGGGCGAGCTCCATGGCGGCGACGAGGGTGAACGAGGCGATCGCGCCCTTGGCGGCGGCGTAGTTGGCCTGGCCGACGTGGCCGTACAGGCCCACCGACGAGACCGTGTTGATGACGCGGGCGTCGATGGCGTCGCCCGCCTTCGACCGCTCCCGCCAGTGGCGGGCGGCCCGCTGGGTGACGAGGAACGTGCTCTTGAGGTGCACGCGGAGCACGTCGTCCCAGTCGCCCTCGGACATGTTCACCAGCATCCTGTCGCGGGCGATGCCGGCGTTGTTCACGACGGCGTCGAGGCCGCCCCAGGTGTCGGTGGCGGTCGCGATCAGGGCGTCGGCGCCGGCGGCCGTCGACACGTCACCGACGTGTCCGACGGCCCCGCCGCCCTTCGCCCGCACCGCGGCGACGACGTCGTCGACCGCGCTGGCGGCGACGTCGTTGACCACCACCAGCGCACCCTCGGCGGCGAGTGCCTCGACGTAGGCCCGGCCGATTCCCTGGCCGGCACCGGTGACGAGACACACCCGTCCATCACACAGACCCATGACGGCGCGCTCTCAGGAGACGGTCGTCGGCGCGACGTCGTAGGTGACGCCGATGTCGCCACCGACGTCGTGGCGCCGCAGCTCGGGGAGCACCTCGGAGGCGAACAGCTCGAAGCTGTCCTGGGCCTCCTCGGCCGGCATGCCGCCGAAGCACATCGGCACGACGATGCCGCCGGCGTCGGTCATGGTCGCGTACTCGAGCAGCTTCTCCGTGACCTCCGCCGGCTTGCCCCAGACCTGGAGGTCGGCGAGGAAGCCGTTGAACTTCTCGAGGCCGTGCCTCTGGATGTTGGCGGCCAGGCCGGCGTAGTACTCGTAGCCCTCGACCTGGGCGAAGCCGACGTTGTCGAACTCGTAGTGCTCGACGGTCGACCGGGCCCAGCGCTGGAGGTACACGTCACGGATCCTGTCGACCTGCGCCTGCTTGTCGCTCACGCCGGCGACGATCACGAGGACCGGCTTCGGCGCCTCGTGGCCGTTCAGCTCGAAGTAGCGCTYGCGGTACTTCTTGAGCTCCTCGATGGCCGTGGGCCAGGGCTTCTGGGCGATGACCATCAGCCCGACGCCCATGCCGGCCATGATCTCCATCGACTCCGGCGACACCGCGGAGGCGAACGTGCGGCCCTTGAAGCTGGCCAGGGGCCGGGGCCGGATCTCGACCCGCGGCTGCTGGTAGAGCTCGCCGTCGTACTCCATCACGCCCGTCTCCAGGGCGGTGAGGAGCGCGGCGCTGTACTCCTTGAACCGGCGGCGGGACTCGCCCATCGGGACTCGGAAGCCGACGAACTCCTTCTGCCCGAGGCCGCGCCCGAGGCCGAGGATGGCCCGTCCGCCGGAAAGGTGGTCGAGCACCGAGAACTTCTCCGCCACCCGCACCGGGTCGTTCCATGGCAGGACGGTGACCATCGTGCCGAGCTTCACTCGGCTGGTCTGACCAGCCAACCAGGCCAACACCATCGACTGCTGCGAGGTGAGTTGGTAGTCGGAGAAATGGTGCTCGGACAGCCAGACCGAGTCGAAACCGACCTCTTCGGCGCGGGACGCGAGGCCCAGCTCCGTCCGGTACACGTCCGCGTCAGCCACGTCGCGATCAAGAGCCGCGAACTGGAGGCCAAGTCCTATGTGCATGAGCGCTCACTTTATACGGTAGGCCGATCAGGCGCTAGCCCTCGCAGCGAGTTACTGGATGGCGACAGCGGCCCGCAGGCGGGCCACCTCCTCGGCCGAGAATCCCCAGTCGGCCAAGGCTTCCTCGGTGTGCTGCCCAGGGGCGGGGGGCGGGCCGGCGACCGCCGGCGGGGTCCGGCTGAAACGGGGTGCCGGAGCCGGCTGCACCACCCCGCCGACCTCGGTGAAGGTCCCGCGGTGGCGGTTGTGCGGGTGAGCCGGGGCCTCGTCCGGATCCAGGACCGGGGCGAAGCAGACATCGGTGCCCTCGAGCGCGGCGCACCACTCATCCCGGGTCCTGGTGCGGATCACCGCCGCGAGGCGGGTCTTCGTGGCCGGCCACGACGAGCGGTCGTCGTCCGGGCCGGGATCGACCCCGGTCAGCTCGGCGAGCTGCCGGCGGGCCCGGGGGTCGATCGCCCCGAGCGAGACGAACCTGGCGTCGGCCGTCTCGTAGGCGTCGTAGAACCAGGCGCCGCCGTCGAGGAGGTTGGTCCCCCGCCCGCCCCAGTCGCCGGCCGCCCGCAGCCCATGGATCATCCCGGCCAGGAGGGCCGCGCCGTCGACCATCGCGGCGTCGACCACCTGGCCCCGGCCGGAGCCGCCGGCCTCGAGCAGCGCGCACACGATGCCGAAGGCGAGCAGCAGACCGCCCCCGCCGAAGTCGCCCACGACGTTGAGCGGCGGCACCGGCGGCGCCCCCGCGGGGCCGATCATGCCGAGGGTGCCGGCGAGGGCGACATAGTTGATGTCACGGCCGGGCGTCTGCGCGTAGGGCCCGTCCTGCCCCCATCCCGTCATGCGCCCGTAGACGAGCCGCGGCTGGCGTGCCAGGCAGTCGTCCGGCCCGAGCCCAAGCCGCTCGGTGACCCCGGGACGGAACCCCTCGATGAGCACGTCGGCCCGCTCGACCAGCCGGAGCACGGCCTCCCGCCCGTCGGGGTGCTTCAGGTCGACGCCCACCGAGCGGCGACCACGGGCGTTCACGTCCCACAGCGGCGCATCGAGGCCAACGGCGTCGGCCCGGTCGACGCGGAGCACCTCGGCGCCCATGTCGGACAGCATCATGGCGGCGAACGGCCCGGGCCCGATGCCGGCCAGCTCGACGACCTTGTATCCGCTGAGTGCCCCGGTCATACCTCAGTATCCCTGATAAGCGTGCGTTCACTCCACCAGGACGGGGAGACGCCGCCGACACCGCCCGCGTCCGGGCGCGGAGGGCACCCGGACCGGCGCGGCGATCACTCCCCCGAGCTCAGGCCGCAGCGGGCACCTCGAAGACGACGGCGGTGGCCATGCCGCCACCGGCGCACATGGCGGCCACGCCGGTGCCGCCACCGCGACGGCGCAGCTCGTGCACCATCGTGATGATCATCCGGGAGCCGGTCATCGCGACCGGGTGACCGAGGCTGCAGCCGCTGCCGGCGACGTTCACCAGAGTGTCGTCGAGCCCGAGGATGCGGGTGGTGGCGACGGCGACCGAGGCGAACGCCTCGTTGATCTCCCACAGCGCGATGTCGTCGATCGTGAGCCCGGCCCGCTCCAGCGCCTTCGGGATGGCGATCGTCGGCGCGATGCCCGTGTCTGCCGGCGCCACGCCCACCGACGCCCACGCGCGGATGACGGCCAGCGGCTCGAGCCCGTGCCGCTCGGCGACCCGGCGCTCGGCGAGCACCATCGCCGCCGCGCCGTCGTTGACGCCGGACGCGTTGCCGGCCGTGATGCTGAAGCCGTCGATCTCCGGATGGATCGGCTTCAGCGCGGCGAGCCGCTCCAGCGAGGTGTTCCGCCGCGGGTGCTCGTCCACGGCGAACCTCACGGTGGTGCCGTCGCGCCGCGGCACGTCCAGCGGGAAGATCTCCTCAGCGAAGCTGCCGGCGTCGATGGCGGCCACGGCACGCTGATGCGACCGCAGCGCCCACTCGTCCATCTCCTCACGGGTGAGGTTCGCCTTCACCGCGGCGTTCCAGCCCACCGTGATCGACATGTCCCGGCATGGCGCGTCTGGCGTCTCGGGGTGGCTGTACGCGAGCCAGTCCTCGTCCCAGTCGTCGGTGCCCGGGATCCGCCAACGCGCGCGCGGCTTCGTCGAGGCCGACTGCACGCCACCGGCGATGACCACCCGGTCCATCCCCGACCGGATCGACGCCGCCGCGCTCTGCACCGCGGCGAGCCCGGACGCGCAGTGCCGGTTGTGGGCGACGCCCGGCACATTGGGGATGCCGGCGTTGACCGCCGCGTACCGGGCGATGTCCCCGCCGCCGTACAGCGACTCGCCGAGCACCACGTCGTCGACGAGCGCCGGGTCGATCCCCGACCGGTCGAGCGCCTCGGCCACCGCCCGGGTGCCGAGCTCGAACGCGCTCACCTCGGTGAGCGTGCCCTTGTTCGCCGTCCCGATCGCCGTCCGCGCCGTCGAGACAATGACCGCCTCATCCACTGGGCGCTCCTCCTGGTCCTGGACAGGCCATCTGGACCGTCTGGCCGGCCCGGCGGCCTTCAAAGATCATCGATCACAAAGTGCATGCTCACTTACCATAAGCAGCCGGATGAGGCCGCAACCGGACGAGAGGCGACCCATCGGGGCGATCCGCTCTCGGCGACGGGCGCGATCCGCTCCACCCGGCGACCGACCCGGCTTGACCGGGCGACATACCGGCTGTAGTAAATGAGTATTCATTTATTTATTTGCTGATCGGGAGTGGTGGGCGCCGTGGACTACGCGCCGATCGACGCGGACGGGCACTACTACGAGCCCGACGACTGCTTCTCGCGCCACATCGAGGCCAGGTACCGCGACGCCACCGTGCGGGTGAGGCGCGGCGACGACGGCCTCGGCCGCGTGTTCGTCGGCGACGGCGCACCTTCATGAGCGTGASGCCGGGCGACTACGCGTCGGCACCCGGCGGGCCGCAAGGCTCATTCGTCGCACTCACAGTTATCAGTCACACACAGGAAGACCGGACTCCGTGGAGCCGGAGCTGTTCGGGCCTGGTCGGATCACGGCCCCGCCGATGGCCGCTCGCCGCAGCCCGGCCAAAACATCGAACCGTGGCGGATGAGCACGTCTATGAGCAGGCTGATCCGACACAGGTCGCACCCGATGGTTCGGAGTGCGTCAGATGAGCCTGTCTATAGGCGCGCTTATCCGCCACGGTTTGAGATTCCGGCTGGGCGGGCCGCCAAGGCCACACTGGTGGGGCGAGGCCATCTATCCGGTGCACCCGGCTCAGTACCTCAGCGGCCCGTTCAGCCGCACATGCGCGAACGCGGCCTGTGACCAGCTGGCGCGATGCCTGCTAGGCGGCCTCGTCGACGCCGCCGAGGTAGAGGCGCTCGATCTCGGACTCGCGGGCGACCAGCTCGGACGCCGGGATCTCCGCGCGCACCAGGCCCTCGTTCATGATCAATGCCCGGTCGACGAAGCTCGCGGCGAAGTGGATGTGCTGTTCGACCAGCACGACACCGGCGGACAGCGCCGTCGCCACCGCGCGCAGCCGTTCGAGGATGCGCTCGCTGACGGCGGGCGCGAGGCCGAACGACAGCTCGTCGATGAGCAGGACGGAGGGGCGGCGCCCGACGGTGCGCGCGAGCGCCAGCATCTGCTGCTCGCCGCCGGAGAGCACCCCGGCCCGCAGCGGCAGCTTCGGGCGCAGCTCGGGGAAGAGCTCGACGGACTCGTCCACGTCGACGCCGGCCATCTGCAGGTTCTGGCGGACCGTCAGCGTGCCGAACACGCTGCGGCCCTCGACCATGATCCCGATCTTGCCGCGGCTGCGCCGGTAGGACGGGCCAGTCAGCGGGGCGCCCTCGACGAGCACCTCGCCGGTGTACTTCCCCAGGAAGCCGGCGATCGCCATCAGGGTGGTCGTCTTCCCGGCGCCGTTGCGGCCGAGCAGGCCGACGATCTCACCCTTGCCGACGGTGAACGTGACGTCGTGGATCACCGCGAGCGCCCCGTAGCCCGCGGTCAGCCCACGCACCTCTAACGCCGCCGTCCCCGTCTCCTGGGCCATCAACGCCTCCGTGTCTCTCGTCCTTCTGAGTGGTCCGTGCCGAGTGGTCCGTGCCCGGCCCGCGGGGCGCCGGTCAGTCCGCGCGCGCCGTGTCCTCGTGAGCGAGCCGGAACAGCCTGATCATGCGTCCGCGCCGACGGCGGCCGGCGTGGGCTGGTCGAGCTGGCCGAGCTCGGCGACCTGGGCGCGCCAGCGCTCGACAGCCGCCGCCTTGATCGACTCATAGCCCTTGATCATCTGTGCCGACTCCGCGAGGCTGACCAGATCCGCGTAGGGCCGCCCGGCGGTCAGGCTCCCGGTCACCAGGGCCTCGTACTCCCCGATGACGGCCCGCTCGAGGCGGCGGTCCCGATCGAGGCCGAAGACGTCGAACGGGGTGCCGCGCAGCCGGCGCATCCTGCGCAGGCCGTGGAACATGACCGCCCACGGCCGCCCGGCGGGCAGCTTGTGCTTCAGCCCCATGCGCCGCAGCGACGGCGGGTGCAGGTGGTAGGTCACCTTGTACGGGCCGTCGATGCCGAGGTCGGCGGCGGTCTGGGCGTGGTCGGCGAGCAGGTGCAGGCGGGCGACCTCGTACTCGTCCTTGTAGGTCAGCAGCTTGTACCAGCTCTCGGCCACCGCGCGGGTGAGCGCCCAGCCGTGCTCGGCGCCGTCCTGCCCGGCGGCGGTCGCCACCAGGCCGAGGAAGCGGGCCGCCCGCCCGGCGTCCTGGTAGTCGATGGCCTGGGCGGCGCGGCGGACGAGCAGGGCACGCAGGTCGTCGGGCAGGCCGGCCGGCAGGCCGCGCTCGGCCACGAGCCTGCCGGCGGTCTCGAGCGCGGCGGGCGACGGGCCGAAGATGCTCGGCTTCGCGGTCTCGACGGCGCCGGCGGTGGCGGCGGCCGCGAGCGCGGCCTCGACCGCGGCCAGGTCGTGCGCGACCCACCGGCCCCAGGCGAAGGCCTCCCGGTTGTCGGCCGCCGCCTTGCCGGTGCGGCCCATCGCCTTCTCGAGGTCGGCCAGCGGCAGCGGCAGGCCGCCCAGCTGGTACGCGGCGCCGAGCAGAACGATGTTGCCCAGCAACTGGTTGGCGAACACCTGCTCGGCGATCCGCTTGCTGTCCAGGAAGAGGGCCCGGTCGTCGCCGACGCGCTCGGAGATCGACGCGCGCATGGCCGCCTCGTCGGGCGCGGCGATGTCGCGCTGCAGCATGCTCGCCGTGGGCGTGACCGTCACGTCGACGACGGCGATCGTCCGGCCGGGCTGGACCGTCGCGAGGTGCTTGGCCGCGGCGGCCTGCAGGATGTCGCCGGACAGGTACAGATCAGCCCCGCCCTCGCCCACCGTGGACGCGCCTGCCGCCCCGGCGTCCCTGGCGCCCTTCGGCGAGAGCCGCAGGTGGGAGACGACGGCGCCGGCCTTCTGCGACAGGCCGGTCTGGTCGACGCCGGCGACCGCGAGCCCCGCGGCCTGTGCCGCCGACGCGATCACCCGGTTGGCGGTGACGACGCCGGTGCCCCCGACGCCGGTGAAGTAGACGCCGAAGCTCTCCGTGATGGGCTGGGCGTCCGGCTCCGGTAGGCCGCCGGCCGGCAGGTGCGGGCGGACATGTTCGGCGGTCTTCTTGCCGGGCCGCCGGGCCGCCGGGCCCCCGGGCCGGAGCCGGGCGAACAGGCCCGGCCCGCGGGGCGTGATCGTGACGAACGACGGGCAGTCGCCCTCCAGGCAGGTGTAGTCGCGGTTGCACGACAGGTCGTCGATGCGGCGCTTCTCGCCGAACTCGGTCTGGTGCGGCAGTACCGACAGGCAGTTGCTCTTGACCGAGCAGTCGGCGCAGCCCTCGCAGACTCCCTCATTGATGACGACGCGCCGAGGCGGCTCGGGCAGCAGGCCGCGCTTGCGCAGCCGGCGCGACTCGGCGGCGCAGCGCTGGTCGTAGATGACCACGGTCACCCCGGGGACGGAGCGCAGCTCCTCCTGGACCTCCTCCAGGTGGTCGCGCCCGAGCACCCGGGTGCCGGGGGCGAACCGGGYGCGCCGGCCGTAGTGCTTCGGGTCCTCGGCGCAGACGACGACCCGCGCGACGCCCTCGGCGTCCAGGGCCCTGGTCATCGCCGGGACGTCCATGAGCCCGACGACGTCCTGGCCGCCGGTCATCGCGACCGCGGTGTTGTAGAGGATCTTGAAGGTGACGTTGACGCCGGCGGCCACGCTCGCGCGGATCGCGAGGGTGCCCGAGTGCGACAGCGTCCCGTCGCCGAGGTTCTGGATGAGATGCGGATCGTCGACGAACGGCGACAGCCCCAGCCACGGCACGCCCTCGGCGCCCATCGGCGTCGGCGGCATGCTGTTCATTCCGAGGTGACGGGCCTCGAAGTACATGATCCCGTGGCAGCCGACCCCGCCGCCGACCAGCGCGCCCTCCGGGAAGACCGTGGAGCGGTTGTGCGGGCAGCCGCTGCAGAAGCCCGGCGGGCGCGCGGGCAGGTCGACGAGCGGCAGGGTGATGACCGGCCTCGGCGCCGAGGCCGTGACGACCGGGAGCAGCCGCCGGTTCGGCGAACCGTTCGGGGCGCCGTTCGCCGTCGCCGCGGCCGCCCGGGCGGCGGCCAGGTCGGGCAGCACCCGCTTCAGGACGGCGCCGACCTTCGACGCGTCCAGCTCGCCGGCCGTGGGGACGAGCGGGCGGCCGTCGCGCGGGGTCCCTGCCGGATCGGCGGCAGGGTCCCTGCCGGATGGGCGGAGCCCATCCGGGAGGTCGGCGATCCGGGAGGTCGCGCGCTTGCCCGCGACCCGGGTCGTGAGCCCGGCCTCGTGCAGGATCGCGCGCAGCTGGGTCTCGACGAACGGCCGCTTCTCCTCGATGACGACGATCTCGTCGACGGAGCGGGCGAACTCGAGGACGGTCTCGCGCCCGAGCGGGTAGGTGACGGCGAGCCGGAGCACCCGGACGCCGGCGTCGGCGAGCCGGTCCACCCGGACGCCGAGGTCCGCGAACGCCTGGGCGACGTCGAAGTAGGTCTTGCCCGCGCAGACGACGCCGAGGCGGGCACCGGCCGGGGCGCCGACGACGCGGTCGAGCCGGTTGTGCCGGGCGTAGGCCTCGGCGGCGCGCAGCCGCAGGTCGATGACCTGCTCCTCCTGGCCCGGCGCGGCGTGCGGGCCGACCGCCGTCGACGGGATGTGCCGCCATGGCCGGCCGTCGACCGCGTGGTCGGTCGGGTCGCTCGGGGTGTGCCGGTCCACGCCCGCGTCGACGGTGCCGATGCCGTCGGCGACGGCGGTGACGATCTTCAGGCCGGCCCAGGCGCCGCTGTAGCGCGACATCCGGAAGGCGTGCACGCCGAGGTCGAGAATGTCCTGCTGGTCGCCGGGAACGATCACCGGGATGCAGGCGTCCTCGAAGGTGTACTGGCTGTCGCAGGCGAGGGTGGACGACTTCGCCGACGGGTCGTCGCCGCAGAACATCACGACGCCGCCGTTCGGGCCGGTGCCCATCGCGCCGGCGTGCTTGAGGACGTCGCCGCTGCGGTCCAGGCCCGGGGTCTTGCCGTACCAGGCGCCCACCACGCCGTCGAGCGCGCCGACGTCCCCGGCGGGGGTGTCCCCGGCGGAGACGTCAGCGGCGAGATCGCCGGTGGCGCCGGGGATGCTGGCCGCGGGGGGTTCCCCTGGGCCCGCCTCGCCGCTCCGGGGGGCCAGCAGCGACCGGCCGGTGCCCATCTGGCTGCCCCAGACGGTGGCGGCCGCGAGCTCCTCGTTGAGGCCGGGGCGGTGCAGCACCCGGTGCTCGGCGAGCAGGGCGGCGGAACGCTCGATGGTGAGGTCGAAGGTGCCCAGCGGCGAGCCGGGGTAGCCGGAGACCATGGTCGCCGTCGTCAGGCCGGCGCGCGCGTCCAGCTCGGCGCGCACGACCAGCAGCCGGGCGAGCGCCTCGACGCCGGACAGCAGCGCGGGCTCGGCGGCGACCGGCGCCGGTGCCGCCTGGTCGGGCCCGGCGGCGCCAGGGCCGCCGGCCTGCGCGGTGATGGCCCCGCTCACGGGTACACCGAGGGGTTCACGTACGCGACCTCACCGTCCTTGAAGACCAGCCGACGGCGGGCCGGGTCACGCAGGACCGAGATGTCCTCGGTGGGGTCGCCGTCGACGACGAGCAGGTCGGCCAGGTAGCCCTCGCGGATCTGGCCCGTCTCCAGACCCACCAGCGGGCCCATGTCACGGGTGGCGGTGTGGACGGCCTCGGCGGGCGTCATGCCGACCTGGTCGACGTAGCGTTCGAGCTCCGCCGCGTACGTGCCGTGCCTCGTCCACTGGTGGCCGAAGTCGCCACCGGCGACGATCCGGATTCCGGACTCCCGCAGCCGCCGTATCCCCTCGACCTGGGATTTCAGCTCGTCCCGGTAGCCGGACAGCTCGACCTTCTCCGGCGAGAGTCCCCACGGCTGGGCGTGGCCGTTGACCACCGCGTACAGGTAGTGCAGCCCCGGGCAGACCCAGACGTCGTCGCGGCGGGCCTCCAGCGCGCGCACCGCCTCGTCGTCAAGGAAGCAGGCGTGGTGGATGAGCCGCACACCGGTGCGCGCGGCCATGGCGACGCTCGCCGAACCGCGGGCGTGCACCGTGATGAAGGCGCCGTACTTCGCGGCCTCGTCGACGGCGGCCTCGAGCATCTCGTCGTTCATGTAGACGTCGTCGGACGGGAACTCGGGCACGATGCCGTCGCCGGAGATGAACAGCTTGATCGCCCGGGCGCCGGCGTCGCACTGCCGGGCGACGATCGCGCGCAGCTCCYGGGCGTCGGCCGCGACCACCGACATCGGGGTGCCGTCGCTGATCGCCCCGGGGGACGTCACCAGCAGGTTGCCGGGCACGATCCGCGGGCCGGGGATCAGGCCCCGCTCGATCGCGTCGCGGGCGACGACGTCGTCCTGTGGCTGCAGGACGCTCGCGCTGACGATGAGCGTGTAGCCGCTCTCCAGGAAGGTGCGCACGACGGCGGCGACGTCCAGGGCGTGCTCCGCCGGCGGTGACGCGGCGACGCCGGCGTGGTCGAAGACGAAGTCGAGCGGCCAGCTGATGTGGGTGTGCGCGTCGCCGAGACCGGGCAGCACGGTGGCCCCGCGCACGTCGACGACCCTGGCCGACACCGCGTCCAGGTCCAGGCGGCCGGGCGTCACCAGCTCGACACGGTTGCCCTCGATGAGGATGTCGCCGTCGAACGGCCGTTCGCCCGCGTCGCCGGTGCAGGCGAGCACGGATGCGTTCCTGATCAGTGTCCGCGCGGTCATGCGCTCCTCCTTGTCAGGCCGCTTGCCAGGCCGGCGTGCCGGGCCGGGCCGTGGGCCGCCGCCGGCCGCTCGCGGCCATGACCGCTCGCCCCTTCACGGCTTCGCCCTTTTCAGACCTCTTCTAGACGATGACGGTGCGTGTGCCCTCGGCGCCAGCCGTCAGCCGGATGCCCTCGTTGATCTCCTCGAGCTTGATCCGCTGGGAGACCATCTGCCCGAGATCGAGCCGGCCGCTCTCGGCGAGCCGGATGAAGCGCGGGAAGTCGCGCAGGATCTGCGAGCCGCCGACGGGCGAACCGACCAGCTTCTTGCCGGAGAAGACCGCGCCGATCGCGGGCAGCGTGATCGTGGCGCCCATAGCCGGCATGCCGACGAGCGTCACCGTCCCCTCCATCCGGGCCAGCGCGAACGCCTGCTCCATCAGCTTGGGGAAGCCAACGACCTCAAAACTGTAGTCCGCTCCGCGCCCACCCGTGAGCGCCTTGACCTGGTCGACCGGGTCGGCGTCGGTCGGGTCGACGGTGTGCGTCGCGCCGGCGCGCAGCGCGGCTTCGCGGCGCGACGCCGCCAGGTCGATCCCGATGATGACGGCCGCGCCGGCGATCCGGGCGCCCTGGATGACGGACTGCCCTACACCGCCGCAGCCGATCACCGCGACGGTCGAGCCCGGGGCGACCTGGGCGGTGTTCAGCGCGGCGCCGACGCCGGTGGTCACGCCGCAGCCGAGCAGGGCGAGCTGCTCGTCCGGCAGGTCCGTCTCGACCGCGACGACGCTCGCCTCGTCGACGACCATCGCCTCGGCGAACGAGCCGCAGCCGCAGACCGCGCGTGCGGTGCGGCCGTCGGCGAGGTCGAACCGGGCCGCGGCCTGGACGAGCGGGCCGCGTTCGCAGTGGTTGGTCATGCCGTTCTGACACCACCAGCAGGAGCCGCAGGCCGGGGAGACGGAGGCGAGCACGCGGTCGCCCGGCCGGACCCGGCGGACCTCGGCGCCGACCTCCTCCACCATCCCGGTGGCCTCGTGACCGGGGACGATCGGCAGTCGCAGCGCGGAGCGGCCCTCGATGACGTTGAGGTCCGTGTGGCAGATGCCGCTGGCGGTGATGCGCACGAGCACGTCGCGCGGGCCGACCGCGGGGACCGGCAGGTCCTCGAGGACGAGCGGCTTGCCGGGCTCGTACGCGACGGCGACCCTCATCGAGGCCCATCTCCTGTCCGTGCTGGCGGCGCGGCGCGCCGCGGTGGCCTGCCCGGGTGCGCCCCGCCGGTGACGTGCCCCGCCGTCGACGCGCGACGCCGGATGACGTGCGCTGTCGGTGGCGCGGTGGCGCGGTGCCGCGCCGCCGGCCGCCGACGAGCGGCACGCCAGGCGCGCCCGGCCGGTGGCTGGACACTAGCTCAGTAACTGCTCACTCCACAACCAAAAGCACGTCCACCAGCATGCCCCCGGTGCGGGTCGCGTCCACCCGAAACCATCTTTACAAGAGGACCGCACAACAGGGCGACGGTGGTCGCACACAGTGGTCACGGCCAGGCGACAGCGAGGGTAAGTATGTGAGCGCTCTGTTAGCATGAGGCCCACCGGCCGTGCTGGTGAGCCCTGGCCGGGTCATACCGGCCCGCCGAGTCGATCGCGAGGTCCACGTGGGTTCGTTGGCTGGCCGCGTCGCGGCGGGACCTGCTCGACCGTGCCTTCCCGGACGGTCCGTGGGCCGTGTCCGCTACGTTCTGACCCTGCGTCCCCGACCGAGCCGGCCGGGGACGCCACCAGCGAAGAACGCGACGAGCCGAAGACAAAGCGAAGGAGAGGCTCCCATGAAGGCCGAGGTCGACCCTCACCTGTGCCAGGGGCACGCCCGCTGCTGGGACATCTGCCCGGAGGTCTTCTCGCTCGACGAGGAGGGCCACGGCTTCGTCCCGATCCCCGACGTCCCGCCGCAGTTCGAGGCGAAGGCGCGCGAGGCCGCCGACAACTGCCCCGAGCGCGCGATCACGGTCTCCGCCTGACGGAGGCCGTCCCCGTCGGGGACATCCCCGGCGGGGACGGCCGGGATGTCCCCGGCCGGAACGGACCGGGGATGCCCCGGTACCCGGTGACCTGGCTACTCGGCCCGCTCGGCGGCGGGCACGGCCGCGTGCGGCGCGTCCGGCACACGCTGCCGGGTGAGGTCGACGAGGGTGCGCAGGAACTGCTCCTGGCCGACGCCGTTGAACGGGTGCCCCTGCATCGTCGAGAACAGGTGGTAGCCGCCGAGGGCGGCGACCGCGATCGCGTCGACCACATCCTCGTCCCGTGGCTCGGCGAGAACCGGTCGTTGCAGCGCCGTCCAGATCGCCGCGCGCAGCTCGGGGACGCGGTCACCCTCGTTGAGCATGAGCCGGAACAGCCGGTCGAATCGGCGGATGTCCGCGAGCAGCTGCTCGTAGACGTGCAGGCGGCGCTCCACCGCGTCCGTCGACGGGGGAATCGCCGCGCGCCTCTCGGCCATCTCGGCGCGCAGGCGGCCGACCTCGCGGTCCACGGCCGCCGTCAGCAGCGCCTCCTTGGACGGGAAGTGCCGGTACAGGCTGCCTGTGCCCACCGCCAGGCCGACGCGCCGCTCCACCTCGCTGATCGTGGCGCCGGTGAACCCGACCTCGGCGAACACATCCATCGCCGCTTCGAGAATCCGGTCGCGGGTCGTCCGCCGCGACCCGGCGGGCCGGGTGGCCCTGCTCGCGGCCTTTGGGCTCGTGGCCTTTGGGCGCGAGGTCTCCTGATTCGCGGTCCCCTGGCTCGCCGTCACGGCGCCAGCGTACGCAGCCGGGGCGCGGGCGCCGGCCCCGCGGGTGCCGTCCGTGCACACATGGTCGCGCGTCACGCGGGCTCGAAGACGAGCGGGATGGACGCCGGCCCCCGGGCCTGCAGGCTGAAGTAGGTGATCTCGGCGCCGCCCGGAACGCGAAACGGGCCGAGCCTTTCCAGCAGCCGGCGGACCGCCACCCGGACCTGCAGCCGGGCGAGGTTCGAGCCGACGCAGCGGTGCGGCCCGGCGCMGAACGTCAGGTGCCGGTTGCGCGGCCGGTGGAGAACGACCTCGTCCGGGCGCTCGAAGACCTCGGGGTCGCGGTTCGCCGCGCCGAAGAACAGGCCGACCTTGTCGCCCTTCCTGATGGGCCGGCCGAGGATCTCGACGTCCCTGGTCGCCGTGCGGAACATCAGCGGGAGCGGGGTCTCCAGCCGCAGGCATTCCTCCACCAGCGCCGGCACCAGCGAGAGGTCGGCGCGGACGGCCGCCTGCAGGCGCGGGTCCTCGGCGAGGATCCGCATGGTCGCGCCGATGGCGCTCGCCGACGTGCCGATCCCGCCCTGGATGAGCAGCTGCAGGCCCGACAGGAACTCGTGGTCGACGAACGTCTCACCCGAGTCGTTCAGGCACTGGACGGCGCTCACCACGTCGTCGCGCCTCGGCTGGCCGTCGCGGCTCTCGAAGACGCTGGCGGCCCAGGCCCGCAACGTCGCCGCGCCCGCGGCGGTCCTCTGGGGGTCGGACTCGAAGCTGATGGCGCGCGCGGCGGGTTCGACGGCGCGGAAGTCCTCGTCGGTCGCGTGGAACAGCAGCCGAAACAGGATGGTGCCCGGCAGCTTGCGGGCGAAGTCGACCGCGAGGTCGCATTCCCCCGCGCCCACGAACGTGTCGATCAGCTCGTCGGCCACGTCCCTGATCGGGTCTTCCAGGTGGGCGAGGGACGTCACCGTCAGGTGCGGGTTCACCTGGCGGCGATAGGCGCGCTGGCGCGGCGGGTCCAGCTCGATGGGGACCAGCCGCGGCATCAGGTCGAACCCCGGGCGGGTGATCGACACGCCCTCCGTCGAGGTGAACGTCTCCCAGTCCTGCGCGATGCGGAGCACCAGGTCGCAGGACGTGGCCGCCCAGTAGCCGTGACCGCTCTCGACCCAGGTCAGCGGGCCGAGACCGGCGAGCTCCCGGACCGCGTCCCAGTACGCCGGGCCGGCGACCGCCGGCGACAGGTGGTCGAACGTCGAGGTCGGGTACGGCGCCATGCAGGCCTCCCAGGCAACGATGCAAGGGTAATCTTGCATTCGACGGGAGGAAAAGTAGCGCCCCTGTTTCGACCCGGTCAACGGCAATCCGTGGCCGGCGCCAAGGCCGACGGCGCGGGCCGCCGGTGGCCGGGCCGGGTGTTCGCGCGCGGTCCGTTCGATCAGGCCGGCCGCGCGCGAACACCGCGGCGGTGACGGCGGTGACTCAGTCCAGGTCGTACGGCTTGGGGACGCCGTCGTGGATCTCGATCCATTCGGCGCCTTCCGGGCCGGCGACCCAGGTGTATTTCTGGTTCGGCGTGAAGACGCCCTCGCCCGCCCGGGTGACCCGCCTTCCGTATCGGAGCTCGCCGGACAGCACATAGGTCAGCTGGTTCGTGCCGTGCCGGTGCGGCCGGACCTGGGCACCGGGACCGACCCGTGACCGGACGACCGTCATGGTCGGCGAGAGCAGGACCGTGGTCGAGACCATGTCGCGCCCGACAGCGTCGAGGAATACCTCCCGCTGTTCCTCCGGCAACCATTCCGAGAGTTCCTGGTTGCTCCGGTACGGCAACGTGTTCGAGTCGTAGAAGAACATCCGCGCACCGTCTCCGGGCACCCCGTCGTTCGAGTGCCCGTCGTTCGAGTGCCCGTCGTTCGAGTGCCCGTCGTTCGAGTGCCCGTCGTTCGAGTGCCCGTCGTTCGACTGCCCGGCACGCTCTTCGGACGCTTCACTCACGCCGCATCCACCTTTCACGACCCAGCCGCGACCACCCGGTCGCCGAACCGCGTCGCCGAACCAGGTCCGCCGAGCCGGGTCACAGTGCGCTCGCCCAGCGGGCGCAAGGGGAGTCTTGCTCCGCCCTCCGCCGCGGGCAACTGATCGCCCGCGGCGACGCCGCCGCGACGGGCCAGCCGGAGCTGACCAAAGCTGACCGAAGCCCGCCTACTCGGGTTGCGCGGGCGACAGCCGGGCACCCGGGGTGAAGGTGATGGGGACGGTGAGGGGGGTGCGGTTGTAGGTCGAGTGGTACTCGACCTCGGCGCCGGGCGCCAGCCGGATGTCGTGCAGACGGCCCACGAGCTCCTCGACGGCGATGCGCAGGTTCATCCGGGCGAGGTTCGAGCCGGCGCAGCGGTGCGGGCCGGCACCGAAGGCGATGTGCCGGTTGCGGGGCCGCTCGGCGTCGAACGTCTCCGCGTCCTCGAACTCGTTCTCGTCGTGGTTGGCCGCGGCCCAGTACATCAGGACCTGCTCGCCCGCCTTGATCTGCTGACCGTTCAGCTCGGTGTCGCGGCGGGCGGTGCGCGCGACCGAGACGAACGAGCTGTCAAGGCGCAGCAGCTCTTCCACCGCGTTCGGGATGARCTCCGGCCGGGCGCGCAGCAGCTCCGGAATCTCGGGGTGGTCGCAGAACCGCAGTATCGACATGCCGAGGGCACCGGCCGTCGTGTCAAGACCGCCGAGAATGAGCAGGTGGATGGTGCCGATCGCCTCCGCGTCGGTGATCGGCCGGCCCTCGATCTCAGCGGCGAGAACCGCGTCGATCACGTCGCCGCGCGGTCCCGTCTGACGCCGCTCGGCGATGCGCTCGACGATCCAGCCGGCGAGCTTGAAGATGCACTCGCGTGCCTCGGGGACGGGCTTCGAGGTCGTCATCGCCCACTCGTTGACCTGGGCGAGGTCCTCCGTCGGCGCGTGCAGGGCGAACTCGAAGAAGGCGAGCCCCGGCAGCGGCCGGGCGAACTCCTCCATGAAGTCGCACTCGCCGCGCTCGATGAAGCCGTCGATCAGCCGGTTCACCAGGTCACGGGTCTGCTTCTCCCACTCGGCGACGACGACAGGCCGGAAGGAGGGGTTGATGACGCGGCGGAACTCGCGCTGTAGCGGTGGGTCGATCGTGACCGGAAGGATCGTGTGCTTCTCGGTCTGCGCGATCGTGATGCCATCGGCGGAGCTGAACGTCTCCCAGTCCTGGGCGACGGAGAGCACCTGCTCATAGCTGGTGGTGACCCAGAAGCCGCCGTGCTGGTCGCTGTGCGCGACCGGGCTCAGCGACCGGGCACGTGCCAGCGTCGGGTGGAAGTCCTGGGCCAACGCGCGCGACTCGTGGTCGAAGTGGTGCTCGACCCAGTCGTCGTCGATCGCGGTCTCGGCCGGRCCGGGCGGCGTCGCCGTCACGTCCATCTTCCACCTCACGAGCGTCAGTACGAGCGTCAGTGGCCTGGACTACCGACAGGTCCTCGGCCATTCCGCGAGAAGAATAGCAATAAGTGAGCGCTCGTTTAGCGTTCGCCCAGCAGGCGAGGACCCAGCCGGGCAGCACGCGATGYGGTGGGTCGCTATCCCAGCGTGTCCAGCAGGGCCTTCGTGTCGTGGACGAAGGCCTCGACCTCGATGATCTGTCCGCCACGGATCCGGATCAGGTCGATCATCGGGAGGACGACCGATCGGCCGGTGGCCCGCGCCGTCCATCGGATCACGATCCGCAGCGCGTAGAGATCCGCCGCGCACCGCCAGTACTCGGTGCCCTCGATGCGCTGCTCCCAGTGCTCCCGCATGCCCGCCTGGACGGCGCGGAACGCGTCGAGCCCCCTGTGGACGCCGCCGTGCGGCAGCGACTCCGGCTCCACCAGCACGATGTCGTCCGCGAACAGCGTCGCCCAGCGCTCGGCTGTCACCGGATCGCTCATCGCGTCCGGTCTCCAGGACGCCGCGAGCGTCTCCATCACCCGCGCCGGCGTCAGCTCCACAGACGTCCTCCCTCCGTCCTCGGCCGGCCCGGCGGCCAGGCGGCCTCCCGCCTCAACCCAGGAGGAACTTGCCGCCGTCGTAGGAGATGGTCTGGCCGGTCATGTAGCGGGAGGCGTCGCTGGCGAGGAACACGACCGGGCCGGCCACGTCGTCCTCGGTCGCGACCCGCCCGATGAGCTGCATGCGGAACTCCGGGGTGCCCGTCATCTGCTCCTCGCGTTCCAGCACGCCGAGCGCGATCGCCTCGGCCGCCATCGAGCCGACCGACAGGGCGTTGACCCGGATTCCCAGCGGGGCCAGCTCCTTCGCCAGCGACTTCGTCATCGCGATGACCGCGCCGCGGGCCGTCCCGTAGTCGAGCCAGTTGCGCACGCCGTAGGCGGCCGACGAGGTGTGGTTGACGATCGCCGGGCATGGCGACCTGGCGAGTTCCGGGACGGCGGCCTTGCAGAGGAGAAACGTCCCGCGCACCATCACGGCCATCGTCGTGTCCCAGTGCTCGACCGTCATCTGGGCGAGCGGCGTGTACGTCGTGTCCCGGTAGCGGTTCGGGTTGTTCACCAGCACGTCGAGCCGGCCGAACTCCTCCGTGGCGAACGCGACCGCTCCCTGGGCGCTGCCCTCGTCCGTGACGTCGAGATGGCAGAACCGGGCGGTCCCGCCGTCCTTCTCGATGAGGTCGAGCGTCTCCGCGCCCGCGTCGGCGAACAGGTCGGCGACGACGACCTGCGCGCCCGCGGCCGCCAGGGCGCGCGCGTACCCGCGCCCGGCCCCCTGCGCCGCGCCCGTCACCAGGGCGACCCGCCCGGCCAGCGGTCCGCCGAGCCGCGCGTTCACGCGGTGTGCTCCAGTTCCCGCGCGCCCGGCTCGCCGGCGGCCCGGTCCCTGGCCTGGATCCGTTCGGCGTCGGCGGCGACGGCGGTCCCGGCGAAGAACTCGGACGACGTGCCGCCGTAGAACCGCACCGCGTTCACGCAGGTGAACTCCTCGAACTGCGCGGGCGTGAGAATGCCGTCCTCGACCAGCTCGTGGGCCTCGAGGAGCGGGTGGGTGAACGACGGGACGTCCCAGTGCCCGAGGTCGGAACCCATCATCGGGCGCAGCTGGGCACCGAGCGGGTTCACCCGCCCGTCATAGGCGAGGCCCACCAGCGGGTCGTCGCCCTCGCATCCCCAGTAGAAGCCGCGGACGAACGCGTCCCGAATCTCCTCGACCGACGTGACCCCGCTGGCGGCGAAGTCGTCGACCTGCCCGTCGACCGCCGACACGCCGGGCACGAGCTGCTCCGGCCGGTAGTGGGCGAGCTCGGGAGCGTGCCTCGTCGCCAGTCTGGCCAGCTCCGCCGGGTCGAGCCGGGCCGGGTCCAGCCGGCCCAGCCCGGCCTTGCCGCGCTTCTCGAACCGCGACACCAGGTCCCCGTAGACCCGCACGCCGCCCGCCACACCCCCCTCGAGGAGCGCGACCCGCAGGCCCGGGAACCGCGTCGTGACCCCGCCGAGGAACAGCGACTTGGCGGTCGCCTCCCCCACCGCGGCGAAATGCCCGGCGGCGTAGGAGTAGTTCGACGGCGAGAAATGCCCGGTGAACCTGAAGCCGTTCGAGTGGCACGACAGCGGGACGCCGAGCTCGACCGCCTTGGCCCAGAACGGGTCGTAGTCGTGGTCGCTGTCCAGCCCGAAGTTGTCGATCCGCTGCAGCCGCGACCGGTACTGCGGCGGCGCGTCGGCGAACGCCGGGATCGGCCGCCAGACGAACGACGGCATCAGCGCCGCCCGCAGCCCGAGCGACACCGCGTGCTCCAGCGCCGCGATCCCCTCGTCCGGGGTGTGCGCGGGAATGACCGCGACCGGGGCGAGCCGGTCCCGGTAGGGCGCGTAGGCCTGCGCCACGTAGGCGTTGTAGAGCCTGGCGAGCCCGACCCGGGTCTCGGGGTTCTCCAGCGACAGCAGCACCATGCCGCGCGACGGGTAGATGACGGCGAAGTCGATCCCGGCCTCGCCGAGCCGCTCGTGGTACAGCGACGGCATGGCGACGGTCGCGTAGTCGAGGGTGTCGCTCGGCGTCCACCAGACCGGGCGGGCCGACAGGTGCAGCCGACGGCGCTCGGCGAGCGACGGCACGCGCTCACCGGACCCGTCGGCGAGGCCGAGTGCCTTCACCGCCGGGTCGTCGAGCAGGTGCCCGCCGCCGTTGTCCCGCACGAAGTCGGCGAACGCGACGCTGATCTCCACGTGGTGCGCGTCGGCGTCGATGATGACGTGGCCGAGGTCCTCCCGGAGGCGCCTGGCGCTGGTCGGCTGACCGGTCACGGCTGGGCCCCCTCGGCGAAGACGAGCATGGTGGCGATCTTTCCGTTCTCGACCCGGATGATGTCGAGACCGACGAGGACCGCGGACGGGAAGATCCAGCGGACGTATGCCCGCCTCCAGTCGTGGTCTCCCACGGGTGGCCCGGCGAGCACCGCGGTCACCCCGTCCGGCCAGGCGGCGGTGTGCTCGGTGACGTGGTCGGCGAGGGCGCGGCGCCCGCGCACGACCGGCCGTTCGTCCGGCGGGACGAACTCCACCTCGTCGACGCAGCAGGCCTCGAAACGACGCAGCCGCTCGGCCGGGTCACGGGTGACCCAGGCCGCGGTCCACTCGGCGAACAGTTCCTCGGGAGTCACCGCCCACCCCCGAGGCGCAGGCCGGCGACGGCGGGCAGGGTGACGCTCGCGCCGCCGTCGGTGGCGAGCACCTGGCCGGAGATCCAGCTGGACTCGTCGCTGGCGAAGAACAGCGCCGCGTACCCGACGTCCCAGCCGGTGCCATGGGTGACCGCGCCGAGCGGCAGGACGGAGGCCGCGGTCTTCTGGATCTCGCCGAGGTCCTGGCCGAGCCTCTCGGCGGCGCCCTGGGTGCGCGGCGTCCGCACCGAGCCAGGAACGACGACGTTGACCCGGACGCCCAGCGGCCCGTGCGCCGCGGCCATCTCCTGGGACAGCGAGATCATCCCGCCCTTCGCCGCCGAGTAGGCCGCGAAGCCGATCGCGCGCAGCGCGCCGATCGAGGAGATGTTGACGATCGACCCGCCGCCGGTGGCGGCCATCGCCGGGATGGCGAACCGGGACACCTGGTAGACGGACTTCAGGTTGATCCGCAGCAGGTCGTCCCAGGTGTCCTCGGCCGTGTCGAGGACGCTGCCGGGACGGGAGACGCCGACGTTGTTCACCAGGATGTCCAGCCGGCCGAACGCGTCGAGCGCCGCCTGGGTGAAGCGCTCGCAGTCCGCCGCGACCGTGACGTCGCCGGCGACGACGACCGCGCGGCCGCCGGCCTGTTCGATCTCCTTGCGGGTCACCTCGGCGCGGTCGGGGGTGTTGTCGACGAGCACGACGGCGGCGCCGTGCCGGGCGAGCAACAGCGCGGTCGCCTTGCCGGTGCCGACTCCCGGCCCCGGCACCTGGCCCGCGCCGGTCACGATCGCCACCTTGCCGGCGACCCGCCCGCGGCCGGGCTCGGCCACGTTCCCCGACTCCTCAAGAACAGTCACGATCAGTCACCTTCGATCAGCGCGAGCGGGGTGGTGGAGACGGGGACGGTCTCCTTGGGCTGGACGAGGATCCGGGTCGGGCCGGCGCGGCCGGTGACCGCGCGGCGTCAGTGGTTCGCGTCGTCCGCCGGGACGCATCATCCCTTGCGGGCGGATTCTATGCAAGGTTACCCTTGCATTCTGTCTGGCCGGCAGCGAGAGAGGTTCCCATTGACTGACTTCACGGGGCGCGTCGCCGTCATCACCGGCGCCGCGCACGGCATCGGGTCCGAGTACGCGCGGCACTTCGCCGGTCGCGGCGCCCACGTCGTCGTCGCTGACATCGACGGTCCGGCGGCCGAGACCATGACCAAGGAGCTCTTATCGGCCGGGTTATCGGCCAGCACCCTGGTCCTGGACATCTCCGACGCGGACGCCTGCCGAGCCGCGGTCGACGGAGTCGTCGCCGAGCACTCGTCGATCGACTTCCTCGTCAACAACGCGGCGCTCTACGCGAACCGCGACTTCGCGATCGCCGAGGAGATCGACCTCGGCATGTGGCAGAAAATGATCGACATCAACGTCAGCGGCACCTTCTACATGTGCCGGGCCGCGATTCCGCACATGAAGGGGCAGAGTTTCGGTCGCATCGTCAACCAGAGCTCGGCCTCGGTCTACGCGACCGTTCCCCGCTCGCTGCACTACTCGATGTCGAAGGCCGCCGTCATCACGATGACGAAGACGCTGGCCCGCGAGCTCGGCCCGTTCGGCATCACGGTGAACGCCATCGCCCCGGGCGTCATCGACACCGAGGCGACGCTGAAGGTGGTCCCGCGCGAGGTCCTGGAGAAGGGCCTCGGCAACGCGGCGCTGCGGCGCATCGGCCACCCGGCCGACCTGGCCCCGGTCGTCGGCTTCCTGTGCTCGGAGGGCGCCAGCTACATCACCGGGCAGACGATCATCGTCGACGGCGGCATCAACATGCTCGGCTGACCAGGCGAACGACGAGGGGAAGCGATCAGGCGTGGACCAGCGACTGATGTACCGGGACGCGTTCTTCATCGACGGCGGCTGGGCCGCGCCGAGCGGGCCGGACCGGTTCGGCGTCATCTCGCCGTCGAGCGAGGACGTCGTCGGCGAGGTTCCGCTCGCGACGGGCGGCGACATCGACCGAGCGGTCGCCGCCGCCCGGGCCGCGTTCGACGACGGGCCGTGGCCGCGGATGACACCGGCGGAACGCGGCGAGGTCCTCGCCCGCGCCGCGAAGCTGCTGGCCGAGCGCGCGGGCCAGATCGCCGCCGTGACGGTCGACGAGATCGGCTGCCCGGTGAGCAACCCGGCGTCGCAGACCGGACTGGTGGGGCCGGTGTTCGACTACTACGCGGGCCTGGCGGCGGCGTTCCCGTTCGAGCGGACCGTCACCGCCGGCCCCCGGGCCGGCCTCGTCACGCAGGAGCCGGTCGGCGTCGTCGGCGCGATCGTGCCGTGGAACGCGCCCGTCACCCTGGCCGCCTGGAAGACGGCGCCCGCGCTGGCCGCCGGCTGCGCGGTGGTGGTCAAGCCTCCGCCGGAGGCGCCGCTGTCGACGTTCGTGCTCGCCGAGGCACTGCGCGACGCCGACGTCCCGCCCGGCGTCGTCAACGTCGTGCCGGGCGGCCGGGAGGTCGGCGAGCACCTCGTCACCCACCCCGGCACCGACAAGATCGCCTTCACCGGCTCGACCGCCGCCGGCAAGCGGATCATGAGCCTGTGCGGCGACCAGATCAAACGGGTGTCGCTGGAGCTCGGCGGCAAGTCCGCCTGCATCCTGCTCGACGACACCGACGTGGCGGCGGTCGTGCCGATGGTCGTCGGCATCGGGATGAACCGCTCCGGCCAGGTCTGCGCCGCCCAGACCCGCATCCTCGTCCACCGGTCCCGCTACGCCGAGGCGCTGGAGGCCGCGGGCGTCACCGCGGCGGCCATCCCGCTCGGCGACCCGCACGACCCGGCGACGGTGATCGGCCCGCTGGTCGCCGAGCGGCAGCGTGCCCGGGTCGAGGGCTACATCGGCGACGCCGCGCGGCATGGCGCCCGGGTCGTCACCGGCGGCGGACGGCCCATCGACCCGCCGAAGGGCTGGTACGTCGAGCCGACGATCCTCGGCGACGTCCACAACGCGATGCGGGTCGCCCGGGAGGAGGTCTTCGGCCCGGTGCTGTGCGTCATCCCGTTCGACGACGCCGACGAGGCCGTCCGGATCGCGAACGACTCGCCGTACGGGCTGGCCGGCGGCGTCTGGAGCGCCGACCCGGCGCGCGCGCTCGCTGTCGCGCGCCGGCTGCGCACCGGCGCCGTGAACATCAACGCCGACTTCCCGCCGTTCCCGCTGGTGCCCTTCGGCGGCTTCAAGCAGTCCGGCATCGGCCGCGAGCTCGGGCCGGAGGGGCTGGCGAGCTTCCTGGAGCCGCGCAGCATCGGCCTCCCGGCATCGCTGGCGGATTCGCTCGGGGCGTCGTCAGCGACGCCAGCGACGCCAGGGTCGTCAGCGACGCCGGCCGCCTTTGGAGGCGGCGCGTGAGTGCCGCCCAGTTCTCGATCCGCTACCTGGCCCTGGCGCCGACGGACCCCGGCTCGTGGCGCCCGCTGCTCAACCGGGTCGTCGCCGCCGACCGGGCCGGCGTCGACCGGGTGGTGCTCTCCGGTGAGCACGTCGTCTTCGGCGAGCACCTGGAGAACTACGCGCGGCCCGAGATCGGCGGCCGGGCCGGCGGCGGGCAGCCGACGGGGCCGAACGGTCACTTCCTCGAGCCGATGACGGCGATGTCGTTCCTCGCGGGGATGACGTCGCGAGTGCGCCTGACCAACAGCATCCTGCTCGCCGCGCTGCGCAGGCCGGTCGTGCTGGCCAAGAGCGCCGCCACGCTGGACGTGCTCTCCGGTGGCCGGCTCGACCTCGGCGTGGGGATCGGCTGGCAGCGCGAGGAGTACGAGGCCGCCGGGCTGGACTTCTCCCGCCGCGGCCGGCTGCTCGACCACACCCTGGAGGTCTGCCAGCTGCTGTGGCGGGAGCACCGGGCGAGCCACCACTCCCCCGAGCTGTCCTTCGAGAACATCCACCTCAACCCGAAACCGGTCCAGCCTGGCGGCGTCCCGATCTGGGTGAGCGGGACGGTCAACCCCGGCGCGATGCGCCGTCTGGCCCGGTTCGCCTCCGGCTGGATCCCATGGGGGCCGGCGTCCGACCGCGCCACCGACCTGGTCGAGACGATCCCCCGGATGCGCGACGCCGTCGCCGCGCTCGGCCGCGACCCGCTGGAGCTCGGGATCGCCGGCAAGCTCGCGAACGTCGCCGGCCCGGACGGGACGCCGGACCTGGACGCGACGATGGGCGGCCTTCCCGCGCTGCTCGCGGCCGGAGTCACCGACGTACGCCTCCGGCTGCCAGTGCCGGATGACACAGCCGCGGCGGAGGACTACCTCACCCCCTGGGTGAGTAGGTTCCGAGAGGTGACCGGCACCGGCGGGGCCGAGGACCGCGGCGGCCGCGTCGCCACGRCCCTCGCGGGCACCAAGGCCCAGGACGCCGCCGTCCGGGACACCGCCATCCGAGGCACCGCGACCCGAGACACCGTCGTCCGGGCCGGGCTCGGCTGAACGGAAGGTGACCACCGTGACCGTCGGCCCCTCGTCACCAGCGACGTCCCCCGGGATCGCCCCGTCCTTCCGGTGCGCCCCCTGGACCCAGGCACAGGGAGCGGACCCGATCGGCTCGGCGCTCAGCTGCGACCTGTTCATCCTGGTCGAGACGCCGCCGCCGTGGCCGCGCGACGTCGGCGAGCTGCCGGTCTTCGCCGAGCTCGCCCGGCGCGGGCTGCCACCGGCCCGGCTGCTGGCCGTGCGCCCGCCGATCGACGGTCCGCCGCCGCCGGCGCCGGCCTCGCCCGCCCAGCTCACAGCCGGCGTACGCGMCCGGGTGGGCGTGACGATCTGGCGGCGTTCCCCGGCGGGCGGCTTCACCGGCACGGATCACGTCGTCGACCAGGGGAACGTCGTCGACGAGATCGCCCGGCTCGTCGAGGCACCGGGCGGCCAGGGGTGGCCCGCGCCGCCGGAGGTACTGATCTGCGGGCACGGCGCGCGGGACGCCTGCTGCGGGCGTCTCGGCACCCGGCTGGCTCTCGACGAGGCCGGCGCGTGGCCGGACGTGCGCGTCCGCCGCTGCAGCCACACCGGCGGCCACCGCTTCGCCGCCACCGGTTTCACGCTGCCGGACGGGCTGGCCTGGGGCTATCTCGACACCGGTGTGCTCGACACGATCGTCCGCCGAGCCGGGAGGCCGCCGCTGCACGGCCACTACCGCGGCAGCACCGCGCTGGGAATGTGGGGCCAGGTCGCCGAGCGTGAGCTTTTCGAACGCTTCGGCTGGGCCTGGCTGGATCACCGGCTCACATCGGCGACGACCGACGTGGCGCCCGGCGGCCGTTCCGCGACCGTCGAGCTGACCTGGGACGGCCCGTCCGGTCCGGGGCGCGCGACCGCCACGGTCGAGATCGCCCGCGACCTTCCAGTCCTCGTCTGCGGCGAGCCCCCCGAGAACGCGACGAAGAGCGCCCCGGACCTCGCCCTGCGTACGTTCGCCATCGGCGGGGGCGGCTGAGCCGCCGCGCCACAAGCCGCTCGTGATCTGGCGGGATTTCCGTAGTGTCAGCACCGAAAATCCCACCAGATCCCGAAGCTCGGCACCACCAGCATCGACCAGTCAGATTCCCGGCACGCCGGAGCCCTCCGGGTTCGTAAACATTCACCTGGTTTAGGGATCTTGCTGTGGGTGGCGGTTCGGGGGCGTGGCTGTGGGCCGTGCCGGTGGGTCGGCGCGGCGGGGTCAGGCGGGTGGTTGGTCAGGTGGCAGTGATCGCTGGGGGCGGCATCCAGGGGGTGCCGCGGAACGCGAGCCGTAGGGCCTGCAGGGCGGACACGCCGTGCTTGCGGGCGGTAGAGAGGTAGCTGGCGACCTGGAGGCGGCAGGCGGTCGCGGCCGCGGAGGTGAGCCGCCCGCTGATCTTCTGCTGGGTCTTGAAAGGCCGAAGATCGCGCTCTGACAGGTTGTTCGTGGGCCACACGTCGAGGTCGAACACGAACCRCAGCACGTCGTCGTGCCGGTCACGCAGGCATTCGAGCAGGYACCGGCCGACCGGCTGCTTCGTGCCCCGCTCGGCCGGCGCGACGGCGGCCAGGCCGACGCGGACCGCGCCGCGGAACTCGGCGAGCAGCGGGTCGCGCCGCTCGGCGGGGACCGCGCGTCGGCCGGCCGCGCGGGCGAGGTTGGCCTCGTGGACCAGGCCGCGCAGCGCCCGCTGCACCTGGACCGGCCAGACCTGGCCAGGGTAGGTCTCCACACAGTCC